>NZ_FNRR01000011.1:0-157833 GCF_900107875.1 Paenibacillus sp. 276b | reverse complement strand
TAGCTACCGTTTCCGGTAGTTGTCCCAAACTTGAGGGCAGGTTGCCTACGTGTTACTCACCCGTCCGCCGCTAACTATCCGAGAAGCAAGCTTCTCTTCAAGTCCGCTCGACTTGCATGTATTAGGCATGCCGCCAGCGTTCGTCCTGAGCCAGGATCAAACTCTCCAATAAAGATGAATTTCAGTAGCGTGGTTAAACGCTATGAAAATCATCTCAAGTATTTGAAAAGAGCGATAAGCTCATTTTGAAACTGACGAGATTAAAAATCTCATTGTTTCGCTTTGAAATCATACAGTCCGAAGACTCGTACCGATTTCTCAGCGTCGATCTTGCAAGCAAGATCGTTACTCACTCGTTGTTCAGTTTTCAAAGATCAAACTCGTTTTCGTTGCCGTCGTTGTTTTCTTCAGCAACTCTTATATAATATCACGTCCGAACCAACTTTGCAAGCTCTTTTTTTAAGTTTCTTTCGAAGCTTATTTCATTCGCTTGCCGCACCGTGTTTCTCGTGTTTTCTTGGCCGGATTAATAATATATCATGTTCTAATACTAATTACAACCCATATTATAAATTAATTTTATTTCAATATATTTAGTTGATCTACTTTCCTATTATAAATGTCTCCAGCGGTTGTTAAGTTAACGGAATCTACGGAACCACTCTATGCGTTCTATGGGATAGCCTATACTGGCTGTAATTCCAACGTTAATACTCTAATGAACAGTTTGTCTTGTAGGGCCATGAAAACTTTTCTTCATTAATGTCACTACTTATTAAGTTAGCTTCATCTATATACTGTTGTCTTTCATTACAGTAATAGGATATCGTTCATTGATCTTTTCGTATTCGCCAAGTCTCGTTTAGAGTCATTTTTGCGTATTAATGTATTTCGTATATGCGCATATCTTTATTTCAACATAAATCCCTCACCCCTTTATGTATATACAAGTTAGGCACAATTCACTTTTTAAAATGAAGGGTCCTTATTCCTTTTGGCATTTAATTTCCCCAATCTTCAAAGAAATTGCCGTTATAAATTTGCGCATTTTTTAATAATGAACACAATAATGAAAGAAATGAGGAAAATTCTGAAAACCTTGGTACTAAAGCATCATTTTCATTCAAAAACTAACATTAGTCTAACCCTATTACGATATATCACATGGATACGAAGCACCATACGTAGAGCGAACACGCATCCAGATGGTCATAATTAGAAAAAGGAGTGAACTATGTTGTTAAATAAGATAAGGTGGAGTACTCTTCCCTTCTTTGCTAAAAATCTCGTTATTTCATTCGGCAGTATTATGTTGATTGGGGTTATCCTCATTACTGCGGGATATCAACTGCAAAAGAATATTCTGAGTCAACAATTGTACGAGCAGGCTGAAGTTACAACACAGAAATGGTTTGATGATCTGGATACAGACAAAGTAATTGAAGCAGTAAAAGAGAAAAGTTATTCTGGACCTGTTCAGAAAGAATTAAGAGAATACCTGGATTCCATCCACGAGCTATATCCCAATATTGCACAAGCCTATATCTTCGGCACTGAACTGAAGGAAGGAAATCAGACGTCCATCATCGCGATTCCTACTAATTTGTTGGGGCCTTTTGAAGAAAGCAATATGGCAGCAGGTTCAATGTATCCATTACCACAGAAAAATGTTATAGCTCTTGAAGGTATGAAAAACGACGAGGAACCTGCATTAAGCAGCTTTTATACGGACGAATACGGTACTTGGACTACGATTATGTACCCTATCAAAAATGCCGAAGGAAAAATGTACGCCGCACTTTACTTCGACGTTGATGCAAACGCAGTTCCAAAAGGACTTCATAAGCTGATTACATACAGTAGTATTTTCCTTATCGGTTTCCTGGTCCTGTTTATGGTACTGCAGTTTATTCTATTAAAGAAAACACTTAAGCCAATCCGTGACCTTATGAAGGGTATTGAGACTGCAAGCGCAGGCAATCTGGATGTAACCATCCAAACCGGACGGGATGATCTGGGAATTATCAATGAAAAATTCAATACGATGATTCAGCGATTCAATGACACGATGTTCAAAGTCCAAACGACATCTTATCATCTCTCTGACTCATCCAAGAAATTATTAGATATTTCCGAGAAAAATAACGATAATATCCAGATGATCAGCAGCAATATTCGGGACATCTCTCACGGCCTTCGCTCCCAGGATCAGGCGAGCGTGGAAAGTGCCCGAGCAATGACAGAAATGTCTACCGTTGTGCAGACGATTGCCAGCAGTTCTGCAGATGTAGCGGATGAGGCATTAAGCATGGAACAACGTTCCAATACAGGTCATGAGATTATGCAACAAGTGGTTGAGCAGATGAGACTGATCTCTGGTGCGGTGAAGCACACGTCGGAATCGATACAGTCTCTGGAAAGCCGCTCCAACGAAATTAGCAGCATCGTAAATATGATTACGCAAATTGCAGATCAGACTAATTTGCTCGCCCTGAATGCTTCCATTGAGGCGGCTCGTGTAGGTGAGGAAGGAAAAGGGTTTGCGGTTGTCGCAGGAGAAGTCCGCAAGCTCGCTGAACAGTCCCAGGATTCTGCCAAACAAATCCGTACCTTAATTGACGGCATTCAGCGCGATATCCTTCAATCTGCCGAAGCTATGCAGCTTGGCTCCCAAGAAGTGGTGAAGGGATCTCAGGTCACTATGGAGACGGGGCAATTTTTTGAAGATATTTTGACAGCTACGAACAAAGTCGCTAACCAAATTCAGGATATCTCCAGTTCTACCGAAGAAATATCCGCCAGCACACAGGAAATGTCCGCTACTGCGGATGAGTTGTCTGCGAGCGTCAGCAAAGCAGCACATAGCAGCAAACAGATTGAGCAATCCATTGCCGAACAGGAATCATCCATGGCCTCCATTGTTGCTGCCTCTGATGAACTTTCGGCTGTATCGGGCCAATTGCAAGAACTGATCTCTTTCTTTAAAGTAAGGGCCAACTAGAGCTGAATACCAAGTAAACCATAAGAACGTTAATAACAAAAAAACCGAGATGCTTGAGGGTAATTCCTGCGTCTTGGTTTTTTGTTATTCGTTTAATATGATGCGCTTGCGATGAAATAAAAAAGAGACCATCCCTGTATTCAGGTCAGTTCCCTTCTCTACTCTATCTCGTGCCCATTTAAACGGACTTGTCACTTGAAGTTTCGGAGCCATCTTCTTTCATTCAAGCTGCTATATAATAGACTGTATTACAGATTTAAGAGATCTTATCCAGATATCGGGTGGGCAGATCTCTTATACCTTTATAACTTCACCTTTTATTTTCCTTGTAGGTACTTGTATATCTCTGATACTCTTTCTTTACCCGATCATATCGACCCTCACCCGTATAGAACACGATCTCTACAAAATGATCCTGTGCTTCTAAAATGGTGTGTAGCTGGACAATCTTACGTTTATTTACTACTTGGTACCCTTCCATCTGAATCCCCTTCAAACCATTGATTTCAACAGACGTGCGTTCTGGAACGAGAATGGAGTTCTCTGGATCAGCATACATTTCAGCGACATAACGTCCATACTCCTCTAACGTTAGATCGGAATCAGATTCTTCCTTTGGTTCGAGATATATCGACATGTAATCATTGTTTGCCTGCAGAGAGATATCCAGATCTGAACCCCGTAATTCAAAATCTTGAACTTCCCAATTAGATGGAGTACGGATCTGGAATTGAGAATATTTTCCCTGATGCGATGTAAGATCGGTCGATGAAAGGACAAGGTCTGATGGTTCATCATTCAATATCCGAAATTGTTGAGACATTTTTTCGAAAAATTCCCGGTCTGCTAACGTAAATTCATACATCGATGTATATGTAATGATATAAAAATGGTAGTTACTTTCTAGGTATGCTGTAATGTACCCGAATTGATTCCTCTCATAACTGGTTCTTCCTTCTTTTACGTAAGCCTCCTTTTTATCAATAGTTAGATTGCTGGTTCTGATGATCTCATCTTTCTTTCTCTTTGGGCCTTGTTTGGATTCAATATTTTTCTTGTGGATTGCCATGTAATCGGTCAATGACGTATCCGATAAGTAGTCTGCCCGGTTCACTCGGTCGATTCGGATGGACTTTGTTCGATCCACTGGCGATAACTTCAATAGTGATGGATTAATAAGTTCTGTTGAAACCTTCCAATCCGAAGAGAGGGTTATTTCCACTTCCTTGTTCTTAGAGAATATTGTTACAGGTATTTCATTAACCGTTTTTTTCGAAGAAATAAATTTGGAGACCGCAGGAGTATTGGGAACACCTGACGAAGAGCTGCACGCAGTAAGCGTAACACCAACCATAAACAAATTAATTGTGTGTATCATTCTTTTATTGGACAATGACAAATCTCCTTTGTTCTAGGTAGTATATCGACACCACACAGGGGTAATTTACCATTTATATCGGCAATTTGGATATCACTTATTAGGCTCTGTTAAGCATAATTTTTTTAACGCATCAAGCCAAAAAAAAGAGAGCTGCCCTGTTTCAGGTCAGATCTCTTCTCCAACTTATCTCGTGCCCACTTACTGGGACTTGTCACTTGGCGTTTCGGCATCGGTTTTATTCTTTGTGCCTTTACTTTTATAAGGCTTCGGGGCACTTTTCGCCCGGTTAGCGGCGGCTTGCCAACGGTTCCAGCCTTTTTTGCCAGTACCACGGCCGGTACCGCCTTTTCCTTTTGCTTTGCTCATGTTATCACTCCAATAATCCTGTATATGCTTAAAAATGACCGTCCTCGGTAACTTATTATGCAACCCAGCCCATCTTCTTCACTTCCAGCTTTCTTATTATAACAAAAATTGACGTCTTTACGTTCATTTCCATAAATCATTGTATTGTTATTCTGTTATGAAAGCGGTATAGTGGACATAATTGAAAGAGGAAGCTGTGTCTTCTTCGGGATTGTTACTGGTAAGCAGGCGATACCCAAACAAAAGGCTGTCTAATAAGCCTTTGTTTGGGTTTTTTGTTATTATTACGAGCTATTGAGGTGAACACATACATGATCATCCGACAGATTTTCAACAACAACGTCATTCGCGCCGAGAATCAGGTAGGCCAAGAGTTTGTTGTCATCGGCAACGGTCTGGGCTTCAAGAAGAAGAATGGGCAGCCCGTGGATGAGGATAAAATCGAGAAAACCTTTGTGCTGAAATCGGATAAAATACCGCAAAAATTGATTGACCTGATCGGTGAAACATCGGTTGAATATTTAAAATTAGCTGACGAAATTGTAGGCTACGCCAAAAAGGAAATGGGCGATATTTTTAGTGATAATATCTATATATCGTTAATTGATCATATTCAATTCGCCATTACAAGGTACCGCAAATCCGTCGGACTGAAGAATTCCCTTTTGTGGCAAATCAAGAAGTTTTACAAAAAGGAATTTGGGATTGGCATGAATGCAGTAGATCTGATTCAGGAACAATTCGGCATCCAAATGGATGAGCATGAGGCCAGCTTTATTGCCATGCATTTTGTCAACGCTCGCCAAGATGGTCAGGGTATGAAACAAACGGTTGAAATTACCGAGGTTATTGATGATATTTTCAACATTGTCACCAATCATTACCACATCGCCCTGGATGAAAATTCATTTAATTATTCCCGGTTTATTACCCATCTGCAATACTTTGTGCAGAGAATGCTGAGTAATGAACAGGAGCAATTTGCATCGGGTGATAACTTCCTGTATGAGCAGGTTAAAGACAAATATGCCAAGGCTTTTCAGTGTACACAACTGATTAATCAATACCTTGAAGAGAAGTTTGAAAGCGCCATGTCCATTGATGAAAAAGTGTACTTGACGATCCATATTCACCGTGTCACTTCCCGTAACGAAATGCTGGACGCTGAATAAAAAAAGCTTGCAAACGATTTCGGCGTCATTTATAGTAGGTCTCACAACTTAACGACAAGGATTGTTACTGGTAAAGCAGGCGATACCTAAATGATTGGCAACGGGTCATCTTTCCGATGATCATAGCCATTCGTTTAGGTATTTTTTTGTTTTCAGGCAATCTTAACAACAAAGGAGAATGAACATGGATCATAAAAAAATGGGGGATGACATCGTTCGTCTCGTCGGCGGAGAAGCCAATATCAATGGTCTTGTCCACTGTGCAACCCGGCTGAGATTCGATCTGAAGGATTCGAAAAAGGCTGAACGCGAAACGCTCGAGAAACACGATGGTATCATTACCGTTGTCGAAAGCGGCGGACAGTTCCAGGTCGTCATTGGCAGCAATGTGGCTCATGTATATGCAGAGATCATGAAGAACAGAGATTTTGGAGGGGATTCTTCCTCATCTGCTGAGTCCACAGGAGAAAAAACATCGGTTTTATCCAAAGTTTTTGAAATTATATCCGGAAGTTTCTCACCTTTAATCCCGGCCATGGCAGGATCAGGTATGTTAAAAGCTTTGTTGACTGTCCTGACTATGCTTGGATGGATGTCTGATACAAGTGACACGTACCTGATTCTATCTGCTGCCGGGAACGCAGTCTTTTATTTCTTGCCTATCTTCCTCGGTATCACACTTGGTATGAAACTGAAAGCCAATCCTTATGTAGCCGGTGTAATTGGTGCCGCTCTGATGGAGCCGAACTTTACCGGACTGATGGATAAAGGCTCGGATGTATCGTTCCTCGGCATACCCGTTGTCATGATGAATTATTCAGCCAGCGTGTTCCCGATCTTCATATCGATCAGCATCTACGCTGTACTCGACAAACTACTGAAGAAAATCATTTTGAAAGATCTGCAATTGTTCCTGGTACCGATGATTGCTCTGATGATTATGGTTCCTTTGTCCGCAATGGCCTTCGGACCATTCGGCACCACGGTAGGTGACTGGATCTCCTCCGGCGTAACTTGGCTTATTGGTGTCAGCGGTATTTTGTCAGGAGTTGTACTGGGTGGATTCATGACCTTCATGGTTGTCTTCGGGCTCCACTGGGGTTTCACACCAATCACGATTCAGAATATCGGGGTTGGCGGCGATCCGATTGAAGCCATGGCAGCTGCAGCTGTGTTTGCACAAATCGGTGTAGCATTTGGTATTTTCCTGAAAGCCAAAAAGAACAAAACTCTGAGAACCCTTGCAGGTTCCACCAGCCTTACCGGTTTACTTGCAGGTGTCACTGAACCGATCGTATACGGTCTGATCTTGCGTTATAAACGAGTGATTCCTATCGTTGTCATTGCAGGTGCGATCGGCGGTGCCATTAATGGTCACTTTGGCGTTAAAATGACTGCTTATGTGTTCCACAATATATTTGCCATTCCTGTCTATACACCAACGGTTGTCTACGTGATTGCGATTGCCTGCTCCTTTGCTGTAGCAGCGATATTGACCGTGATGTTCGGATATGAAAGCAAAACTAAAGACACAGCTTCTTCCGAAAAAAATGAATCTGTTTCCAATACATTGACTGAAAGTACACCGGAAGAACTTCCTGTCGTACCTGAGGCAAAAACAACTGAAATCAAAAAAGAACAAATTTATAGTCCTCTTACAGGTAAAGCTGTAGCCTTAAGCACCATTAACGATCCTGCTTTCTCAACAGGTGCCATGGGCAAAGGATTGGCAATTGTTCCTGAGATTGGTGAAGTCGTCTCTCCCGTGGATGGCGTTGTAACTTCCCTCTTCCCAACTGGACATGCCATTGGATTAACGACCAACGCAGGTACCGAGATTTTGATTCATATTGGTATTAACACGGTGGCGCTGAAGGGGAAACATTTTAATCCTGTCGTTCAGGAAGGCGATATCGTAAGACAAGGCGATCTATTGATCCATTTTGAAATCGATAAAATTAAAGAGGCTGGATACGAAACCGTGACTCCTGTCATTGTTACTCTCACGCAGCAGGAAGTGGATGTATTCGAAACGACTCAAGAGCATGTACAGAAAAACGATGTCCTGCTGACTTTGGTTGTCTAACTCTTGTCTAACTCAACTTATATCATATGTATTCAATTTAGGAGGAACTAACAATGAAGCATACTCAACTTAAACCATTTCCTAAAGATTTCTTCTGGGGAGGATCAACCTCCGCCTATCAAATTGAGGGAGCCTGGGATGAAGATGGCAAAGGCCCTTCTGTCATCGACATGGGCAATCATGTGGAAGGCGTAACCGACTTCAAGGTAACCAGTGATCACTATCATATGTACAAAGAAGATGTGGCCCTGATGGCCGAAATGGGCTTCAAAGCCTACCGTTTCTCCATCGCCTGGACTCGCATCTATCCGCAAGGAGCAGGTGAAGTAAATCCAAAGGGACTGGCATTTTATGATTCCTTGATTGATGAGTTGATTAAATACGGTATTGAGCCCATTGTGACCATGTATCACTTTGATCTTCCTTATGCGCTTGAAGAAAAAGGGGGCTGGTCCAACCGTGCAACGATAGATGCCTTTGAACAATATGCCAAAACACTTTATGAAAACTACGGTGACCGGGTCAAATATTGGCTGACCATCAATGAACAAAATATGCTAATCCTTCACCCCGGCTCTCTGGGTACCCTGGATACAACACTTGTTGATCCACAAAAAACTCTGTATCAGCAAAATCACCACATGCTGGTCGCTCAAGCCAAAGCCATGGTTCTGTGTCATGAGATGCTGCCTGAAGCCAAAATCGGCCCAGCTCCCAATATCGGTGTTATCTATCCCGCGAGCTCCAAACCGGAAGATACGCTCGCTGCTGATAACTATGCTGCCATTCGCAACTGGCTCTATCTCGATATGGCGGTATATGGACGCTACAATCATATTGCCTGGAGTTATCTCGAAGAAAAAGGATATACCCCTGTCATTGAAGATGGAGACATGGACATCCTGGCTCAAGGAAACCCTGATTTTATCGCTTTTAACTACTATACATCACAGACCGTTGGTGAAAGCCTGAATGATGGCAATGACTTCTCCCATACAGGAGACCAGCATGAAATCGTCGGGGAGCCAGGAGCTTACAGAGGATCTGTAAATCCAAATCTGCAAAAGACTGAATTTGGTTGGGAAATTGATCCCGTTGGTTTCCGCTCAACGCTGCGCCAGATCTACTCCCGTTATCATCTGCCATTGATCGTTACCGAGAATGGTCTGGGTGCATTTGATAAACTAGAGGAAGGCGACGTGATCAACGACCCTTACCGCATCGAGTTTTTCAATAAACATATCGAACAGATTCAACTGGCTATTACAGACGGTGTAGATGTATTCGGCTTCTGCCCTTGGTCTGCGATTGATCTGGTCAGCACACATCAGGGATCAAGCAAACGTTATGGATTCATCTACGTGGATCGGGAAGAATTCGATATCAAGGAATTAAGACGTATCCGCAAACAGAGCTTCCACTGGTATCAAAAACTGATTGAAACCAATGGAGAAGTGCGTTAATACTGTAAAATAAAAAGCCAGTCGTTTACACATCGTTCATGTGTAGCCGACTGGCTTTTTGTTTTGGTTCACTCACTCATTCATATTCAAATCAGGATTACATTTCTGCTTTGGCGTTGCCTGTGGAGTTAACTCCTCTTAATACCCGCAGAGATAACAGGAAACAGATTGCCAGAACAACAGCTGCTGAAACGTAAGGATAGTTGATATTCACATCAAACAGTGCTCCCGCTACAATTGGACCTGCGATATTCCCCAAACTTGTGTAGGCTGAGTTCAATCCGGCCACAAAGCCTTGCTGTTCTTCCGCCAGTTTGGACATCTGCGTACTGATTGCCGGACGCAATATATCCATACCAAGGAAGACGATAAACGTTACGACAAGAATCATCCAGTAGGTGTTCACAAACAAGGTCAACAGTACAAATACGGCTACAAAAAGCAAGCAGACCGAAATGACTTTTTTCTCACCAAACCGGTTTAACAGCCAGCCAATCATGGAGACCTGCACCACAGCTCCCGCAATGGAACCAAACGTAATAATGAATGCAATATCCTTGGTGGTGAAGCCAAATTTGTGATCCACAAACAGTGAAAATACCGTCTCATAGTTAGCCAGACCAAACGCCATGACAAATACGATAATCAAACTGAAAAAGTAAGGCTCCCGGTACGAATGCAGCAACTGGGAAACCATGCCCGGGCTTTTGACCTTCGATGCACCCGCAACAGGTTTGGTTTGCTCTCCGGTAATTCTGGTCGATTCCGGCAAAATAATCAATGTAATGATGGATGCCAGCAAACCTGCAATACCTGCGGCATAGAAAGGAATCCGAATGCCAAAGTCCGCGATATATCCGCCGATCCCCGGACCAATAATAAATCCTGTAGTAATTGCCGCATTGATTAATCCCATGCCTCTACCGCGTTCTTCATCTGTCGTAATATCTGCGGTATACGCCATAACTGCCGGGAAGATCATTGCTGCACCGATTCCGCCAAGCATCCGGGCCGCGAAGAGCAGCGATGGTGCATTCACAGCACCAAACATAAACTCCGATACAGCAAAGATTAACATGCCGCCAACAATAATTTTTTTACGTCCCAAGATGTCAGACCAACGGCCCGCAACTGGAGAAAACAGAAACTGCGTGAAGGAGAATGCTGCTACCAGCAAACCAACCGTGAACCCGGTGATATGCAGTAGATCCATGTACGCAGGCATAATAGGTACAACAAGACCTATACCTGTAAAAACGAGAAAAATATTAAACATTAACAGCAGCAATGCGCCCCTGTTCCGTGTAAGTAATGCCATGATTCCATCCTCCGTAGTTGTCAAAATGTTGCCTTAAGCTTTATCTTTTGCTATTCCATATAAGAATACGCTAGCCGCTTGGCGGTATAAGGCAAGAGCCTGTTCTGGCTCCATTCCGCGCGACAGCTGACTAAGTCCAATAATGGTGCTTTCCAGAATGAGCGCAAGATTGTCTGCGTTGTCTGCCTTGAACTCTCCGCTCTCTATCCCCTGTTCCACCAATTGTTTGTTAAATTGAATATGCCGCTCAAACATCAAAGATATTCGTTCTTCAATATCATTTTCTTTCTTTTCCCCGGTAAAAAACTCATCTGCCGCCTTGGTTAGCGGGTGATTCATATCGTCGAGGATTAATTGTTCTGCCAAGCCGTAGATCTTCTCCGTAGAAGTATGATACAGATGCTCCTTGGCCGCCCAATTCTCTTCCCATTCCCGATCCCACTCATCAATCAGATACAGAAAGAGGCCTTCCTTACTTTTAAAATGGTAATAGATATTGCCTTTGCTGCTGCCTGTCGCAGCCACAATATCTTCAATGGAAGTTGCTTTATACCCTTTTTGCACAAAAAGAGCTCTTGAGGCATCCGCAAGTTTCTTCTTGGTCTGCTCGGTTTGAATTTGCTTTTTATTCATACTCATCCATTTCACTCCGCCTCTTGCATACTGAACGTTCGTTCTGTATTTTAACAGAACCATCACACTTAAGCAATCAAAAAGGAGAATCGGCTTGGTGCCCATTCTCCCTACATAACTTTTATTTCACTTTTTTTCCTTGACCATGAAGTATTTTCAGTTGTCCATTTTCATAACCGACTTGATACGTAACTTTATATTTCGTGGTGACCAATTCACTGTCTTTTCGTTCATCCGCTGTAATAACCGCAGTGACCTCTATTTCATCATTTGACTTGTCTGAGGACGAAACTTCGGCAATGGTAACATAACTGGTGTTGATGTAACCTTCACGGAACTTGGCATAACTTATACCGCTCTGCCACTCACTGCCAAGCAAGGCATATGCGGTAACATAGTCATTCAGATTCAGGTTCATATAAAATTCGGTCACCAGACCCTCCGCTTCCAAAGAAGCTGAGTCTGCTCCCGATCCCTGACTGCCACTCGTCTGAACCGCCGTTTTAGACGATGATGGTTTCTCAGACCAGGCCTGGACCTGCTTCAATACACTGGTGATCGGAATGCTGAACCCAATTCCACCTTCCTGCTCCACAACGGCTGAATTAATGCCCAATACTTCACCGGTTTCTGCACTGATCAGTGGGCCACCGCTGTTGCCGTGTGTAATAGGCGCCGAGATTTGATACAGATTACTATAGATATACGGGGCAATTTCGAAGCTGCGGCCAACTCCGCTGATAATGCCTGTAGTTACGGTGTTCTCCAGACCCAGCGGACTACCCAGAGCGAGAATCTCATCACCCGTCTCCGCTTTGGATTTGGCGATAGGTAACGGTTTAACTTTTTTCAGATCAGGCACCCTGACGACAGCAACATCCGTCTCTTCTCCAATCCCGATAACGGTTCCCTTATACTCCTCATGATTCAGGGTTCGAATCGTTACTTCTTTCGACCCCTCCACCACGTGAGCATTAGTTACCACATCCCCCTGATCATTGTAGAGAAAACCGGAACCCAGTCCGCTGCTGCTCTCAATTGTAACCACTTTCTTCTGACTCTCTTCAATAATCTGTTTACGTGTTTTCTTCACGGCTGTCTGGGAGGACGGTTTAGACGCTGTGGTTGCCGTTTCCTTCGTAGTGACAACAGCCAGTCTTGGTCCATCCTGCAGTTGATCTGCTGAATACTGATGAATCCAGAACACCCCTCCTGCTCCCGCTCCAATAATAATTGCACTGGATATAATCGTACTCCATGTTCGTTTGGCCATTCCAACCTGTCCTCCTATTCCAGATACCACGTTGCGTTCACTACAGAAACTTCAGCTTCCTCGTACACACCGTAATAATACGTTTCAAAAAATCCCTGATCCCCTACATCAAGCCAGCTTGGATACACATCCGCATAGGTTTGACCGAGATATGCCCCGTCTGAGCTGTAGATGTCCAGCATAACCGTCACGGAAGAGATAGGACGAGTGGCATTATTCACGATTGAGCCGCTTATATACAGATCGCCATACATATCAAGCGTCGCTTCTACGTCTACAATACTCACCGCTGCTGTGCGGTTTTTCAGGTCTTCTTCTGCCGCTTGTTGCTCAGCAAGTTGAATTCGTTCGGCTTCTGCTTTTTCAAAAGCCTTCTTCTCACTCAGCACCCGTTCGCGATATGCTGTCAATTTGTCATCCTCGGGCGCGTAGGACAGTCCCAAATCAACGGTTTGCAATGCAGCCGTAAAATCCTTTTTCTTCACTTGCTGTTCAGCTTGCTTATAGCTAAGGCCAGCCAGCTTGTCGATGATTTGTTTCTGAACCGCCTCTGCTTCCTTGCCTTTCAATTTCGATACCGTGTCCAATTTCTCAGCAAGTGCCTGTACGGTTGTCAAACTATCGATTTCTTTCTTTACCTTCAGGACAGCCAGTGTCACCTTGTTGTTGTTTAGAGTCGTACGTACCTTGGCAAATACCGGTTCTTCTCGCTCTTTCAACACTTTTGCTACAGCCTGAAGTGTCTTGTCACCTGCAGCAAGTTTTCCCGTTTTCAAACTTGTCGCAGCTTCGTTCAGCTGATTCATTAGATTGAAGGCTTTGGCTGTAATTTGGCGATCCTGCACAAGTCCATCAACATTTGGCCGTTTTGCAAGAGCCGAGTCCAGAAGTTGAAGCGCCTCTTGATATTTTCCGTCCAAGCCCGCCTGCTCCGCCTGTTGATGCAGTGTTTTTACCTCCGCATTGATGCCCATCTCCTGCTTGTAATAATAAGTCAACAAGGCCCCCATCACCGCTGCCAGAAGCAGTGGAATAATCCAGCTAAATGCTCGGCCTTGTGCCGTGTTGCTCTGCTTCAGTGCAGACTGATGCTGTCTGGATAACTGATCTAATGCTTTGCCCGTTCCACTTTCCAGACCAACTGCTGTTTCTGCCCAAATCTGTTCATCTGTAGAGCTTGAATCTTTTAATTTCGTTCTACACTTTCTACATGTGCTGTCCCCTGGATTGCTTTTGGTCCCACATACGTGACAATACACCCTGATCCCTCCATCAAAAAGAACGTATGTATACTATGCTATTTATACATGAATCGACACTTATCATATAGTAAAAAGGTAAATTACACCATATGTTATTGGGATATATGAACGCAAAAAGTGCCTCCCTGTTAATAGGAAGGCACTGACAAATGTATTCTATTCTTGCGTAGGAAAGCTACTTAGATCCATATAGGAAACTTCCCATAGATGATCATCCGGGTCCTGAAAACTCCACCCATACATAAACCCATGATCTTGAGGATCATTATACGGCTTGCCGCCAGCATCCAGGGCAGCTTGTACAATCAGATCGACTTGTTCACGACTCTCCACCGACAAGGCTACGATGACTTCCGCCGTGTCCGCCGCGTTGGATATTTTTTTGGAAATAAAAGATTGAAAACGATCCTCCACCAGCAGCATCGCATAGATGTTGTCTCCAATGATCATGCAAGTCGCAGACTCGTCTGTAAAATTCACATTGAACTCAAACCCTACTTTGGTAAAAAAATCAACGGACCTCTTCAAATCCTTAACGGGCAAATTAACAAAAATCTGCTTAGCGCGAACAGCCACCATCGATCACCTCAATCTAATAGAATGGATTTCACTTCAAATTAACATCTCGCGTATACGCTGTCAATTCATTATAATAACGATATTCCAAACTGTGAGGTGACACGGATGTTATTCCGAATCGTTCGAAGTAATTAGTCGTCGGGCTGGGTCAAAACGCGTACCAGCTAACATGGGGTACGTCTGCCCTTTTGAGCCTGTTCGGCATCTAATCGTAACGATTTGGTACAACATCTGTCTAGAATCAAGAACTCACATTGGAGGAATCATATAAATGAAGAAAAAGATGGACTATACTACTTTTTACGAACGTATTGGGCAATTGAATGGCTGGGACTTCAGCTCCCTGAAAGTGACTTCAGAAGGCATCGAATGGAATTTCTACGAGGAAGTTATACGCTGCACCGAACCGTCTGATCTATTGCTTGATATTGGTACAGGTGGTGGAGAAGCTGTTCTTTCTATCTCGAATGCCGCACTGTTATTGGTTGGAATCGACCTTTCCCGGGGAATGATTGAGACTGCCCAGCGTAATCTTAAGGCATCTGGTTCCAGGTCGAATGTCCGTTTTGTGCATATGAATGCAGAGCAACTGACATTTCCAGATCAATTCTTTAATGTGGTTTCCTCCAGACACTGCGACTTCTGCGCTACAGAAGTATTCAGGGTATTGGCTGATGGCGGTGTATTCCTTACCCAACAAGTCAGTGAACATGATAAATGTAATATCTGCAAGGCTTTTGACCGTGGACAATCGCTGGGCGTTCAGCCTGGCACATTAATGGAACGATACAAACGTGAACTTCGCGAAGCGGGTTTTCGTGACATTGAGGCACACGAATATAATGCAACAGAATATTACGCCACGCCTGATGATCTGCTTTTCCTACTGACCCATGCACCGATCATTTCCGGTTTTGGAGAGAAGGAATCCGACTTAGAGCATTTCCAACAGTTTGTTGAGCAAAATCGCTGCGATAAAGGGATTCGAACGAACTCGGCACGTTTTATGCTGACAGCTCGGAAATAAATCTTATAACATAAAGGCAAAATAAAGCCCATCCACCATTTTAGTAACATGAATGGTGGATGGGCTCTTCAAATACTAAAGATACATCGTAAATCGCAAATCAATTTACTGCGTTACTCCCTTTTTCTCCAGGAAAGGCTTTAATTTATCCAAAACATAATGACTGCCGCCTCTTCCGTTCACTTGTTCAATGACTGCGGCTATAAGGAAGGATGGTGATTCGGTATCAAACACCACAACAAAACCGTTCTCCTGTCCTTTTTCCCCCTTCTTGGCCTTAAGCTCGGCAGTCCCTGTCTTAGCCGCCAGTCCTTCAGGGAGTGAGTTCAAGGAATGAGCCGTTCCTCCCGATCGGGTCACGACCTCGCCCAAGGCATCCTTAACCGTATTTGCGACTTCAGGTGTAATCACAACTTCCGGTTCGGCGGTTTCCTTTTCCTCTATCAGTACAGGCTTCACCATTTTTCCTTCATTAATAAAAGGGGTGAAGGAGGATGCCAGATGGATTGGCGACATCAACATTTCTCCCTGTCCATAGGATGTGTCAGCGAGCAGCACCTCGGATGACAAATCGAGATGTGCCTCGTTTGCATACTGACTTGGTTTCAAATACAGTTCATCCAGTCCAAAGTTGTCTCCAAAACCGAACTTCTGAATGCCATCTATGAACTTGGCGCTGCCCATCTCAACAGCTTCCTTCGCAAAATAAATATTGTCTGAGTAGACCAGCGCATCAACCATGTTCACCGGGGATACACTTTTCACACGTTTCACATAGTAACCGCCCCAGCTCTCATCCTTGCGCCATTGCAGACCAGAGATATCATGCGATTTGTCCACTGTGGTAACCTTCTCCATCAAACCTGCCGCTGCCGTAATGGCTTTGAAGGTTGAACCTGGTGCATAACGGTTCGTAAACCGATTGATAAAAGGAAGCTTTTCATCTGCTGAATAGGCATCCCACTCTGCCTGTGTCAGTCCCGTAACCATCTTGTTCGGATTATAGGCAGGCGCACTTGCCAGTGCCAGCAGATTACCATCCGTTGGGTTCATCAGCACCATTGCTCCGGCGTCACCACCACTCGATAATGTCTTATACAACTTGCGCTGTTGCTCAGAGCTGATCGTCAGTTGAATATTCTCTCCATCCACTGCATCCTTGCGAATAAGCTCAGAGCGAGTGTTTCCAGATTCATCAGTGATCTCGATCAGGCCACCTCGTTCGCCGCGAAGCTGTTTCTCTAAGGATTGCTCCAGTCCGGCTTTGCCAATCCAATCTTCCGCACGATAGTATCCTTCCGTATCTTTCTCCAAATCTTCCTTGGTGGCCTTGCGCACATAACCGATTAAATGAGCAGCAGCCTCACCAAGAGGATAATATCGTATTTCCTTGGATTGAACTTGCACACCAGCCAGTGCTGTAGGCACCCGGGAGTCCTCTGTTGAAGCAATCGGGACAAAATATTCCGGCTTCACCCATTTCTGTGCAAGCGCGGTGTTAATCATAGCTTCTGTTACTTTGTAATGCTCCGCGATCCGGGCGATCATCGGCTCCGGATTTTCTCCCAGCTTCTCAGGTACGATTCCCCATTCATATATATTTCCCTTTGTTGCGAGGGGCAGCCCTTCACGATCAACAATGTCTCCTCGTTCCGGGAAAAGGGTTTTCACCCGAACTTTGCTTCCCTTGACCATGTCAGTCAGAATCATGGATGGCTTCCAGTTGATCCGCCAGACTTTGCCACCCTCCTCAAGGTCTTCACGCACCAGTTTCAGTGTATGCGTCTCGTCCACTTCCCCGAGGAAGGTCGTTAACTGCAGACTGTAGTCCACTTCGTAGGCATCCGGATTTTGATTTTGATTTTGGTTTTTATTTTCATTACCCATGCCGTCCGTTGTCTCTTCGTTTACTTTCGGTTTCAATTCTGCTTTAATCGCAGAAACCTCCATACCCGAATAGATTGCATTGTATTTTTCCACAAATTGTTCACGGTTCATGCCGGACTCTGTCAATGAAGCAGGCGTCATCAGGGTATACAGTTGATCAAATTCTTTCTTTTGCAGATGCTCTATGTACTGATTAACGGTTACCTCAGGCTTTACTTCCTCTGTTTTGCTATTCTGCATGTATAAGTACATTCCGATTCCACCGGCAAATAAGATGGGAAGCAGTCCATAAATAATTTTACGTTTCGATTTCATGATCACATCACCTCTAATATACACTATAGATTTCCAGCCTCAATTAAACAATGGAACAAATCTGACGAATTTATCATTAAAAATAGCCGAAAGCTCACATAATATGTTTAAATAAGGAGAGTGAGATTACAGTAAAGGAGCCCGATGATGGAAATCAGCTATTTTTTACTCCCCAAAGCCGACGTGGCCTATATCAAGTCTTCCGCTTCGATGAAAGATGCGATCGAGCAGCTTGAATTGCAGCATTATACCGCCATTCCCGTGATTGACCAGGATGGAAAATATGTTGCCACCCTGTCCGAAGGCGATTTGTTATGGAAAATGCGGAGCACTCCCGGACTGACATTTGAGACGATGGATCAGGTCCAAGTGCATGAGATCGACAACCGTGTATATAATGAATGTGTCTTTATTAAGGCAGAAATGGAGGATATGCTGACGCTGGCAGCAGATCAAAACTTTGTGCCTGTGGTGGATGTGGACCGTGTGTTCCTCGGTATTATCCGTCGCAAGGATATTATTGAGTATTATACGCGCAACATCTCCGACTAAATTTGAAATGAATATATGCCTTTTGCTGATCATAATGGCAGAAGACTGCAACAGAAATGACGAGTCCTTGGGGCAATATCACTAAGTTACTTAACTTAATGACATTGCACATTGAGCTCGTCATTTTTGTGTTTTCAGATAACATCCAAGCCCCACTTTCATCTTTGCGAAAAAAATAAATAAACATATTGCGCAAATTTCGACAAATAACTACAATAATTATTGTGATACGACAAAATTAACCATCAAAAATTGAACCAATGGCTCTATATTTAACGAGGTCCTATCTCTTTTTTCAGAATTTGTTCAGAATCGTTTAGTACAATGATCACATTCTTTTTATTCCGATAGGCGGCACTACTCAGAAAAATTAGGAAGAGGTATTCACTTGAACTACTTAAGTACACGCAACAAGATACTTGTCACAGCTACTGTGATTATGTCTTGTATTTACATCATTTGGCGTACATTTTTCACCATTCCTTTTGGACATGGCCCTCTCGCCGTAACCGCAGGTCTTGCCCTCCTCATTGTCGAACTTATAGGTATGTTCGAACTGGCCGTCCATTTTTACAATATGACCCGGCTCGAATATCCCGAACTTCCCGTTGTTGACGAAGCCTTATATCCGGATGTGGATGTATTTATCGCAACTTATAATGAACCCACTTCGCTTCTCTTCAAAACAATTAACGGCTGTCTGAACATGGATTATCCTGATCGCTCCAAAGTACATATCCATCTGTGTGATGACTCCAATCGTCCTGAGATGCGGGAACTGGCTGCTCATCTGGGCATTAACTACCTTACGCGAACAGAGCATGTACATGCCAAGGCGGGTAACCTGAACAATGCCATGAAGCATACGTCTTCCCCGCTAATCGTCACCTTTGATGCAGACATGATTCCAAAACATGATTTTCTGACGGCGTGTGTTCCCTATTTTCTGACCGGAGAAAAAATTGGGTTCGTGCAGACTCCACAGAGTTTCTATAATCCCGACCAGTTCCAGTACAATCTGTACTCCGAGAACCGGATACCGAATGAACAGGACTATTTCTATCGGGACGTACAAGTGGGACGCAACAAATCCAATTCAGTCATCTATGGCGGAACAAATACTGTACTCTCCAGACAGGCACTGGAAGACGTCGGCGGATTCTATACCGGTTCCATTACAGAGGATTTTGCCACTGGTATTGAAATGCAGAGCAAAGGGTATCGCTGCTTCGCTACCAATAAAGTACTGGCCTCCGGACTTGCTCCCGGTGATCTGAAAAGTCTGATCAAACAGCGTCAGCGCTGGGCGCGCGGTTGTATCCAGACAGGTAAAAAAATGAACCTTCTCTTCAAAAAAGGACTTAGTTTTGCGCAAAAACTGAACTACATTTCTTCCATTACCTACTGGTACTCCGGGTTAAAACGACTGCTGTACATCATGTCACCCATACTGTTTGCCGTGTTCGGCGTTCTGGTTGTGAAATGTACCATTCTGGAGATTCTCGTGTTCTGGTTGCCGATGTATCTGTTGACCAACACCTGCCTGCGAATGTTATCCGGCAATATTCGAACCACCAAATGGACCAATGTATATGAGACCATTCTGTTCCCTTCCCTTCTGCCCGCCGTCATTCTGGAAACTCTGGGCATCACGATGAACAAATTCGTCGTTACCCGCAAAGACGGTGCGCAAAATGATGATCGGAACTATCAGATTAAACAGATGATTCCTCATCTGATTCTGGCGGTACTATCCATTATCGGAATCGTGAATTGCATCCACTGGACATTTAGCCAGGGAACAATTGGTTTCCTCGTTGTACTGTATTGGTTATTGATTAATTTCTACAACATCATGATGTCGATCTTCTTTCTGGCTGGACGCAAAGTGTTCCGCAATCACGAGCGCTCAATGGCTGCTGTGGATTGCACGCTCACAACGGAAGGGGAGATCATCTCCTGCATCACTCACGATCTCTCGGAAGGCGGCATTTCCGTCATGCTGGATACACCGAAGTACATTCCAAGTGATATGGAGATTGGCATTAAACTGGTAAATGACCGGTATTCAAGCGAGTTTACAGGCAAGGTGGCACATGTCGCTTCGATCGGAAACCGTTGGAAATATGCTTTTACCGTTAAGGATATCACGGAACAAGAGCAGCGCCAGCTGCTGCACATCATCTATGATCGCGAACCTACGCTGCCTCAGAAGCTGGACAAGGATATTAGTACATTTGAAGACATTCGCCTGAATTTTGTACGTCGGGGTCAGAGTGAATTCATGTCCAACCGAAAGCTGGCACGAATTGCGCTAAATCGCGAATTGCTAACGGCAGATCATGGAACCGTGACATTGATGGATTTCAACTATGAATTCGTCTTGGTGGAGATGGAGCCTCATGATTTGGTCAATGAGATCCAACTTCCGCTTAGCGAAGACATCTCACTGGAATGCGTGTGGATGCAGTCCCTGCGTAACAAACGAGGCAATTTGTACCGCGTGACCAATATTCGAGATATTGCTCGCAACCATCAGATCCCAACCTTGGAAGCTCTGCTGAAACAGTGGAATAAGGAACATATCCAGTTGGATAAAACAGGCCCTGCATCTCAGGGCAAGAACAACATCTCTCCAGACGAACTGAACGAGATGGCTTATCTATAGAGGGGAGGCAAGAAAGCATGATCAAGAAGTGGAAACAACTGACACTTGTCGCCAGTCTTGTTGTGTTGTGGAACGTATATCCCATTCAGGCTGTTCAGGCAGAGCAGCTTAAGGTGAGTGGGAATACACTCCATGAATGGAACAACGGAGCCAAGGTAGACGCCAGCCTTGATAACAAAGGCAGTATCCAGATTAAGACCTCCACGCTGGGGCTCAAAAAAGGATACTATTCGGCCTACGTCTATGAGCTGCTGAATCGAGACTGGTCAAGCTATGGGGCTTTGACCTTCTCCATCCGCAATGAATCGGACCGAAAGCTGCCTCTTAATATCGTACTGACCCGAGCGGATAAAACTTCCCTTACTGTGTCTGATGATCGAAACGTCATCGTAGTCGAGAAATCAACCGGACAGGCTGAACTGGTTCGCCCGGTATCCGGCCTGATTGCATTGGAACCGGGATTTGTCGGACAGATTCGCATCCCCTTTTCCAGCCTAATGGTCCAGGACAAGGCCAGCACGGCAGGTCAGGTGAACTTGGGTAAAGTCATTGGCTGGGGCATTACAACCACAACTCCCGAAAACGCCAAGCTGAGCTTCCGCATCGGCAACATCAAGCCGTTGTCCAAGAAGCAAGCTGTGGTGGAGAATGGGCTCACCACCTTGCAAATGACCGGTGACGAACGTGTGGTGAAGCCTGTAGCCGGGGAATCCATTGCCCAATACGGTGTTGAATCCTCCTCAGAAGAAAAGCCCAATGTAAAATTCCAGCTCGACACCCCCGTGCAGGGAGTATCCATTACACCGGATGGACTGCTAACGCTTCATACCGATGTCGATGCTGAGCAAGCCACCATACGTGCACTTGTGAATGACAAATGGAATCTGACAACGACCGTCATGCTGGATCGCTCTTCGGCCATGAATGTTCAGGAGAAAGACGGAACGCCACGTTCTATTCCTGACCCATCTGAAGTTACCAAGGTACTCAGCCCTGCGGACCCACTGATGAAAACATCGGTGGGATGGTTTATTCGACTCTTGTTAACAGCTGCCGGAATCCATGGACTCGTCCTCTACTGGATGTGGAGAAGACAACGGAATACCCAGGGCGCCAGAAAACGACGTTCCCGGGATGATCGACAAGCACGGCGACCTTTTCGCATGTAAACGACCCTTGCAGACCAACTCGCATCCTGAGATGCGGGTGTCTGTCTGTTTTACTTGAGCATGTTGCATCACAATAGATACAACGTGCTCCCTTATATGATCCTCAAGGAGGAAAGGCAGTGCTCTTTTCCAGTGTAATCTTTCTATTTTATTTTCTGCCGCTTGTGCTGGGGCTGTATTACATACTGAGATTCTCGATTACGGCCAAAAACATGCTGCTGCTGGTTGCCAGCCTGTTCTTCTATGCATGGGGTGAACCGTGGTTTGTCCTCATCATGCTGGCCTCCATCTGTTTCAACTATATCTTCGCCCTGCTTGTGGACAAGTTCAGAGAACGACGGAATGCCGCTTACACCATCATTACGTTGATGCTTATCGTCAATCTGGGTATGCTGTTCGTCTTTAAATACATGGCTTTTGCACTGCGTATTGTGAATGAGAATACAAGCTTTGGCCTAAATATCCCGAATATTGCGTTACCGCTAGGGATCTCGTTCTTCACCTTCCACGGAATTTCCTACGTCATCGATGTGTATCGCGGACATGGTGCTGTGCAAAAAAATCTCTTTTATGTCGCGCTTTATATTTCCTTCTTCCCTCAGCTCGTTGCCGGTCCGATTCTGCGCTATAACACAATTGCCGATCAGATGGTCAACCGTAAGGAAAGTTGGGACAAGTTCGCACTGGGCTGCTGCCGCTTCATTGTCGGTCTGGGGAAAAAGGTGCTGTTATCCAACAGCATGGCGATTGTCGCCGATCACATCTTTAGCATGGGTGGCACCTCAGATATTCCAGCAAGTCTGGCATGGCTTGGAGCCATCGCCTATACGTTGCAGATTTATTTTGATTTCTCAGGATACTCCGATATGGCGATTGGTCTGGCCCTCATGTTCGGGTTCAAGTTCGAAGAGAACTTCAGATATCCGTATATCTCCCGGTCCATCACTGAATTTTGGCGCCGCTGGCATATCTCGCTTGGCACCTGGTTCAAGGAATATGTTTATTTCCCACTCGGGGGATCACGTGTCACCAACAAGGATAAAATGATTCGCAATCTGCTCATCGTCTGGGGATTGACTGGCGTGTGGCATGGTGCGGAGTGGACATTTGTAGTCTGGGGATTGATTAACTTCGCATTCATTGCGCTGGAGAAAATCTCTAACTTTGATAAAGGTACACGCTTCAACCCACTGCGGCATCTCTATGCCATGTTTATTGTGGTCATCGGGTGGGTGATCTTCCGTTCACCGGATCTAATACAAGCTGGCAACTATCTGGGCAACATGTTTGGACTGTACGGTAATGGGTTCTGGAGCGAAACAACCTGGATGTTCCTGAAGGAATACGCGCTCTTCTTCATCCTGGGTATTCTGTTCTGCATGCCGATTGCCACGCGAATGAACAAACTGATGGTTGACGGCGCACGTTTCAGCAAACCATTGGAACTGGTGTACCCGATCACGATCATCGTTTTATTTCTGGTCTGTGTATCGTATCTGGTCAAAGGTACATACAATCCGTTTATTTATTTCAATTTCTGAGAGAAGGCACAAGCATGCACAACTTTTTTGCCAAAAAGAGAATCACGGCTTTCCTCTTCATTCTCGTGCTCGTGACATTCTCTGTCCTAAATATTATTCAATCCTTCGGGCCGATCCAAAAGACACTGGCTTCAGCGGACTTCCATTATTCTGAAGCCAAAGAACTGATTCACGAACTGGATGACGACATTAATGAACATGTCTTCGATAAATTCGGCTTCGTGGAAGCGTATGGATATATGCAGTCACTCATGTGGAAGAACGAGGAGAACAACTTCGAGGTCGTAAAAGATATGGAGGGCAAGCTGCACTATACCTACTTCGCTACAGGGCCGACGGATACGAAAGATCTATCGGATCGGGTTGCTGCGCTGGGAGCACATTTGGACCCCAAAACAAAGCTGACCTATGTGATGACACCAGACAAATACGTACGTGGGTATACGCAGTTCCCGGAAGGCATTCCTTACAATTATAACAACGAAACCGCCGATGGCTTTCTGGCCAATCTCAAGCAGGATGGCATTGATACGGTGGATCTGCGCGAAGGGCTGTTGGAAAGTGGCATTCCGGCAAAGGATCTCTTTTTCACCACGGATCACCACTGGAAAATTAAAATCGCGTTCTGGGGCTTCGGCCAGCTCGTGAATCATCTAGACGGCATGTACGACAAGCCGCTGGACCCGGATCATTATTTCACGGACTTAAATAACTATAATGTGGTTCCGTATCAGGACATTTTCATTGGATCACAGGGTCGAAAAGCCGGGAAATACTTTGCTGGTGACGATGACTTTGACCTGATTTATCCGAAGTTCAAAACGGACTATTCCTTTTACTTCAAAACCGGCGAGACGGAAGCCACATTGAACGGCCGCTTTGAGGATGCTCTGCTTACGACCTATCCGCTGAATGTGCAAGGAGCTACCTATGATCTAACCGCTGACAAGTACTTTACGTACCTGTACGGAAATCAGGGAATCGTTCATGTGGTGAACAAAGACAAACCGAACGGACTCAAGGTACTGTTCATCAAGGACTCTCTCGCAGTGCCGATGATCTCCTTCCTGTCGACTGTCGTGTCTGAGATTTATCTGATTGATCCACGGTATTATACGGGAGACATCATGGATTTCGCTAGCAAAACCGACCTGGATCACGTCTTTGTGTCCATATCGCCGCAGGATCTCGTAGATGAATTTTTCCCTTATGGATCGAAAGATTAACTTGGTGAAGGATCATTCATCTATATAAATTCGAAAGAAATGGTACCCCACAGCCAATGATCTGGCAGACAGGGTACCCTTTTCTTTTTGTAATCCAATAGAATCAGTTTCGTTCACGCTTCGCCTTTTGTTCCTTATAATATTGCAAAACGTCACGCGGGCTGCCTTGAAACGCTCTTTCCTTGCCATATGCATACGCCAGATCCAAATTTGCAAAAGCCTCATCATGCTGCTCTAGCCTCATGCAGACTACACCCAGCTCAATCCACAGCCCGGTATTAATATCCGAACCTCGGGTTTGCAGTGCTAATTCAGCCCACGGCTTCGCCAGTGCGTACTGCTCCAAGTCCATATGTGCATTCACGTGACAGGAAGCGATCCAGCTTGCCATTTCCCAGTCGGTTTTCGGCTCGGGCAACATCCCCCATGCCTGATCATAATAGATCAGAGCTTGCTCATGCTGCTGCGTTTCATCGAGAACATTGCCTGCTTCTACTGTTTCGATAATTTGTCTCTCCAGTTCGGAATGCTCCGGTGTCAGATCCTTCACTCCGTAACCTCCTCCTCCAGTTCGAAATACCATTCCAGAAAGTTATTGAAGCTCGCCCACTGCGGTGTACTTTCACCGCTCAGGAAACGTTCGATCGACTCACCAAGCTCCACCAGAGCCACATCTCCCGTTTGACGGTTATAAAAGAACCCACCCTCGCCCTCAAAGCTGTCCAGCGGGATGTAGGCTTCTGGCAATCCCAACGTGAGTTGAGCCACCGTCATGTCCTCCACATATACGGTGTTTTCCATCATCCAGCAGATCTGATAGATTTCCTGATGTCTGCTGTAAAAGGTCGGACCATCATCAGCATGCAAATAAAAATGTGCAAACTCAGATTCAAGATCAATACCCAGTTTACGTAAAGCTTCTTCATACTCTGCTGGCACATCTTCATGCCACCAGCCCTGATTTTGACAATAATCAATCACTTTATTGGATAACATATTAAGCCTCCTAATGAATCGAACATGCTGCAGCCATGATGAGTAAACCCTCTGGTACTAGTATATTTATCTATATAACGATATAACCAGGCCTGTTATTCGTTAAATCACGACAAAGGTTTAACAGGTATCCATACTTGAGGAGGAAGACCCTGACCTCGGTATACCTCAAGTTCCGGAATTCCCGCGTGCTTGTAAGGGGTCGCTCCATACCATTCGCTCATAATATACTTCCACAACCGCTGTATCGCTTCTGGCGCCAATTCATCGGCTTCGAACACCATCCAGTGGGACGCGGGAATCTCTATTGAAAACAAACCCTCAGGCACTTCCCCGGAGTGTGAGGTTGCGATCCAATATTCCATTTGATCGCTGTGTAATTCCCTCTGATCTATACAAATGCCGACCAAACCGGAGACGGCCCCGTTATTAAACTCGTTTAAACGATCTTCTATTCCGTCCGCCAAAGCTTCCTGCCACATCTTTGGAATCTCTCTCAAATTCTCGCCATCCACACAAGAGAACGTTCTTTTAATGCCTACGAAAGTTAGGGACTGCTGTTCAATCAAGTTATCTTTCACATTCATGGAATGGGCTCCTTTCAAATCAAGTGCAGAACGATATGGAGTGTGGTTACCCATCACCCATTCATGAAATAATTGGTGAGCGCTGCTGGCATCCGGAGCCATGAAGAGATACGTTCCTTCCACCTCTCGGCGGCTCAGCTTGGAATCAAAAAGCTCCCGATCCTCTTCTTCATTCAAAACAATTCGGTACGTCCCATCTTCCTCTCGGAAACCGATCGCGTGCACATTCGTATTTTGTTTATAATATCCCAGCTGCAAAACGGCTGGTTGTTCTTCTGCCATTTCCCCTGTGGAGATCGGATTAGGAAACTCCTCGTCAAATCTCTCTTCTTCCAGCACGATGCCCTTAAAGAAACCATCAACCACTCTGCCCAGACAATCCACCATGAGATTTGCATATTCATAGGGAAACTGTTGGATCTCGTACACATCCCGATCCGAATGATGCCATTGCAGATGCTCCATGATTTTGGAATACGTGAAGCTAACGGCGCTCGCCATTTCCCGATCCAACGGCTGGTCCGCGGTAAGACGGGTCAATTCCACAATACTGTTCACATACTTCCAGAATAACAACTGGTCGATGCGCGCTTCCTCGTGCAACATGTACAAAAAGGTATTCTCCTCCGCACGCGCATTGCGCAGCAGTTCCTGAAGCGATTGTTCCATATACAATATATCCTCCCGGGTTTTACTATAAATACTGTATCAAAAGAGCAAGACGATTGGAAATGGGTTCATGCATAACCAGCCTTAGTTTCCTTATTCTGGTGCAACTTTACCTTCATTCTTTCGTCTAATGATTAACTAACAACGAAGGAGATGACTATGCGAATAAGTTGCAGTCCCGGTTTCCCAGGGAACATGATTGGGTCAATTGATCTTCAACCTACCAAGTTTAATATGGGTGTTTCAAGCAACAGCGAGATTACTCATCACGTTAACGCTGAACTCATTGCCATTCCCTATATGGAAGATCCCGAATTCGGATCATACTTTGATGCGATGAAGATGATGAAGGGAACGTACCAGGAAGAGTTTCACGTAAGTTATGATGTGGAATTTACGATTGATGTGGATAAAAAGGGGTACATCACTCAGTTCGAGCATACCTTTGCACTGAATCGTTACCTTGATCTTGTACGGACACAGTCCTATAAAGTGATTAAGACGAATTGGAAAGCACGTTCCTTCCATGTCATGACCTACAGTTATATGGAGGAAGTGTGTAACCCGAACAACGTAATCTTCAAATGTAACCATGCAGATGATGTTTTCGTTGTAGCCGATCTTGTCCCCTATTCTATTGGTGGTGTTGTGGAACAGCCCCATCATCGCTACCTTCAGCTCCGTGCATTAATCTCGGCGAGAGACGATCTCTACCCGATCGACTATATGTGTGAGCCCAATTTTGATCTTAGCATCTAACCATAAGTCCTACATCATTTGAATACAGCAAAGAGCACAAAGCGTTCCTGACTTATCCGGATCACCTGTGCTCTTTTTGAATATAGGTTCTGTTTACCAAAAAAAATTAAATCTCAGGGGTGGTTACATGGATTTCCGAGAAGATACACGCGAAGAAAAAAGAGAACGTTTGAGACAAGAAGAATTAAAGGGAAACCCCATGGGTACGTTTGGTGATGGCATAAATCGTGCTCAATTTGGAAGCTTCTCAGATTTAGTTGGCGGGTTGGGATGGAAATGCACTGGAATCCTCATTATATTATTGATGATAGGTTATGTAATTTATAAATTAGTGTTCTAGATAAGGATTGGGATAACTATGCATTCTTCGTTATTTGAATAAAATAAGCGTATTCAAAACTTTCTATTGAATACGCTTATTCATTTGCTGAAAATACTCAACCATTTAAGCACTCAAGTCCTTCTTTTCTTCCTTTGCCACCAGCTTCTTGTGCTCCCACTTCTCAATCCAACCCCCAACCCGGATGAAAAAGAAAGCTACCGCCATCGAAAAGGTCACAATTCCGTAGAAACCGGCGCCCGTGCCAATACCGACCCCACCTGCAAATAGGATCATTGCTGCAGATGTCAAACCCTTCACTTCAAATCCTGCCTTCATAATGAGTCCTGCTCCGAGAAAGCCAAGGCCCGAGACGATTTGAGCCGCCAGACGCATCGGATCCATCATCGTTCGGTTATGCAGCTGTCCGTACACTTCAACACTCTCAATGGATACGATTGTAATGAGTGCAGAAGCGACCGTGACAAATGTATATGTCTTTACGCCTGCAGGTTTGTTTTTATGGGTCCGATCGAATCCGATTAACAGCCCAAGCACAGCACTGATCAGAATTCGAACATAATATTCAAAAGGTACAGAATTGCCCATCCAGGATGTAAACGTTATCATATTTAACCTCACGACATCCGAAACTCATTCTTGCTAATTCTTGATCGAGGAACAAGAGTTTCTTTCTATGATTTTGCTAGGCACAATCTTGTTATTCTCGTACGATCCCTCTAGAATACCCAGCTTATGCATAAGCAACCTTACCGACTGAACACCCAGCTCAGATGGTTGCAAATCCATTCCCGTCAAAGAAGGTCTTACTTGGTGCATCATGGACTGATCACCGCAGATGACAAACAATGAGATATCTTCCGGCACACGCAGACCCGCGTCGTTGATGGCATTAAGGGCGCTAAATGCAGTACGATCGTCGTCTGCAATAATGGCCGTAACCCTCCCCATGGGATTCTTCACATTATGAAGTGTCTCATCATAGCCGTATTTAATATACTTGTCTGAATGAATACCCGGTTTATAATGAATCATTCCGGGCTGGATCATCACACCATGCTCCTGCAGCACCTGGACGAACTCTTCCGACCGTTCAATGGAAACCGTCATCTGCTCCCCGGCGTTCAGGAACATAATGTTCCGATGACCCAGTCCGAGCAGATAATCGCAAATATCGCGCATAACCTGTTTATTATCGTTATTGACGGTAGAAACACCCTGAAGTCCCTTGTTAATGATTTTGCCGATCGTAACAAACGGAATGTCATGCTGATACAGCAGATTGATCCGGTCATCCTCTTCTGTAGGTCCCAGCACAATGGCCCCGTCAATAGGATAGCTCGCAAGTGAAGGTGTCTTCACCTCTTCGGCAGCAATCATGTCCAGAAGCACCCGATATCCGTAATTGGAAGCTTCCAGAATGACACCATTGATAAACTGATTATGGAACACGCTGAAAAAGAATTTGCCGTGCGGAATCGTAAGCCCGATCGCCATTGTTTTCTTGGTGACCAAGCTTCTTGCAATATGATTCGGCACGTAATTCAATTCCTTCGAGATTTGCAGCACTTTCTCGGTTACCTTTTTGCTCGTTGGCCTTTTCTGGCTGAATACGTTGGATACCGTTCCCTTGGATACACCCGCCAGACGGGCTACATCATCAATCTTTGCCATTAGGAACAACCTCTCCTCAACACTAGTTCGATTTCGTGCTCGCGAGTTCAAAGATGACTGATGGTATCGTCAGGTTCATGTCGTTGGTTAGGATGTCCTGGAGTGCATCTCATCCTCAGTCTCGATTGGAACGCCGCGAAGCTGAAGCTGCTCTGCATAATGACAGGCAGCAAAATGATTATATCCTACTTCACGGAGTTCAGGAACGTGCTGGATGCATTTATCCGTCTTATACGAGCATCGGGGATGAAAATGACAGCCGCTTGGCGGATTGGCCGGATTCGGTACTTCCCCCTCCAGTATAATTCGTTCTTTTTTAAAATCCGGATTCGGTTGGGGCACGGCTGACATTAGCGCCTCCGTATAGGGATGCTGAGGATTCGAGAACAATGATTCCGTTGTCGCCAGTTCCACAATTCTGCCCAGATGCATAACTGCTACCCGGTCGGAAATGTTCTGTACGATGGAAAGATCATGCGAGATGAAGATATATGTGATCTTGAATTGCTCCTGCAAATCTTTGAGCAGGTTGATAATCTGAGCCTGAATCGATACATCCAGCGCAGAGACCGCTTCATCACAGACAATCAGTCTGGGTTGTGTAATCAGCGCACGCGCAATGGCTATCCGCTGCCGCTGTCCTCCCGAAAATGCATGTGGGTAACGTTTCAGGTAACCTACATTCAGACCTGTTTTCTCGGCAATCTCCATCACTTTCGCTTCTACCTCAGCCCTGCTCAGCTTAAAGTTCGCAATCAGCGGTTCGGCGATAATATCGAATACGCTCATCCGGGGGCTGAGTGAGGAATACGGGTCTTGAAAAATCATCTGGATATCCTTGCGATATGCTTTGATCTCTTTGCCCTTCAAGTTTAGGTAATTCACTTCTTTTCCATCTTCCGCATGATAGACTACACTGCCTGAAGAAGCATCCACACCTCTAACGATACAGCGTCCGAGCGTCGTTTTTCCACATCCAGATTCCCCGACAATACTGAGCGTCTCCCCTTCAAGGAGTTCAAATGAAATTTCATTCAAAATATGAATGGGTTTAGGCTTTTTGAACAGGGCTTTTTTGGATTTGACCTGAAAGCTTTTGTTCAGGTTGAGGACTTCAAGAATGGGTTTGGTCATTATGCTTCTCCTTCTCTCTGGTCCGCGTACAAGAAACATCTGACCATATGCTGGTCGGAAATCGCGGTTTTCGGTACAACTTGTTGATTACATACGCCTTCAATTCTGTCCTTGCAGCGATCATAGAATCCGCACATTGGAGGCATGTTAATCGGCATCGGAACGGAACCTTCGATGGAATCCAGCCGTTTGCTTTTATTCCCTCCCAGTCTAGGCATCGATTTAAGTAACCCTTTCGTGTAGGGATGCTTCGGATTGTTGAAGATTTCCCTCATTGGAGCCTGCTCAACAATTCTTCCGAGGTACATCACCGCAACCTCATCACACATCTCGGCGATAATACCCAGATCATGGGTCACCAGCAGAATGGCCATGCCAAACTCCGCCTGCAGGCTTTTCATAAGTTCGAGTACCTGAGCCTGAATGGTCACATCGAGCGCCGTCGTGGGCTCATCCGCAATCAGAATTTCGGGGTTACAGGACAATGCCATGGAGATCATCGCCCGCTGACGCATACCTCCCGAGAATTCATGCGGATATTGATCGAAACGCTTGGCCTGATCGGAAATCCCGACTTTGCTAAGCATCTCTAACGCGATTCTTTTGGCCTCTTTCTTATTCCTCGTCTGATGAATTCGGATCGCTTCCATGATTTGATTCCCGATGGTATACATCGGTGAGAAGGCCGTCATCGGCTCCTGAAAGATCATCGAGATTTTGCGCCCACGGATGGAGCGGATCTGCTTGCCCGTCGGCTTAAGAGACAAAAGATTCAGACCATGGAGAGTCGATTCAGAGTCGGAATTGTAAGTGATTGTTCCACTCGTTTCACATTCCTTGGGATTGATACTGATGATCGATCGACTTGTCAGGCTTTTGCCGCAGCCGGATTCCCCCACAAGCCCAAGGGTTTTGCCTTTGTATATATTGAAGTCGACTCCATCCACGGCATTCATGACGCCATTTTCCATCTGAATCCGAATCTTCAGGTCTTGAACGGACAGTAAAGGTTGCTCCTTCTCAACAGCTTGAGTTGCCATGCTATCCCCTCGCTTGCCTAGTATTTGGACAATTATTTTTTATACGGATCAGCCGCGTCGCGCAAACCATCGCCGATGAAGTTATAGGTCAATACAGTCAGAATGACAAAAGCGAGTGGAATGAGCTTCCATGGATACAGGGCCACATTTTCAATTTTTTGCGCCTCCTGAAGCAGCACACCCCAACTGGTTGCCGGCGAACGAACGCCCAGACCGAGAAAGCTCATAGCCGTCTCACCCAGAATCATGCTCGGAATCGCCAGGGTTGTCGCCACGACTAAATAACTCATGAAGCCTGGCAGCAGATGTTTGACAATAATCTTTGCGTCTCCTACACCAGCGATCTTTGCAGCTATTACATAATCTTCATTCTTCAACGAAATGAACTTGCCTCTGACCACCCGTGCCAGATCCGTCCAGCCAATAAATGCGAAGATGATCACGATGTATAAATACATGGTCACGACCGGAATACGTGGCGGAATTGCAGCGGATAGTGCCATCCACAACGGCAGCGTCGGAAAGGAACGTATGATTTCGATGATGCGCTGTATCATGGAATCAATCCAGCCGCCAAAATAACCGGAGATGCCTCCAATAATCAAACCCAGAATAAAGCTAATGCCTACGCCGACCAGCGGGATGCTTAGTGAGATTTGACTGCCCAGCACGATCCGGGAGAACAGGTCACGCCCCATACCGTCCGTACCCAGCAGGAATATCCGCCCTGGCTCATCTACAGCGAACAAATGCGTCGACATGGGGATCAGACCAAGAAACTTATATTCTTCTCCCTTTACAAAGAACTTGAAGAAATGCTTTTTTTCGGTATCCGGGACAAACATTTTACGCAATGTTTCGGGGTCACGCTCGCTCTTCAATTCATATACAAACGGCTTGATGTGAAACTTGCCGTCCGCATCAACGAATCGAAGTCCCATTGGCGGGGCATTCACATATTTGCTGTCATAGCTTTGCAGCCCATACGGCGCGATAAACTGTGCGAACAGTGCGATGATGTAAAATGCGCCCAGAATGTACATGCTGATCCGGGCCAACTTGTGTTTCTTGAATTTCTGATATATCAGCCGCCACTGCGAGCTGTATACAGTTTCTTTTGGTGCTGATGTAACTGGGACTGCCGGCCTTTGACCTTTAAATAACGGTAGTGGTCTCATCATTAGGATCCTCTGAACTCTGTACGTATTTTGGGATCAAGCCAAGCCAGCAAAATATCGGAAATCAATGTTCCGAGAACCGTCAGCAAAGCCATGATCAATAAAAAGGTTCCAGCAAGATACATGTCCTGACCGAGCAATGCATTATGCATAACTGGCCCTTGAATCGGCAGGTTCAATACGATTGCTGTAATGGTAGCGCCGGTAAAGATGGAGGACAGTGACCAGCCAAAGGTACTCACAATAGGATTCAAGGCTGCACGTGTCGGATACTTGAACAGGATTTGCATCTCTGATAAGCCCTTGGCGCGGGCAGTAATAACATTCGGTTTGTTCAACTCATCGAGCATTTGTCCGCGCATGATACGAATCAGATCCGCAGTACCCGAAAGTCCGATAACAATAACCGGAATCACCATATGCTGCATTAAGTCTTTTACCTTGTCCAGGGACCACGGCGCATTCACGTATTCGTTGGAGAATAAGCCGAGCAATGGATTACCGAACCACTTATAGGAAAAGAACATGAGAATAATGGCTAACAAAAAGTTGGGCGTTGCCATTCCGATAAAGCTCAGGCCGGAGAAGAAATAATCGCCCGCAGAATACTGCTTTACCGCCGTGTAGATCCCAACCGGAATCGCGATTATATAATGGAAAGCCATTGTCACCAGCGAGACGACCAGAGTCAGTCCCATATACTGCTGGATCACCGCCATCACCGGTTTGTTGTAGTTGAATGAGAAACCAAAGTCTCCATGCAGGATTATTTTCTTTACCCAAACGAAGTATTGTTCATAGATTGGCCGATCGAGTCCCAGATTCGCCCGCATGTCATCCATCTCAGCCTGGGTCATGATATCGCCGGAAGCGGACATCTTGGCCGAGTAGGAGGATACGTAATCGCCAGGTGGCAATTGAATAATGTAGAAGACGATAAAGGAGATCACAACAACAACAGGAATGGCCAACAGGATTCGTTTTAAAATGTATTCAAACATCTATTCCTCTCCTCTGCACCGCGTGAATGATACAAAAGGAAACAATAGCAAGGATAAATCCCTTCCTCACTATTGTTTACCTGAATGCTTCACCAGCTATTGCTTGATGAAAAATTGTGCCGGATGGCCTTGACCCAGCGAGCGATACTCATCGGACCAGATAAGATCCGTAGGGATGTTATGAATTTTATTCGAGGCTGTAATCAGCACCGGAGTTGGTCCCGCATATCCGATTACCCACTGATTCTTCTGGTGCAGTTTCACGATCTCATTGCTATACTGATTGATTTCATCCAGTGTCTTGCTTGCTTTCACTTTTTCCCAATACTCAAGGATTTTAGCGACATCCCCTTCAGGTTTGACACCTTCCTTGCCGCCAGATTGACTGTATAAGCCGTAATGGCCGAACCATGGTGTGATCACACGGAGCGGAACCATGGTATCCGGTCGGAAGGCTACGTTGACGACAGAAATATTCTCGGTAGTCATCGGAATCTTGTTGGCATATTTCATATCAAAATGTGTGCCTCCGTCAACCACTTTCAGGTTCGTTCGCAGACCCATATCCTCGTAATATTTCTTAAGCAATTCAAGGAATGGTGCTGTATCAGTCGTGCTCTCAATCACCGTAAGCGTCAACTCGGAACCATCAGGGTTCAGACGGAAGTTGTCTTTATCCCGCTTGTTCAAACCTAACTCGTCAAGAATTTGGTTAGCGCGTTCAGGATCGTATTCCGCCCACTGCTGGGCCCACCCTTCCTGATAGCCCATTACGCCTTCCGGTACAGAAGCTTGAATCGGTTCTCCCAGTCCACTGGTGACAATCTCAGACACCTGGTTACGATCCACCCCAATGGAGAGTGCTTCCCTGAACTTGATGTCCTGGAAGAGTTTGCGGAGATTCGGATCTTCCGTAGTCTGGTTTAACTGTACTCCCGCGCTGGACCAAGCTGGTTGTGTCCAAGGGATGATTCGGTAGTCACCTTTTTTCTCATTCTCTTTCAGTACCGTGAAGTCTTTGGAATCAAAGATCACCAGGTTGTAATCGCCGGCAAGCGTTCCAAGTACCTTTTGGCTCGGATCTTGAATCTTAGTCGCTACAATCCGGTCAATATACGGAAGCTGTTTACCTTCTTTATCTGTTTTCCAGTAGTACGGGTTGCGCTCCATGACAAACTGATCGCCATTAGGATCATTGGTTGGAACCCATGCCCGGAGTGTAGGAATCTGGTAGTGCAGCCAATCCGTATACCCGGTTTCCATCAAGAATACTTTGGGATCTTCATAGCCCCATTGCTTCGTAATCTCCAATGTTTTGGCATCCCCTACGAACTCAGGAAGAATGGTTTTGTGAAAGTGTGCAGGAGCGAAGAACCACTTGTTATCGATGGCCACACGTTCCAGAAAGAGCACACTTGGATATTTGTGAGTTACGGTAAACGTGTAGTCATCCACCTTCTTCACTTCAGCCAACGCTCTGTCCCCGGTAACAGGGTCAACGGAATAATAAGCGTCATAGATCTTTTTACCAAAGGTCTCTTTGGTCAACATATGCTCCCAATAAAAGAGAACATCATCCGCTGTGAAAGGAACACCGTCGGACCATTTCATGCCTTCTCGCAAATGGATGGTGAACATGGTGGAATCATCATTCACTTCATAGCTCTTGGCTACGTTTGGCTCAACCTTGTTTCCTTCCTTGTTGAAACGGAACAGCGCTTCCTCTGTCGGTTGGCCTATCCCCCACTTATCAGGAACACCAGTCCAAGGCATGTTCCAATCCCCACCATATTGCCCGATTTCCTCGACGACCTCTTCAACCATAATGTCTTTGGAAGCTGGCAGGCGCTCAGCCAGGGCAGGCAATTTACCTTCATCGACAAGCTTTGCCAGCATCGGGGCTTCTTTGGCACTGTTGTCCGTAACAACAGGTTCTTTCACTGTTGATTCCTCATTTTCGTTGTTAGACGAAGATGCAGAGCATCCCCCTAGTAATGTCGTGATTAGGACAAGAACAATTAACAAGTTGCTTTTCCTTTTCAAGCTAAACCCCTCCACGTTTGGATTTGCCATTAACTTGCCTGAATATGCTCTGGTTGGCGCTCACCTCCCTAACGAAATAAACCCTTTATGTACAGATGTAGATACAATTAAACCGGTTTAATTTTTATGCAATAGAGGTTCTCAATCGGGAAAACATCTCATAGAATTAAACCGGTTTAATTGACATATAAGAAAATGTAAACGCTTTATTTGTATATAATACATGGATGACTACGTTCAAGCAATAGGGATTTTACAAAAAAATTCTGTTTTTTCAAATTCATTTCAGAAACAGTTCCGAACAGTTCAGATCTGCTCAAACAGCATCCTCACTCACAAATCCAAGTATAGATTCCAATTGTACTAGGATTATTATCCGATCATCAATTTTTGGTAAAATTCTACATCAACTTCTCTTATTTGCGGTTTGCAGCTGTATTTAGTCGAAAGCGGAATTTGGCATCCTCGCCGTACCACATTGGGAAATTGGTGCCCCAGATATTGTTATGCAGATTAAATTGCCATCCGGATTCAAGCGAAACAAACGAGTTGTCGAATTGCAGCAATCTTCTCTGTCCAGGTGCGACCAAAGCGGAATCCAGTGCTTCAATAGAGGCCTGACCATCTGTGCCCTCATAGAATACTCCCTTGTCTACAGCATGCAGATTGCGGTTGCCGTCTTTTACAACATTCAACGGAGAGATTCGTCCTCCAAGCTTGTCCATCATCCACAGATTGGGGTTATCCACCTTCAGTCCGCATCCAAACCAACTGGCCTCTGGAAGACGATTCGCTTCTTTTCCAAACCATTGCAAGCTAACCTCTACCACTCCTGCCTGTGAAAACGTATATACCAGTTCCAGTTCCTTGGGTGCTCCGTACAATTCATGACTTTCTGTTGGCATGGACAACCGGAACCCATACGTATCGCTATGAGCATTGCCTGACTTGTGCATATCGGTCACGATTGGCAAGTACACCTGATGGCTTGGCAGTGGGCGCACAAATTCAAAGCCAGGTTTGTTGAAGTCGGCATCCGCCCAAGGATGTGTCACAGGCAGGTTCTGCATATAGGTACGGAAATACCTGTCGTAATCCTCCGTCCCGAAGGTTTCATAGGCATAGGCTCCGAACGGATGCTTCGCGTCCACCCAATTCTTTCCCTTCTCGTCCGTCAGCTGAATCAGTGCACCATTGTTATTGAAGGCCAGCCGGTATCCACCACTGCTATAAACTTGATGACTTACCGCAGATACATTACCGGAAAACACACTTTTAACTGGATTTAGTTGTTCAAAAGCTTGCCGCGCTTCCTTCTGCTTGTCATCACTCAGGCACGCCACAGCCGTGTCCAAATATCCCCGCTGTTCCGCCCAAGAGCTCTCTATCATGGAATAGGTACGACGGCTCGTCTCCGAAGAGAACATTCCGCTGGAATGACTGTCGAACTCATCCATGGCGAAGGCACCGATATATTGAAATTTTGCAGGGATATCCTCCACATCGACTTCGTTCATTTCCCGTGCACGGTTGAAGTCAGGCTTGGCATAATTCCGGAAATCCGGAAGCCATTTCTTCACATCAAGCCCCCACGTATGCTCCACAACCAGCAGCATGGCATCACTCATGCCTTTATATTCAGCGCTTGCCGGATCGATCCGGCCTTCGGTCAGCCACTTGTCTCTTAACCGCTGCAACTGGCGGAATCGGGCTATTTTAAGCGGGTCAGTACCGCCTCCGTGAATCCAAGTATCCCCGAGCTCTTCACATACAACAGGTAATTGGTCCCGAACCTGATCAAGGTGCACTGCAAATGCATCAAGAGACGACGCCATAATCTCTGCATCGGGGTATCGTTCCTGGATATGCTGGAATTGTTCACGAATCTCTTCTGCGCTTGGCGGTCCGCAATTGTCGCCCGTATGGGCAAACAACAAGATATCATCGATACCTTCAATTTCGACTGCCTCTCCGTAGGTGTCCGCATAATTGACAATGATCTCACTGCCATCCGCTGCCTGCCATCTGAACAGTTTAGGCACATCCGGGCGCATGGAAGCTGGATTAACCCCAAGATGCATATACCGGATACCCACTTCATTCATCAAAGGCACCATAGACAGGGTATGACCGGGTACATCCGTCATTTTTGCTGCAATGGTCGTTTTGCCAAATTGTTTATCCAGTTCCAGTCCAATGGACAATCCGTAGCGAAATAATGAGGGGTCCATCAGCTCGGTATGCGTCGTGAACGGTAATCCATGCCATACAATATGACCTTTGCGGATCGCTTGTTCCATAGCCTGTTTACCCTCTTTGGACGCATGATTCAGATAATGACGGATCAGCCAGGAACCCGTGGTCCATATGAACTGCTCTCGTCCTCCCTCTGCTTCCAACTGCGCGGACAAAGCGATAGCTTTGGGTACGTACTCTTCCATGTACTGCTTTACGACGTTCTCCGCCAAGTGCGTAAATCCGATATCCAGGTGAGTTTTAAAAACAACATGTACTTTTTTACGGTTAGTCATGGTTGTCTGAGCCTCCGTTGTTAGATTCACAGTTAATACTGTTTATATGAACAATAAGCATGGAAGACCCGCTTCATGTGAAAGCGAGTCCCCTCGTTAATTATCGTCTAATCTAAAATAACATCATTCGTTAATGCGCCTTTTTCCTGCGGTCCTGTTGGTCCCCCTGCAAGTAGAGGCTGACCAAAGAAGGAGCCTTGGGACGGATTTCCGAATCTATAGACAGACAAGCTGTTCGGATTACTGTAATCCCTGTCCAGCCATGATGGCCAAGCATTTCCCAGACCATTACCTGTTCGAGTATTCGGATAATACTGAAAAGCCTGGATATTGTTCCAGGTATCCCATGCCGTTCCCTGATTCGTCACATCAATCAACTGGGTTACGACGAGTTCCTGATAGACATGATTACCAGGATCTTTCCACATCCCATGGGAACCAAACGCGGAATACGCAACAGGATGTGTATTGTTTACTTTGTCCACTTCACCCCAAGAGTAGGTTGTACCGAAAGAATGCGCGCCATAGTAAACTTGAACCGGCTTCACATAGTTACTGTTCTGATCAGTGAACTTGGCCAATCTGACCGTGACCCGCTCCCAGTCTCCGACATGATCTCCCACTTCCGTACCAAACACCGTTTTCCCAAGATCATAGGGACTGAACTGGAAATATACCAGATCGATGTTGTTATACTCCTTCTCCACCCAAAACGCATAGATCGGCGCATTAGCCAGATCGCCCGTAAAATAAGGTAGTTTCAGGGTATATGGATTCAATTCCGTTTTGGTCTTAAATTCATACAAACCTGAACCTGGATTCACATAGCGATCCACATGCGGCAGGGTATGTTCTACCGAGGACGGGAAATAAACTTCGCCTTGGGCAAACCAGATCTTGGGAGCAAAGGTTTGCAATATTTCACGCTTGGCTGTGTCACTGTAATCGTTACCCGGAACGGCAACCGAGGTGGCATCGAGCGGCGAGATGGCTTCAACCTTCAGGCTCGATACCGAATCATTGATATCTCCGCCAACATAGATCGCATCTGCGGTCAGAACCTTGGAATATCCAGCGAAATTGTAGTCTTTGTACAATGTGACCTTATACCCTGGGGCTACCCGGAGTGCAGAGATGGCATCATTGCCTACTCCAGCCTTCAGTTCATCCACATTATAGCTGCCGATATCAAACTGCTGCTCAAAACCTCCATAAGGCGAATTGGAATATGCGATAACTGGTTTATTGGGGCCTCCGATCTTCTCTACTTTCAGACTGGAGGTCGCGTCGTTAAAATCATCAAGCCATCCCGCATCGCCGGTCAGCGTTTTGGTATCACCGGAGAAATCCTTGTCACGATACAGGGTCAATCGATATCCCGGAGCTACCTTTACCGAAGATATTTTGTCGTTGCCAACCACGTTAAGCTGATTCACATTGAACTGGCCAATCCCAAACGGTTGGGAGCTGCCTCCAAAATCTCCATCCTGGTAAACCGTTACGGCGTTGTCCTCTTCCGCCTGCGCGGGTTGCGCCAGTGGAAAGAAAAGAGATAATGCCAAGAACGAAGCTGCAAGCAAGGATTTGATTGTCATATTCGGGCTCCTCTTCGAATAATGATTTCGTTTATTGCCAACGTTCGTACGTTACATTTCTTTTGGCTCTGCAGGTCATTTCCCAGGATGTATGGTAGCGCTTTCCGGAATATCCTCCCTTCATCCTTGAAAGATAAGTGGCATATCTTCACACTAATATATGTCATTGACATATACAATGATATAAATGTAAATTTTTCTCCAAATAAACTTCATATAACTACTATTATTTACATTATATTTGCATAAAACGGTAACAAGCATAACAAATTTTGCATTGTTGAGTTTGAATAAGATAGCAAACCACATATGTCACTGACATACAAAAAAACCTCCCTTATCATCAAAACGAGATAAGGAAGGTTTAAATTGGCTTGAATAACGGAACCGCATCAACACTCATTGATTAAGATTACGTACGGAGCTTCGTTCGATGATGGTTGTGTTCACCTTGATGGATAAAGCACCTTCTCGGGAATTCTCCATACGTTTGCACAGCAAATTCACTGCTGCCTGTCCAAGCTTCTCTGTCGTTTGTCTTGCCGTAGTCAGTGGCACGGGCAGCAGACTCGCCAACTGGATGTCGGAAAAACCAATGATGGACAGTTCCTCAGGTACCTGCTTGTGGATGGATAAGGCCGTGTACAGACAAGAAGTCGCGATATAATCATCCGCACAGACAACGGCTGTCATTGCCGGATTACTTTGAATGAAATCCTTGAGTTGCAGATTCGGCCCATTCAGGTTGAGCATGTAATCCTCTGCACAATCCAGGCAAATATTGCGACCGTTAACAGGCAGTGCGTAGTCCAGCATGGCCTGCACATAACCTTTATAGCGATCCTCCCGGCTCGTCACTCCATCAAACGACATAGAGATATACCCAATTTCCCGATGTCCTCTATCAATCAAATATTCCGTCAAGTTGTAGGCTCCCTGATAATGGTCATGGTACACACAATCAATATTGACCTCACGAAAGATCCGATCGATGATTACCAAAGGGTAATTCAACAGATTAAGCTCCAGCACCTTTTCACTGCAGCGTGTTCGCCCCCTTGGAAACAAAATAATTCCATCGATTCCTTCCTCGTACAACTCTTGTAGGCAGAAGCTCTCATCCTCTTTATCCGTAGTAATCCGAATGAGCAGCTGGCACCCGGATTTACGTGCTTCCTGCTCAACGGATGCTATAATTCTGGCTACGTAATCATCCATATTGGGGAACAGCAGGGCAATTTTTCGCTTTATAAGTTTCTTGTCTGTAGTTACATTCCCCGACAAAAACTCTTTACCCGGGCCGCCCAAATAATCACCCGACACAAATGTCCCCCGCCGCGCCAACCGATAGACAATACCTTGTTTCTCCAAAATTTGCAGCGCAAGCTTGGCCGTCATACGGCTGACAGAATACAGTTTGGCGAGCTCGCCTTCCGATGGCACGGGATCATGTGGCTGCAGTTTCCGGTTACGGATTTCTTCCATCACCAAATCGGCAGTTTGCAAGTACAACAACGGCTTCCGATGTGGTTCCTCCATGTGAACACCTACCCTGTTCCGGATTTTACGATCATTCTATCATTTTCTCATGTAAAAAAGTAAAAATAGCCCTTGAGCAGAAGGTAGAATGACATTCAATCCTTCTGCTCAAGGGCATGCAAGCAAACATTTATTTATTTGACTTCGGCATTTAGCCGTTCAATAAGTTCAAGCAGCTCCAACGGTTCACCAACTGTGTGAGTCGGACGTTCTGTTTCATCCACCGGCTCATGGGGATAACGCGGCGTCCAGCTCTGAAAGATGCTGGTGATGCCAAGTGCGTTGGCTCCCTTCATATCACGACTCAGGTTATTGCCAATCATCACTGTTCTTGAAAAATCCCCTTCGGACAAATCAAGGGCACCAATTGCTGCCTTAAACATCCGCGGGCTTGGCTTGCTGGCTTTAATATTCTCCGAAATAATCATTGCGCTAAAATAATCATGAAGTCCATGCTGCTTAAATACGTTCTTGAAGGATTGTGCATCGCCGTCAGCAACCAGGGCCAGCGTGTACCCTTTTTCATGAAGCTTCTGAATCGTAATATCCGCACCCGGAATCAGATCCGCACTCAGAACAATTCCCTCTTCGTCCCGAATCTCGGTCGATTCATCAACAATGGTATCGCCGCTGTCAAAAAAGATAATTAACTTTTTGTCGTCCATGTTCGTTATGACCGTCCTCTTCATTCAATTGGTGAAACGAATTGTCGGTTTCCACTTGACCATGTAATCCAACATTGATGTTCTAATAAAAGGTATAGCGCTTAATCTAATGTTACAATGGAGACGAATAAAAAATCAATCATTATTTCGTTGCACTTATGCAGATGCCAGATTTAAGCTTAATCATCTTGACCGAAAAAGTACTGAGGATCAATTTGCCGGTAGTTGGAGGGGCTGCTGCTGACCAAACTGCTTTGATTTCACTGTCATCTCTTTATCCAGCCTTGCTCTTAATCCACTCATCCACTCCGGCTCATTTGCCCATTGTTCTGCCCCAGATCGAAGCACACGTACATAACCGTACAGATTGGCAAAACGACGACATGCCGGAAACATCGACTCCATATCATAGGCGTCTCCTGCTTCCTTCCAGTACCCTTGCAAGAATATTCGCTTCTTCTGCTCCCATTCATCCGGCTGAATTTCATCCCGTAAACTATCCAGACTCTGCTCCACATCCATTGCGTACCAGTGGTACATGGCGTCATCGAAGTCAATGGCGTAACAGGAATGACTCTCCTCGTCATAGAAGACATTATCCAGTTCAAAATCATAATGAATTAACCCGAAGTTCTGCTGTGTAACGGGCCAATTTGCAAAATAATTCCGGAGAACTTCTACCTCATTGAGCGCCGCATTCTCGCCAGGGAACTCCCCCAGAACGTCCTTCATCCAATCCAGTACATCGGTATACGTCCAGCGTTTTGCCTGTGTGTGTGTATATTCACGAGATAAACGATGCAGCTTACCCAATGCCTCACCCAAGCTGTACACGATCTGGTCATTTATATCGATACTGCCCATCTGGTTACCAGGAACTCGTTTGAATACAGAGGCATAATACATTCCCCAAGGCGTATGAGCCACTACCAGCTCTTTTCCTGCATGGGAAGGTACTGCTTCCATGGCGCCATATTGATTTAGTTTAAGATAGGACAGGAACTCCAACTCCGCTGCAAGATTGGTTTGATTTTTCTCATCTACAGGGGCAAAACGAAGCAAGTAAACCTCTCCCTGATCCCTGAACGGATACACGGCATTGGAGGATATACGATAATACTGGAACATGTCCAGTGACTCCGGATCATAACTCCAGTTTTTCAAAATCATCTCGGCGAGATCGTTATTATGGAATAAATATTTAAGTTTTAACATGGGCATATCTCCTTAGTGGTCGTTTAATATAGAACGCTTTAAGCGTTCCGAATCCTATTTTTGCGCGCAAAAAGCCGCAGGCTATGCCTGCGGCTTTAAAAATTCTGGATACACGGGTTTACTTGCATAAGCAAATAAACCTCGTGCATACCAGGAAAAATGAGCAGTTATATCCCTATATGTCGGCAGACTTCAGATCGTCACATTAGCAGACTCCAAATGCTTCGCCATGTGTTCGTTGCTCTGCCGGATCTATTCAGTTCGTAATCACCTTAATTGTTGTAGTAACGCTTTGCATCATCTTAGCCCGTCGTTTCATGACGCTCACTCCTTCCGAAAATCAAGTTATTTCCATAATACTCCATCAAGTGATCTTAGGCAACGAATATCAAGACTGTGTAACAACCATTCGCTCTACGGTCTCGGTGTTCTCCTTATACCAAACCATAACGACATCTCCCTCCTTCAGGTCAGACACCTGAAGGGATGAATTAGCATTTTGGTTGTTGCCTGGGGCACCCATGCCTTCCGTGATATCCACATCCTCACTGATGTCCAACTTCAGTTCAATGCCCGTATCTTTCATTTCCATGCTTCCGCCTCTGGAGGCGCCTGGTTGTCTTTCATTTCCATTAGTCGAGCCTGTGGATGAGTTATCCTCCACCTCAAGCAACGAGATCGTGACGGTACTCCCTGTGGCAGAGATCACTTTGCCTGTAAGATCGGCATTCATCATCCCCCGCATATCGTCCTGACCGCCTGTTCTGCCATTCATCCCTTGCCCTCCGCCCCTTTGTGCTCCTCCATTCATGCCCGGGCCACCGCCATTCATCATTCCGCCACCGTTCATGCCTTGTGCAGAACCGGTATTCGTAATGTTCTGGGCAGTAATAACATCACAAGCAGAGAGCAAAACGGAGCAGGTCAGCAGCAAGAGCATAGCCGATATGAGATAACCATTTTTTCGCATACGGATCACCCTTTTCTCAGGGAAGGACGTTCCCAGCCAAGTTTTCTATGAAACATGAAATTATACGCATCTTTAAATCCCATGTACGACAATACAATCAGCAGCGGATATACGGGGTAGATATACCTCGATTTAATCTCCCACAGAATATAGAACCCGATAAATCCGAGAATAACTAGAATCAAAGAGACTTCGTCATACCGCTTTCCACGAATTGCACCGACCAAACGAATGAAAATAAAACAGTACATCATGAAATTCATCACATAAACGATCCAAAGCACCCCCGTCCGGTAGACGGAATCTCCCTTGAATAAGTCTGTTACCGCATTGGTATAACTGTAGGAGCCGGCAATTCCGCCACCTCTTCCTCCTCCCATACCCGAGGAGCTTTCGTTGCCGATGCCATATCGATCCATTTGGTAGGTCCCTTCGGTCCAGGTCCAAATGATCTTTTTGTAATACATCTGCGCCAAGTCACTTAAGCTAGCTTCCGACAACTTGCGTTCAATCTCCTGCTTGTACAGTTCTGTACTTTCAGCTTTATTATAGTTGGCTTCTCTTTGATAGATCTGGTAGCTCTCCATGTTGTCCCAGAAGCCGAATCGTTCCAGATTAATACCCATGTTCAACCACATATAGACCGGTGCCGAATTTTCCCCATCAGATTCACTTACAGCACCCGAAGATTTTAATACCGCATTCTGAGTCCACCCTGGGACGTTAAACAACGTAGCCAGCACGAAGACGGAGACAATCACTTTCTTGAATCCAATACTTCGCATATTTAGCAGGATGGTTAACATAGCAGCAATCAGCACAATTACGCCAATGCTTCGGAAGTAGTTGCCAATCGCGAGCAGAATGGCGGCAATGACGATTGTCCGCCAAGACTTTGCACGTATAAACCGAATCAAAAAGTATAAACAAGACGTCAGAAATGCCGTAGCAATAACATCGTTATAGATCAGGTTGTTCAGGAACAGGGATGGCAGATACGTGGCTGCAAAGATCAGAACCCCGTAATCACGTTCCGCGGACTTATGATTTAACTGTTTATAAATGAGATAAATCATTAATGTCGTTACCGTTGCAAACAAAATATTGAACAGCTTGATTACCAGATAATTATCCGGGAACAGGTACAGCAATGTCTTTAGATACAAGACGGTGGAAAAGTTGAACGGGAACATGTGCAGATATCCGCCTGATTCAAACGAAGAATAATCGTGATCGTATAGCATGTTCATCGCGAGTGAAAGCACAGTCTGTGAATCATCCGTAGGCACTCGTGGAAACACGAAGATAATGATGATTTGAATGGCCAGCGAACATAGCAGCACCACCGGAATGACAACCTTTGGGCTGTATTTGTTAAGCTTCAGGCAAAGGCGGTATAACCCCACACCCGATACCAGAAGCAAAGCAATCACCGGGATAAAAATACTCCACTGCTGCGTATCCAGAATCGGATTATCCCCATACAAGGTGTAGTTATACTGCGCCCGGACAAACAGGGACGAAACGATAAACACGCCGACAAAAACAAGCAGAATGAGATAAAGCGACTTATGGATCACCTTAGACATGCCAAAACTCCTTTTCCAGTACAGGATTCGGGAATAGTATAATGCCTTTACCTGAAAAAAGGCTGAATTCAGATTCGTGCTTAAGAATGCTCATTGAAGGATGATTTCAAGCACAAAAAAGGACCATTCCTTGGATAAGGTAACAGTCCCAATAGCTTCTTACAATATATGCTATAATCAACAAAGCAATAGAATAGGCTTAAAGGGTCGGTCGGCTACCTCGCCATGAAGGGAGGGATGCCCTGTGACAGTTTTTGAAGCAATCATGTTGATGCTTACCTTCGGTACGCTCATCGTTGCCATTCTGTCCGATAAACGCAAATAGACCGCCCCCATAGCAAAGGATCGCGGTCTATTTCATCGTGCCCTTATGTTACCGAAGCCCACCGCCCTTAAAAGCGGCTATTGCTCAGAGGAGTCGTGTTACCAGCACGGCTCTCTTTGCATTTTACGTCTAATCTGCTCTAATTATACCATACTCAAATCTTTGAAGTCACATATAAACCGTGTTAATCATCGTACATTCACTTATATTCATGCATATTTTTACGGTACCATTAGCTACTTCTTTCGCTTCTTTTCCTTAGCCTTTTCCACATTGGCCTGCACCCGAAATTCCACGATCCGGCGGATCAATTCTTCTGGCAATGGTTGATCTAATGGAAATTGAACCGATCCTTTGGCTCCTTTATACCGTGAGAGTTCTTCCTTAAACGCTTCGATCCCACTGGAACCCGGGTAAAATCCAATATGCTTGGAGTACGCTGCAAAATGAACCAAGTTCCCGTGCTCTGCATACGTTGGCATCTTGTAACTGATCTTCTCCACGGCATTGGGAGCGGAATCGCGAATAATCTGTCTTAATGATCGTAATTTGACCTGTACATCCGAAGGAAATTGCGCGATATATTCATCTACCAGCACATCAAAAGAGGTACTCTCTGACATCTTGAACTCCTTCCACCACGTCCATTCGTGGTACGCGTATTTTTACAACGTCATGGCTCGGCCATTTCGCATCAGATAATCCTCTTTGGCTTTGTAGTCAGGCATAACACTGCCCACACGGCGCCAGAACGAACGATCATGATTCATATGATGGATGTGGCATAACTCATGGATGATTACGTAATCAATCACCTCTAGTGGAGCCATCGCCAAACGGTAGTTAAACGTCAGCTTTTTATCCCAACTGCAGCTTCCCCACTTGGTCGCCGATTCTACGATATCCACAGACTTCGGCTTCACCTTCAACTCCTGCTGGTAACGGCCGATGCGCTCACCGATCATTCTTTTACACTCGGCAAAATAAAACTTCTTCAGATTCGTACGCAATTCCTCTTCCGAACATCCCTCTACGTCAATTAACTCATGCAGTGCATGTTCTTTGCCAAAGAGCAGAAACTTCCCTTTGCCTTCCTCTTCATATTCTTTCGCTTGAGGACCGTCCAACGCTTGTTGCATCAGAGCAGATTTTGTCAAAATTACTTCCCCATGTTGCGCAACAAGCTGCCGGATCATGTCTTCGCTGGTACCATTGGGAGCCTTGATTGTGACCATATAGGGTAAATCCATCGTAATGGAAGCTTTCTTCCGTTTCCCATATTCGATGTGACAGTTAATGATGTGATTGTTTATTTCAATAGATAGCATAACCTGCTCCACTTCTTTCGATATTTCAATTTCAAAATTCTAATTTATTCATTCAAATTGTAACCCATTCTGTGACTCTATGCATAATGTTCAGCGTTATTACATATTTTATATTGAATTTTTATTCATTAATATGTATTATTATAAAATTATAAGATAGGAGGATAGATATGATCCCTACATCGAATTCGGATTATAAAACCATTGAGGAACTATCACTCAACCATTGGCAGCCCTTATCCACCTTACTTTTTGACGGATGGGTACTGCGTTTTGCACAGGGATATACGAAGCGCGCCAACTCCATTCAACCCCTTCACTACTCTACCCAAGATGTGCATGAAAAGATCGAGCAATGCGAGCGAATCTACGCTTCCAATCAATTAAGTACCATATTCAAGATTACGCCGTTTATCCAGCCGGATCATCTCGACCAGCTTTTACATGAAAAGGGGTATGATGTTGTGGATCTGAGCCGGGTCCAGACTCGGAGCTTGGATACCATTAAGGAGCCTGAGCACTCTGCTGTAAAAATGGACGAACAGTTAACCGGAGAGTGGCTGGATCACTTTTGCAGACTAAATCAGGTAAATGATCTGCATCGGGGAACGATGGAACAAATGTTGACCAACATCCGTACGCGCACAGGTTTCATCTCGCTGTTCATCGACGGACAAGTCGTTGCTTGTGGATTCGGTGTGGTGGAACGAGGCTATATTGGACTGTATGACATTATTACGGACGCTAACTTTCGGAATCGGGGATTAGCCGAGCAGATGATCCTTCATCTATTGCACTGGGGAAAAGAGAATGGCGCTACCTCCAGTTACCTGCAAGTAGTTGCTAATAATGCTCCCGCAATAAAACTATATGCCAAACTTGGATTCTCGGAAATCTATACATACTGGTATAGGATTAAGAAAGCTTAGGCTTTTCTACAATCACTCTACCAGCATGAGCCGATGGCTTTTACAAACTTCTCAATTTATTGAGGTCTGTACCCAAACGCACACTCAATTTGCCGGACATCCCTTGTGCAGAAGACATGCTCACATAAAACCAACCCGTTGACCAAGCTTGGTCACTCCAATAAGTATGCTCTTTACCATCTGCTGGGACAGTATAAGACATTTTTGCGGTTCCATCAGTAGATCCTTGGTTGATCGTGAACGTAAACACTTTCGAACCTGTGTTTTTAAAGCTCACCTTCACATATTCAAATCCCACCGGGATATTAAACTGTTTCGTAGTCGCAGTACCTGCGAGCTCCTCGTTATTAATTACTGATAATGTCGTGGATGTAGTGACACCTGTTTCATTATTCATTGATGCTGTTGTTATTACTGTAGTAATGATCGCGGTGGCGGCTAGAACAGCCATTGCCATTTTTGTGATGTGTTTTATGATGTCACCTCCACCTGCTATATCTCTGTATTATACAGTTTAAGAAATCTCTCCTGTGAAAGAGCTGGTTATCAGCTCTGATTGCGCTCCAATTGTTTTTCGATCCCCAGCCTGTCGATCTGAATCCAGTATTCTGCAATTCTCTCATTCTCCACTCGATATACCGCACTCGCCATTTCAATCACGGGCAGGTTGGTCGGCGCATATCCATCCACTTCTCCAACATGAGTACCCACTTGTCTCCAGCGTACATATACTTTATCCCCCTGTGCAAGCAACTCCTGAATCTGCAGCGAAAAATCTCCGTACGCCTCGATCATTTCCCTCACATGATCCGCATAGACGGAGGGCGTTCTTGTGACTGTCACTTCCTCTTCCGAGATCACCTGGTGAGCCAGTACCTGCTCGGCCATCAGTGTATTGGCATAATCAAGATTGCGACCCGAGCGCACTTCTTCAAAAAAAGTTCTGACAATCTGTTCTGGCGTCATCCGATCCACTCCATTTTTCGTTTTATCATGCATTGTACCAGAAGTCTCGACAATTCTCACTCTCTCGCAAAGATCAATTTAACTTGCTCTTATACAGGATTCTCACTCTATTGTATATAGTCATAATATACCATTACATATCTTGACAATAAGTCTATATGACCATAGACTAGCAAAAGACATTAGGGAATTAATAGGAGGTTTTGCTGATAAGAGGTTCGAAAATGAGTTTTAACCAGAAATGATAATGTTCGATGTTTAGATTTTTTAGAAATTAGCTTTTGCAACAACTTAGAAAAACGAGAAAGTGGTGTACCATGAAACGTTTATTTTTGATTATGTTTACGCTCACCCTGTTATTGGCTGGATGCCAGAGCAATGACAAGGAGAGTAGCCCGTCCGAGAATAACCCCACAGAAATAGTAGAAGGCTCTAGCGTATTAAGTTTGAAGCAGAAGTACGGATCTGAATCGAATAAAGAGATTATGCCGATGTATAACGTAGCTCAAGATGAAGAATTTACGTTCAAGTTTAAAGCAGATTTAGGAAAAAGTAACTGGTCACTGAGTGATATGATTTCAGTACATACCGATATTAAAGCACTTAAGGCAAGTGAAGTAGCTTTGTTGTCAGATATTCATGACAATAGTATTTCTATTAAACCTCTTGGATGGGGCGTTTTAAGTTCCGATTCCATGATGAACAGGGGTCAAAGTTCTTGGGGTGGTGCCCCAATATATTACATTCGTCTGAATTATGATCCTGACGCAGAGAACCTGACACTGCTCGATCAACCAATCATTATTCCGTTTACGGTGAAATCAGAGTTACCTGTACCCAACCTAAGATACGAAATTGATAAAGACAGACGGTTCAAATTGGTCTGGGACAAGGTTCAGGGTGCAACTGAATATAAAATTTATAAACGTTCTGACCTAACCGACTTTGATACAAACAAACCTTTAACTGGCGAAGAGGATGCTTTCAGCAATAGTATACCTTTAGATATTGCGGTAACGACTGAGACTTCCTTTAATGATTTTATGAGCGACGGAAGAGGCGGGCTTGCGACTTATAATGAAATGATAACTACTCATCAAAACCATGGTATACGAGGAGAATATTACGTCACTGCAATGGGTGGAGGCAAAGAGTCCAATTTTAGCAAAGGTGTACCTACAGCTCAGCTTGCTTCCCAGTTACCGACATCTTTGAAAGAACAATTGTACATGGAAAAATTAAAGAATATAGATGTACTTCCCCAGAAAACGACAGTTGAGTACAATGACGGCTCTTTATCCCGTGAAACGATTGTTTATGATACCGCCAAAGTAGAGATTTCGGAGTTCAATGAAACAAATATTCCTTTTCACATTAAAGGAACAGCACTGAAAAGTTACGTACGAGTGGAGAATGTGACCCAAGAAGACCTGGATAGACTTGCCCAGCAAACGGTTGCTCAGTCTAGTAACGGACTAGTGGAACCGAAGAATGACACACCTTACGTCCCTGCACCTGATGTGCCAACGATCATCAACAATCATGATGCACCTGTGAATGAGCCGGCAACGGAAACAGAAGCAGACACAGAACCGACGGTGGAAGAAACTCCATCTACGGAGTCCACAACCAATACTGGAACGTCAGAAGATAAAACTGATTCTGCATCCAACGAGGCTTCCGATGATACTTCCGATAAGTCTTCCGATAAAGCTTCTGATGAAATTACGAGTGAATCACCTGATCCAGCTTCCGAAACTGAAGAAGACAACTTGGTTGATGAGCAGAAATCCAATACACAGCAGAATGTAGAACAAGGCAATCAGGAAACGGTTCCTGAGCCGGCTACAGGCGATGCCATGATCAATGCAGATTCTGCATTGGAAGAAGTTTTGGCTAAAAACATGGTTGCTGTCCAAGACAAGATCTCATTAAAAGCTTTTCCAGAGGCCCAAAATTTCACAACACTCTCGGATGTTGTCCTGAAAGTGATGTACCAGAATCCATTGATTCTGGGTGTGGAAGGTTTTGAATACAACTACGGTACACTTACCCTTTCGATCCATTACAATGAATCGGCAGATGTCATCCAGAAGAAGCAGAGCGAGATTATTGCCAAAGCAAACGAAGTTGTTGCTTCCATCATCAAGGATGGCATGAAGGATGATGAGAAACGGAAAGCCATCTACGATTATCTGAACGATAACGCGAAGTATGATGATGCAGCATTGGAAAATGCGGAACAGAACAACTTTAAAAATGTCGATGCACAGTTCAATGATTCGTTTACCACTTACGGTATCCTTGTCAAAGGCGTTGGCGTATGTGCCAGCTATGCTTCCGTCTACAAACTGCTCTCCGATCTGTCTGGACTGGAAAGCATCGTCGTAACGGGAGCATCTAGCGGTGTTCCTCATGCATGGAATAAGGTCAAGATCGGGAATGAATGGTTCCATGTAGATGCCACCAACAATCTGACCAATTCCGGTATTCCTTACTTCCTGTACAATGCAAATGATGAGACGGCTGCAAGTCAGAAAACGATAGCCGATAAGGATTACTGGCTTGATGCCGAACTCGCCCTGTTTAATGGTGAAAGTGATGCGAACGATTATTATGTACAGAACGATCTCGAAGTCGCTTCGATTAGTGAATACAAAACGAAGGCTGAGAGTGAACTGAAAAATGGAGAAAATCGGGTGATTCTCCGTTTTGCCTCACCTGTGGACTCTGATGAGCTGATGACAGCTGCCGGTGAAGCCCTCGCTGCGGTAGATGAAGCCCTGCTGAATACGGCTCAATTGGCCACGCTTGGCAGCTACGCCATTCTGGAGCCTAACCCGGATCAGAAGTAATTCAATAATTAAGAAAATTCCATAATAACAAAGAACTCCATTCACCTTCATCGGGAATGGAGTTCTTTGCTTCTCTTGCTTATGATCACTGACCTAAGATTCATAGGCCCATTTTATATCCAAAATTACGGACTAACTGTACCGCCATTGGCGTTCAGTGTCTCACCGCTCACATAGCTCGATTCCTGGCTTGCCAGGAACACAAACGCTGGTGCCATTTCAGCAGGCTGCCCTGCACGGCCAAGCGGAGTATTAGATCCAAAATCAGCAAGCTTCTCTACGGGCTGTCCACCGACCACCTGAAGCGGCGTCCATACCGGACCTGGTGCGACAACGTTCACACGGATGCCTTTACTGCCGACTTGCTGGGCCAGCGCTTTGCTGAAGGTGTTGATTGCAGCCTTTGTTGTCGCATAATCCAGCAGGATTGGTGACGGCTTATATGCCTGAATAGAAGACGTGTTAATGATGGAGCTGCCTGGTTTCATGTGTTTCACAGCTGCTTTACAGAGCCAGAACATTGAATAGACATTGGTTTTGAATGTCGCATCAAATTGTTCTGTAGTCAGATCGGCGATCTGCTCAACAAACTGCTGTTTACCTGCTACGTTGGCGAGGATATCGATCCCACCGAGCTCTTTTACAGCAGACTCAATGAGTTCTTCGCAGTATTTCTCATCCTTGAGGTCACCTGGAATCGCAACAGCCTTGCGGCCTGCTTCCTCGATCAGCTTGACCACTTCCTTCGCATCGGCTTCTTCCTCGGGAAGGTAAGCCAGAACGACATCCGCACCTTCACGAGCAAAAGCGATGGCGGCTGCCCGACCAATACCGCTGTCTGCTCCGGTTACAACAGCTTTACGTCCGGTCAGACGGCCGCTGCCTTTGTAGCTTTTTTCACCTGCATCAGGTACAGGAGTCATTTCACGTTGAAGCCCGGGCTCCTTCTGCTGCTGCTTCCAATCTGATGTTGCCTTCGGATATTGTGTCGTCGGATCTTGCATGGTGTGCTGGTCTTGATTAGCCATGTACAATTCCTCCTCGGATTAATTTACACTCTATAAATAGAACGAAATGATTCTACACTGGTCACTACGCGGTCAGAGCAACCTTCCGATCGCTGTTATCCCCAGATTTTTTCTATCCCTAATTAAGGAGAAATCCGGTGATAAAGGCGAACGTTTCACTTCTCCAGGCTTTCTCTGCCCTCTACGTTATTGTGTAGAAAATAAGTTCAATTTAAATAGACTGTGTAAATTTAAATTTATTTATTATGTTGTTTTCATAAAAGTTGCACTCTTTCCTTTGTAACCGAGATGGGTGGAATTTAAACTGGCTCTGGACATTTCCATGGCAAACCTTCCGACTTGGAATCTCCTGTAACTGGAGGTTGTATAATAGATCCTGAGGTGATTTTATTGAATCAAAGCAAAGATACATATTCGATCGGTGAAGCTGCCAAAATGATCGGCTCGACTGTCAAAACGATTCGTTATTACGATGAAATCGAGTTGCTCCGGCCCTCTTTTCATACGGAAGGTGGTCACCGTCTTTATACACCGCAAGACGTGTGGCGGCTGGAACTGATCACAACGCTACGCTATTTGAATTTTGGCATATCGGATATTCGCAAGCTGATGTCCGGTGAACTTAGCGTGTCACAGGCCCTGGATCTACAGATTGAAGCCTTGGAAACTCAGATCGGGACCATGAATTCCATGCTCTCCATTCTGCAACAAGCCAAACAGCAGGAAGTGGAAGATACGCTTCATTCCGGACAGTCTCTTACCTATGTTTCAAGCCTGGTGGATTCACTGACCGTCAATGCCCAAAAAAGAAAACAATTCATCTCCGCCAAAATGGAAGAATCTCACCTGCTGGACGAAATCCCGCACGAATGGAGAGTTTCGTTTCTGCATTTTTTCGATAAATACATGATGAAAGATACAAAGCTGTCTGCCCAGCAAACACTGGCATGGAAGGAAATCCAGGAAATCATCAACGATCCGGCCTACATCGCCGATCTGGCCCGCCTCGAACTTCCCTTCTTCACCATGGCGAATCATCCACAGATTGAAGCAGACGCCTGGGTAAAAAAAATGGAGACCCTCCGCATTCGTGCCACTGAAGCTCTAGACAAACGTTGGCCGTTAGATAGCCCTGCAGTGCAGAGCATGGTGTGGGATTTTGTGATGATGTACGCCAGTATTGAACATGCTGGAGATCCGGAAGCATTTTTTCGCAGACAAGCTCGATATATGCTCGACTCCGTAACAGAGCGCATCCTTCGTTTTAACAAGCTCTGCAAAATCGTGAATCCTGAATGGAGCCAGATCGTAGACGGCATTAATCTGTTGCAAGAAGGAATGCGACTGCGGTTAAAACAAATGGAAGAAGACTGAATTCCAGTCCTCTTCCATTTTTAGATTCAACCTTTTTTCAATGAATAGGATGTGTGTTCTCCCACTTCACTGTCCAACTGGAGCGGTTGCCCTTTCAGATAGTGGTTAAAGAAGTCGATTGTTGTATCATTTACAATTTGGTGTGCTTTCCTTGCATCTACACCCTGTGACCATTTCAGAATGGGAGATACCAGGTAGAGGTCCGAGAAGCTTAAATGTTTGGTATTACTCAGCTCCATCCAGTAGTTCCCTCCCGCGGTCACCGGTTCATAACGTGCATACACTTCTTCGTAATATTTCTCGGCTTCCGGACGAGTCGTACCCATAGCTGCAATCTCGTCGTCACTCATGACACTTGTACCTGCAACGGTTGTATCCGCGCTCATCATGAGAAACGGTTTGCCTACACCTTCAGCAGGAATACGCTTCTCTCCAAACAATACGCCATCCATGTTCATACCTGCTTTGACACGAGGATCATCCATCAGCATCTGTACGGTTGTTGTCCCGCCAAATGAATGTCCAAACATGCCGATGTTGTCCAGATCCAGATGACCGTTAAAACGCCCGTTTGCGTCATTGGCAGCCAGTTTCTCCACTTGATCCAGCACAAATTGCGCATCCTTCACCCATGTCTCGTTGAGCTTGTCCATATAACTGAACTGCAGTTGATCGAAGCCTTCCTTGCCCTCCGATTCAAATTGCGCCACACGCCCGTCCGGGAACACCGAGACTAGACTGCTATACGTATGATTAATACCCACAACAATATAACCTTGGCTGACCAATTGCTCCACCTGGAACGTATTTTGGTTTTCATAACCATGTAGGCCATGAGAGAAAAGAATGACCGGATACTTGGCTTCCGCATCAGACAATGATGCCTCCTGAATGGCATGGGTTTTGACTTCACTCAGGTTTGAAAATAGAAGCTTTGGCAGCGTCAGTACATCATTAAAGGCTGTTGCATACACTTTCGGATCATTCACGTAAGGAGCCGTTGTTCCCTTGGTGTCTTTAACCGTTGGATACCAGATCTGCACCATCAGTTCCCGTTTGTCTCCGGCAGTACTCGTCAGCAATTCCTCCCGGCTCTCATCCGTCCAATCGTAGGATACCGTACCGATTCCGTAAGGTCCTGTTGGTTTATCAAACGAAAATACCGGGAACAGGAGTGGCAGCCCGATTGTCACAGCAGCGTATACCAATACCAACAGCGATGTTCCGATGATTCGAACACGTCCGAATTTCCGCATAACGGTTGATTTTGACCTTTTAGCGATTAACACAATCAGTGGAACCAGTGTGAGCAAATACACCGGAATCATGGGCCAACGCAATCCCTCAAGCACCCCATGTACCAGCAATAATACAACCGATATGACCCATCCTCCCCACACCATTTTCCGAGGTTTGTTTCGGCCCCCAATCAACCACACCAGCATTACTACATTGAAAATAAGATAAATCCATTCCAGTGTTCTCATTATTCCTTGCCCCCTTCTCTACCACAACTGAAATTAAAATATATCGTGCAGCAGCTCTTCTATTTCCAATCATAAAACCTCCAGTTACAGGAGATTCAAGCATGAATTTTGAAAACAAAAAAATGCACTCCCTGTATGACACTGGATCTCCCGAAGGTTCTCCCATGTATTCAAGGAATGCACGTATGATATTACGATATTAACATCAACGATTTGATAATAAGAGGTTAGTGATCTTTGCCTTCATCTACCCGCTGTCTTTTCCCTATGCCAAATACAAAATATCCGATCACAACGATCGCCATAAATGTAGCCCCAACAATGAGGGGTAACCGCGTATCCGGGTTAAATGCCATACCGATAATAACGAGCGTCAGATATACGATGATGATATAGTTGCTGATTGGGAACCATTTGGATTTAAAATTGTGTTCAGCCATCTCATTGCCCCAACGCTTTCTGAATCGGAACTGGCTGAAGGCGAGTGCGAACCACGGAACCATCCCCGGAAGAACACTTGCGCTATAGATATACAGGAACAGTTTGGAGTCCGGCATCAGGTAGTTGAGTACCACACCCACCAGCAGCAAGGAAATCGTGATGATAATACTGTTGCGGGGAACCCCGCCTTTGGACAGCTTTCTGAAAAAGGCCGGTGCCTGTCCATTCTCCGCAAGCGTGTAAAGCATACGTCCTGCACTATAGATCCCACTGTTACATCCCGACATCGCGGCGGTAAGCACAACAAAGTTGATAATTCCCGCTGCAGCGACAATCCCGACTTTGGCAAACGTCAGTACAAACGGACTTCCCGTCTCTCCCACTTCATTCCAAGGGTACAATGTCACGATGACAAAGATGGCCCCAACGTAAAAAATGAGAATACGCCACACGATGTTTTTGATCGCTTTACGCAGCGTGATCTTCGGATTTTCCGCTTCACCTGCCGTAATCCCTACCATTTCAACGCCTTGATAAGCAGCTGTTACGATACACAGGGCAAAGAGGAAACCTTTGATGCCTCCAGGGAAAAATCCGCCATGGCTCACCAGATTCGATAGCCCAATGGGCTGCCCTCCGTTCCCCCAGCCGAAGAAGATCAGTCCGGTTCCGATCACGATCATGAAGACAATAGCCGTCACCTTGATCAGTGCAAACCAGAATTCGAATTCTCCATAGTACTTTACCGCTGCCAGATTCGCTGCCGCAATAATAAGCACGCCAGCCAAGGCAGGCAGCCATTGTGGAATATCCGGGAACCAGTAGCCTACATAAATCCCAATCGCGGTGACTTCTGCCATACCAACCGTGACCCAGAGGAACCAATAACTCCAGGCAGTCAGGAACCCGGCGAGTGGACTGATATACTTATGAGCAAATGTGGCAAATGAACCGGTGACAGGCTCTTGAATCAACATTTCCCCCATAATACGCATGACAAAAAAGATAATGATCCCGGCCAGCAAATAGGCCAGCAGCACTGAAGGACCTGCCCATTTGATCGTACTTGCCGATCCCATGAACAATCCGACCCCGATCGTACCTCCGAGTGCAATCAGCTCTACATGGCGGGGCTTTAGCCCTCTAGATAGTTGCTTTGATTCCAAACGATTCTCCCCTTTTCACATTCACATTAACGCAATGCAGAATTACTTCACCAAATTGTACGAGATGTACCACAGAAATACAACAAGGAATGTAAGGAAGCGGATTCAGTGCACAGTAACATAAATAGAGCTACCAACAAATTAATGTTAGGCAGCCCTCAGCTACTTTTTTTTATTTATCCTATAGGCAGATGAACCAGCACCGTCGTACCCTCACCCTCCTGGCTTTTCATTTCGACGGTTCCGTGATGGAGCATCACGATTTTCTTGACGATCGCAAGGCCCAGACCGTTACCACTGATGCTGCGGTTTCGCGACAGATCTGTTTTATAAAACCGATCAAACACATAATCGAGCTGCTCTGGCGCTATTCCAATGCCCGTATCCGTTATCGTGATGAGAATTTTGTTCTCTAACTGGTGCGTCCGTATATGAATATGCCCACCTGCTGGCGTAAACTTGATGCTGTTCCCCAGCAGATTCATCCAGACCTGATTAAGTTGATCCCGATCTGCTGTAACTTGAATCGGTTCTGCCAACTCCAGATGAACCTGAATATTTTTGGTGGACCACTGCGGCTCGCAGGTAACGATAATTTGCCGAATTTGCTCATCAAGATTATAGGTAGCCGCCTCGAACGGATGATGATCGGAGTCCAGAGATGCAAGCTCCAGCAGATTATCGCTAAGTCTGGATAGCCGTCCACTCTCCGTAATAATGATATCGAGGTAATAGTTACGATCAGCCTCGGCAACCAGGTTACTATTTTTCATCGCCATGGCAAATCCGGAAATAGAGGTCAGCGGGGTTTGAATCTCATGAGATACATTGGAAACAAAATCCTGTCTCATCTGTTCCAACTGTTTGAGCTCACTCGCCATCTCATTAAAACTGTGTGTCAAAGCTCCCATTTCGTCCACACGTTTCGTTTGGATTTCCACGTCAAAATCACCCTTCGCCAGCTGTTTGGTTGCACGAGTCAATACCTGAATCGGTTTCACCAAGTACCTTGCAGCAATAAAAATACATAGGCTTCCGATAAACAGTGCGAGTAATAATATCAGGAGGACCATCCGATTAATGATATTTTCGTTCTGCGGGGAATATTGCATAAACACGGCTTGCGGCTCCCCTTGGAATGGGAAAGGAAGACCGATAAAGGTCTGATCCACCTCAGCCGGAGAACGATAGACCTGACCCTGCAATACCATTTGAACCACCTCTGGTGCAATTTGAACGGTCTGCGTATTGTCCAGATCATAGTATGTTACGTTGCCGGAAACATCATATAGATGAATGGGATAGGTGGATATCTTCACCATACTTTTAATGAATGCCTCCCGGTCCTCCGGGTGTGTTTGTTCATAGAGACGTATCATTTCCTCACCTGTTGCAATCATGTCATTCTGACCGAGATGGTTTACTTCTTTTTTGAACAGAAAGAGCCCTATGAGGAAAGACGACAGCAGGCTGAAAATAATGACAACCAGAAATGTGATAATGATGCGAACGTATAAGGTCTTGATCATGTGATCACTAACCGGTAGCCCAGACTTCGGGCCGTTTCAATCTGAAAATGGTGGGCATCACCAGCGAATTTTTCCCTTAATCGCTTAATGTGAACGTCAACCGTTCGGTCATCCCCTTCATAGTCGCTCCCCCAGATTTTCGTAATTAGCTGTTCCCGGGTAAATATCTGCCCAGGCTGATTCGCCAGCATGAACAGCAATTCGAACTCCTTTAAAGGCAGATTAAGCGTCTCCTCCCCTCGAATCACTTGAAAACTGCGGCGATTCAGTGTAATGCCCCCCAATTGAATCGTTTGGGAAGAGACAATCAGATACCGTTTCAGCAATGCTTTCACTCTCATCACAAGCTCCAGTGGATCGAAGGGCTTCGTCAAATAATCATCTGTTCCAAGCTGGAATCCCTTCACTTTCTGAGCCGATTCCCCTTTTACCGTAACCATCAAGAGCGGCATATTCAGATCCATGCGCCGGATCTCCCGGCATAGTTCCCAACCATCCAATTTTGGCATCATAATATCGAGGATAACCAGATCAATTGGGGATTTCTCAACAATATCCAATGCTTCTGCACCGTCTTTAGCCACCACGATCTCAAATCCCTCATTCCGCAAAAACAAGGTAATCAGCTCACGAATGTGCACATCGTCGTCCACGACAAGGATTTGGGTCATATCAAATGCATGCCTCCAATATATTTCTTCTCCTCTTCCACCTGGGTGGAGGGTTCAACCAAAATGCCAGCCCAACAGATTCCAATGATAGAAAAATAAACATAAGGTTACTGCTGCTAGAGTTACGAACGTATAATACACACGCTTAGGTAACGTCCAATATTTGTTTTTCCATGCCAGAACGTTCATTGTTACGATTGCCACACTCCATCCCACAAGAATCAGAGGCATGAACAGATAAAGACGTAGAGATAGTGGAATATGACTGAGTCGATCGATCAGATCTATGTTCATCACCAGAAGTGTAGCTCCCAAGGTCACCAATGACCACACGGACGTAACTACCGACAGCAGGACTGCCCATTTCTGCGCCCTTGGCATCGCTTTGATTTTGCGTCTACGATAAACAGCTCCCGGTAGTACGGTAATGAACAGAACGGCCGAGATACCGAGCAACGGAAGCCAGAACTTCGATTGATTAATTAACGGGGTTGGTTCCAGTGGCATGGGGTTGAGTATATCCAGAAACAGATACGTGACCTTGCCCTCTGTATCCGTACGGAATCCCATCTGATGCTTGCCGCCGACTTCCTGGAATAGATTCACTCCAATCGGAGTGTATACTTGCTGATCTGCACCACTTCCAATCGACAACCGGTTATCCGAAACTTCAATATTGATCTGAGTCAGAAAACTGAAAAACTTATCGATCTTCGTGTGATTACGACGTGTAAATTGATAGGAACCTGCATATTTCTCCAGAGGCTCCCCCAGTTCAATAGAGGTTGCAGCAGGCTGATTCGTAATATGGGCAGGATAGTAACGATCAAAGAAGGCTTGCGCCAATCCTCCTGCTGCCGTTCCACCGTCCCCTCCACTATAGGAAACAAATATGCCGACTTGTTGGTCTGGTACAAGATAAAGCGCTGTATTAAATAGCTCGTCGGCACCTCCATGAGAGATCACACGCAGTCCATTCATGTTCAACTCATAAAAGCCCAAGTCCATGGCGGGTAAACGTTCGTCAAACTGGAATGCCGGGGAATGCATAAGCCTGGCGGTTTCCGGCTTGAGAATTTGCTTATCCTCATATTGTCCGTCCTGTAAATGGGCAATCATGAAATGAGCCATATCATTCGCCGAGACACTGCCTGATCCTGCAGGTCGGAAGCCACCTTCAAACGTAGGACGCTTGGTTACATACTCGCCATTGGCTCGGGCATATCCAAGTACGGCATAAGGCTTCAACGATGCCGGAACAGGCTCCTCCACCGTAGCATACTTCATGCTCAGCGGATCAAATATATTTTTCTGTATATAGTCATTATAAGCAATGCCACTAACTTCTTCGACGATAAGTCCGGCGAGTGAGGCACCATAGTTGGAATATGCCAGCATCGCGCCTGGAGGCATGACCCGTGCTGGCATATGGTTTGCCATTGTTTCTACAATGGAGACGGGGAGCTTCTCTGGATCAGTGGTAATCTGATATCCAACACCGCCTTCCTCAAAGCCTGCCGTATGGGTCATGAGATGACGTAACGTAATTGGTTCCGCATAGGTTGGTGGTATTTTCACCGTTTTCAGATAGGTGTTAACGTCAGTGTCCAGATCAAGCTTTCCCTCCTCAACCAGCTGCATCACTGCGGTCCATGTGAACAGCTTTGTGGTCGACGCAATCCGAAACAGGCTGGTCTCGGGATCAACGGGTTTATTTTCTTCGATGTTCGAATGTCCGTACCCTTTGGAGAGCAGAATCTTCCCATCCTTCACAATCGAAATGACGGCACCCGGAATCTGTAAAGAATCCATTTGAACATCCATAATCCCATCAATGAATGCTGCTAGCTGTTCTTTGTTATCCAGGTTAACAGCGACTCCCTTCTCTTGTGTACCAGAACTCAATCCGGAAGAGTAAGCCTCTGCTGATACGGGAGCTTTAATCCCTAACCAAGTTGCCCCTAGCGTAGCACCCAACAATACCAGTAACATCATTTTGCAAACCATTTTCCTTATCGACGATGACATAACAAACCTCCACCACTCCGTATATTTTGTGTTGATCACTGTTCCTCGGCTTTCTTTCGAGAGCATATCAAGAACGTATGAACGGAGCGTGAACCTTTTAGTCATTTTTTGCCAAATATAATTAGCTTTAGTAAGATAGGGGAAGGTTTAATATGAAAGGGAGAATTGGGATGCCTGACTTTTTACTAGTCTTATTTTTGTTTAATTTATCTTTATTTCTATTGCACGAAATGGACGCCATTAGACGATCTGAGTGGAAATTGTTTATCGTGCTGAAAGATATGGAAGATGAAAAAGCCTATAAATGCTTCACATTCGTTCACCTACCACTCTACACCGTCATACTCGCACTGCTTTTCAGCTCATATCAAACGATTACGTTCTGGGTGCTGGATATATTTTTCATCATTCATGCGGTACTGCACCTATTTTTCGAAAAACACCCTCGTAATGAATTTAAGAATTCATTTTCCAGATCATTCATTTACCCCATGGGGATTATTGGGGCCATCCATTTGTTAGCGTTATTATTGTAATTTCATTAGATCGTACATTGAGAAATAAGAAACCGTATGACCGCCTAAAGCGGTCATTTTTTGTATACTCTTTTCCGCTATTTACAACTGTATTTTATTGGTATATATTATAGCCGTCAGGAATGTTAACGCTAACATAAACTGAAAAAAGGAGGATGTCTCCATCCATTTTCGAAAAGGTTTTCGTTTTATTGAAATTACCCTTTAAAACATTTCATTTTGAAAGGATGAGGTATCGATGAAAAAACTTAGCAGCACCTTGTTTGTGTTTTTTATGGGCATATCCCTTATGTTTGGCCTGACCGCATCAGCTAATCCCGCCATCGTAAGTTATGGAGGCAGCTATTCCAATACGCTCACTGCTGGTCAAGGATACACCTACATTCTCCCGAATGCCAAAACCACCGGTACAAGCGTAAAAATTACGGCTTCCGCAGCCAATGCACTTCAACTGCACTACTACTGGAGCTACAATAATACGACAATCGATCTGGGGACAGCCATCGTAAACAACAACAATTACACCGGCGGTTCAGCCTACTACAATCCTGGCACTCTGGTCACTGTGGTAGAACGCGTACCCGCGTCCACGACGTTGTACCCTTCCGTATCCTACACGATTTCTTTTAATTAACAAGACAACAAACACAGGGTGTCTATTCTTATATGCATATTCAAATCCACGAATCCTTTCGTTGCAATTAAAATGCACCACTTAGAAGTACAAATTGGAGCCTGCCAAGGATTCCATAAACTTCTGTTGGGGTGCTTTTTTTCTGTGAACGGTGAGGCCCCATTTATAGTAAACTGGAGAAAAGGTCCAATCTCTCGGGAGGTCTGCTTATGCAAGAGCAACATGCTGCACGAGTCGAATTATTCGTTACCAACACTCAGATCATCAAGAAATCATTCAAATGGCAAAATGTGATGATGCACCGTCTGGCGGCCCTACTATATGCAGCGGAAAATAAACAAGCTGATGGCGAAGATATTCGTCAAAGTCATGAATTGATTAAGCAAAACACCAATCTCTTCTCGGCCTTCAGGGGAAATTCGGCGATCAGCATCGCCACCTTGCTCTCGCTTACGACAGATCAGGAAAAGAAACTGGAAGACACTCTCTTTATCTATGATCTGCTGAAAAAAGTGAAATTTCGTACGTCCGATTTTCTGGTTATTGCCGCCTATCAGATTGCAGCTCACGCGGCGCCTGACCAATTCGAGCTTAAGGTCGAACGAGCCAAAGCATTTTATGATCACATGAAAGCCCAACACCGCTTTCTTACCGGACAGGACGACTATATTTTCGCTGCCATGCTGGCCCTTTCCGATCTCGACGTAGAATCCGGTGTGACCCGTATGGAGCAGCTCTATGCAGAATTAAAACCTGAGTTCTCACCGGGCAATAGTGTGCAGGCATTAACGCAGGTGCTGGTCCTAGGCGATGATAATCCGGAGGCGGGGGCTCATGTGATAGCGTTAAATGAGGCATTCCGCAGACGGGGAATACGATTAGACAAAATGTACACCCTGCCGGCTCTGGGAATCCTCTCCTTACTGCCCGCTGACATAGATACGCTAGTAGAACAAGTTGAGGAAACGTATGAATGGTTACGCACACAAAAGGGCTTTGGTGCCTGGTCAATTGACAAACAGGAATTGCTGCTGCTCTCGTCCTCGCTGGTGGCTGTGCAATATGTGGAGGATCTTCGAAACGGCGTCCTGACCACGACGGTCTCCACTAGCATCACCAACATTATCATTGCCCAACAGGCCGCCATGGCCGCTGCTGCAACATCGGCTGCCGTCGTAGCTTCGACTTCATCGAACTAAGTAAAGGTCATGACATGAATCTTACAAAATAAAATAGGCCCTCTGGAACCATCCAGAAGGCCTTCTTCATTTGAATCCAATTGCTGTAAGCCATCACTACTCAACAATTCCCGTATCCCGGAACTCTTCCACGAAACTATTTAACCAATCCGAACCATAATCCAGCGCACCCATATCACTTTCGATAAAAGCAACATCAAGACCCATAACCCAGAATCGGCGAGCAATAATAAAAAGATCAACAGCCTGTTCATCTTCGGCAGAGAAGCTTCTTACCGAACGATATCCTGCCATCAGCGCACTCCATAACACTTCTTTTTGCTCACCAGACTGTCTCTTTCGAGCCTTCACCTGCGCCAGATCGTAGGCACGCCAGCCTTTAGCCGCCCACTCAAAGTCATAATGGATGAACTGATTCCCCTGTTGAAAAGCGTTATTGTTCCCATGCATATCGCCATGGCACAGCCCCTTGTCCAAACCTAGTTTGGATGCGACGCCGATTCTTTCTTTTAACTCTCTAGCAAACGTATGTAGAAATGATGCTGCTTCATTTTTTTCACCGATGTAGTTGATGATTCGTTCAAGAGGCTCGTCAATGAGAAACTTCGTATCCAACTCATATCGCGGCTGCTCCAATACCACTTGGTCCATCGCTTTATGCAGCTCAGCCGCAGACTGACCAAAAGTGTAACACGACTCTTCATCTTCAAGGTTGTTTTCGATACCCTCAATATACCGAAACATCACAGCAACCCGCTTGCCTTCCGCGGCCTCCAACACCGTATATCCAGTATGATCTTTCTTCTCGATGTGTTCTCCAATATCGGTATGTACAGATGAATCTAAAATGCCCTTTAATTGAGATAACAGGGAGAGTTCGTACTGAACATCAACCTCCGTAATTTCAGTACGGTAGACACGAAGAATAAACATACCAGTGGATGTAGTTACCCGGTAGGTATCATTTAACCCTCTCAGCCAAAATAAACATTCTTCCCACGATCCGATGTCATATTGATCACTCAATACAAACTCCAGATATTTAGGGTTGAGCACAGAACGTAAAGCAGTCGCTTGATTGAACATATGTATGCTCCTTCAGTTTGATATGATCATCACTATAGTTACAGATAAATGATCCCTTCATCTATCAACCTATAACATAGTATATTTTTAATTTATTTTCCAGAATATATATTTAATCGGGTGAATCCTTAGCTGAATTCATTTCGCCTCTTTTATGCGCACCAATCACTTTCCCAGCCTTGACCTTGAAGTATACTTCAGGCTTTATACTATAGATATCATACTTTATGGATGAGAGGCGGCGCACAGATGAGTGTGAATATATATAACAAAAAACGCTCTATCAAGAGCTATCTACTAGAAAAATACATCGGAACTTTAGATAGCAAGAAGAATTTATCCACGCGAGAAAACACCCTGAAGCACTTGGAACACTTGGGTGTAGAGAACACTAAGCCTTATGAGCTGGGTAAGGTTAAATTTATCTCTTCAGTAAACGAACGTTTCTTTGAAGACATGCAGGTATTTACTTTGAATGACCAGATGTCTGCTGATCAAAAAGTGATTTTATATATACATGGCGGCGCTCATACACACCAGCCTCTAACCTTTCATTGGAAGTTCATGGACCGCATCGCACAATCGTTGAATGCCAAAGTTATAGCACCCATCTATCCCAAAGTGCCTCATTTCAACTACCAGCATACATATCCAAGACTCTTGAACTTATACCGTGAAATCATTGAATCGATAAAGAGTCCTGCACAACTTACCATTATGGGAGATTCAGCGGGAGGAAATATTTCGCTTAGCTTTGCACATTACATCAAGACGAATCTTCTTCCTCAACCCAAAGATATCATTTTGTTATCTCCATGTGTGGATATGGTTCTGGACAACCCGGTCATATTCGACTATGAGACCCGAGATCCGATGCTGGCTGTGGAAGGCTATGATGTGATTCGGAGAATATGGGCGGCAGATAAAGATCTGGATGATCCACTGATTAGTCCAATCTATGGAGATTTCAAAAGACTCGGAAAGATTACCATTTTCATCGGAACTCATGAAGGTTTATTTCCCGACAACATGAAGCTCGACAAACTGCTTACCGACCAGGGCATTGACCATAATACCTTTGTATATCCCAAAATGAATCATGTCTTTGTGCTTTACCCTATTCCTGAAGCCAAGGATGCAGAGCACAAAATCATTAATATTATTAAGCATGCATCACATGAATTGCATATATGAGACTACTACTGAAAAAAAACCAGAAAAATCATATTCAGCACTTGTAAATTGTATTATTCCGGGTATAATACTCGGTATATAGAAAAGAGTAGCTGACTGGAGTGATAACGCCATGGATTCTTTGACACAAACTTGGGTTAACGATTATTTGGACCTATATAATTATGCCCGTACCATAGAAGACTCGGAATGGGCTGAGGATATTCTCAGGAAGCTTCAAGATCAGAAGGATGCGTTACTGGAGGAAGAACGAAAAGCGATACTGCTCCGTGAGCTGCTTACAAGCTACGACCGAATCAACAAACAACTGGTGGACATTTTCAGCAAGCTGAGAGTCGCTTCAGAAGGTTACCAGACTGAGTCTTTACAGGAGCAATGGTTCAAATTAAAGCTAATGCGAATTGATGTCTCTCGGAAGATTCTTCAACATAAATAAAATAAATAAGAAAAAAAGCCGGTCTGCAGTTCGTCTGCTTAACCCGCCTTGATTAAAGGCTTACTATTCTTTTGATGCGTACAGTCAACTGTTCCACACATATGTAAAGCCCGCCAGCTTTACATGAAATGAATGATCGATAATTACATGGATGCTTTCTTCATGTTGCTCATCATGCCCATCATTGTTGTCATCATTTCGTCGCATTCTTGCATACAGGACATCATTTTATTCATGTCCATGCCTTCCATCATGCTTTTGTCTTCCATGCATTCCATCATCATCTTCATGGATTTCATCTTGCACATCATTTCTTCCATACACATATTCATCATCATGTTCATACACATATTTTCCATTTCAACTTCCTCCTTTCAAATATAGTAAACTTCCTTTTTTTAGCATAAACGATTCCCCACTTAAAAGCAATCTTTTTCCTCTTGCCTTTTCTGTAAAATCGATGTATAATACGCATTTTACTTATCAATCCAGTCGGAAATAAAGGCTTTTGTGGAGAGATGTTCTCTCGCAAAGGCCTTTTTGTATGCCTACCTAAGTCTTAAATAACTGGATTATCTATCAAATTTATCCTTGTTCAGCAAATGTAGGTCCTTTACAATAACTTTAGAAATTCCCGTATATCGATTTCTTTATCAAACGATATCCATATATGGTATATGGCATAGCACTTCCTTAATTACGATATAAGCTCTTACTTGAGTTTATATAAAAAAAATGATACAGGAGGCTATCGAATGTTCAGATTCATTTTACCGTCTTCAAAGCTAGTATTGATTTGCTGTCTGCTGGTGCTTACAACGGTAAGCATGCTGTTCAACAGTCCAAAGGCGTTGTCACATGGTTACGTAGAAGGGCCGGCGAGCCGAGCTGCACTGTGTGCTTCGGGAGTCAATCAAGATTGCGGCAGTATCGTGTATGAACCCCAAAGCCTGGAAGCACCTAAAGGCTTCCCTACTGCAGGACCTACGGACGGCCATATTGCAAGCGCTAACGGCGTCTTCCCTAAGCTCGATGAGCAATCCGCCACACGTTGGTCGAAAGTGAATATGTCTAGTGGCAGTAATACGTTTACTTGGAAGCTGACAGCTAACCATTCAACGGCAAGCTGGAAATATTATATTACGAAAACGAACTGGAATCCGAATGCACCTCTATCCCGTGATTCGTTTGACCTGACACCGTTCTGTTCAGTTCCTTATAATGGCAGCCAACCACCATTTAGCTACACCAACTCATGCAACGTACCCGAACGCAGCGGTTATCATGTCATTCTAGCAGTCTGGGAGGTTGCGGATACTCCCAACGCCTTCTATAATGTCATCGACGTAAACTTCTCCGGGACGAACCCGGTTGATAATGTGGCACCAACACCTCCAACTGCACTTGTGGCAACTGCAACTGCTGCGACCAGTACATCCTTATCGTGGAAGGCTTCATCAGATAATGTAGGCGTAACGGGGTATAAAATTTACAACGGGACTACCTTAATCGGCAATGTGTCCGGCACAACTACAAGCTATACCGTAACAGGGCTGACAGCAAGCACAGCTTATACCTTTACTGTCAAAGCAGTCGACGCAGCAGGCAATGAATCTGCAGCCAGTAATAGTGTAAGCGTTACCACAACTGCACCTCCTGCAAACGACACTACTGCACCTACATCTCCAGGCGGGCTGCATGTGATGGGAGCACCAACCTCCTCCAGCATTCAGCTGATGTGGACGGCATCCACGGATAATGTAGGCGTGACAGGGTACAAAATTTATAACGGCTCTACTTTAGTTACAACGACATCCGGGACGGCAACGTCTTATACGGTAACCAATCTTGAAGCGAACACAACCTACAACTTCTCGGTTTATGCTGTTGATGCAGCAGGTAACCAATCTGCTGCCAGCACAGTCAGCGGTAAAACAGCCGCAGCTGCTACTGCACCTGCATGGGCAGCTAATACTCAATACACAGCGGGTACAATCGTGAGCTACAATAACTTGACGTACAAATGTCTCCTTACACACAAGTCTCAAGTGGATTGGATCCCTTCAGCAACACCAACCCTCTGGCAGCTGCAATAACGGGATTGACTGGAGGATTAGTTAAAAAAAATTCCATTTAGATTCTGATTACAACCATAGCCGGTCCATATTCAGGGGATCGGCTGTGTATTACACCATGCAAAATAAGACGCTTCAGGAATTAGTCCCGAACGTCTTATTGCTTGCTTTTTATGTTTCTATACTGATTTTATTAAGCCAATATGTGTGATCTTGGTGTCATAAGGATCTAATTCCACGGTTTGTTTTCCATACTCGGTATCGATCGTCGTCGTTTGAACCTGACCACTATTGTTAATGACGACCAACATTTTACTCTCCGGATAATAAGCACACTCTGTAAATAAGTTATCCGTAATGTACTTCGTTTCATGAGATTCACGGCCCGTAAAACGAATCAGATTCAGCAGCAACCTTGTGTTCTCCCAACTGAATTCGAATGAAGGCAGGTAGATTCCTTTCCCTTTACCAAAATCATGTGTAGACAATGTAATCATACCATCCGTTTCATCCACCACAGCAGCTGTTCCATCGGTAAGGTATATGTTATTCTTCGGCGCTATTTTTGCCCCTTCCGGCAACAAACCATGCTCATCGCGAGTCTCATATGTCCATTTTCCATGAACCACCCTGGCGCCAGTATCCTCATCCACCCCAAGAACATGTGCCATTCTGAAAAAGCTGTCGTACCCTTCTACCGCCGATGGCTGGTTGATGCCAATAAAAGTACCGCCCTCATACACCCATTGGGTCAGCAGGTCCACACATTGGTGGTCATTCCAATGTTCTCCGCCGCTCCAGGCTGAACCGGCAGAGCCGGCATTGATCACGACATCTATATGTTGCAGCACTCCCTGACGGATATCTTCAAAATCAATGAACTGCACTTCAACCGGTAAGCCTGACAAGGCTTCATTTACATGAATCAAGTCATGCATATACGTTTCATGGAAGTGGCCGGACAACGTCCACGATCTTAGTTTGCCCCAGCTATGCAGAACCGCTACCTTTGTCTTTATTTGATAGGGCTTCCCTTCATGATGCAGCTCTTTTATTTCCCTGAACTCGTCCGCAATCTTCTCGATATAATCGCAAAAGTCCGGGTAAGGCTCAACTAGATGCAGATATCCACCCAACCCAATCCGGTCAATCGGCTCTCTGAGCAAAGCTCGCCTGATATTGATCCAATACTTTTTGGCATCCAGCGTAGGGTCTCCACCCTCCTTAAAGGTCGGAAGCCCCCCTAATCCCACCGGAAACAAGTAGGGATGCAGACGAATCTCATGGGTATCCACGTTGACACCTGAACACATCCTCGCCTCATAACCGGAAAACACACATTTAATCATCCCATCGAATCCAAACTCCTGAAAGCGGTCATTATAAGGCTCCATGCCAACCCAGCTATCATCATAGAAGACATACGCCAGCTTGCCGTGGTTATGCACGATATCAATTAACTTCTTCCCAAATTCGATGACAAAATCATTGATAAACGCCATCCAGTCCAGCTTGCGCTGCTGCGCCGGAATATGACTCACGCGATATTTGCCGCCATTCACAAAATCCTCAGCCGAGAGTGAATACCCATATTTTTGAGCAAACAGATCCAACGCTCTCGAACTTACCGTGAAATCGTATGAACCCCAGTCCGAGAAGAGATAGCGATTACGCTCGTCGCTGCCCCAGATCCAGGCGAAATTATAAAACAATGAGGTGAAACGAACCACCGTTGTTTCCTGATGCTGCTGACACCAATCCTCCATCCATTCCAGCAGATATGTCTGCGTTTCCGAATAGATCGGATCAATTTGCATCAAGTGCTCCTTGTCCCAATGGTTTGTGGTGTGATTGTACATCGAGATCTCTTCCCAGATCCGATAGGCCATGAAGCTTACCGTGTATTTATGCCAAGGAACGATGCCGGTAATGACTACATGGCCGGATTCCCTCTCATAATTCCACTGTCCTCTTGGCACTTCCTCCCCGGTTGTCCGGTCAAAGACCTGCCAATACTTAAAGGCTTCTTTGGAATCATTCACCTTGAATTGTTCAGCAAAAAAATCCTCCATCAGATAGAACGATACATAATCTTGTACAGCTACCTTCGGATTCGTAATTAAAAAACATTGCTGGAGCTTATCTTGATTTTGGGATGCCCACTCGTTATGATCCCGGATGATGCAGATGGTCGAATAAATACCATACCCCGCGTTAATAATCTCATCGGATAATTGTGTGCCGTCACTGTCACGAATGACATCGGCCCCCCACCGTTCGGCAAGTTCCAAAGTCAGTGCCTCATAACCGGATTCGCCGGGTAGTGTAAAGGAGCCTTTGATTAGTTTGGACAACTTGGTTCCCTCCCTATTTCAACATGTCGGACAGGAAAGCGAGCGCCAGGCCCTGACCCCAGCCCTGAATCCAGTCTTTTGGAATATTCCGATATCCATCCCGATCCTTCATCACCGCCGTACCACCCGATACACCAAGCACACGTCCATCTTCACTAATGTTGTTCAGGATGCCTTCCAATGCCTTTTGAACGTATTTGGTATGGAGCGGATTACCATTATTGATCATGGCTGCTGCAATACCAGCGGAAGCCGACACCTCTTCATACGACTGCTCGTCATCCAGAACTGTCCGCCACAAGCCATTCTCCGTCTGCACGAGCTTCAGAGCTGCCAGTTGATCCCGCAGCGAACACTCCACGTCCATACACTGTGGATACAGATACCAGTCCTTCAACTGTGGTTTTACTTGCGACATGGTGTAAGCACCCCAAGCGTTTGCTCTTCCCCAATACAATCCAGACATATGGTCCTTGTTAACGTTATTGTAGCCGTGGTACCAGAAACCACTACTCGGATCTTGCAAGTATTTGATATGCCAGTAATATTGATTAAGGGCATCCTGGATCATATCCTGATCCTTTAATTTGCTTCCTACACGGAGCAGGAAAAATGCCGCCATAAACAAGGTATCCGCCCATGCCTGCTCGGGAAAATCATTGGAAATGGATACGGTATGCTGCAGCACGTTATCTCCGAATCTGAGCGCATGATTTTGTAGATAATCCACCTTGCTCATTACAATATCCCAATATTTTTGGTTCCCTGTTTCTTCATATAAAGTAATCAGCATATGGCCCATGGCACATGTATTTACGGTCCAGTCCGGCAAGCCCAGCTCGATGTATTCATCCGCCCATTGGACAAGCCTGTCCAAATACTCTTGATTCCCGGTCGTTTGGTAAGCTCTGGATACACCATAATATGCCACACCGCAAGGCCAATCCCACGTCAAATCCATCGCCAGTGTTTTTTTCGTAACGTTATCAATAACGTTTAAAATTTCTTCCCTGTCATATTTCACTTGAAGCATCGGTGATTCCCCTCTCGTAGCGCACATGCCCCCAAATGCGCTTGAGAGCTGTCCGTCCTTGGTTTGAAAACGCTTTACTTATTCCATTGTACGCAGTAAAATAGTGTCAATCTAAGCATATTCGCAACAAAACTGCGCAATTTCAATCATTTATGAATGGGAGTTATCGAATGTGCCCAGAAAAAAGCAGCCTATTATTGAATACCGCCACTATAGCTTGCCGATCCATTTTCCTATTCTGCTGTTAAGCGGTGAACGCTGGAAAATATCCGATATCAAAAGTGAACATCTTCATTTTCACAACCATCTGGAGATTGGTATTTGCCATTCAGATAGCGGCATTATGGAGATCAAAGGTGAATCTGTACCTTTTAAAGCCGGCGATGTAACCTTTATCCCCAGATATCTTCCTCATACAACGTATAGTTCACCCAATGAAGCCAGCTTATGGTCTTATCTCTTTTTCTCGCCCGAGGACCTCTTTCAACAATCGTTTAAAAAAAGTGCCTACAGTAACTTTGAGCCCAATTTGAGGGCAATTAAGGGATTGAACTGCATTTTAAATAGAGAGGAACATCCAAGGATCTATACCCTTGCGACATCTGTGGTAGAGGAATTAAAGCAGAAAAATCCTTTTTATCAGGAAAGTGCCTATGGCTTATTGTTATCCCTTTATATCGAACTCCTGCGAATCCATTCCCGGAATGAACCCTTGGCAGATCAAGAAACGCAGCATAATCTAAAAGGTGATCTTGTTATTTCTCCGGTTCTGGAGTATATCACCAAAAACTATATGTCGCCCATTACCATCGATTTTCTCGCTGATCTGTGCCACCTAAGCACCACCCATTTTCGCAGGAAATTTCATGACATTATGGGAACGGCACCTCTGGATTTCCTAAACAGCACACGGATTGAAGAAGCTTGCAAGCAATTAAAAAGCACGAACGCTTCCATTCTTTCAATCTCCGAACAAGTCGGTTTTCAGTCCATTTCCAGCTTCAACCGCTGCTTCTCCAGACTTATGGGGAAATCGCCGAAAGAATGGCGCAAAGACGCACAGTCCGAAGTGCAATCTGCGAAAGCCTCCATTTTGGAGTTTACGGGGTGGATGTAGGGAAGGGATATCTGCGATAGAGTTTATAGGCAAATAAAAGACGCTTCGGGAGCGAGTCTCGAGCGTCTTCTTTGAACTGAAATGTTTAGTTAATTACTATGCTAACTACAGTACCTCTGTCGTAAGCGTGAACCCTTCAATGACGACATCTTCGTCAACTTCAATCATGATACACCGTCTGCCTTGAAAATTCACTTGTTTCACATATCTCAAATCTTGTGGGCTAACCGAAATCGTAGCAACTTTGGTTTCAATCTTAATGGACTTGGACGTAAACTTCGGCATAACACTGGTCGCTTTCATTTCATAATTCTTGTTGTCGACGATGGTTTCAAATGCCCGTTCCACTTTCTCCGACGTCAGGTCCTCTATACCGCTTGCTGTCAGCACACGTTCCAGATCTTTATAATCGAGCTTCGGAGGTTCTTCTTCATGTGACTCTTCGTTAATTTCGATGACCCGGTTGATCTCCTCGTACACATGTGCAATTGTGGCTGAGTCGAGCTGTTCACCGGCCACTTCCTTCACGATATCTTCGAAGATCGCCCGTTCTTCCAGTGCTGTCACAGACCTTTCTCCATTCAATACATTTTCGACAAAATGCGGATCCGGGAAATTGGATTTACCTGTGCAATATAGAACACGATTTACATCGGAGTAGTTGTCCGTTACGCTCGGGTACAGGAAACCCTGCTCCGGTGTGCTTAATTTGACAACCGGATCTACAATGACATTGTATTTAAATTCTCTCTCCACGTAATCAAACAAGAGCGTTTTCCGCTGCTTCTCCGTGGAATTCACACTGCACAGAATGAATGGATGTGCGAACACTTCGTTTTTCTCGCTTTCTTCCGCTTCATCGTTCCGAGCCTTGGTTGGCAAGTAATACTGTCCACGAACAAACGTGATCACCATATCCCGTTCATACTTGGCATCCACCAACATTCTTTCCACCAATAGCAACATCAGGTCCTGCCATTCCTCCGGATCTCCTGTTACCAGTGCTTGGTGAAGCATCACCTGAGCCGGCTCCTCCGCTTGCTCCTGGAACTTCAGCTCAAACAATTTCTGATCCAGCTCACCCGTCAGCAATTTTTTGAAATTGCCCATGTACAGTTCCTGTTTCTCTCTATCCACCAGCTCAAACGGATGGCGTTCCCAATGATAGATCTCGTTCGTTTCTTTCGTAATATACACGTTGAGAATATCGTAAATATTCAGTAAATCATGATCCATCTTAAACTGTTTGCGTATATGCGCGACTTCTTTTTTATTCATGATTCGTTAGACAACTCCTCAAGTAAATTGGCCTTACAAGTATAAACGATATAAAAAACCTTCGCTAGAAGGACCTTTATCGTTATATGTCATCTACAAAATAAACAAGAAAGACGCATCAGGAATGATTCCCGTGCGTCTGTTTTTCGATTCACTGCTTATCTTTTCAATTAACTGCTGCTCGGCAACATATCTGCATTCAAAAGTGGTTCACGGCTGGGAGACACTTTGCTCCCTTCACGCAAAAACAGTAACCCCATGAACAAGGACACAACGCCAATAATAATTAGCAATGCCCCCAACTCCTGACTGTAGGCTGTAAGCGCTCCGTCCCGAAAAGCCATTCCACGAATCAGGCGGTTAAGCCAGTTCATTGGTAGTGCCCATGCGAAAATTTGAAACGGTTCTGGAAACGCCAGCGGCGTTAGTTGAATTCCCGTTGCCAGAAAGGAAGGATACAATACAAAGCTGGTTCGTAGGTTGACTTTGGATATGTCTTTGGCTGTGTATCCAATCAACATACCCAGAAGTGACAAGGCGAAGGCATAAATAACCAATGGGATGATAAAAAGATAAGGCTCCGCTTCAAAACGCATTCCCCCCACCTGCTTTAACAATCCATAGGATAGGAGCAGCGATAGGGAGCTCAACACAGCGTACGGCACACTCCTAACCCATAGCTGGAAAGGTGACCTTCCGTTTGTAAATAACTCCCCTTCCTGACGAAGCCGAGGTGCAATCGAGCCCGCTGCACTTGTTGTAATCATCAATACTACGATATTCACAAATCCTAGTACCATAAAACCGACATAACTGGAGGTTGGATTAAACAGCATCCTTTGCTGAAGCGAGATCGGCGACACGATTCCTTTAGCCGTTTCGGCATCCATCCCTTTCTGGATTAGACGTGTCATGGAAAGGGTCATATTTTCCGTCTGGATGATCTCCTGAATCGCGGTCCGGATTCCGGTTAGCCCCGAGGGCATTGTGTTATCCATCAAGATGCCGATATTCGTCGATTTCCCTTGTTGTTGACGTAATCCCAATTGATTGGGAAGCATAATGACCGCTACAGCCTGCTCATTGGCAAGCAATGTTTCCGGACTCATTCGGCTCGCATATACGCTTTTGACGCTCATATATTGCGAGGCATTTATTTTGGAGATCAACTGCCGTGAATATTCGCTATGATCCTCATCAATGACCACAACTGGCGATTTGCTAATTTGATTCTGCGAGAACATTAAACCAAAGAATAAGGCTGCAATAAGCGGGCCGATAAAAATCAATCGAACATACTTACTTCCCGATACGTACTTCCACTCGTCAATCAGTGATTTCATCAAGTTTCACCTCTGCTGTCATCCCGGGAAGCAAATCAGCATTCGAATCCATCGATATTCGGACCAGAAACATACTTAAATCGGCTTGCCCTTTTTCCCGTGACATGCGCAAGCTCGCAAATTGTGGGGCAGATGAGATGGAAGTAACAACTCCACTCACCTGTGTTGGCTGATCCAAATAGGGAAAATGAACATCAATGGCTTGATTCACTTCAAGCTTTTGAACTTCACTTTCCTGGATGTAGAGGTCCGTATAGTAATTTTTCTTTTGCAGAACCGCCAGCGGCACTCCTGCTTGTACTTGATCTCCCTGCTTTACAGCAACTCGGTCAACCAAACCATCATACGGTGCGAGTACATCCACATCTCTTTCCCCAGCTGACTTCACTTTGAATAGCACCTCTCCCTTCTTCACGGAGCCACCTGCAGACGCACCCGCCTCTACAATGGCCCCAGGACTATTCTGATAAAACAACGTCGTTTGCTCTGCCTCAAGCATGCCTTGTTTCCTGCTCTCGGCCTGACTTACAGCATCCTTCCCTTTAACAGCCAGAAGTGAACCTCCAACAATAAACACCATCGCAATTCCCATATACAGACCTGCTTTTATCTTCATTCTTTCATCTCTCCCATTCCCAATCCTCGTGTATATAAGTTGAACTAAAAATTATTTACACTGGAAACTCCGATGACAGAACAACCTTCCGATCGCTGTTATCCCCAGATTTTTTTGATTCCTTTTATAAATGGTAAATCCAGTGATAAAGGCGAACGCTCCGCTTCTTCAGGTTCTTTCTGTCCTCTCCGTTTCGTGTAAATGTTTAGTTCAATTTATATGGTTAAATTTGCTGCGTATTTTTAGTTCTCATTATCATTTTGGTGACCGCGTTCTCGGCAGCCTCCATAATCACTTCTCCCAAAGTGGGATGAGGGTGAATCGTCATGGCCAGATCTTCTACGGTTGCACCCATCTCAATTGCAAGTGTGAGCTCCGATATCAGTGTGGATGCCTCCACGCCAACGATTTGCGCACCAATGACAATTCCCGAGGTTGGTTCAGCTACAATTTTTACAAATCCTTCGGTTTCCCTTAATGCCAATGCTCTTCCGTTGATCCCAAAAAAAGATTTTCCGATAACCACCGGAATGGCCTGTGCTTTGGCTTGCGTCTCACTTACTCCAACACTGGATAGCTCCGGATCAGAAAAGACGACAAGCGGGATCACCTTATAATCCACTTTGGAGGTAAGACCCGCAATGGCCTCTGCTGCTACTTTTGCTTCATAGGAGGCCTTGTGAGCGAGTGCCGGACCAGCCGTAATATCTCCAATGGCATAAATGTGCGGAATAACCGTCCTGCACTGTTCATCCGTCTCAATCAGTCCCTTGTTCGTTACGGACACACCTATGCGTTCCAGTCCTAACTGGCCGTCTGTATTGGGTTTCCTGCCGATTGTGACCAATACATATTCCGCCGTGACTTGGTGCTGCTCTTGATTTTTCGAATAATGCAGTGTAATGGAATCAGCCTTCTGCTCCACCTTTTCAGCAATCGCTCCGGTTACGATGTGGATGCCATCCGCCTTCAATTGTTTGACTACAGGTGCTGCAAGTTCCGCCTCGAATCCGGGCAATACTTGTGCTCCTCCCTCCAGAATCGTCACCTTTGTTCCGAATTTGGCATACATCTGTCCAAGCTCCACACCAATATACCCTCCGCCGATCACAACCAGACTACTCGGAACCTCCTGCAGAGACAGTGCTTCTGTGGAAGACAAGATACGACCTCCAACTGGAAATGCTGGCAGTTCAATTGGACGAGACCCCGTTGCCAGTATGAGGTTTTTAAAAGAAATGATTTGCTCCTGTCCAGCTTGCTGGATCATCGCTGTGTGCTCATCCATCAGACTGGCCTCGCCCTCAAGAATGGTCACATTCGCAGTCTTTAACAAATAGTGGACGCCACCTGCCTGTTTATTCACAACCCCCTGCTTGAAATGCTGAGCAATCTTAAATGTCGCTGCCGCGTCAGCTTGATTGAACTGTCTGAACAAATCATGGCGATGTGATTCCGCAATTAATGCCTTGGATGGTATGCAACCCACATGCGTGCAGACCCCGCCGAGCTGTTTACGTTCGACGATTGCCGTCTTCATCCCCAGTTGCGAAGAACGAAGCGCCGCCACATATCCTCCCGGACCTGATCCAATAACTAACGTATCTACTGATTCAAGTTTACTCATGTCCTGATACCTCCCGATTTGAAGCCGATTTAAAATATGATGATCGTAATATATTATAACCATCATATTTTAAGGCAGTCAACAACCGTATTTGGCCCTTTTGTAAATCAAAAGACATCCAGTCGACAAATTGACAGGCTTTATTATGATGACTATAATATTTTAAAAAAGCAGAATGATGAAACTATGGAGTGAATGATAATGCCCTATCCCAAAGGCCATAAAATAAAAGTACGAGGTAAAATTGTTGAGAGTGCGGCTCGGGCTTTTCGTACCAATGGTATTCAGGACGTCAGTGTACCGTTCATTATGAAGGGAGCCGGATTAACTCATGGAGGGTTTTATTCACACTTTGACAACAAGGAACAGTTGGTCGCCGAAGCCTGTGAATATGCCATTAGCGATACCATCGCACTTCTTCAGAAAGTCGCGGATCAGGAAGAGCAGAACCCAAAAATCAATACAGTCATCGATTATTATCTCAGTCCCTATCACCGCGACAAAACGGAAATGAGCTGCATTTTCCCTGCCCTTTCCGGCGAAATATCCCGCTCTTCCGAAGAGGTTAGGCAGGTATTCACTCATGAACTGGAGCGGATGGTCACTTTTATCTCCAATCTGGCAGATATGGATGTATCCAAAAGTCGTGCACTGTTTAGTACATTAGTCGGCTCGCTTGTTCTTGCACGCTCTGTTAATGATCCTGAACTAAGCGACAGCTTTCTCGCGGCGGGCAGGCAGCAAGCCAAAGAAATGGTTAGAAGTAATTAAAAAGTAAACGCTCCGGGCCCTTATAAAATGCGTAACTTTGATGCTGTTTAATTTTTGTTATTCAGCAGTAAACACAAAAAACACGCCTATAAATGGCGTGTTTTCTCTTATTTGTTTTCAACTAAATAATGCTTCATACTAGCCACCGTAATGCTCTTTTCGCATTCACTGTACTGGGGAATTATCATGCCAAGACTTTTATGAAAACGAATATTGTTCATCTATTAGCTCCAAGAAAAATATGGTATACTCACAGAGCAATGGAAAGGCTTATATGGGCGGTCGGCTAATCTCCCGGAAGGGAGGTGATGCCTTGTGACAGTATTTGAAGCAATTATGCTAATGCTTACCTTCGGTTTGCTGATTGTAGCGCTGCTGTCCAATAAAGACAAATAGACCGCCCTCTGGCTAAGGGATGCGGTCTATTTGGTCGTTACCCTGCTTGTTAAGCCCACCGCCCTTAAAAGCGGCTATTGCATCAGTGAGTCGTGTTAGCGCACGGCTCTCTTTGCATTATAAGCTGTTTCTGTCCTTATTATAACATGGTGATTGTGGATTTCAATTCACAGATTCGGACGTTCCCTATGCCAAAACTGACGATAAGGCGAAAGCGTCAGCACCTTACATATTTACGTTTGAACCCAGTTCGCCCTTTTTCCACTGCCTTTTGAATATTTTCGGAAGCTTGCAGGAACTTGCTCTTAGGTTTGTCCTTGTCGACTTCAACAGGTCCCACGGCCTTGGCTGTCTCCACGGCCTGGTCGTGCAGCGGTTGATAGGATGTCGCGACGGTGTAAAGGAAGTTGTTCATCGAATATTTCGTTCGTTCCGGAGATTCGTGAATCGTCTTTTTTACCTGTTCGAGCATCTCCATCATTTTATTTTCGGAGAATTCGCTATCCGGTCGGCTACCGAGTAACCAGCAATAACAGCTCCAGCCTGCAGACATTTTCAATTCATCCCCGCTCGCAATCCACTTGTCCGAAACCGCTTGGGCAATATCTGTCTCTGCCAGCGTGACGGATACGATGAAGTCAGAGATCATGTAAAAATAAGCAGCATCAATCCAACGGTCAAAATCAGCTTCCGTCATCGCTTGGGGATCGGCTATCACACCAGCAAAATACATGGCATCATAGTTTCCCGTAGCGTAAAGCAGCTCAGCCAAAGGCTGATCCTTTTTTATTTTCTTGGCGATTGGTTTCATCGCTCCAGTAGCTACTCCAAAAAGCGGTTCGTGTGCACCATTGGACATATATATTTTCTTTGTTCGTTCTTTCCCTAGCGCTTCTAGCTCATGCATAACCTCTTCCAAATTCATTTTGTAAAACTCTCCTTTTTCATAGGATATATACATTTCTAATTTGTCGTTTAGAGGGAATACAACTGCCAAGATGATCCGTACAACAATTTCATTTTCATTGTATCACAGCCTGTTGTCACGCTATACATCCAGATTCCACTAAATTCACTCCCATTCCAACCTCACCAATGATGCTAACAACTCCTTTCTCTCCTACAGTGTCTTAATCACCGATCTGAGAAAGAGCCACTTATCGCGCAATACAATGGCGGAACAGATACATCCTGTGAGGCTCACTTAGTTATGCTATTCGAGTATGGTCCTACAACCTTAAGCAAGAAACTACGTTATTTTGGGGAGAAAAGAGGTATAAAAAAAAGAGATGGCTCGCAGGTCCATTGCTGGTCCTACGAGTCATCTCTTATAGCTGAAAATGCTACTATTCGGAATTAGTTTTCCCAGTATTGCTTGGCAATCTTTTGACCTTGTACGATTTTGGCCCATTGCTCAGCTTCGCTTAGTTCGTTACCGCCATCGCAGGATGCAAAGCCGCATTGGTGCGAAAGCAACAGACGATCCTTATCAATAATTTTAGATGCTTCGTCAAGCAAACGGATTACGCGCTCTTCATCATCAAGTGTACTTGTCTTAGATGACAACAAACCTAATACGATTTCCGTTTCAGGTCTATCTTTGAAAACCTCCAAGGCTTCGATAGAACCCGCACGATCATCGTCCCACTCCAGGAAGAAACGGTCATATTTCAATTGCTTCAGGAACAGGTTAGCGATTTTCGCGTAAGATCCACCGCCCATGTTGCGAGAATCATAATTGCCGCGGCAATTATGTGTCCACATTTTCAAGCCCAGGCTATGACCGAAGTCAATCACTGTATTGTTAATATCAATAAATTCGGTAGCGAGACCCTGTACTTCCTCTTGATTAATGTGCTCCCCTGTAAACGGAGAGTTCGGGTTGTCGTCTGCAAACAGCTCCCACAAGCAGTCATCCATTTGCAGAATTTTACCGCCTACCGCAGCGAATTCTTCCACAAATTCCTTATATGCTTTCACAAGACCCGCTTTGAGCTCCTGAATATTCTGATAAACAGCATCCGTACCGCCGATATTATCGGACCAGGAGAGTTCACCAAAAATATGGGATGGGGACGGAACGCAAAGTTTCGTTTGCTGGTCACCCGCCGTGTCTTGCAGTTGTTTGAACAGTTGAATGAAATGATGATTTTTACCGCTCAATTCGCCCGTTATGCGCAGGCCAATATCTTTACGTGTTTCATATTTTGAAGATCCATCGACATCACGGAAAAAATAGCCATGGTCTGCAATATAACGCTCAACTCCACCAAAGCCCCACACAAAATCCAGATGCCACATCGATTTGGAGAACTCTCCATCTGTAATAATCGACAGCTCATGCTCGATTTCTTTTTTCACCACTTGTTTGATGGCCTCAGTCTCGCATTTTTCATAACCTTCAAAACTTTCATAGAATGGATATTTGATATCATCACGATGTTCAATTTGCGTTTTATATGTCAGCAGCTCTTCAGGACGCAACAAACTACCTACGATCTGGAACTTATCAGTCATGTCAAAAACCCCCTCGTTGTATACCATTATCATATCATGCAGAACGAGGTTGGCTGAGATACTTAAATGCCATAACTAGTTATAGTTAAAAGCTATAACAGAAAAGAAATTGAACAATAAAAAAGTAAACTTTTCAACATGCACAGGTTGAAGTCTACTTGATCATCTCTTCTCTTGTTAAGCTAATGTTCAGTAGGACCACCCTCGATAAAGGGTGCCCCGTCATTGATATTTATTAATTCTCACAACGTACTGCGCCTTAATTCATAAAAATACTGCACAGCTGGATGCTTTAACTTTATCTGCTCAGACATATTTAGAATTCGCTTTTTGCCAACTCGTCTGTCTATCAAAGCCAGAATATTCAATAAGATATCGTTGCTCTCCAGATTATCCTCTATCGAAGTAGATAAAAACGTAGTCGCTACAACAGTAAAATTGGATTTACTTAATGATGACTGTGCTGACAGGAGCTCCTTTGCAAGTCCTGAGCTTTTTCTGCTTCTTGCTATGACTTGAAGGCGATCCTCTGGAACGGTCCCTTTGGTTTCTTTTCTGACGGCTTCAATCTCTTCATGACTTACAGGAATCAGGACATCCGGTTCGTTCTTGATCTCCTGCTCCGTCTGATACCATCTGATCGAGCCAGTGATGTCACTCATATTGAGTACGTTCTTTTTGTCTACGGTAATGTAACAATTTCCTGATTTATCAGGTGAATAGCGGTAGCTGGTTGCCCGGTATTCGACCGTTCCAACTAACGTGGGACTAAGGAAACTCTCCAGTTGCTGCTTCAATTTACTCCAGGACATATGACCTCCTGTATTCTATTCATTTTCCTCTACCCCATCATGCTCCTTATTACCAAATTCATCGAGCAATTCGCGTACTCTAGTCGTTGTTTTGGCGTTCATCAAGCTATTTCTCAGCTCACTTGCCCCGCGGAATCCACGGACGTAGATTTTAAAAAAGCGGGCCAGTGGGCTGAACGAACGCGGTTCAAGATCTGAATACTGATCATGCAGATCTAGGTGCAGTCGCAGAAGATGAAGGTACTCCTCCGTGGTATGCTCCCTTGGGTCCATTTCAAAAGCAAACGGATTCTGGAAAATGCCGCGTCCAATCATAATGCCATCCACACCGTACTGCTCGGCGAGTTTGAGTCCGGTCGCACGGTCAGGAATATCTCCATTAATGGTTAGCAGCGTATTCGGTGCAATCTCGTCCCGAAGTTTCTTGATCTCCGGGATCAGCTCCCAGTGCGCATCGACTTTGCTCATCTCTTCTCTTGTCCGCAGGTGAATGGATAAATTTACAATGTCCTGCTGCAAAATATGAGTTAACCAGTCGCGCCATTCGTCCACCTCGGTGAACCCAAGCCTTGTTTTTACACTTACGGGCAGTCCTCCGGCTTTAGCCGCCTGAATGATTTCCGCTGCAAGGGCAGGACGGCAGATCAGACCGCTCCCCTTCCCATTCTCTGCCACATTGGCTACAGGACAACCCATATTAATGTCGATGCCTTTGAAACCTTCCTTGGCCATGCCGATGCTCATCTCGCGGAAGAACTCCGGCTTGTCTCCCCAAATATGTGCCACAATCGGCTGTTCATCTTCTGTAAACGTCAAACGCCCGCGGACACTTTTGTTCCCCTCCGGGTGACAATAACTCTCTGTATTCGCAAACTCCGTAAAAAACACATCCGGTCTTCCCGCCTCACTAACGACATGCCGAAACACTACGTCCGTCACATCTTCCATGGGTGCCAGTATAAAAAACGGTCGTGGCAAATCACGCCAAAAATTTTCTTTCATATTAGAACTCCTCTATATATACCAGGACAATCTTTGTCCTCATTAATAGTAAAAAATCGTTAGCCATACATTTGCAATCGTATCAATTACATTAGCAGATTCGTTGCAATTTACATTTTAATGTCCTTGCTTCTTCTTCACTTATACCATGCAAGTGTAACTTCGTTCAAACATCAGTATCTGTTAATGACATCAAGATGAATATATCCTACCCCGAAGAGAAGCGTACTCTTCAATAGACTCGCATAAAAAAGAGGGGCGATGCCCCCTTTGCTAATGGCCGTATGGGTCCGTGTTTTCCTTTTCTCCATTTATCACTCCACCAATTTTACCACGTCTTTAGTTGATTTTCAGCACGGGTTTATTAGTGATTATTTGAAGCATAACTTTACCTTCTCGTTTTGGCCCCCCCAGTATAGAAATCAGACAGCCTCCATCGTTCTAATGATTCGCTTTGTTCGCTCTTGCCGAACCAGACAAGCTCCTCTACAATAAAAGTTCGGCAGGCTTTTGTACCTGCAAATCGTGACATGGAGGAGGCCTGAAACAAACATGGAAATTTCACTCGATATTATCAAAGACAAAGTCGAATGCTTGCAGGCTTATGACTTCAATGAACTGGAACGGGCGATCGAGGACCGAATCGGAATGAACAAGGCATTGCTGCTTCGAGTGAAGCAGGTTCAGCATCAAGTGACGTTCGACCCGTTTCGCAACAAGATGTTATATAGTGCAGTTGTTCATTTTTCTGCAGAGTGATAGACGAGTTCTTTTACTTCGATATGAAATAGTAGAACTCCCCCCGTCTGGATTAACGGGGGGAGTCTTTTTTTAGCTGGTTTAATTAAACTTCACATTTCCCAGATCCGGTAGAGAACCATCGCTGCTTCAGCACGGGTCAATGGTTCGGCTGGTGCGATTTTGCCATCTTTGCCGTTGACAATTCCGCTTCCTACGAGGGAAGCTACACTATCCATCGCATAAGTGGAAATGCTTGCAGCATCGGAATATGAAGCTAGATTTCCGTTGCCGGCAGATTGCTTACCCGCTGCTTTCAGGGCTTTCGCCGTAAGAACCATCATGTCTTGACGGGAAATGCTGTTGCCTGGCTTGAATGTGTTGTCTTCGAATCCAGAGGCAATTCCAAGTTCCTTGGCAATGGCCACGGCCTGTGCATAGTGAGCAGTTGGCTTTACATCGCTGAAGGCTACCGTGTTCGTTCCCGTACCCTTCAATTCAAGTGCTCTTACAAGCAAGGTGATAAAGTCGGCTCTCGTGATAGAAGCTGCAGGAGCGAAGCTGTCATCAGAGATTCCTTTAATAATATCGCGTGCAGCCAGCGCTTCGACTGCTTGTTTTGCCCACAGGACATTTTGCACATCGGCAAAAGTCTTGGTTACGTAGGCTACAGCATACGTGCTGAAATGAGTTGTTTTGAACACCATTGAACCGGATTTAGCATCATAGCGTCCGCTTGGCACGGCTGTTGCATGCCCTTGATTGTCAATGTAAATAATCACGATCTGATGTGCATTGAAAAGCTCCTGTGCAGCAGGATTGTACGGAACAGATACCGTTACAGGTGCCGCTGGATTGTTCCAGGCAAGGTGACGGTCACCAGCTTTTACACTTAGATCGATCACCGGACGGCTGCCCACAATAGCGCGAACATCTGCGCTCAGACGATCTGCCGAGACTTTGTTAATCTGAATAGAGACTTGATCTGCTTGCTCCGTAATATTAGAAAGCATATTGGACGGAATTTGAATTGTTGCATTCTCCGTCTTAAGCACAAACTCAACATTATTGTTGCTTTGCAGGATTGAAGTCGGCAATTGCACAACATAGGATTGTACATTTGCTTGCTTCGGCACTTCGATGGTAACCTGCTTCTTGCCATTTGCACCTGGAGAAGCTTTTTCAATCGCTTTATTCAGGCTGTCGCTTGAAATGGTTGCTGTGGCTGTTCCATTTTCGACTTTAATTACCGGCACAATCGCCGAATCGCTGCCTGGAAGCTGTGGTTGAGGTTGTGGCTGCGGAGTAGTCCCGGAATTTGATCCGCCACTGCTACCACCATTGTTCCCCCCGCTGTTGTTGCCTCCACCGTCGTTTCCTCCGCCATTGTTTCCGCCAGAAGAGGGTTTGCCAGTGAGCGTCAATTCACCGAATACGGAAGTATCCTGGTAACCTTGACCGGATGGATCGTTCCATGCATTCACGCTGATTCTGTTGCCGTCTTTGGCATCATTGATCTGCGCATCAAAGCCAATTTTGGCATTGTTCGCAGGCTTAACCTTTTTGAACGGAATCTTCATTTCAACCGTGTAGTTGGTACCGGAAACAGAGACTTTGGATTCGAAACCTGCAGCGATTTCCGCAGGATTAAAGGAAGCTAGATTCTCAAAGTTCACTCTGTATTGTCCATCATCATCCTGGAAGCTGGACGTTTTGCCGTTATTTTCATCGACGAATACCTCGACGGAATCCTGTTCCCATACATTTGGATTGGTCTTGTTCAGTTGATCGTCTCTGACTTGAACGAGCACATAGAGATTGTCGTCATCCCACAGTACTTTTGCCGTTCCTGTCGCACCGGACCACGCCATTTGCTTCGTATCCAGTTTCAATTCTGGAGCTTTGCTCCATATGCTGTCTACAGATCCATCCATCGACGGTGTCCCATAGTGCGCGCTTGATTTCTTGTAATCAAGCTCTTCAGGCGGGTTTTCCGCCAGGTACTTCTCCGGATCAGCGACCGCGTAGAACGACTCTTTTGCTTGAAAATTCTTATCGAACAAGGTTGGATTCTGCTCGGCTCTCCAGCTGGTGCTGTCATTTAATCCCCAGAAGGTGACACGCGGAATATGCTCGCTGTTCTTCTTATACAGATCCATCAATTGGGCATACAGATAGGCCTGCTGCTTTGCTTCTTTTTCAGTAATTGTAGAATTGGTACCTGCCATAATGTCCAACTCGGTGACACTGACTTCTACACCCAAGGAAATAAACCGCTCAAGCGACATCTTGACATTGTCCAATCTCGTGCCCAAATTATAGTGGGCTTGCATGCCGATGCCATCAATCAGTTTCTCGCCAGGGTGATCTGCTGCGTACTTCTCATTGATCTCTTCAACCATGCTATAGATGGCTGTAGCTTTATTCTGGTTGTCATCGTTATAGTCATTGTAATAAAGCTTGATATCCCAGCCGTTTTCATCAATGACTTCTTTGGCTGCAAGGAATGCCTCCTCAAGAAAGTCAGGGCCGATGGCTTGTAACCAGCCAGAATTACGCAATGCATTTTTCCAGTCTTCCGGATTAGCCGGGTTATCGTTCATCGCTTCATTGACAACATCCCAGGAAATAACTTGGTCACCAAAGTGCTTAACGACCGTTTTAACATGTGTTTTTAGATTCGTCAGAGCTTCTTCACGGCTCAATGGTTTACCACTCTCCGCCGTATGAAGCCATGTTGGAGACTGCGCATGCCATACGAGCACGTGACCGTGCAAATCAAGGCCTGCATCCTTTACTTTTTGAACAAGAGCATCTTCTGCAGTGAAATCAAATTGTCTGTTCGCGTCATATGCATAGTCCGGCTTCATGTCATTCTCAAACGTAACGACATTGTGATGTTTCGTCAGAAGCTTGAGTCGAGTCTCGTCAAAGGTAGCCGGATTAACAATGTTCCCGATCAGAAAATCATTCTTGTAAATATCCTTGAGGTTAGGAAGGTTTTCTTGAATCGGAGGTGCGGCAGTTACAGGTCCCAGATATTTTAGAGCAAAGTCATCCAAGTAGAAGGTACGGTTGCCGCCGTCATTGTTTGCTGTTTCAATATAAGCATTAAGTACGCTTGGAGTAGTGGTGAGCGTATACTTACCCGTTAAGTGTACCCATTCTTGATCTGTAACGGTTGCATTTGGAGACACGTTCGCAAAGCCGCTGTCCGCATATTGAACACTTATACGAAGTGTTGTGGGTTCTTGTCCAGGTGCCATTTTCACCCAAGCAGACAGCTCATATTCGTGATTCTTTGCCATTTTGCCATCAGCGTTAACCAAGGCTGCATCATATTGTGTCGTAGTTGTCACAAGCAAGCTTTGTTTGCCGCCAGATGTATGATTATCGTTTTGGGAAAGAGCTACCGTTTCACGGCCGTTCCGTGCTTTGAATCCATTCAGGCCATTCTCAAAATCGGCAGAGATGCCCGTTTTATCTACAATTTCCGGTGCAGTTTGATCAGGAGTTACATCGGTGATAATGACTTCATCAATGTAAATATCCGAGGTTAACGTATTGTCTGATGGTTCAACATAGATGATGACCTCATTCGTTTTGGAAGGTACTTCATAGCCTTTGGTTTCAAATAGCGTCCATTCGGAAGCGGTTACAACATTATTGCCTATAAGCCAAGGATACTTCTGGTCTTCGGCTAATATTTCAGAATCTATCTTGGAAGCCAGATGGAACTGGCCTTCACCTGAACTGAGTTTAACCTTGAGGGAAATATCATACTTATGGTCGGATTTCATCTTGCCTGTAAGTACGAGAGCAGGGACGGCTTTCTCATCGGCCCGGTTGAAGAATTTCAGAGATTTCGTGCCTTCGGAGGCTACGTCGTTAACGACCGTAGTGTCCCCATTCGATCCCCAACCCAGTTTGCCCCATCCACCGGTATTCCCGTCTTCAAAGCTTTGGTTAAGGACTACCGTGGGTTCGACGGGTGTTACTGTCTGGGTGATCGTGATATTCCCGATATAGAAAGAGACACCCTTACCTGCTTCATCAGACTTGATTCGCAGAGCTGTATTCTCCACACTGTTAACGGAGAGATCGGCGGATAGTGTAATGCCTTGTCCTGCTTTAAAGTCAGCAGCGCTAATTCCAGTGTATGCCTCAGATCCAGCAACACCCTTATTGCTTGCAATTTCCAGAACGGCTTTCCCATCTGTAGGAGGGTTAGCATCAGATTCTACATATACGGAAGCGGTTACAGAATACTCTTTGCCAACTGACAAACCAAGGTCATCAAAAGCAAGGTCCACGCCATCCCAGTTATTAGATCGGTTACTAACATGTAGAGCCGCTCCATCATCATTGCCTTCAAACGGCTTGCCTGTTACTGCGTCCAGCTGGGCACCGCCTGATTGAGTTGCCTTGCCTTGACCATTCTGGAATGTTTCCTGATACACAATTTGTGAATTAGTTGCCACTAGATCCGCTGCGTTAACTGCCGGAGCTATCAAGCCGCCCGGAAGAAGCAGAGCCGCTGCGAGTAACCCGGAAACGACCTGCTTAAATGATTTCCTCATTCGAAGCATTCCCCCCACACCAAATTTTTCATCAAACATATAAAGCGCTTACATAATTTGTTGTGACCAGCCTCCTTTCACCCCAGATAATACCACTTCATGAAAGAGAATTCTTACTCCAAATTAAAGGGGAATCTTAGTTTTTTACAGAACTCTACCAAGTCTGATACGGGTATGGTCATGCTCTTCGTTCCGATGATCAGGCCGCGGCAGATAAATTCGTCGCAGCACCACAACAGATCCCCTCTTAATAATGCTTACCACCAGCCATACTTAAAAAGATCAAAAAGGAGCAGGATTTCCCTGCTCCTTCGCTATGTGAAACTTCTTTCTCTCATCAAACGTAAATTCACAAGGTATAATGAAGTCAGATGACCGTTCAGCATGATCTTATGACCATCATAATGAAGGAGGGGACATTCGTGGCGTTTATCCCGTTAAACTGTCCCAATTGCAACGGAAGAATTGAATACAAAGAAGGTGAGATTTTAAAGTGTCCCTATTGCGAAACAGAGCTTTTATTGAAGCAAAATCATGTCCATTACGTAGACCAGACCATTAATCATTACCACGGAACGCCCCCTAAAGCACCGCTGAAGCAGGCTGCCTCCGTAAAGCTACTGCTGATGCTGATGTTAGTCCTAACTGGCGCCATCGGTACTTATTTTTATTATAGCAACAGCTCCACCTATCCAAAAACAGAAGCCAATCTGCCTGTGCGAAAGATGCCCGAAAGCGAGGTTCTGCTCTCATTTTTGCGAGATATCTTCGATAAGGGGTCTGCCTTGCCGACAGAGGAGGAACTGGCTCGTCTTCGCTATTTAACCGTAGAGCATTCGGAGAATGATCAGTGGACGTTTACATATAGCCTCTCCGATCCCTTCAGCGATGAACAGGCCGAGAAGATCACTTATATTACTCAGGACAAGAAACTGAATAGCCAGCGGATTGATCAGCGAGATTTTGAAGCTTTTAAGGGACTGACGGCATTGGACCTGACAAATACCTATGAAATCTCCCAGACGGACCAAACCACTTTGGCCCATATGCCCGGATTAAAAAGTTATGGAGGCGCTTTTAACGAATCCTTCAGCAAATTTTCGGGCTACTTTGGTGACAAGTCTAAAATTACGGAGCTCTCCACTCAGCTTCGCAGCAATCAGGAATTGGCCCTACTGCTGGAATTTCCTAATCTGAGCTCTTTATCCATTACCTATGTGGATGAGTCTGTAACGGATTTCTTTCTGTTGAATAAACTGCCGCTCAAGTCCCTGTCGCTCACCTTTGTCGATGAACTGGGATGGTTGTCCTCCATGACCGGGCTGTCATCCTTATCCATACAGTACAGTGAAACCACAGACCTGCAGCCGCTGTACGCCTTGACTCAGCTTCAGGAGCTTCATTTGTCCTTTTTAACGAATGTGAAATCCATCGACTTTGTGCAAAACATGCCTGCTCTACAAACGCTAGATATTGAAAATGTAAACTTTTCCAGCCTAGAGCGCTTGGCCGATAAGGCCTCCATTACTAAACTACGCCTGGCTTCTCTAAGTCAGCTTGGCTCGGTAAAGACCATAAACAGTCTGTCTTCACTACGGGAATTAACGTTGTCCGGTTACTACGAGAAAACAGAAGCGCTGACATTGCCAAATGTAGTGCGGGTGGAAGTCCCAGGCTCCTTTCTCCCGGGGCTAAAGGCGCCCGCCGCAACCAGCCTGACGCTCCGTGGCGGAAGCGGGGATTTAAACTTGGCTACGCTGGGGAAATTCCCGAAACTGGAGCAACTCTCCCTCTGGGAGATCAGTGAAATCACACGTCTAGGCGCCATGGACGGCTTGTCCCGCCTAGAGACCCTAAGCATTTACGACTCGTCACTGTTCAAGGAAAGCGATGCCTTATTTCGTTTGAAGCAGGTGAAGTCTCTGATGTGCTCCGAGTGCAGGCTGAACTTTGAACAAAAAGCGGCCGCGGAGAACAGCGTGCTTGAACAGTTGACCTTAGAGCAGCCATACTTCAGCATAAACAACACCTCTGTTAATGACATTGACCAAATGATGCCTTACTTTGCCAAAATGTCCGCTCTGCGTTCCTTCACTCTGCAAGACAGCAATTTGGCTTCTCTCGAATTTATGAGTAATTGGCAGGCCATAGAAGAGCTTCATCTCGAGAACAATGCCATTTCCAATATAGAGACCCTAAGCCAGCTGCCTAATCTGCAAAAGGTATATCTATCCGGTAATACCGTACAAAACAAATCCGTGCTTGGTACGGGTGTGCATGTATATTAATAACCGCCTGGGATGTTAGGGAGTTTTAGACTAGTTAATGGATGGTATTGGAACAAAGACAAGAAGGGGTTCGAGAATTAATGTATACATTCTCGAACCCCTTCTGTTTATGTTTAGTTTCTAACCATCATCGCTACACTCCAGAGCGTTGCGGATTGACCGTGCCAAAGATATGATACGGTGTTATCCCCTTTGAAAATAGACTATCGATCAGCTTGATCAATTCCTCCGACGATAGATCTTTGTCTCTGTGTATCCAAAGACGAAACATAGATATTAATGTTGATATGTAAAACTCAATGATGTATGGTGCCAAGACATCATCTGTTGAAAAATCCATAATCAATCGCTCAAAGGGAATTTCTCTTTTCAAGCGTTCCACAAAATGGACAGAACCATAATCGCCCAATACAGCTTTAAGAACTGTAATTTCCTCTGCATTTTCCAAGCATTGAAGTGCATCTTGGATAGTATGTGTAGAAAACTCTCTTCCTGCCATTTCCTCCTTAATCGATTTCAACATACGCTCTTCAACGCAGTCCAACAACTCATAGATATCTGTAAAGTATTGATAAAATGTACTCCGATTATATCCTGATTGGTTAGCAATCTCTTGAATGGATATCTTTTCGATTGGTTTTCGGCAATATAAATCACAGAATACATTTATAAATGTCTGCCTTGTTTTTTCCGTAATTTCAGGTTGCTTATTCATTGTTAACCTCCATTTTCTGTTGAATTGATTATACGACAGATATTAAAAATCTGATGGTTGATGACCAAATAGTGAATCTATACAATAACATTATACAACACGTTGTTGGATCATCAACAAGGATGAATATGGATATTAGGAGGCTAAGATGAGAATTTTATTTTTCGGTAGAGGTGTAATATCGACCCAATACGCTTGGGCTTTAGAGAAGGCAGGGCATACCGTTGAGTTCTACGTTAGAAAAGGGAGGAAAGAAACGTTCGGAAGTCATATAGCGCTTGAAATGTGGGACGCACGAAGAGGAAAACAGTTCATCCAAGAAAGCTGGAAAATCAAGCTGCATGAGGAGATAAGCCCAAATTACGATCTCATTATTGCGAGTGTCAACACGGAGCAACTTCCCAAAGCAGCAAGAATACTTTCGACTACTGCTGGTAACACCCCGATCCTAATATTCAATAATATTTGGCAGGATTTAAAATCATCAATCTTGCCCCTGTCTATGAACAATGTTGTCTTTGGGTTCCCAGGAGCAGGAGGCGGCATTGAGGACAATAAGCTCAGGGGCGGCTTTTTAAAAATGATATTTCTAGAAAAACCACGGGTAGGCACGGAACAGATAAACAACAAGGTCAAAGAACTATTTGAAAGCGCCAATTTTAAAATCAATTGGATCAAGGATATGCAAAGCTGGTTATGGAATCACTATGCCATGAATGCGGCGATGGAGACCGAGGTGTTAAAACGGGGAAGTTTCCCAGCACTCTTGAATCATGGTGACTCATTCGCAAATGTCGGCAAGAGTATGCGAGAAATGAAGCCTGTTCTTAAAGCAAGAGGTGCAAAGATGGACGTGATTACTCTATTGTTGACCAATATCCCACCGGCACTTATCGGCACGCTGTTTAACAAGGTTATTTTTGCAAAGGGCAGCTTACCACGACTTTTCATTGAATACAATAATAGTACATCCAATTTTGCAGTACTTGAAGTTGTGAGAGAAGCCAAAAAGTTAGGTATACCTTTGCCACGTCTTACCTCGGCATTAGAAAACACTGAACAACACACAAGTATCGAAAACGGATAAACTGGAAAACTTCATATTGTTCAGACCAAGATCAACTCTACTAATGATTATATAAAACTATCATCCGTCGAACGGAAGCCTCATCAAATACCCTTCGCTGAATGAATGACCGGTTAAAACAATTATAGCCCGAGCTTTAGAAGCCTCGGGCAAATTAGCTATATTAAAACAGCTAAATGTAGCTTCAAAACACTACACCCTAACCAACATCGCTACACTCTCCACATGTACTGTATGCGGGAACATATCCACTGGCGTCACCTCAACCGTGCGATATCCACCATCCTCCAGCACACGCAGATCACGTGCCAAAGTGCTCGGATTACAGCTCACATACACCACGCGCTCCGGCTTCATCTCCAAGATCGTATCGAGTAAGCGTGGGTCACAGCCTTTACGCGGTGGATCGACGACAATGACGTCGGCTTCGATACCTTGTTCTTTCCAGCGTGGAATAACATCCTCGGATGCACCGACTTCGAACTTCACGTTCTTCATCTCATTCAAAAGCGCATTGCTGCGTGCATCTTCGATCGCTTCAGGCACAATCTCCACCCCGTACACCTGATCCGCATGTTGCGCCAGGAAAAGAGAAATCGTCCCGATGCCGCAATAGGCATCGATGACCGTCTCTTTGCCACTCAGTCCTGCGTACTCAACCGTCTTCCCGTACAGCACTTCTGTCTGCACCGGATTCACCTGATAGAACGAACGCGCCGAGATCGCAAACTGTACATCTCCGATATAATCGTAAATCACATCACGGCCCCAGAGGACGCGGGTCTCATCGCCAAAAATGACGTTGGTCTGTTTCTTGTTCACGTTCTGGCAGATACTCGCTACATGCGGAATCGCTTCACGGATACTACCAATCCATTCGTCTTTGTACGGAATGTCTCGGCCATTCGTGACGAGAACGAGCATCATCTCACCAGTACGGAAAGCCTTCTTCACAACCACATGACGTAGAAGTCCGCGACCTGTCTCTTCGTTGTAAGCACTTATCCCGAAATGGCTACCGATCTCCTTGACCTTGGCGACCACTTCATCGTTATGCTCATGCTGAATCAGGCAGGTGTCCATGTCGATGATCCGATGACTTCCTTTGGCGTAAAAACCACCCACCAAGCCGCCCTCGGCTGCTCCAATCGGCACCTGTGCCTTATTGCGATAGCGCCATGGTTCGTCCATACCCATCGTTGGCAGCACACGGATACCTTGCGTTGTGTCATCTTCGATCATGACACCTTCCATGCGAAGGCGAATACGATTGCTGCCGTTCATTTGTTCTTCAGTAGAAGTTTGTTCAGTTTGGATTGCCTGCTCATCATCCTCCACCAACACATTCAGCTTGCCGATCCGCTGCAAATTGTCCACCACCAGCTGGCGTTTCCACGCAAGCTGTCCAGCGTAGCTCATATGCTGGATCTGGCATCCGCCGCATTGATCGTAGATCGGGCAAGGCGCGGATACACGATCCGGGCTGGCCTTCACAATCTCCAGCAGTTTGGCATAGCCGTACTGCTTCTTGGTTTTCATCACTCTTACGCGTACGGTTTCGCCCGGAAGCGCACCTTGCACGAACAGCGTGTATCCATTGGCACGGCCGACACCTTCACCGTCATGGTTCATACCGATGATGTCGATGACGGTCTCTTCATTTTTACTTACAGGAATTCCTTCGATTGGTGCAGATTCACGTTCCCGTCCCTTCGGACGAACGGCAGAAAGAGATGCGCCTTGTGGCCGCACCTCTTTCCCTTGCTGACGTGTGGATGGACGAGATGATTTGCTCGGCTGGCGGGATGCTGAAGCATTCCCTTGCCCCTGTGAGGCAGCCGAATTCCGGCGGTTTTTTCCACGACCGCTGCGGTTCGTATTAGACAACGTACATTCACTTCTTTCTTCATATATGTTCATCCCTTGTTCAAGGGAGATTCCATTCATTTTCAGGCACCATGAGATTATACGTGATCCCACTGCCCACGGCAACAGGAAATCACATTTTCTCCCCGATCCATACTACGCTTAACGATACAACATCAGGTGATGACGCAGGTTCTTGAATGTCGCAGGCAATGTGCCGCCCAACTCGCCATCCAGGTTCAACTGCACATAGCCCGGAGATGTTACTTCCATATAATCCGTTTGGAAATGAACGACCTTCTTGTCATTCAGATGTTCACCACGCAGCGCAAGGGTTACGAGGCGAATCATGTCAGCCAGATTACATTTGCGGACACCGATCACATCGAACAGACCATCATCAATGGTCGCACCCGGAGCCAGCTTCTCGAAGCCTCCAACGGAGTTCGTATTGGCAATGAGGAACAGCATGAATTCATCATGAATTTCTTCCTGACCCGCGGCACGGATAACCAATTCCTGCGGAGACAGGCTCGCCATTTTCTCAATACCCTTCATATAGTAGGCCAGTTGCCCAATCATCGTTTTCAGACGGCTTGGCACCTCATAGGTCAGTTCGGTTAACGAACCCCCGCCCGCAATATTAATAAAATATTTATCATTCGCCTTGCCCAGATCGAGCGGACGAAGCTGCTGGTTAATGACCAGATCGACGTAATCTTCCCACTGCCTCGGAATACCGAGCGCACGCGCAAAATCATTGGTCGTTCCCAAAGGAAATACACCCAGCGGAGGACGATTCTCCCGCTCGGCCATGCCGTTAATGACTTCATACAACGTACCGTCGCCGCCAGCGGCAATAATCATGTCATATCCGCGTTCAATCGCCAGCTCCGCTTCCCGGGTTGCATCTCCCTCACCCGTTGTTGCGTGACACGAGGCCTCGATACCACCTTGATCCAAACGCTGCAAAATATCTGCCAGACGTTTCTTCATTTCTTCCCGGCCTGAGGTCGGATTATATATCAAGCGAGCTTTTTTCATCTCATACGCCACCTATTCCACATTATCCATGAGTCTGAACGACCTCATATTCTTACTATCTGAGAGTGACCGTAGTCGGGCATCATTTTACACAATGACTCACGTCCGTTAATCCTGCCCCAACACTTTTCTCTACTTATATATATGCATAAGGAATTCCGTCTCATTCCAAAGCCTTTATGTACTATCATATCATCAAATGTGAAGATGTCCTAGCCTGTGATACATAAGTAATTATTTTCATATCTATTATAACGAAATTTTACATCTGGATAACAATAAAGATAAAACCTTAAGAATTATCCCACTCCAGCAATGACGAGCATGCTCTCTGTTCACTTCCGAACTTGTCTATCCTTTACAAAATAAACCTCTAGCACTCCTCTTGAATCTAATCCTATGGATTTCCTGTCATTTATAACCATCCATCACCATTCTGCCCGCTTGGGCCGGAAATAGTCTTATACCCTCTCAAATCATGAGAACAACCATATCCTGCAAAAAATTTACAAAAACCTGAATGAGATGACAAATAAAATGAAACCTTCTCCAATATAGTCTTAGTGCATCCTCAACACATTCCAATATCATACCCATGAAGGAGATCACCGAATGAAAAAACTCGTATTATTGCTTATGGTTTCGCTCTTGGCCTGTATTCCCTTTGTCACAGACGTTGAAGCGGCAGTCATTAACCATGATCAGGTTGTCGGATTCCAGGAAGTAACTCCCGTCACAGTCACGCAAATAACAGCCAAGCGTTTCCAACCCTACTTAAAAGTCTACCATGGATGTGTTCCATTCCCCGCCGTGGATCAACAGGGTAATACCAATGCAGGCTTGCAAACCTCCGGTTCACCTAATGGAAACTGCAGCTCAAGCAGAGGGCAAGTGTACTCCCGTTCGGCATGGCATAATGGCGTATGGGCTATTATGTACGCATGGTATTTCCCGAAAGACTCCCCTTCCTCCGGTCTCGGCCATCGTCATGACTGGGAAGGTATCGTTGTATGGGTAGATAATCCCGCAGCACAAAATCCTCAAATCCTCTCCATCGCCTATTCAGGGCATGGGCAGTTCACGAATGTTGCACCAAGTAACACAAACCTGAACGGTACGAATCCTTTGATTAGTTACAATAGTACTTGGCCTCTAAACCATGAGCTTGGTGTTACGGGAACCGTCGGTGGAATGCAGCCTTTGATCGGCTGGGATGATCTGACGTCTGCGGCACGCGATGCGCTGAATACGACCGATTTTGGCAGTGCTAATGTTCCGTTGAACGACAGCAATTTTACAAACAATTTAAACAAGGCCTGGTTTAGATAAAAAAAGTAAAATCCCCTTCAAGTAGACACAGAACTTGGAGGGGATTGTTTTGCAATCACATATAGTTTAAAAACCAATCTTTCTGCCAGCTCGGAGCTGTTTATACCAAAAATATACGGTGCAGCCTACACAGTAACCGAGCAATGCAGCACTTGCAGCGAGGAGAAGCATCGACGAGAAAATATAACCTGCTACCTGCCAACCAAGGCCGAATGAGACAAGTGCTAGCGTAAGAAACAATACGGCCAGAACATTGTTGAAGCGTTGCAGTTCCACTGCCTGTGTCTCTGTCCCTTTTCCCGTTAACACGGCCTTCCCAATCTGCACAAACAGATTAAGCTTGCCTCCGGATGCCAAACCAATGACTTGGATGATCCATAAGGCTCCCAGAATTAACGGTTGATTGAACAGAAATGACAGGATGACAAATAGGACAATCCCGATCTGGTTCGCTTTGACATAGCGCATAGGTACTTCCCGCATCTGCATATCTCCTTATCCCCATTTTATTAGTTGGTTTAATTGTAGTCTGTAAATGAAGTAAGAGCAATAGGAAGTTGCTTTGATTATGCTTATAAGAGGGAATAGTCCCTTTTCAAGATCTCCCAATGCGGTGTTGGTATACCAGTAGCCTTTTTCCATTCCGTAAATGCATTATTTAACGCCTCGATCTCTCCAAAGGAACCCGCAACCAGTTTATAGATCGGAAGCATACTATACATCTTTAATAGAAGGTAAAACATCCGCTGATGTTTGCGAATCAGTTTCGCCTGAATCTCCGGTATAATCGTTATGCCCATAGCCTCAAGCACGCTAAAGCCCTCATCCATCGCCCCAATCATATGTTGGATTTGCTTTCTGCTTCCGTCCAGCTTGATCATCTCACGCTTTTCATTAAAGCTCACCGCATTAAGCATCAGAATGGGCACAATATGGCTTTTCAGCCAGGCATCGATATCGTCCAGGTAATTCAACTTGTATTTCGTCTTCTCAAAAGCTTGACCCAGTATCGATTTAAAGGCAATCTCACCGTCCAGTCCACCAATCACCATTTGCCCGCTTGCTCCACCAATGGATAACATCCGGTCTTCTTGCCGCCGCCCACCGCTGACCTGGAAACCAAACGCTATCCTTTTTTCCACCTTGCTGTTTTCCGCCAAAAAGATTTGCATGCTTCGTGCATCTGCATTGTTACCGACGATCACCAAGTTCCTGCTCTGATTGGCTGCCAAAATAGGCAGTACTGATGGAAAATCGTTGTACTTCATAACCACGAAAATAAGATCATATTCATCTTTCTCTTCCAGCGTTCTTGTTACCCGAACCGGATCAACGGTCGTTTTAAGCTGGAACACATGACGAATGACAATACCATCTCTCTCCAGTTCGTCTGCCCGCTTCCCTCTAGCCAGAAGGGTAACGTCATTTCCTCCGCGTACCAGAACCTGCGCCAACTGACTGCCCAGAACGCCTGCGCCATACACTAATATATTCATTAGTTATCCCTCTATTTCAATTTTTTATGGATATTCGTTGTTTTATCAACATTTGTTGATAAAATAAGAGTAACAAAGCATCTGCAACGCTTCAATCGCTAAAATATCCGTTATTGTTGAATAATCAACGAATGGATCCATATTGTTGAAAACATCAAAGGGGGAGCCATGGACAGACGAGTGGTCAAAACAAGAAAAGCCATAACCGATGCCTTTATCGGGTTGTTAGAAGAGCAGGATTTCGAGCAAATTACGATTAATGAGATTGCTGATCGGGCCAATGTGAACCGTGGTACAGTCTATTTGCACTACACGGACAAGTTCGATCTGCTGGATCAAAGCATTGAGACGTATTTGCAGCAGCTGGTGGAGAGCTGTATCGTAGAGAGTCCTACAACGCCCATGACCGTCAAGGAGGCGATGCTCCGAACCTTCTGTTATCTGGAGCAGCACGCCCCTGTTTATACCACGCTATTAACCCAAAAAGGCATTCCTGCTTTTCGAAACCGGCTGATGAAAATCCTGATTCAGGGAGTGGAAGAGCAGGTTGATGCGTGCGGCATTCACAAAGGTACCAATCGGGAGATCACTGTACAATTTCTGGCTTCTGCCGCCGCTGGGCTGCTGGAATGGTGGATCATGAATTCCATGCCTTATCCGGCACAGGAGATTGTCGAAGAACTGATGTCTTTGCTGGAGCTTCATCTGATTCTTCCTTCTCAGGTAAAGGGTTAATAAGGAGCTACGGATTGAATAAACAGGAGATCATATGTTGCCGAGACTCCTCCCTGCGTGCTGAACTTATCCTCGTACTGCTTATACATGTTGGTGAATAAACGTCGTAAACTGTACCCAGGAATCGTTGCTGCTTCTGAAGTGCTGGCTCCCATTCCTTTAACCGAATACAGAAAATCTCTTGCCGAAGCATACTTTTCCATATGAATCGAACGCTCACAATGGAAACTAGAATATCCGGATTCCTGAAGCATGATTTCCCATTGAACAGGTGAATGAAACGAAAGTCCATGTCGCTGTGGTTCCATCCCGTTGGCACGATAAACTTCATCAAATGCCTCATGCATCTCACGAAATGTATCAGGCCCGAAGGTCGTAAATATGAGCAAACCTCCGGGGCGTAGCATTCGCCTCAGATGACTCAGTGTTTCTTGCGGCGAACTTAGCCATTGAAAACAGGCGTTGGAGACGATGATATCCACGGAGCACTCCGATGCATTTACGGCCCATGTCTCAATATCCGCTTGAAGAAAACGCAAACGATCCGTTGTACAATCCCCTTCACCTGGATGCTGTGCTGATCGGAACCGTTTTGAAGCCACTTCGATCATCTCGGGTGCAATATCAAGTGCAATAATATTCGCATTAGGCCATTCATTTACTAGGATTTGAGTCAAAGCCCCTGTGCCACAACCGATTTCGAGAATGCTCGGATCACTTAAGAACCCTTTGTTCTTCCATTCAGCGAGGGATCTTGCTAGCTGATCAGCCATAGAACGCTGAATATGAGCATGTGCATCATAAGAAGTGGCACTACGATTAAATTGGCGTTGAACAACACTACTTCTTCCAATGGTCATGCCACCATCTCCTCCATTCATCAGCGATGTGTACTTCTTTTCCTAAAAAGGGTGCATGCCCGCAGCCTGTTAATGTAATTAACTTGGCTTGAGGTAAATGAGCTGTAAGCTCCAATCCAGCACCGTAAGGACATATCCTATCCTCAGTCCCATGAATAAGAAGAACCGGACAATCGATATTGGGCAATTGAGACAAACATTCTTCGCTTCTCAAAAGCTGAAGGCCTGCCAGTAGCGCTTGCGTTGTCCAGCTACCCGTATGAGGTAGACATTCAGCAAGACCTACTTTCCGTTCTTGCTCCGTAAACATAATCTTTCGAAAATTGGCTTCAACTGCGTGTCGATCCTTTAAAATCCCTTTGATCATCTGCCTAACGTATGCATCTGCTAAGCCGCGGTCAAACTCTTCTTTTGAGCGGGTAAAACGAGCCGTTGCACCGAACAGCACAAGGCCATCCACGTAACCTTTAGCCGCTAGTCTGAGCGCCAGTAAACCTCCGAGCGACCAACCTGATATCAGAAGCGGACCGTGTGCTACTCTCTCCCTGCAAACTGACCCTTCAATACCTAACATGTCTCTAACTGCTGTTTCAGTTAAACACAGGATTTCCTCTGGAGAATCCGCAACACTATAATCTACAGACATATGACGAAATTCAGGCAATAACAGGCGAAGACGGTCAAACACCGCATCAGGCATGCTCCATCCCGTTAGCCATAGTATGGTTCCACTTGTCTCCTGCTCAATTTGCAGTGGACTAATATCCAAGGCATTCATAAGCTCAGCACCCCTAACTGCAGCCCGATTTTACAGATTCGTGCACTGGCATCATTCAGTTCCTTAGGGGTATGGTCGGCAGATAAGGAGAAGCGGATTCGCGCTGTGCCATCAGGAACGGTAGGCGGTCGGATGGCAATCCCAGCAATACCGCCTGCTTCAAGTGCCTCACTGAAACGAAGAGCCCTTTCGTTATCACCGACAATGATCGGCACAATAGGGGAGTCCCCGGTCCCAACGTTAAATCCGGCATCCCTAAGCGAAGAACGAAATAATGGACTTGCCGAGTAGAGGCGTTCCCGGCGCCAATGATCCGCTTGTACCAAAGTTAACGCTGTTGATATACCAGCTACCAGAGAAGGCGGCAATGCCGTTGAATAGATGAGCGGCCTTGCTTTGTTAACGAGAAAGCGGATTAATGTTCTGCTGCCGCAGACATAAGCTCCATATAAACCGAATGATTTGCTAAACGTCCCCATATGCACATCCACATCATGATGCAGACCAAGCTTAAAGCAAAGTCCTTCACCCCGTTTCCCGTAGATGCCCCCGCTGTGCGCCTCATCCACCATCAGCATTGCCCCGTATTCTTGTTTGAGCGCAACGAGCTCTTCCAAGTGTGCTTGATCACCATCCATTGAAAAGACGGCATCCGTGACAATCAGCTTACGTCGTTTATCCCGATATTTGTTCAATAATAGCTTCAGATGTTCCATATCATTATGCCGATACCGGGCATGTTCCGCGCGGCTCAGCACAATACCGTCCACGATGCTGGCATGGTTTAATTGATCGCTAAAAACGACATCACCCCGGCCCACGAGCGCACGAATGACACCAGAATTAGCCATATATCCATTGGCAAAAACAAGCGCAGCTTCACTATGTTGCCAAGTGGCCAGCGCTTCTTCCAGACGGCCATAAGGTGGTCGATTCCCAGTAACAAGACGAGATGCGCCCGAGCCTCCTCCTTCGGTAAGAAGCGCCTCGCGAATTGTATCGATGATAGCGGGATGTCGAGCAAGTCCCAGGTAGTCATTGGAGGCCAGGTTGAGGAGCACTCGGTCTCCTCTCCACGTATACCCAGGAGAATCTGGAACAGCGGCACTATCACTCAAGTAACGTTCATTGGAGGCATCAGCCAATAACGCAAGTTCTTTTTCCATCCAGTTCATATTCCGTACGGCCTTATAGTGCATTTAACTCAATCTCAAAACCCAAATCTTCAATCATTTGATGATCATTTGATATTTCCTGACCTGCTGTCGTTAAATAATCACCTACAAAGAGTGAATTAGCAGCATACAGTGACAAAGGTTGCAATGTACGGAGGTTGATCTCGCGTCCACCCGCAACACGAATCTCTTTAGATGGACAGATGAGCCGAAATAGTGCCAGTACCTTAAGCGCCTTCATAGCCGGAGTGCGTCCCGCTCCTTCCAGAGGGGTCCCCGGTATTGCATTCAGGAAATTAATCGGAATTGAATCCGCATCAAGCTTACGGAGCGCGAAAGCCATCTCAACAATTTCCTGATTACTCTCACCCATACCGATAATGACACCAGAACAGGGAGACATGCCGTATGCTTTAACCTTTTCCACAGTTTCAATTCGCTGGTCATAGGTATGCGTTGTGGTGATCGATGGATAATTGGCCTTGCTTGTGTTCAAGTTGTGATTGTATCGGTGCACGCCTGCTTCAGCCAGACGTTCTGCTTGACCGTCCTTCAAGATTCCTAGACATGCACAGATTTTAAGAGGCATCTTTTCACGGTTTTCTTTTACCGCCTCTACCACTTGATCCAGCTCCTTATTCGTGGGACCTTTCCCTGAAGCTACAATGCAATAGGTTCCTGCTTTACGCGCCATAGCTTCATGTGCTCCTGCAAGCAACGTTTCTTTGTCGAGCAAGCTGTATTTTTGGATGGGAGCGGTGGATACAATGGATTGTGAGCAATAACCGCAGTCTTCGGGACAAAAGCCGCTTTTGGCGTTGATGATCATATTCAGCTTCACTTTTTTGCCGTAAAAATATTGCCTCACTTGAAAAGCCGCTTGCATTAGCGACAGTACCTCATCATCGCTTGCTTCAAGCACGGCAAGTCCTTCTTCCATTGTCAAACATTCGCCATTCAACGATCGTTTCGCAAGCGACGACCATTCTAGATTAGTTACCGTTGTTTTCATCTTCATTCCTCCTCCATGGATTGAACTGTTAATGCCTGTCTGATTGGTGTTAACTGGATCTTTTCTCGAATGACCTGGATCAACATTTCCGTATTCATTTCGTCCATCAAGCGGGGAAAACGTCCAAGAAAGGGGATGCCGCAATAACGTTCAATCAGCTCCGCGTTTGTTGTGATGCTGGAATCGTTATAAATCTCGTCAGATTCACCATCGTTAAGAATAAAACCTACGATCGGTACCCCATGCTGCTGCAGGTATGACACTGTAAGAAGTGTATGATTAATCGTACCTAAACCTGTCCGCGCAACGATCAGGGCCGGTGTTCGAAGCTCCGAGATCAAATCTACTACAAGAGAGTCTTCGGTCAGTGGAACAGCGACGCCGCCTGCCCCTTCAATGAGTATCGACTCGTATCGATTTGCCAGTGGCTGACCCGCACTGATAATCTCCTGTAACGTAATATCCACCCCATCCTGCTTGGCAGCGAGCATCGGGGTCAGTGGAGCTTGGAATGTAAATGGCGCCACATCCTCGGCACGCTCATGAATTCCGGTGTATTGCAACAGGCGTTCTGCATCGGTTTCTCCGCTGCCAAGAAGTGCACCGGATTGCACGGGCTTCCAGACGCCTATATTCCGTTTTTCAGCTCGAAGCGCAGCCACAAGAGCCCCTGTAACGATTGTTTTCCCAACCCCTGTGTCCGTACCTGTTACGAATAATCCGCGAATTACATTCATGATTCCAAACCACCTTCGGTGACGTCAAAAATGGATTGCATCAAGATATCAATCATTGCTTCAAGCTCAGCCTCTGTGCTAGCAAGAGGAGGAATGAACACAATAACATTACCAAGGGGTCTCGTAAGCATGCCAAGCTCTCTGGCCCGCTCCGTTACACGAACGCCGATACGTTCGGCCCAATCGTACGGTTCCCGAGTTGCTTTATCCCGTACAAGCTCAATTCCTAACATCAATCCCTTCTGCCTGATATCCCCGACGTGCGGAGAATCTTTAAGTACTGAGAGCTTCTGCTCTACAAAAGCCGCCTTTGCTCTTACACCTTCCACTAGGTTGCGCTCTTCAAATAGTTTCAAGTTAGCCAAAGCAACTGCGCAACCGAGCGGGTTACCTGTGAAGGAATGACCGTGGAAAAATGTTTTTTGCTCCTCATAATCGGCATAAAATGCGCTGTACACCTCATCTGTTGCCAGTGTCGCTGCCACAGGTAAGTAGCCGCCTGTAAGACCTTTGCCTATCACCATCAAATCAGGTGAAACTTCTTCGAGATCACAAGCAAACATAGCACCTGTCCTACCGAAGCCTGTCGCCACCTCATCGGCTATGAACAGTACACCGTATGTACGGCAAAGTGCTGCCATCTCGCGTAGACAGCCCTCTGGCATAATAAGGATACCACTAGCTCCTTGCACAATCGGCTCCACAATAATAGCCGCGATTTCATCTGCACTGGTTTCAAGTACATTACGCAATGCGGTTAAAGTAGCTTCCATGGCTTCCCGCTCGCCGTCCTCATGTCGATAAATGTAAGGATATGGAATGACATGAGTAGGAAATAGCATGGGACGGAACACATCATGGTACAACGGAATTGCACCGACACTCACCGCACCAATCGTATCTCCGTGATAGGCTTGATTCATCGTGATAAACTTCGTTTTACCGGTTTCTCCTCGGTTCTTCCAGTATTGAAACGCCATTTTCACTGCGATCTCAACACCCGTTGCGCCCGAATCGGAATAAAATACTTTATTTAATCCCTCTGGGGAAATCTCTACTAGTTTCTCAGCAAGTTCAATAGCTGGCACATTAGCCATTCCGAGTAACGTAGAATGTGCAACACGTTCCAACTGATCCGTTATGGCTTGGTTCAGCTCGGGTATGTTATGTCCGTGAACATTAAGCCAAACCGAGGAGAAGCCATCATAATAAGCACGTCCCTGGACGTCATAGAGCATGACGCCTTCGCCTCGTTCAATGATGAGAGGATCAGAGTTATTGTAATCTTTCATCTGCGTAAAAGGGTTCCATAAATGGGCCTTATTTATAGCTGCAAGCCGTTCATAATGTGTCACAAGATATCACCTTCCTTTAGAGTATTTCAATTGTTAACCAAAATTATTTTCAAGGTTAACAATTGAATGTTGACATCTTATCAGACAAAAACTTTCCTGTAAAGATAATCATTTCTGAGTTAAAACCCTCACCTCCACTCTGTATGAACGGATTGAACCCGGAACTTCGGCTCGTAAAGGGTTTGGCCTAATACAAAAAAACACGCCTGATTCGGCGTGTTTTGTCTAAAATACATATAAAAACAAAAAAACGGCATCTCTGCCGTTTGTGTTTAAGCTATTGTTAGAGATAACGGGAATAATCGCCAGCAGCGACTTGTTTTCCCTGAATTAAAACCTAACCTTATTACATCTTTCCAGTAAAAGTTGAATTTGGCGCTCCAGCCACTTTCCTAATAAAGGATGTGGAAGCAGTGTCTCACCACTATACGCGTAATCCAGTTCCTTCAGCCGGCCCGGGATCGCCTTCATGGTGAAATAACCGGCACTCAAAAACAGCGGCGCCACAATAACCCGGCTCCCCCGCTCTTCACTCCAGTATTTCGCCTTGTCGTACACACTATCCGGATTTAGCAGCGCATAATCGGTATGAGCAACACCGCTTACTTCCTGCACCCGCTGTGCGAGTGAAGAAATGCCCGCTTCCCAGCGCTGACGGAATCCATCGTGAATACTCCCATGTCCGACTAACAGAATCGTCTCCTGTTCTGGTTGCTGCGACAGGGCCTTTACCTTGTCCCAGACCATAACCGCAATATCCGGGTCGTTATCCACAGGATAACCGAAGTGAATTTGTGCATTCACCTCGAAGGGTTCCAGATCAGTCTCACGCTCCGGAGCGTCTTTGGCACCGATGGCATACTCAATCTCATCCACATGTGTACTACCGGACGAAACAAACAGAGGTACGACCAATATATCAGTTACGCCCTGTGCTTCCAGTCGGTTGATACCGTCCTGGATCAGGCGTCCCTCCACAAGCTCAAGAAACCCGGCTTCAACGGGCAAGGGTACAGGCAGATTCAACCGGGAGACCGCGTCATCGACGGATTCTACCCAGGTCTTCTCCTGAGAACCGTGACTAATGATGAGTACACCCGGTTTCTTCATCCTTAACGTCCCAGGCGTTCCAGCGTCATTTTATAACCGTCATTACCGTAGTTCAAGCAGCGTTTTACACGAGAGATCGTGGCTGTACTTGCACCTGTCTCAGCTTCAATCTGGTTATAGGTATTTCCTTTGCCAAGCATACGCGCTACTTCCAGCCGCTGGGACATGGATTGAATCTCGTTTACCGTGCAGAGGTCATCAAAAAACACATAACACTCTTCAATATCTTTCAGAGTCAAAATAGCCTCAAATAATTGTTCAATGCTTTTATCATTTAGCTTTTTCAGCTGCATTTCATCATCATCCCCTAGCGGTTACTGTGTACCTTCATTGTACCCAGCCTGAGTTGGTATTTCAAGCGTTAACGATTTCACGCACTACAGAATAAAAATACATGTTACCGCTTTCATATAGCATTAATGTCCTTCCTGCGCGCACAATCCCCCTCTATCTCACGATTTATCCCCTTTTTCCGCGTATATTTCCGATTAATTATGTAGGAATTGTTATGTTTAAAATGTGACAAATTTATGTCCAAACCATATAATTCCACTGCGAACCTATCATACTCTCCTGCGCCCAAATCCGCAAATATCCCGTTTTACGGGATACTCGCCTACGCCGTCTCTCCGCTAATGACATACAGTATAGCAAAAGGGAGTTCCAACTCGGTCTGTTATGCACGTCCAGCAGCTGAAGGAACGCAATTCCGAAATCCAACATAGAAGGAACGTGATAGTTCATGCCACAGCATTATTATCACCGCCAGCCCGCTCCACGGCAGCGTCCGGCTTCCCATACGCAACGGCAGGCCCATACTACTGCCTATATGCCGCCACGGGCATTGAATGAAGCTCAGGTTCCACCCATGTATCCTGGAGTAGAGCCTTACTACCCTCAATTCCAAGAGGTTGAAGCATCCGGACTTGTGCCTTATAGTCCAGGTGGTCCCGGGGGACCCGGTGGAAACTTTTTCGGCGGGGGAGCTCCTGTTGCTCCCCCTGTTCCGGTGGAAGCGCCTGCGTCTTCCTCAGGCTTTTCCCTGGCCAACATCGGAGAACTGAAAGGAATGATCGACCGCTTCGGTGGAATTGATGGCATCATGAGTGGAATCGGCAAAATGCAAAAGGTCGTTGGCGGCTTCCAGCAGATGGCACCCATGATGAAACTAGTGATGGGGATTCTGCCTTTTGGAAAAGGAAAAAAGGGAAGCAGTGTTGCGGATAAAGATTATGAAGAGTATTCGCCACCTCGCTCACGCAAACGCCGTAAAAAAACGACCTCTGCTCCGCGCAAACGGAACACGAATAGTAAAACTGGCCGGAATAAATCCAATTCTACCAAACATCGTCCTAAAAAAAGCAAAAAGCTCTAACTCTTTTCCCAGGCGCCCTCTTACATAAGGGGGGGCCTTAATCCACTTCCATCTTATTCTCCCCTTCAATCCACTCATTCTTTCATATAAGAGAATATTCATAACCTTTTCTTAAGAACCTATGTTCTTATTCCCGTGAATTGAGGTATACTGTGTTATAGATAAAGGAGGCGGATTATGGAACTGTTTAAAGACAAATATACTCCCGCATTAATCGACCGGACAGGAGAAAGGTTACACCAATTCTACCCCAAGTTGGACAAGCAGCAATTTCGTGAACTTGTATTTGCCGAAGGCTGGGGAGAGCTGGAATTCAAAGCTCGTATCCGCCGCATTACGTCGGTATTGACCGAAGTGCTCCCTGACAACTATGAAGAGGCATTACACGTGATTGAACAGGCAGCACCACAGATGCGAGGGGTCGAGTATTTGTTCGTTCCTGATTTTATTGAAGTCAACGGACTTGCGCCGGAAAACTACGAACTATCCATGAAGTACTTGACCCTCTTCACACCTTATTCCAGTTCCGAGTTCGCGGTACGCCCGTTTATTGAACGCTACCCGATCGAAACGATGAAACGCATGATGGAATGGACGGGAAGTTCCAATGAACATATACGCAGGCTTGCCAGTGAGGGCAGCCGTCCACGTCTTCCATGGGGTTCCAAACTTCGGGAATTCATCACTGATCCCACCCCAGTACTTCCCATTCTGCATGAATTGAAGCAGGACGAGTCCCTGTATGTCCGAAAAAGTGTAGCCAATCACCTGAACGACATCTCGAAAGACCATCCAGAACTGGTCCTGGATTTGGCCTCAAGCTGGTACGGACAACATGAACATACGGACTGGATCGTTCGTCATGCAAGCCGCTCATTACTGAAAAAGGGACATCCGAAGGCGCTGAGTCTCTTTGGTTATGTCGAGCAGGATGCGACACATATCGAGCATCTTCAGCTTGCAAGAGATACCGTGGCCATCGGGGAAGATCTTCATTTTTCCTTTGATGTCGTTAATGAAAGTGGTCAGTCACAGATGCTGCGAATCGAATATGAAATCGGATATATGAAAGCAAATGGCAAGCAGGCACCCAAGCGGTTCAAATGCTCTGACAAAACCTTCCCTACCGGAAGAACCACGGTTGCAACGAAGCAATCGTTCAAAGTCATTACGACGAGAAAGCATTACGCTGGTTTGCATACGCTAACGATTGTCGTTAATGGACAACCTACAGCTACAGCCACATTTGTATTGGAGCAAACAGAGTAACCTGCGAAGGGCCAGTAGCCATCCAACTTATCATAAAAAGGTAGCAAGGTTCTTTTATGATATAAATCCCATGTTAAAATTCAGCTCATAGAATCCATTCCTTGAGAAATTCCCCAAGGCGTCTTCAGTACTGAAGATGCCTATTACTTTTTCCACCCTGTTCGTAACAGCCAAATTCCCCCTCAAATAAAGTTATGCACATGATGCTTCTTCATTTATTTTATCCACATGTGGACATCTATTCCGAAAATGAATCTATATGTACTCTTATTTGCCCTCTTATGCACATCATACACAGGCTAAAGAAGCGATCTGTGGAGATCGCTAACTCTTCACTTGCTATTCAGTTTCTATTCTTCCTTACTTAAACCAGCCCCGCTTCACGAACCAGGCCACCATGCTTCCGCCCAGAATAAACATCAACAGCAGGACAGCCCCATAGCCAAACTTCCATTGCAGCTCAGGCATATAAGCAAAGTTCATGCCATAGATCCCTGCGATCAGCGTCAGTGGCATAAAGACTGTTGTTATCACGGTGAGGGTCTTCATAATCTGGTTCATACGGTTGGAATTCAGCGAAATGTAACTGTCGCGCAGGTCAGCCGTCATCTCCCGATCAGCTTCAATCATATCCGTCAGCTTCAACAAATGGTCATAGATATCGGTAAAATATACGGTATGCTCTCCTGTTCTCTGCACATGCTGAGAATTGACTACACGATAGAGCAGATCCCTCATAGGCACTACCGTCCGTCTAAGCTTCAGCAGTCGACTGCGCAAGTCGAACACCTGATTCATCAGGTCTTCCACCGACTCCTTGCCGCCCCGGTTCTCCAGTTCAGCCAGCTCATCCTCTATGGCAAACAGAGACGGGAAATAATGATCGACCAACTTGTCCATCACCGTATATGCCGCTGCCACCGGGCCTCGGGCCCAGATGGTTCGTTCGTGCGCATGATGCAGCAACCTCTCCCAAGCTTCATCAACTTCCTCCAGTGCCCCGTGATGAAAGGATACCAGGAAGTTCGCACCCAGAAACAGGTCCACCTCTTCCGCTTCCAATGTGGTCGGATTCAGTGCATGCAGCACGAGGAACTGCAAATTGTCATAATAATCGAGCTTAGGTCGCTGCAATACATGCATACAATCCTCAATAGCTAATGGATGAAAATGAAAATATGTATCGAGCAACTGGCTTTCCTCTTCGGAAGGCTGATTGAAATCTGCCCATACCCAAGCGTAATCCTGCAGATCCAGCTGTGTAAGCGGTACATTTACAGATACCTGATGATCCCGTGAGATGGCGAGTGTACGAATCATAAAATAGACCACGTCCTTGTCTTGTATCCTTTACGTTATTGTACAACTTTAACCACTGAACCGTCTCCTGCAACAGCCCATTATACACACGTTATCCTGCAAACGCGACAACAAAAAAAGCCAACCCTGTTGGCTTCTCTCATTTCCCTATCCACAGTTTCCTGTATCCACAGGAATATCTTCTTTTGGTTTATCATTCCACGGATGGCTATCCACATATCCAGCCTGTCCACACGTTCATGCACAGGCGTCTCTTCTTTTTGGTTGTATAATTGTCCACATATCCCGATATTCACATAGTTATGAACAGTTTGTCTGAAACCCAGAATTTGTCCCGGAACAGATTTTCGAATTAGAAAATGATCCAGTACAACAATCCTGCCAGCGCCCCAGTAATCGGAATCGTAATAAACCACGTAATAATGATACGTCCGGCAAGTCCCCATTTCACGGCTGAGAAACGTTTCGCGGAACCAACACCCAGAATGGCAGATGTGATTGCGTGAGTTGTACTCACCGGCAGGTGGAGCAAGGTTGCCGAGAAAATAACAGATGCGGCTGATAGATCAGCTGCAAACCCGTTAATCGGTTCAATTTTGAAAATTTTGGTTCCCATCGTTTTAATGATTTTCCAACCACCGATGGAAGTACCGAGTGCCATCGCTGTTGCCGCGGAGATTTTAACCCACAACGGAACATCCAGATGATCCTGTACGCCTGCTGCGACCAGTGCAAAAGTAATAATCCCCATTGCCTTCTGCGCATCATTGGTACCATGCGTAAACGCCTGGAGCGCTGCTGTGAAAATCTGTACCGTACGGAAACCTTTGTTCACATTATGCGGACTGCGTTTGGCAAAAATATATTTGAGAATGGTCATGACCACATAACCGATGGCAAATGCGATCAGAGGTGATAATAACAATCCTCCGACGATGTCAATGAATCCACTCCATTTGACTTTATCAGCGCCTGCGCCAACGAGTACAGCTCCTGCAAGGGCTCCAATCAATGCATGTGAGGAAGAGGACGGAATACCAAACCACCATGTAACCAGGTTCCAGATAATCGCCGCGATCAAGGTGACTATGACGACCTCAATCCCGTTATCTAGCGTGGTGGGGTCGGTTACACTCCCCCCAATCGTCTTCGCAACTCCCGTAAACATCATGGCACCGACAAAGTTCATCACCGCAGCCATAAGAATAGCTCGGCGTGGCGTCAGTGCTCGGGTCGAGACCGAAGTTGCAATGGCATTCGCCGTGTCGTGGAATCCGTTGATGAAGTCAAACGCCAGTGCAAGGAAGACGACTATACCCAATACCCAAATCGTTGTTTCCATTATTCTCTGGCTCCTTAAGAATTACGCATGATGATGGATTCAAGCACATTGGCAACATGTTCACAAGCATCCGTTGTCGTCTCAAGACGTTCATAGATTTCTTTGCGCTTGATCAATTCAATCGGATCAGGCACGGTAGCAAAAAGGTTCTTGATACAGTTGCGCAGCACTTCGTCGCCCTGGTTTTCCAGATCGTTCAGACGAATCGTGTACTCGCGAATCGCCAGCAATTTTTTCTGAGACAGCAAGTGAATGGCCTTCTGAATTTCGTAAGCCGATTGGCGCAAAATTTCAGCGAATTGAACAATATATTCGTCCGGGTCAGTCAGTTGGTACATATAGAAACGGGAAGCCGTTGCTTCAAGCCCGTCCAATACGTCATCAAGTGTTGTTGTCAGTTCCATAATATCATCGCGTTCGATCGGCGTGATAAATGTCTTGTTGAGCTCTGTAATGACGGTATGCACATAATCATCACACTGGGACTCGTACTTCTTCATTTCATTGGCAAAAAGAGTCACATCCTGAAGGTTGGAAACATGTTGGGAGAAATAATCAGCCGCTTGCACGACCGTATCTGCCATGTTCTCTAGTGTCTCAAAAAATATATCCTTCTTCTTCTTAAGCTTCATAGCTCTATCCCCTTTACGAGAAATTGCCGATAACCGATGAAACATGAAATGACAACCTTTGATATCTTATCATAAATGTTTCACGGTTTGTACATAAGGCATGATCCTTTTTTATATTCTTATCACATAAATCTGAAATGAATCTTAATTATTTGGAATGGCTGGAAAAATGATGATGAAATTTTACACTGCGTTTACATTTCTCTTCAAATTGGATTAATTTTCAATTTCGACATGCCCTGCAAAATCAGGCTGATTCGGAACGATACTAATAAAAGTCTTGCCAGGAATAAGAGCAACTTCGGACCCATTTTGCACAAATCGAATAATGTCACCTGGTTTTTTGACCCACTGTCCTCGAATCATTTTGCCTTTTTGAAACAGCATGGCTTCACCGCCCTGCTCCAAATTAACGGAAATTCTGCCCACATTGTCGAGCACCTTGTGATCCGCACCCGCTACAATAATATTGGCCGCTCCAATGGGATTGCCGTTATCCAGATCCTGATCTGCCTTTCCGTTCACCAATCTCATATATCGTCCGCTAACTTCATCATAATCATACGTGACCCGGTAACTCTCCAATAAATAATGAATATCGAATTGCTTGGCCACCTCTCCCGCGGACGTGGCACCTTCCTCGTTATACGTATATACAGGGGACTTAAAGTCGTGACTAAAGCCTTTGGTATCCGCCCCTTCTCTAAGCTTGTCCGCCGACGTATATAGATTGTGCGGTGCTTTACGATCGGAGGAACGCCAGAAATAAGGGCCGCTATTCGATATCTCATCCATATGCTGTTTCTGCTGCTTTTGCAAAATGGAATAGGCATCCGGGCTGCCACCCGCATGAACCAATACCCCATCGTAACTCTCACCAAGCTCGATCAGATACGGACGGATACTGCGCACGGGTCCAACCGTGTCTGCCCCACCTTCACTTTGGAAGATGGCAATAAAACGGGTAATACCTCCCTCAGCGAGCACTTCAATAATAATATCTGCCGCACTCAGACCTGACTGGGGCTGCGCTGCAGGTGCATTGTTAATCATAACTGCCAGCGGACGGCGCGTAATTGCTTCATCAACAGGCAGACCCGTCAGTGGTGCTGTGTAGAGCGATGTGGCAGGTTCTTCTGTCTCTTGTTCTTCCTGTATGGGTGTAGGAACGGACTCCGGCTTCGGAATCTGGACCATCTCCTTATTCTGGCAAGCGACCAGACTCAGGGCCAGAATAAGCAGCGACGCCGCTGACGTCGTTTTGTTCCATTTCAGTTGCTTCAATATATGTACCTCCTGGACGATATGGCTGAAATCTAGGCTGTAGTTGCTCTTATGTAAGTGACCATTTCACGTATTTCTTTCCATTTAATCACACACAGCACCATTTGTCTTCGATAAGGAGAGCATTTTCTACCCTGCATTTCACGTTTGAAACTTGAGACAGGATGAAAAATATGTCCTAAATGTGAACTTCTCAAACCTTACTTAAAATTTGAACTAGATTGTGATAATAATCACAAACAGAATGACTTTTGAACTATACAATAAAGACATCAAAGGTGATCACTTAGAAAAACAAAAAAAAAAACAACACACACTAAATTCCATGAAGGAGTGGTTTATATGTTCAGCTTCAACCAATGGCTTAGAGAAAACAAAGTGGCAATGTGGATTTTGACAGTACTTCGGGTGTATATCGGTTACGACTGGATGACACACGGATGGGGCAAATTAACAGGTGGATTCCAAGCTGGCGGATTCCTTGCAGGCGCTGTAGGAAAAGCAACGGGTGAAAACCCAACCGTTCAAGCTTGGTGGGGAACATTCCTTGAGAACTTCGCAGTACCAAATGCAGGACTGTTCGACTTCGTTATCCCTCTGGGTGAATTCCTTGTAGGTCTGGGTCTCATTCTTGGATGCTTTACAACACTTGCAGCACTGATGGCGATGGTCATGAACTTCGCGTTCCTCTTCTCGGGAACAGTAAGCACGAATGCTCAATTAGTTCTGATGGAAATCTTCCTTGTAGTCGCTGGTGCAAATGCTGGTAAAATCGGTTTGGATCATTGGGTAATGCCTTACCTTCGCGGATTGTTCACTCGCAATAAAGGCAGTCAGCCTAAAGATACACCAACGATAAATCATACGCACAAAACAGCCTAAATATTAAATAGACATTTTACGGTCCTGCTCCCCTCCCCCTGGAGAGCAGGACTTTTTTGTTTTTTATATATGCTTGTAGGTCAACTGACTTGCCCATCGACAGAAACACGTATTATGATGAACATATCGATCGATTACAATCAAAGGAGTACATGACATGCCAACCCAGCGCCGCCTTGAAACCGATGCCGACTTCCAGGAAGCCATGGAAATGAAGCATAAAGTTCGTGTTTTTAAAGATAATCACCAGATTGATTCCGGTGGCGTCATTATCCGTTTTGACAGCAATACCGTTGTTATTCAGTCCAGTGTAAGTGAACTGGCATATCACTCGCGTATAGCATGTGAGCTTTTTGAGATTCGCAAGTGATTATACTAAATTGCAGTATGCTCAGTCATAGAAAAAGGTTCCTGAGGCCCATTACGCTGGCCGCAGAAACCTTTTTTTGGTTCGGCTAATTCATAACCTAAGTCTATCTGGTCGATGAACTAGGTGTATTTGCAAAATAAAACTTAAAGACTTGTTCACATACTCTTGTCTGTTCCAAGTTATACGCCGTCACCAAACTGCCAGCAGTTTAAACTGAGCGTACCGTAAGGATACGACTGGAATAGACGTTTTGCAGATCGTGACATATCGGCCGTACCCATAGCATAGAACAAAGGCGCAATGTGCTCCGTTCCATAAGATGGAACTGCTGTGCGGGCATGGGGCGCTTTTTTGTCATACTGAAACAGCTCTCTCGTATTCCACTGCTCAAGCCGCTCGCCAATCCAGTTATCGAATTCCACTGCCCAGTCTTGCGGCGGTTCATCATTACTGCCAAGCATACGCAAGTTATGAACCGTTCCACCGCTGCCAATGATCAGCACATTATCATGACGCAGCTGCTCCAGCATCCGGCCTATATCATACTGTTCCTGCGGGGAACGCAACGAGTCGACAGATACCGCAATAACAGGAATATTGGCCTCTGGATACATGTGTAACAGCGGTACCCATACCCCGTGATCCAATCCCCGGCCTCGAACCGGTTGATGTGGAAGATTACTACGAGTGAACAGAGCGCAGATCTCATTCGCAAGGTCTGGCTGACCAGGAGCCGAGTAATTCATTGTATACATATTAGAGGGAAATCCGTAAAAATCATGCAAGGTCTGATGTGTATCATCCATTGTCACGGACGGTTCGGGACGATCCCAATGCGCCGTAAATACAACAATGGCTTTCGGAGCCGGCAGCCTGTCTCCAAGCTGGTTCAAAAAGTGAGTGTAGTCATTGCTCTCCACCGCCAGAGCGGGAGAACCATGCGCAATGAATAGTGCGGGTAATGTCATTGCTGCCAACCTCCAGACACGGATAGGATGCTTACCCTTCTATTTTACCCCGAAGAAGGCGCTTTTCCAAGCTAACATCCCAATCAGATGCAATATGGACGCGCATGTTACCTTATGGACCGATCCATGTTGGCTATAGAATGCTCCAGCCTAATCATAGAGATTGATATTTAGCCCTCTTAGATCATCCAGTGCTGCCAATCCTGTTCAATCTTCTGACGCTCTCCTAGCCATTCTCTCGTACGCGTAATCAGCTGTTCACGCTCTTTACCGGAAGAGAAGGTATGATCGCCCTGGAAAATAATCTCCTTGTCGCAGCGGCCTTCCTGGCGCATCCAGAATACCTTTTGATACAGGAATGCGTAATCGACAGGAATGATCTCATCCGACGTGCCGTGCACCACCAGAACATCTCCGTTAAATTTAACGGCTTCCTGGTAAGGCTGATGTTCAGCCAGTGATTCAAAGAATGCTGGTGTAAACTTGTAGCCAAGATAATCAGCAGACCCCAGTTTCACCCCTTCATCGTACACATCACGTCCGGTAATCTTCACAATATCGTTGAACGGATATCCCACTGATGACCACATGACGAGATTCTTAACTCGTTTGTCGCGGACAGCAGTCAGCAGAGCAACAGCTCCACCCAGACTATGACCAATCAGCGTTACACGGGTTGGATCTACATCACTGCAATTTACCGCATAGTCCAGCACAGAACGTGTTTGGGTAATCATGGATTCAAGTCCTTCAGCTCCATACTCACCGCTGCTCTCCCCACAGCCGATGTAATCGAAGCGCAGCACCAAATACCCATCTTCGGCCAGCTCACGGGCGGTCTTCACAAAGAGACGATCTACACCGATCCGACTTCCTACGAATCCATGGCAGATGACAGCAAGAGGCACGCGCTGTTGGTGATTTCCCTCCTTGATGTCTTTAACGACCGGATAATGAATCGTGGCTGTTAATTCTTCCTGCCCATGACGAATACTGATCTGACGCTCCATGCCTATTTCCCCTTTCCATTCTTCCCTGCTCATGTTCACTTTGTTAATTATATATAAATCCGATAAGTTTAATGTGTATTAAGATGATATTAGTATATTATCATCCTGTGAACCTCAAGTCAACGTGAGGAAATGTCCATTTCCAGACGTACCTTGTCTACATTTTATCGGTAATTCCGCAAAAAAAATGAGCCAAGCTGACAACAGCTGACTCGAGTCATTCCTAATATTTGAGGCCACTACTCATAACTGCGACGGAACATCTCATGGGTCTCTACTCGACCCTGCCATTCATGTTCATGAACCGAATTTGAGCTCCCCCAGAAGCTCCCTGATTGAAAGGTTCCTTCTGAATACTCTTCCGCATACTCCGCATCCTCCAACGTCTCCTCCATTGGCACAACCTCATCCGTTACTCCTCGGGAGTTGCTGTTTAGCAGCAGCTTCCTTGTTAATTGTTCTGTTTGTTGATCCATCCCTGCCACACTCCAATCCCTGGTTTCTGTTGGAAATGCTACTATTGTGGTGGAATCGGCTGTACTTTATTCATTCTTCACACAATCGTTAGAACTGGATGAGCACTTACGCATATTAACGTCGAACCACGGAGAACCTAAGCCATATATCATAGCCAACATTTGCCTCCAATTCCTTCTGGCGAAAGGGTTGAATTCATGGAACACATCTTGGAATGGATTCGTAGTCACGGAAAACTGGTGCTGTTATGCACCTGTGTCATTCTGGCCTGCGCAGGGCTATGGTCGAATCGTAAACAGTTGTTTTATAAGGAATGACTTTGCGAAACGAGAGCCCTTCCCGTATACTAAAATACCGTCAGGGTCTCCAGATTCACCGGGGATCAGAACGTGTGTAGACAGGGGGAGCAATCATTGGGGATTTCCTATAAGAAGTTGAAAGAAATACAGAATCGGCAAATGACCGAAATGAGTAAGATGACACCGGAACATGTAAAACTGTTTGATCAGATCAGCACCATTGCGCGTCAAGCACCTGCCGATGAGAGAACGCAGGAAGAATGGATTCTCTCGGCTGGAAGAGCCATCGTACAAGCTCAGTGTGACGGCAAGCCTGCTCGTGAGTTATATGGACCTGATATGCAAAAGGATATCTATTCACAACTAGGAGTAGCAGACAATAATCCGTCCGCAACTGCTGGTGAATCAAATATGGACTCATCCAGAGCTTCAAGTACGGCCGTACGGGGCGGAAGCAAATCCAATAAAACCAGTACGTCAGCCAAGAAGGCAGCAGCAGTTGAAGCCGAGCCTGCGGAGACTAAGGATCAAGTTAAACGGACGCCCAAATGGTACTTCATGATCTCCTGGGCAGCTTTGTCTTTTGTCATGCTGATTCAAGGTGCAGTTGGGCTATTTATTGGTTGGACGGGTGGAGATACGGAACCATTTAGCCATATCAGCCTGTTCTCCCTAATCGTTGCGGCGGTTGGAGGTATTGCATTGGTTGAAATGCTTCGCCGCCTTGCTGAGCGTCCAGATGATCAGGGAGCAGACAAGACGGCCAGACCACAGGTCAATCTTCGCGGAATCGTCATCTATATCGTTATCGTTGTGCTTGTCTTATTTGTAGGATATCCTCTGCGTGACAGCCTTCCCGTATTTACGCTGGCTCCGTGGATTAGTCTCGTAATCGGGATTGTGGGATTGGCTACGTTGAGACCACTATTCGGACAAAAGAAAGCGTAAGGATCCCCTTTGTGGGGTAGGATCATTTGGGTATCTCGTACAGTTATGTGGTGTGCGAAGATGATGAAGTATGAGTGAAGTACGACATTCGGTGATGAGATAGAATATCGAGTTTCAAAAAAGGGGCCATTATGGCCCCTTGCCAGCTGTTGAGAAATTCTCGACAGCTATTTTTATTTTCAGACCATTCAGGTAAACTTTTATAATATTTTTAAATAGCAGAGGAAAAGTGATCACGTACCACATCTTATTTGTAACCTTAGATACGGCCAGCAACTCGTTTGAAACTAATCCCGCCTTCGAAAGGAATGTTCATGTAAAGCTTCAGATAGATGATCCACAGGGCCCGTAGAGTCTTTCTCCATTTTGAGCTGAATGCGATGCTTGATCTCCTTGCCTGGAGTCTCTCCGAATTCTCGCTTATACATGCGGATAAAGTAGTTAACTTCCATACCAACCGTCTCCGCAGCCTCTCTTACACTTGCTCGTGGATGCTTGTCCAGCCATTCCGAAGCCTTCTGCAAACGCAATCGCTGCATGTACTGATGTCCCGTCACCCCATGTCTCTGGTGAAATAATCGGTTCAGGTGCTGCACCGAATAACCAACGGCTTCAGCTACATGCTTCAGCAGCAAATCGTCCTGGTAGTGTGTGTGCATCAGCGACACTGCTCGGGTGAATGCTACATTTGCCGATTCAGACTCACGCTCAGAACGTGTTAATAGCCCACTCCTTGCTTCTCGCTCTTCTGTCTCATCATGCAGCGGGAGGATGGACCGGGACATGTCCAGAATAAGCTGGTAGATGATCGTTGAACTGTTCCACATTTCAGTCATCCCATCGTCCAGTGAGTGCCAGATAGCCGTCACTCGTGACCAAAACTTTTCAAATTCGGACAAACGCAGTGGCCCCAACAGCAGCAGTCCTGCCGACCGAAGCACCGCCCCCGCCGCCTCTCCACCAATGCCGATATATCCAAGCTCTCCGTGTGTTTTGGAATGCGGAATATACTCATGAGCCACCCCAGGTTCCATCACGAACAGTTCACCCGCCGATATTGTCCACGCTCCTTCACCTGGAACCTTAAATTCCCCTTTGCCGCTGCGTAATAAAAAAAGCTGATACACCGGAAATCCATCCGGTCTAAACTGAACTTTTTCTTCTTGTGTCCCCACACAATACAGATACAGAGGCAACCGGGAATCCGGCAGGCCGGTCAAGCGAAATGCAAGCATCCCATCAGTCCTTTCGGATCATGCTCTTCTTTCTCCTATTATCCATCGGTTGCCCCGTTGCAGCAACGGCCAAAGGAACCTTTTTGGTGACAGGATTTTATAGTGCAGTATATTTGATTCAGAGAATTCACTACATTAGCAGAACAACCTTTGAGATTAAGAAAAACTCCCCTTCACTTTTGGAAAGGGAGCCTGAGTTGTTAACATAACTGAAAGATAAAATTGTTGGTTCTCGGAGTGACCGTTCCGGTTACGGATCGTTCTTTCGATCGCTCTTGTCTCCAAATTTATTTGATTCAACCTTTATAAGGTTTAAATTCGGAGACAAAGGCGAGCGCTACCGCTTCTTCAGAATCGATTCCGTCCCCTTCACTACTTCTGGCGCTTAACAAAACAAACTACTCATCAAAGCATCAAACTCTTTACAATTATTGAGGTGGAGTTTCTCCAGTAGGAGTTTGACTACCATTATCCGGATTGGACGTAGGAACTGCCGGAATAGTAAATGTAGCTATATCTGACCTTGTGGTTGTATATTTCGCAGAGTCACTAGACACGGAAACCACTCTGATTTTATATTTTCCTGGTTTGAAAACAGCTCCATCCGAATCCATTGAATTACTGGTAATGTTAACGTTCGCTGTTGATGGATTGCCAGCCCCACTATTCACAGTGGCTACTCGACTACCAAGGCCGTTATCGAATGTGGTGCTATCATTTTGGACAATGTAAACATCATAGCCTGCAATTCCAGTTTCATTGCTAGGCTTGGTGAAACTTACACTAATCGAAGTATCGGTTGCCGTTGCCTTCACATCTGCAACCTTCTCTACAAATGTTGGTGACTGTTTTTTAGCATTAATTATGAAAGTAGCTTTAGCTATGCTTGAATCACGTTTGCTGTCGGAGGACTCTGATAAAATATATGCAGTATACGATTTACCTGCTTCAATATTTTTACCGTTAATGTCAAGCAGAGCATTTGAAAGTAAAACCGGACTTCCATTTAACTCTACAGATCTACTATCATTAGCTAATGCAATATTCTTTGCCATACTTAGATTAAATGTGCTTCCAGTCGGGGCAATCATTACAACATAACGACTGATCCCTACCTTTGAAGCTGGTTCCGTATATTTCAAAGTTACATCCGTTGCATCGCCAGCAGCCTGCTCTTCATTTTTAACTTCTACATCAGTGATTTTAACTGCTCCAACAGCACTTGTTACAGACAATTTAATATCAGCATAAGCTGTGGACAGCACATTGGAAGAGTTGCTGTTATTGCTTACTGCGAGCACAAATATACGATAGTTTTCATCATTTCGAATATCTGTACCATCTGTTGCTTTTACATCCTTTAAAGTCAAAGTATAATTTCCGCTTCCGCTAGCTTTATTCACAACTTTATAGTTTGGATTCCGATTTGCTTCTGCCAAATCGAACCCACCCAAATTCGCCGTTTTGACTGCGAAAACACGGTAATGATAAACATTAGTCTCATTAGACGATCTATTAAATGTCACCTGCAAATCACTACCGTCTCCATTATCTCCGATGTCCGCTGCATTCACGTAGGTCGGAGCGGCCACAGTCGAGTTCTGTACTAGCGTAATTTGTGAAGAATAAGATGACAATGCATTCTGGCTGGAATTGCCGCTATTGCTTACCGACAGGACGAACACACGATAAGAAACACCATTAGAGATTCGAGATCCATTAGTATCTACCGCGCTGCTCGGAAGAGTAAATGACTGATTTCCACCAGTCTTATTCACCTGATAATAATTGTTCGATGCATTAGCCGCGCTCAGTGTGAAGCTGCCTGCATAGGCGGAACGTACCACATATATCCGATATGCGGAAACGTTGGATTCATCCGTAGCTCTATTAAACGAAACCCGGAGATCGCGTCCATCGTTGTAGTCACTCACATCAGCCACTCCGATGTTGCTTGCGACTCCAGCATTACTATTCGTTGTCAGTCTCAATAGCGTCGAGGAGGAAGAGAGCGCATTCGTATAGCCGTTCTGCTGGTTGCCTACAGCCATAACGTAGATCCGGTAGTCTTGCAGATTTGTTACGTTATAACCACTTGTGTCCTTCATGGATGATGGCAGAGTGGTTGTAATATTGTTGCCTGTTTTGTTCACGTTATAGTACAAGCTGGAAGACAGATTGCTTGCCGTAGTCAGATTGAAGCTGCTGGATACTGAGTTCCGTACTACGAAAATTCGATAATTAGCAACTTTAGATTCATCGGATGAACGGTTGAAGCTCACTTGAATGTCACGACCGTCTCCATAATCCGAATTGTCTTTCACTTGCGTGATGACTGGCGCTGTTGCTGTGTTTACGCCCAGCGTAAGTGAAGATGATACTGTGGACAGTTTATTGTCTGCTGTTGCCGCATTGGAGCTCACAGATACAATATACACGACATAGGATGTGCCGTTTTTGATCAATTCCCCGGATGTATCACGTGTCGAGGAACTGAGCTGGGTTTTGACCGCTGTGCTGTTACCTTTGTAGATAATGGTCGAATTCGAACTGGACACATTATTGGCCGTGGTCAGATTGAATGAAGAAGCATCTTTCGCCTTAACTACAAAAGCACGGTAATACGTAATATTGGATGTTGTACTCGGCTGTGTGAAGTTAATTTCCAGGTCACGTCCATCGCCATAGTCACTGATATCTGCGATCCGCAGGCCTGTGACAGGTTGAACCGTCGTTTTCACATTGTTTAGTTTCAAGGACTGGGAAGACCACGCCAGCAGATTTTTGTAGCTGTTGTTGCTGTTCCCCATTGTAAGTACATACAGACGATAGGTTTCACTTGTGTTTAACAAATCCCCGTTCACGTCGCGTGTCTGGGCATTCAACGTCAATCTCGGATCAGTGCCATTTGGAGTAATGGATGTGTAATTACCTGATGGCACGACCGATGCCGCAGACTCATTAAAGCTGTTTACATCACGGGTTTTCACCAGCATCACACGATACTCGGACACAGCTTTCTCGGACGTCGGGCGTGTAAAGCTTACAGTCAGGTCACGGCCATCTCCATTACTTCCAGATACTGAACCGTAAATGTTCCATGCTGCATATTTCGTCTCATCCACAGGAGGTGTGGACGTTGTTTTGATATCTACTCGCTGATTGCGGGAATTCCAGAATACTTTCTCCCCAAATGCTTCACTGACAAAACGAATCGGAACCATCGTATTTCCTTTGATCGTGTTTGCAGGCACATCCAGTGCGATCGCTTCGCCGTTGATGTAAGCCGTTTTGGAACCCAGCGTAAGCGATACTTCTTGGTCACCCCGGCTAGCCTTAATGGTTTTAGTTCTGTTGGTGTACTCTACTGTTGCATCCAATCCTTCAAAGATGGACCGCAAAGGAACCAGTACGCGTCCACCTTTCATGACTGGTGCCTGTGCGGACGAAAGCTCCGCATCATTGATATATATACTAATTCTCGCAGCTGCATCCATAACTGACGTTGGTAGTGCAGACATCAACATAGCCGATACGGCCAGTGCTGACATCACCTTTTTCACTTGACGTCCTCCCGCTTTCTTCATATCCAATATCCCCATTCTCTTCAATATTTAAGTTAGATTGTGATCGTTGGTGAATTTCATTTTATTCCTGTAATTTCCTGTGCACATCTAAGACGTATGAACATGAGTAAAAGTTTCCAATCCCACAAAAAATATTTTCGCAGAAATGTCCTTACACCATCTACCCTCCAAAGGTTAAAAATAACAGAAGAATTTGTCATTATTCCGCAACAACATCCTTCCCAAATTCGTTTAATGTATAGTGAATAACAACCTTTTATTTTTAAAATTACGGGAGGTTCACACAGATGACATCATCGTATTTATCTGGCCAACGCAAAGGGATGCGATTCTTCATCACAGTCGTTGCCATTGCTGCAATTTTCACAGGAACCGCAGCTACATCCGGAGTTGCTACTGCCGCTCCTTCAAGCCCGGATACCAAAGTAACCACCAGCAGTTCAACCGCCATATATAAAACATTTCAGTCCATGCTCAAAAAAAAGAACGGCTTACCCGCCGCTGACACCTTTCTGGAATCCAATATCAAAAAAGTAACAAAGCATCACGCCACCCTGATGGTGCTTCAATTGGAGAATGCACGCCTGAAGACTCTAACCTCCATGACGGACCACTTGCTCGTTCCTAACGTTCAGGACAAGATGCTCAAGGTATACCAAACGAACGACAGCTTCACCAAACTCATGGAGCGTACCCAGGACTCCGATCTGCGTGCACTATTAAAAGAAGCCCGAGACAGCGGCTATCGCCTCGTCATGCTAGAAGGCTCTCTCTATCCCATCATGAATTATGCGGCACTCGTGAAATATACCTCTGATATTACAGAGGATATTTCAAGCTACATCATCATCATGATGAAGGAAACGAAAAACTTACCAGCGGATGACGGAGCACTGGTCATTGGCTATCAGGAAATTCTCCTTCGAGCACTCAGCCAGGAAAGATTCCTGGAGCTTTATCCGAAATCGAATCGGGCCAAGCAGGTGCAGGATTTGTTGAACAGTTATACCCTGTATACCTTTTATGGGCTGAACAATACACCGCTGTTTGATTATGACACGAACAAAATGGTTGCGAACGCTCAAAGAGGCTACAACGGCGTCTTACAACGTCTTGCATCCGTCGATAGTGAATTCCTCACCAAGCTGGATGCCTTTATGGATGTCGTTAAGGAAGCGAAATATGAGAAAACAGCTGCGGTGGAGAAATGGCTGGAACAGAACGTTCCGAACGGGGCCGATGCCGGCTATTAATAATGCATGGTATTAATCACCTAAAGGCACATAAAGCACACAAAGAAAACCGACATAGGATTTGCTCCCATGTCGGTTTCCTTTGTGGATATCGATGAATTGAATTTGAATTGAATCTCCTATACCAGGCTAACTCAGATTCAAGAACTACAGAATTGGCTTGACCATATGGTTATACTCATGTCCAGCAATGACAATTACTTCATCCTTGATATAGCCCTGGCGTTCGTACAACATCAAGGCACGGCCATTGTCACGTTCAACAATGAGGGACACCTGGGAGTGTCCAAGTTCCCTTCCCTGCTGCTCAAAAGCAGCCATCAATGCCTTGCCGATGCCCTGCCCCTGATACGCTTCACTTACGGATAGAGTATCCAGATAATACTCCCCGGGACGGGTTTCTTTGACCAACGTATATTTCTCATCTGTACTCCGACCAGGCCGATCCAGAATCGGCTGATCCAGAAGATCTGCTTCTCCGCCATCATACGCTACCAGTATTCCAGCGACCTGTTCGTTCTGCTCCATTACCGTTATATTGCGATAACTGATCCGATTGTCTTCCTGCGCGTAAAATTGCTGCAAAATCTGCATCGCTTTCTCATGCTCACCTTCACCCGCCAGAGCATAGGCAATATCACCAATCGCCTGATAAAGCAGAGGAATGACTTGTGCCACATCTTCTTTGCGAGCAGGTCTCAACAGAGGCTGCGCCTCACTACGGTCCGACTTCACATTGGAATGATTCATCAGATTAACATGTTGAACAGATTGAGATTTTTGTTCAGCTCGGTATACGCGAGACCTTTACGATTCATACGTTCAATCAGCGGCTGGTAATCTTCCTTGTACATCAACTCGATGCCCACCAAGGCAGGTCCATTTTCCTTATCATGCTTCTTCGTATATTCAAAACGGGCAATGTCGTCATTGGGTCCCAATACTTCCACAAGGAATTCACGCAAAGCTCCCGCACGTTGTGGGAAATTGACCATGAAATAATATTTCAAACCTTCGTAGATCAACGAACGTTCTTTGATTTCCTGCATCCGATCGATATCATTGTTGCCGCCGCTGATCACACAGACAACCGTCTTACCCGCAATTTGTTCGCGATACTGCTCCAGTGCAGCAACCGCTAGAGAACCGGCAGGCTCCACAACGATAGCATTTTCATTATATAGCTCCAAAATGGTGGTGCAGGCTTTGCCCTCAGGCACCTTCACAATGTCATCCAACGTTTCACTACAGATGTCGAAGGTCAGGTCACCAACACGTTTCACCGCAGCACCATCCACGAATTTATCAATATCATCCAACGTGACAACCTGCTTACGGAACATGGCCTCACTCATGGAAGCCGCGCCAAGTGGTTCTACGCCAATGATACGTGTTTCCGGGCTAACCGTCTTCATGTAGGTTCCAACGCCAGCAGCCAGACCGCCGCCACCAATTGTGACGAATACATAATCCGCTTTTTCATCCAGACTCTCCATGATTTCCATCGCCACCGTACCATTACCTGCAATGATCTTCGGCTGGTCGAACGGATGGATAAACGTCATACCCTGTTCATTACACGCACGCATAGCTTCTTCATAAGCATCGTCATACGTATCACCTGTCAGCACAACTTCAACATTATCTCCACCAAATCGACGTACCTGTTTCACCTTCTGGTTAGGAGTTGTGCTTGGCATGAAGATTTTCCCGTGAATGCTAAGCGCGTTACAGGAAAAAGCAACTCCCTGCGCATGGTTACCTGCGCTCGCGCAGACAATGCCTTTCTCCAGTTGAGCCGGAGTCAGACTACGAATCATGTTGTATGCTCCACGAATTTTAAACGAACGGACCACCTGCAGGTCTTCCCGTTTAAGATACACATTACAGTTATATTTGGCCGACAATACAGCATCCCGCTGCAACGGTGTTCTTACAATGACTTCACGCAGCACATGATGTGCGCGCACGATATCTTCCATGCCAACACCGGTACGGCCGGGATTGGCAGTTCCCGTTGGTTCTTGTTCCACTGGTTTCATCTCTTATCCACACTCCGCTTATCTTGGTTGGCAATGCAAGCATTGCTTTTTCTTTTTATTGTATCACTTTTGTTCTGTTCTTGCGCCTGAGCTCGCATCATTTACCATTCGCAAACAAACCGCATCTAATTGAAAATCATTATCAATTACTTGATTATAGATTATTCCATACTTTAGGACAAGGCATAGTGTCGCTCTGATTCATTAAAAAGTGGATCGTTGGAAATTGGAACTAGTAGCATGCTGCTCGGTTCGTTAAACCTTAAAAACGGCAAAAAAGGGGTGTCCCCGTCATTTTCATGACCTATGGGACATCCCTTTTAAAATGCCAGTCAAATTTTTTAAGCCTGAGTCTTAAACCAAGCCGTAGCAGCCTCCGCCTCGGTACGGGTCAACTGATGCCCCTGACGCTCCCAGTGCATGTGCACAGCTGCACCTGCACCGCTAAGTAGTGAGGCCAATTCATCCGTTTCTCGTTTCGGTATAATTGGATCGTTCTCTCCTGCGCCGATGAATACAGGCAGCCCCTTCAGGTCCGGCAATTCCAAACCACGAAGCGGTACCATCGGATGGTGCAGAATCGCTCCTTTGAATACGTCAGCCTGATGGAAGATCAGACTTGCTGCAATGTTTGCTCCATTAGAATAGCCCAGTGCGAAGACATTGGCACGATCAAAGCCATACTCCACAGCAGCTGCATCCACAAATGAACCCAATTCCGCTGTCCGTGCAATGAGATCTTCTTCGTCAAACACCCCTTCCGCCAAACGGCGGAAGAAACGGGGCATTCCATTCTCGGATACGTTACCACGCACCCCCAGAATACCAGCTCCTGGGGCAATCATCTCGGCCAGACCTACCAGATCGTTCTCCGTTCCACCTGTCCCGTGCAGCAACAAAAGTATGGGTGCATTTGGCTGAGAACCTGCTTTATAAATATGTTTCATTGTATTAGTAGTACTCATGATTTGGACTCTCCTTTCCATTCACGTACTTGAATAGGTGGCAGCAACTGTTCAATCTGCTCACGCTGTGGTTCGTACCATTCAGGCAGCATCAGCTTTTGGCCCATGCTCTCCTGTGGTTCATCCCGTGCAAATCCTGGAGGATCAGTAGCCAGTTCAAACAGTATACCTCCCGGTTCCCGGAAATACACAGCGTTGAAGTACTGACGGTCAATGACCTGAGTTGGATGATATCCGGCTTTTTGAAGCTCCTGCTGCATTTGTTCGTGCTCGACATAATCTTTTGCACGCCATGCGATATGGTGAACCGTCCCTGCTCCGCCAATTCCCCGCTGGATTCCAGTCGATTGAATGTCGATCAGTTGACCGACGTCACCACTCGCCTGCAGACGAATGATTCCATCCTCTTCTCCTACCTTCTCCAGACCGAGCATCGTTGTCAGCACATCCGTTGTTTTGTCAGGTACATGGCTGAATAACACAGCTCCACCAAAACCTTTGATGGCATGTTCAGACTGCACACCGTTGAATGCCCACTGACTTGGCTGGCCTCCATCACGCTCGACCAATTCGAGCAAGAGACCCCCTTTATCGAAGAAGCGAATGTACTGCTCGCCAAATCTTGTTTTATTTTCAAATGGAATATCGAAGGATGTCAGACGTTCTTTCCAGAATGGCAGACTGCCCACCGGAATCGCATATACAGTTACGCCAGTCTGTCCTGCACCGATAACTCCTCTTCTGGCATTCTGCTGAGGGAAGAAGGTGATGATGGTGCCCGGTGCCCCATCCTCATTGCCATAATACAGATGGTACACATCCGGTGCATCAAAGTTAATCGTTTTTTTCACCATTCTCAGTGCCAATACACCTGCATAAAAATCAACATTTTTCTGTGCATCATCTACAAAAGCCGTAACGTGATGGATTCCTGAAGTTCTGAACATAATCTCCACTCCCTTGGTTTTATTTGTATCGTTGTTTTATTTGTATCGTTGTTATACTTAGCAGTTTGTTATGCATCACTTTTTTGTTATTTATCTTTAAATTAAGATTCTTTAAATTTATATTAATCCATTAACCCTAAATAAGCAAGCTTTTGTTTTAAAGTTAAGATATATGCTTTTTAACCTGCTGAATTACGCCTGAGTATACTGACATGGACAAAAAAACAGGCCCCGATCACTCGGAAACCTGTTTTCCTTAAATCTTATTCAATTGTTTGCCACCACACAACATCAATCCTTGAAACTTCGTATTACGCTTTAGTTAATTTTAATCGCTTAGGCGGTTGAACCAGATCTTTGCCATCATACTCATCCTTAATATCTCCAACAATTTCTTCAAGAATGTCCTCCATCGTAACCAGACCAACCGTTTCCCCTTCTGCATTATGAACTGTTGCGATATGGGAACGACTTTGCTGCATCTGGACCAAGACATCCTTAATTGGCGATAACTCCGAAAATTTCAACATGTCGTGTACAAACGTATCCATATTGAACTCCCGGCCTGCGGCAACACTCGTAAGCATTTCCTTTGTATGGATAAATCCAACGAAGTGATCCTGATTTCCTTTTTCGATCACCGGGAAACGTGTATATTCATGCTGCTTTAGAACCTCAATCATACGTTCCAGCGGCATTTCTTTGTCCAGCGTGACGATTTTTTCTTTGCGGATCATAATCTCCTGAAGCAAACGTTCATCAAAAGCAAAAATGTTTTTGAGGTAGTCCAGCTCTGTTTGATTAATTTCTCCACTCTCATAACTCTGCGCCATAATCAGCTTAAGTTCCTCTTCGGAGTGAACCGTATCGTGACCGGCTGGTTTTATACCGAAGATGCCAAGCAATAGACGGGCAGCCCCATTCAGCGCGTAGATGAACGGATTCATGATCTTACCAAACCAATACAGCGGTGGTGCAAGCAATAGTGTCATCTTCTCTGCAAACTGGATCGCCAGTGTTTTCGGTGCCAATTCACCGATAACCACATGCAGGAACGTGATGATTGCCAAGGCAATCCCGTACGAAAGTACCGTAGACAACGCCGCTGGGACTTCCAATCGCTCAAACAGCGGATGCAGCATTTTCTCAACAGTGGGTTCACCCAACGCACCCAATACCAGTGCTGTGATCGTGATACCCAATTGACACGCAGATAGATAATAATCCAGATTGTGAGCCACTTTTTTGGCCAACACCGCTTTTTTGTTCCCTTCCAAGATCAGCTGATCTATTCGGGACATCCGTACTTTCAAAATTGCAAATTCCGCTCCAACGAAAAAGGCGGTCAGGCCGATAAATACGGCTACTAAAAATAAGTTTAAGGCTATTATTCCGTCCAATGATTTCCCTCAAAATGAGGGATTCACCTCCAAGTAAATTTATATTAAGGTTGCACGAGTGACGGCTCGTTCTTCCGATCGCCATTGCCTCCAAATTTCCCTGATTGTTGTTTTCAAAGGTTTAAAATTGGTTTGCAAACGCGAACGCTACGCTTCTTCAGAATCGATTCCGTCCCCTACACTGCTACGTTGCCAAAACATTAAAATTCTGAGCGCAGTAGCCAAATGGGCAGTCATACCCTAGATTACAGTCATGATCGAACCAACATCACGCCAGGTCACTGGAAGATTCCTCGACCTGAGCACCGTTTACACGTTCAAGCAGCACCTGCTTAATGTGAAAATTTTCTGCGTCCACAACGGTCCAGACATAATCACCGTGTTCTACCGTATCGCCTTGTTCCACACCGACACCCTTCTGGAATTGAATCCATCCGGCCACGGTATCCATTTCTTCGTTGCCTTCAAAGACAATCCCAAACTGCCGCTCCAACTCATCCAGCAGCACCCGGCCGTTAATGAGATATTGGTTCTCTCCGGTTACCTGAATGTCAGCAACTTCATCAGCATCGAACTCATCACGAATCTCGCCGACAAGCTCCTCCAGAATATCCTCCATTGTAATGATTCCCGAAGTACCTCCGTATTCATCCACGACCACAGCCATGTGCACGCGTTCCTGCTGCATCTTGATCATCGCATCCTGGATACTTGTAACTTCAGAAACGAAGGGAATCTCCCGAACAAAATCGATAAGTTGGTGCTCCCTAAGGGCAACCATGTCAGGCAAAATCTTTTTCACATTCACAACACCGACAATTCGGTCCTTGTCCCCATCCTCGATGACGGGATAACGTGAATAATTATGCTCATCCAATATCGGAATGATATCGTCATAAATCATATTCTGATTAAGTGTCACAAGCTCTGTCCTCGGAACCATGATGTCTTTGGCATCACGCTCATCGAACACGAATACGTTTTCCAGATACGAAAGCTTGGTCTTGTTGTTCTCGTCTCCTTCATAACTCTGGTTCATGATGATTTTGATCTCATCCTCCGAGTAGGCCTGTTCATGTCCGGCAGGCTTCACGCCAAATGCCCTAAGAAGCACGCGGGATGCACCATTGAGCGCCCAAATGAAGGGATACATAATTTTTCCGAACCAATATAGCGGCGGCGAGAGCAACAGTGTCAATTTTTCCGAAAATTGAATCGCCATCGTTTTGGGAGCCATCTCCCCAACCACAACGTGCAGGAACGTGACAAGGATAAAGGCAATCGCATAGGAAGCAACCGCCGATATGGAAGCTGATACGTCCAGATAATTAAATACCGGGTATAACAACCTTTCAACGGTTGGCTTACCGAGCGCTCCCAATCCAAGGGCAGTTACGGTAATACCGAGCTGACAGGCTGACAGATAATAATCGAGGTCCGAGACTACTTTTTTGGCCAATATGGCTTTTTTATTCCCCTCGGCAACCAGTTGATCCACTCTTGATGTACGAATCTTAACCACAGCGAACTCAGATGCAACGAAAAATGCGGTCAATGCAATCAAGATAATGAGTAATACAATATTTAATATGGTGATTATGTCCAATGATTTCCCCGCTTCTCAGGGATTCACCTCCAGAGATAGTTACAGCGTCATTGGTTAACTTCGTTAACCATTCAACAGCTGATTGACGTTCAATATGGCGTATGCCTTATATGAAATCGAAAAGATAAAGTGTGTATAGGTTGTACTTTGACCTTGTAAAATTGCAAAACAGGAATTCAGGATGAAGTCAATCACTTATAGAAACTACTTCACTAAAAACAGGGTTCCCCCCTCATGCTGTCATTGTTTCTCGATTTACTCCACCAAAATTCTCCATTTGGACAGTTTACAATATCGCCTTCCCAATAGATATCCACCTCCCCTCTTATTCATTCCTGTTTCAGAAAAGTATAACATGTTCTACGCCAAACCATCCAGTTGCACGTTATGGTTTGGAATATAGATTATAAAATGAGTTCACAAAATAAACTTTTATGTATGTGGTCTTTCTCGCATCTACAGTTCATTTTATGTGATATGGTTCACATAATTAGTATAGACCAGTTTATAGAAATGGTACCCTTTACTTTAGTCGATTAAACCTGCTACAGGCCTTTATTTACAGCCATTCTTCTTTGCCGTATCCGGACTGCGACACGTCCAGCAATTACACCATAATCATGTATACGTTGAAAAGGACCCGCGGGATGCAAACACCTTTTTCGGTGTACATCTTTACGGGCCCTTAGGTTTCACTTTATCAAGTTACAATTAATTAGAATTAGTTATACCAACGCTTTGGCAGCAATATCAGAACGTTGATGTTTACCGTCAAAATGGATACGTTCCGCTTGAGCGTAGGCTTTGTTTCTAGCTTCGGCAATATCAGAACCAAGACCCACAACGCCTAGAATTCGTCCACCATTGGTGACCCATTCTCCAGATTCATTGCGTGCTGTTCCAGCATGGAATACCACTGCTTCGTCGACTTGATCCAGTCCTTCAATGACAACACCTTTTGCATATGGACCAGGATAGCCTCCAGATGCAAGCACCACACATACAGCGGCTTCGTCGCTCCATTCAATCTCGATATCCGCCAATTTCCCGTGCACAGTTGCCCAGAAAATATCGAACAGATCACTCTTCAGACGCGGCAATACGACCTGTGTCTCGGGATCACCGAAACGAGCGTTGAACTCAATCGTTTTGGGTTTACCATCTGGTGAAATCATCAGCCCGGCAAACAATACACCTTGGAACGGACGCCCTTCGGATACCATCGCTTTGGCTGTTGGTTTGATAATCGTCTCTACCGCTTCTTCAATAATCGAAGCCGGGATATGTGGCAATGGCGAGTATGTACCCATTCCGCCCGTGTTTGGCCCCTGATCATTGTCGAATACCGGTTTGTGATCCTGTGCAGCAGCCATCGGACGAACGGTCTCCCCATCGACAAACGCCAAAATCGACATTTCCTGACCTGCCAGGAATTCTTCGATAATGACTTTGGCTCCTGCTTCACCAAATACTTTGTCCACCATAATGCTGCGGAGTGCCTGGTCAGCCTCATCACGCGAATAAGCTACCGTCACACCTTTGCCCGCTGCCAGCCCATCGGCCTTGATTACCACAGGGATCGCCTGCTCATTCAGATAAACCTGCGCTTGCTCGTAATTGTCGAACTTCTCATAGGCTGCAGTCGGAATATTGTATTTATGCAGCAGGTCTTTCATGAACGTTTTGCTGCCTTCAATCTCTGCTGCATTGCGGCGTGGTCCAAATACCGGAATGCCTGTTTTATCAAAAGCATCTACAATGCCGTCTGCGAGCGGATCGTCTGGCCCGATAACAACCAATCCCACGTTAAGCTCCGTGGCAAGCGCCGTCAGTTTATCGAATTCATTTACCGCAATCGGATGACACTCGGCAATCTGTGCAATGCCTGCATTTCCCGGAGCACAATGAATCTTGCCTGCCTTCGGACTTTTCGCCAGTGCCCATATGATTGCGTGTTCCCGGCCACCGCCGCCCACTACCAGAATATCCATTAGCGTTGTTCCCCCTTCGTGCATAACTGGTTTTGTAATACTATTACGTGTTGAAATATCCTAAAAAAGAAGGGGTGTACCATAAGTCATAAGCATGACAGGCGACACCCCTTATTAAACCTTTTTCGCTCTAGTGTTTGAAGTGACGAACGCCAGTGAAGACCATGGCAATGCCGTATTCATTCGCTACTTTGATGGACTCTTCGTCCTTGATCGAACCACCTGGTTGAATAACGGCTGTAACTCCAGCTTTGGCTGCAAGTTCCAGTGTATCGCCCATTGGGAAGAACGCATCGGATGCCAGAATGGCACCTTTGGCTAGTTCTCCAGCTTGTTCAATAGCAATCTTGGCTGCGCCGACACGGTTCATTTGCCCTGCGCCAACACCTACAGTCATGTCGTTTGCTGCAAGCACGATCGCATTGGATTTCACATGCTTAACCACTTTCCAGCCAAACAACAGCTGTTTCAGTTCTTCTTCGGATGGTGCACGATCTGTAACTACCTTGAGCTCGCTTGCTTCAATTGAATGCACATCACTTTGTTGCACAATCATACCGCCGTCGATGGAGGTAACTACGAACTTACTCTCCCGATTACGGGCAGCGTTCAGTTCACCCGTTTTGAGCAAACGAATATTTTTCTTTTTGGTCAGGATGTCGAGTGCCTCTTGTGTAAAGTCAGGAGCCAGTACGATTTCCAGGAAAATTTCACTCAGTTTAGCCGCTGTATCGCTATCGATAATGCGGTTGGCTGCCACAATTCCACCAAAGATAGAAGTTGGATCAGCCGCATAAGCTTTGCCGTAAGCTTCGTAGATGCTTTCGCCAATACCCACGCCGCAAGGATTCATATGTTTAACCGCCACAACTGCCGGTTCTTCAAATTCTTTGACAATCTGCAAAGCTGCGTTCGCATCGTTGATATTATTGTAGGACAACTCTTTGCCATGCAATTGCTCGGCTGTTGTCAACGTATCTTGGGCTGCCAGCGGTTTGCGGTAGAATGCCGCCTGCTGATGTGGATTTTCGCCATAGCGCAAATCCTGGAGTTTTTCGTAAGTAACCGTCAGACGCTCTGGCAGTGGATCACCGTTCAGGTTGGAGAGATAATCAGAAATAACTGCATCGTATGCCGCTGTATGGCGGAACACTTTTGCCGCAAGCCGTTTGCGTGTCTCGAGTGTGGTGTCCCCATTGCTGCGGACCTCTTCAAGCACCTTGCCATAATCTGCTGTGTCTACAACAACACTAACATAAGCATGGTTTTTGGCAGCAGAACGAAGCATGGTTGGACCACCAATATCGATGTTCTCGATTGCGTCCTCATACGTTACGTCCGGTTTGGCGATGGTGTCCTGGAACGGATACAGGTTTACAACAACGAGGTCGATATAGTCCAGTCCATTCTCCTCCATCTGGCGCTTGTGCTCTTCGCTGTCACGAACAGCCAATAAACCACCATGCACTGCTGGATGCAATGTTTTAACACGTCCGTCCATAATCTCCGGGAATCCGGTCACATCCGAAATTCCGATGACAGGTACGCCTTCCTTCGACAACAGACTGCTTGTACCTCCTGTCGAAATAATCTCCACACCCATTTGCGACAGCTCGCGGCAAAAATCCACGATGCCTGTTTTATCCCATACGCTGACCAGCGCTCTTTTGATACTCACAATATGCTCCTCCTTTAATGTCCCATGGCTTCGCGTTTCATGGCGAAACACAACCGATTTATTTCCCGAGAAATATCACAAAATGCGTACCAATTTTCGACTTCTGTTATACAAGTTGAACCAAGATGTTTACACGAGACACTCCGATGACAGAACAACCTTCTAATCGCTGTTATCCCCAGATTTTTGATTCCCTTTTCTTAAAGGGAAAATCCGGTGATAAAGCGTATGCTTCCGATGCAGCTTTCTTTCAGAAAGCTTTTAGGCGAACGCTTCGCTTCTTCAGGTTTTTTCTATCCTCTCCGTTAATGTGTAAAAAAATTTTCAACTTATATCAAACCGGTTTGTTAACAGTGACGTGACGTCCGTCTAACTGAACCAGTCCCTGAGCAAACCAGGAAACAACCTCGGGGTATAACTGCTGTTCGGCCGCATGAATAGAACGGCTGATTGACTCAGGCGTATCCTCTGGCAAAATAGGAACAGGATGCTGGGCAATAATCGGCCCTGTATCCATTCCCCCATCCACAAAGTGGACGGTGACCCCGGTGATTTTAACGCCATATTCCAGTGCCTGCCCTATGGCATCTTTGCCTGCAAACGCTGGCAACAAGGACGGATGAATGTTAATCAGTCGTCCTGCATAACGATCCACAACTACTGAAGTCAACAATCTCATGTATCCGGCAAGAACAACCAGGTCAATGTCTTTGGATTCAAGCACTTCCACGATCTCAGCCTCGTAGGCTTCGCGGGAATCATAATTTTTAGGAGTAAACAGATGGCATTCCACGCCTGCCTCCTGCGCCCGCTGCACCACACGTGCAGCCGGTTTGTCACTTACCAGCAGATCTATGGATGCCCCCAGCCCTCCGTTCCGTGCTGCATCCACCAATGCTTGAAAGTTCGACCCTTCACCAGAGGCAAATACAGCAATACGGTAGTTCGCCATTAAACATCCGCTCCCGTGAAGGTTACTCGCGCATCTCCTTCGGTCACACGTCCAATGATGTACGCTTCTTCACCGGATGCTTTCAGTTGTTCCAATGCTTCAACTGCGTCAGCTTCATTCACGACCAGCACAAGTCCGATCCCCATATTAAACGTGGTGAACATGTCGCGGTTCGAAACGGAGCCCTTTTCTTGCAACAGATTGAAGATTGGCAGAATCGGCCAAGAACCATAGTCAATATCTACATTCACGCTGCTTGGCAGCATACGCGGGATGTTCTCGATGAAGCCACCACCCGTAATGTGGGCCATGCCTTTTACTTTTACCTTTTCAAGCAGGGACAGGAGTGGTTTCACATAGATTTTCGTTGGTTCCAGTAGTGCGTCACCCAGCTTACCACCCAGTTCAGCAACTTCATCCTGCAAGCCCAATCCGGCTTGTTCCAACAATAGTTTGCGTACCAAGGAGAATCCGTTACTATGCACTCCGCTGGATGCAAGTCCGATCACTGTGTCGCCAGGAGAGATCGTTGTACCGCTAATGATTTTCGCTTTGTCCACGATACCTACGGTAAATCCGGCAATATCGTATTCACCCTCACTGTACATGCCCGGCATTTCAGCCGTTTCCCCACCGATTAATGCACAACCGGATTGATGACAGCCTTCTGCGATTCCCGCAACAATGGCTTCGATTTTCTCCGGTATGACTTTGTCACAAGCCAGATAGTCGAGGAAGAACAGCGGCTCTGCACCCTGTACCACAATGTCGTTCACACACATGGCTACCGCGTCGATTCCGATGGTATCATGACGGTCCATGGCAAATGCGATTTTCAGCTTAGTTCCTACACCGTCTGTACCGGATACAAGCACCGGCTCATCATATTTATCTTTGTTCAAACCGAACAGGGCGCCAAAGCCTCCCAGATCTGTCATCACTTCCGGACGGAAGGTACGCTTTACATGTTTTTTCATCCGTTCAACCGCTTCGTTGCCTGCCGCGATATCGACGCCGGCGTTTTTGTATGCTTCGGACAAGTGGAATCAGCTCCTTATTTTTCGCCCCTCCTAAATCCTCCCGCCCGGGAGGACCCCATAGGACCTTGGCAGGCCCTCTGGACACCCGCCAAACAAGCGGTGCAGGGGTGGCTGGTATGATCTTGCTATGGTTGGTTCGTTCGTGTGCTCGCGTGGTTGTTCGCCGATTCCGCTGGCCGCAGGCCATCGGTCGGCGAACCCCGCTCGGCTGCGCTGCGGGGCAAGCCCGCGGGGGCAGCTGCTTCGCTTGGCTGCCCTGGCCCCTCTTGCTCCGCAAGGCGGGGCTAAGGGCTCGGGCTACGAGTTACGTTTGTCTCGCAGGATAACAGCTAGCAGCTGCAGCCAAATTTCTCTTCGCCGCCGAAGTCGAGGCGGGTTGGGTAATCGTTATCAAAACATGCAAGGCAAAGCCCGCCTTTATAGTCATCCTGATTATCTCCCTGAATCGACGTAATCAGTCCATCCGGGCTGAGGAACGACAGGGAGTCCGCGTTAATTTCACGGCAAATTTCTTCCACCGACAGCTGGGAGGCAATCAATTCGCGACTGTCAGGCGTATCAATGCCGTAGAAGCACGGGTTTTTGAACGGTGGTGATGTAATGCGTACATGCACCTCTGTTGCTCCGGCATCACGCAGCATGTTCACGATCCGGCGGGAAGTGGTTCCCCGTACGATGGAGTCGTCAATCATGACCACGCGTTTGCCTTCTACCACACGGCGCACAGCACTCAGTTTCATCTTCACGCCTTGTTCCCGCAGTTCCTGGCTTGGCTGGATAAACGTACGTCCGGTGTATTTGTTTTTGATCATACCCATCTCATACGGAATCCCTGTCTGCTCGGCGTAGCCGATTGCCGCGGAAATACTGGAGTCTGGTACACCTGTTACCAGATCTGCATCGACAAACGACTCAATCGCCATCCGGCTACCCATCCGTTTACGCGCAGCGTGCTGATTCGCACCATTCATGTCACTGTCCGGACGGGCAAAGTAGATATACTCCATCGCACACAGTGCCTTGCGGTGTTTGTGATGATCGAAGCGGTCTTCATGAAGACCATCCGCATCTAGCACCAACAGTTCGCCCGGTTCAATGTCACGAATCAACTCTGCACCAATCGTCTCCAATGCACATGTTTCCGATGCAAACAGATACGCATCTCCCAATTTACCCATTGTGAGCGGACGCAGACCATGGGGATCGGAAGCAACCAACAATTTGTCGTTGGTCATGATCAGAAATGCATAACCACCCACAATCCGTTGGAACGCATCCTTCGCGGCTTCTACCAATCCTTTGGGAGATCTCGCGATTAGATGGGCAATAACTTCGGTATCACTGGTCGTTTGAAAAATGGACCCGCCCTGCTCCAATTCACGCCGAATTGTTGGCGCATTTACGATATTTCCGTTGGTTGCTACAGCCAGATCACCATCGCGGTATTTAAATACCAATGGTTGTGCGTTCGTCAGCTTACTGTCACCACTGGTTGAATAACGAACGTGTCCGATGGAGATATCCCCGGTCAACGTCTGCATCAGGTCTTTGGTGAAAACTTCCTTCACCAGACCCATACCACGATGGTAGTGAAACTCGTTACCGTCACTTACACACATCCCTGCACTTTCTTCACCCCGGTGTTGAAGGGCATGCAGGCCATAATAGGATAATGATGCGGCGTCAGGGTGTTTGAACACCCCGAATACTCCGCATTCTTCCTTTAATTTGTCGAGTCCTTCCTTGCCGGACCCTTCGTTATAATAATCACCTGTCCACAATGGTCCTGTCGTCAGTTCATGAGACATGGAATCGCATCCTCCCAGACCTGAGCTAAACCTCCTACAGGTTCGTTCACGGCTGATGTTCCGTTCAATTCAATTGTCAGGTTACTTCCTTCTACACGTCCAATAACAGCTACAGGCACACCACGTTCACGTACAAAAGCTTCCAGCTTACCTGCTTGCTCCGGCGAAGCCGACAGCAGAATACGAGATTGACTTTCACTGAACAACGCATGATCTGCACGCAATGCCGTCTCCACATTCACCTGTGCTCCTACGTTACCGCTGATACAAGACTCTGCGAGTGCAACAGCTAAGCCGCCTTCAGACAAGTCATGTGCAGAGCGAACGAGACCGGATTGAATAGCTTCCAGCACGGTTCCCAGCAATGCTTTTTCCGTTTGCAAGTTCAGTTCTGGTGGACGGCCTTCCGTTTTGCCATGAACCGCATATTGCAGCTCACTTCCACCCAGTTCAGCTTTCGTTTCACCGAGGAGGATGATAACATCACCTTCGGATTTGAATGCTTGTGTCGTGATATGATCCGTATCATGAACGAGACCTACCATACCGACAACTGGTGTTGGATAGATGGAGCCTTTGGCGTTTTCGTTATACAGACTTACGTTACCACCAATAACTGGTGTATCCAGCACGCGGCAAGCTTCCGCCATACCGTCTACTGCTTTTTCCATTTGCCAGAAAATATCCGGCTTCTCCGGGTTACCAAAGTTCAGGTTGTCCGTAATCGCGAGTGGCTCTGCACCGGAACATACAATGTTACGGGCAGCTTCACTAACTGCAATTCGTCCGCCTACTTCTGGATCCAGATATACATAACGTCCGTTACAGTCTGTTGTCATTGCCAATCCTTTGCGCGTTCCACGAATCGTTACAACCGCTGCATCCGAACCTGGACGAACCGCAGTACTTGTACGCACCATGTAATCATATTGATCATAAACCCACTTCTTGCTCGCTACTGTTGGGGATGCCAACACTTGTTTCAATGCACCGCCGAGATCCGACACTTCATCGTAACGAAGGGTGTCGATAGAGGCACTTTGCTCGTAGTAAGCAGGTACAGAAGAAGGTTTGTCATACACCGGACACTCGTCAACCAGTGCTGTTACCGGCATGTCTCCAACCACTTCGCCATGGTGAATTAATTTCAGACGTCCATCATCCGTTACTTTACCGACTTTTGCACAGATTACGCCCCAACGTTCAAAGATTTCCATCGCCTGCGCCTCATCCTTCGGCTCAACGACGAACAACATCCGTTCCTGGGACTCGGACAACATCATCTCGTAAGGTGTCATGCCTTCTTCACGCTGTGGCACCTGATCCAGATACAGTTCCAGACCATTGCCCGCCTTACTTGCCATTTCCGCACTGGAGCACGTCAGACCTGCTGCGCCCATATCCTGAATACCAAGCACGATTCCGGTATCGATCAATTCGAGGCAAGACTCCATTACGAGTTTTTCCATGAAAGGGTCACCTACCTGAACCGCTGTCCGTTGGGACTCGGATTCTTCCGTCAGTTCAACTGATGCAAAGGTCGCTCCATGAATACCATCCCGGCCTGTTGGCGGCCCTACATAATACACAGGGTTCCCCACACCTTTAGCTACGCCGCGCTGGATTTTGTCATGATCAATCAGACCCACACACATCGCGTTAACCAGCGGATTGCCTTCATAGCTCTCATCAAACATGACTTCACCAGCAACAGTAGGAATACCAATACAGTTTCCGTATCCAGCAATACCTGCTACCACGTGCTCGAACAGATATTTAACGCGATCACTTTCCAGCTTGCCAAAACGCAAGGAATTCAACAAAGCTACCGGTCTTGCTCCCATAGAGAAAATATCACGGATAATGCCGCCAACACCTGTTGCCGCACCTTGGTAAGGCTCAACCGCGGAAGGATGGTTATGGCTTTCAATTTTGAATACAACGGCCTGATTGTCACCGATATCTACGATCCCGGCACCTTCACCCGGACCCATCAGGACACGCGGTCCACTTGTAGGGAATCGACGCAGTAACGGCTTGGAGTTTTTGTATGCGCAGTGCTCCGACCACATAACACTGAAAACACCAATCTCCGTGTAGTTCGGCTTACGCCCCATGAACTCACAGATCAGCTCATACTCGCTGTCAGACACGCCCATTTGTGCGTAAAGTTTATGTTCTGCGACCTGTTCTGCTGTCGGTTCCTTAGCGGATAGCTGCTGCGTCATGCCGATCCCTCCATGCTTTCAAAATAGATGTAAACATACGTTTGCCGTCTTCCGAACCCAGCAGTGAGTCCACCGCGCGCTCTGGATGTGGCATCATACCAACCACGTTTCCACCCTCATTACAGATTCCCGCGATATCACCCAGGGAACCGTTCGGGTTGCTGCCATACGTAAAGACGATCTGGTTGTTTGCCTGCAAACTCGCGAGTGTTTCCTCGTCACAGTAATAGTTTCCTTCACCGTGAGCAATTGGAATAACAATCTCTTCCCCCGGTGCATAGTCACGTGTAAATGGAGTATCTGCATTCGCTACTTTCAACACCGTATCGTGACAACGGAATTTCAGCGACATATTGCGGATCAATGCACCTGGAAGCAATCCCGCCTCAGTGAGGATCTGGAATCCGTTACAAATGCCGAGAATATATTTACCTTGTTCAGCAGCCTTAGCTACCTCATTCATTACGGGTGCAAAACGGGAGATCGCTCCGCAACGCAGATAGTCACCATAAGAGAAACCACCTGGAACTAGGATACAATCATAAGCCGATAGATCTGTAGCCGTGTGCCATACATAATCAACCTCTTGTCCAATCGCATCTTCTACTGCTTTGTAACAGTCGATGTCGCAGTTGGAGCCAGGAAACACAAGAACTGCAAATTTCATGGGGTTAACCCTCCAATTCGTAGCGGTAATCTTCAACAACGGTGTTAGCCAGCAGCTTCTCACACATTACTGTCAATCGTTTCTCCGCTTCCGCACGGTCTGTTGTATCCAGAGTCAGTTCCATGACTTTACCAATCCGTACACTTTCCACTTCATTGAATCCCATCGAATGCAGTGCACCTTGAACAGCTACTCCTTGCGGGTCGAGAACGCTTTGCTTAATAGTGACATAGACGGTTGCTTTGATCATGATCCTTATGTTCCTCCTCAGTAATGAACGGGATAAATGCTTTACGCTGTTAAAAAAAGTGACTTGGGAGCTTGCTCCGGGGCGGATTGTTCTTTCCGGTCGCTGTTGTCCCCAGGTTTTTTGGATTGTTTTGGCCCGCTATGCGGTCAAAACCCGGGGACAAAGGCGAACGCTATCGCTCCTTTAAGAACAATTCCGCCCCTCCGCTAGTCCATACGGACGTTTTTAAGGCCTAAACCTTTTACGTTGCACGGTGGTAATGGTCTAGTCTGACCATTACGTGAAAACAGTGAATGGTCTATAAAATAGTTTAGTAATCAATGAATTTAATTCTCGTAATTTTTTCAGGCTTCCCTACCTGTGGGAAGCCTCCGCACTTAATTGCCTCATCCCCAGTTTGACACTGGCGGAGGGAAAGATTTGAGCTGGAGAAACGAAGTGCTCGCCTTTGCAACCGGAATGTTTCCTTTTGAAAAAAGGAAACATTCCGGGGGCAACAGCGATCGAAAGCCAAACTTTCCCGTAGCCTACACTCAAACGTCCCTTACTCAAACTTACTTTTCCGTTAAACGGTTATAAATATCGACGTACCTTGCGGTTGTGGCCTCCACTACCTCTTGTGGCAGCGGATCAGGTTTGCTGTTCTTGTCCCAATCGCTGCCTAACAGATATGTGCGCACTGGCTCTTTATCCATGCTATCGATCTCGATGTCGAGTTCGTAATTCTCTTTGGCCCAGAAGCGAGAAGCGTCTGGCGTGAAGATTTCATCGATCAGAATGACTTTACCATCGACCATACCGAACTCAAATTTGCAGTCTGCGAGAATGATTCCCCGCTGATCGCAATAGTCGCGAGCAAATTCGTAGAGATGCAGGCTCTTTTCCTGAAGCTCAATCGCGAGAGCATCTCCGACAAGTTCTTTCATTCGATCCATCGGGATGTCTTCGTCATGACCGACATCGTTTTTAGCTGCTGGGGTGAATATGGGAACGTCGAGCTTGGCGTTTTTGCGAAGTCCATCCGGCAGCTTGATGCCGTTGACCTCTCCGCTTTTCTCATATTGTCTCCATCCGCCACCGGTAATGTATCCACGCACCACACATTCAATATCAATGCGCTCGGCTTTGCGGGTCACCATGATGCGGTCTTTGAGCAGTTCAGGATCAGTGATGATATCGCCCAATTGGTTTACATCCGTATGCACCACGTGGTTATCCATCATGTCGCCCGTCAGTTCAAACCAGAAGCTGCTCAGTTTATTAAGCACATTGCCCTTCTCGGGAACGGCTGGGTCCAGCACATAGTCAAATGCTGAAATCCGGTCCGTAACCACGATGAGAAAATGTTCACCCAGATCGTACAACTCACGTACTTTTCCCTTATATAACAAAGGAGCTTTAACGAGATCTGCCGCAGTGGACAGCGCCATGGAGGCTCACCTTCTTTCAGGAGATGTAAAGTATACGTCCAATTCCCCTTATCACGCAGGGCCACTCCGAATGCAGAACAACCTTCCGATCGCTGTTATCCCCGGATTTTTCTGATCCCCTTTCTCAAGGGGAAAATCCGGGGATAAAGGCGAGCGCTTTGCTTCTTCAGGTTTTTTCTGCCTTCTCCGTTCCAGCGTGAACACATAATTAACCTATACTTTTAGGGAGTGGAATAATTCAAAACCTTAATATATTAGTCGTTCAAACCAAGCTTTTTGAAGATGGTGTCTACGTGCTTCAGGTGCCACGATGGGTTGAACGCATCTGCGATTTCATCTTCGCTTAGCACTTCAGTAATTTCCGGTGTGGATTTCACGATATCCTGGAACTGGCGTTGTTCTTCCCATGCCTGCATGGCACGTGGTTGAACGGTATCGTACGCTTGCTCGCGGCTGAAACCTTTGTCGATCAACTTGGTCATCACTCGACCGGAGAATGGCACGCCGAAGGTGCGCTCCATATTACGTTTCATATTTTCAGGGAATACCGTCAGATTCTTCACGATGTTACCGAAACGGTTCAGCATGTAGTTAAGCAGCATCGTTGCATCCGGCAGAATGATACGCTCTACGGAAGAGTGTGAGATATCACGCTCGTGCCACAGTGTCACGTTCTCGTATGCCGATACCATATGTCCGCGAATGACGCGGGACAGACCGGAGATATTTTCACTACCGATTGGGTTACGTTTGTGCGGCATTGCCGAAGATCCTTTTTGACCCTTTGCAAATGCTTCTTCCACTTCACGGAATTCACTCTTTTGAAGCGCACGCACTTCTGTAGCGAACTTGTCCAAAGATGTTGCGATCAATGCCAGTGTAGCCATGTATTCTGCATGACGGTCACGTTGCAGCGTTTGAGTTGAGATCGGTGCAGGTTTCGTGCCCAGCTTCTCGCAGACAAACTCTTCAACAAATGGATCGATGTTTGCGTATGTGCCAACTGCTCCTGAGATTTTACCGTACTGTACGTTGTCTGCCGCGTGGCGGAAACGCTCCAGATTCCGTTTCATTTCTTCATGCCAGAGTGCCATTTTCAGACCAAACGTCGTTGGCTCCGCATGTACCCCATGTGTACGTCCCATCATTGGCGTGTGCTGATAAGTCTTCGCTTTGTCACGTAAAATTTCGATAAAGTTCACGATGTCACGTTCCAAGATTTCGTTTGCCTGACGCAGTACATATCCGAGAGCCGTATCAACGACATCCGTGGAAGTCAGTCCGTAGTGCACCCATTTCCGCTCTGCACCCAGACTTTCAGATACCGTACGTGTGAAGGCAATAACGTCATGACGTGTTTCCTGTTCAATCTCGTAAATGCGGTCGATGTCAAAAGAAGCGTTCTGACGAAGCAAGGCTGCTTCTTCCTTAGGAATGACTCCAAGCTCTGCCCAAGCTTCACATGCACAAATTTCAACTTCCAGCCATGACTTGAATTTGTTCTCCTCCGTCCAGATGGCTCTCATTTCGGGTCTGCTATAACGTTCGATCATAAATTTGTATTCCTCCAAAGATTAGTTTGTTCAATCCATTGTAATCCTTCTTCGACATCCTGACAGAGCAGATTGACATGCCCCATTTTTCGTCCTGTCTTCGCTTCGGTCTTACCATATATATGAAGCTTAGGAATTACACCGAGTTCCAACGCTTCCGCGTCAGCCTGACCCGTTCTGGCAATAATACCTTCCAGATGTTCTCCAAGCACATTGACCATAACAACCGGGCTTAATAATGAAGTATCTCCAAGCGGCAATCCGCAAATCGCACGAATATGCTGTTCAAATTGTGATGTGGCACAGGCCTCCATCGTATAGTGGCCGGAATTATGCGGCCTAGGGGCCAGCTCATTCACATACAGTCTTCCATCTGCCGCAACAAACAACTCCACTGCCAGCAATCCAACGGCTTGGATGGATTGAGCCACTGCTGCCGCCAACTTCTGCGCCTCAATCTGTATTTCGGTCGCCACTCTTGCTGGTACGATCGAAGCATGCAAAATGTTGTTCACATGAATGTTCTCCGCAGGCGGGAACGTCTTAATTTCCCCATTCGTGCTGCGTGCAACAACGACTGAAATCTCGCAATCAAACTTGATAAATTGCTCCAATACCAGTTCAGCACCGGTAGCTGCGAGTTCTTCATAGGCAGCTATCGCCTGATTTGTTTCTCGTATAACCCGCTGACCCTTGCCGTCATATCCGCCTGTCACTGTCTTCAGTACACAAGGAACACCAAGTTCACTCACGGCTGCCTTCATTGTGTCCTTGCTTGTAATTTCCCGGTAAGGGGCTACACGTACACCAGCCGCCTCAATGGCTCGTTTTTCACGCAAACGATGCTGGGTTGTGTACAATAACGCACTTCCTTGCGGTACATAGGATTCCCCTTCTAGGAGAGAAGCAACATCTGCGTCTACATTCTCAAACTCATAGGTGATTACATCACACTGCCGAGCCAGTTCGAGTGCAGCCTTTTCATCGTCATATCCCGCTTCAATCTGATCGGTAATTTGTCCACAAGGAGCATCTGCTGCCGGATCAAGTGTAACGAACCGATAACCCATCGCTGTTCCGGCAAGTGTCAGCATCCGTCCAAGCTGCCCGCCTCCTAAAACACCAATGGTTGTTTTTCCTGGGAGCAAGACACGTTCTGCTTTGCCTGCTGATCCGGGTTGTATTCTTGTACTATTCATATTTCGTCACTGCTTTCGAGCACTTCTTGTTTGATTCGCTCTCTGCGGGCTTCGCTGCGACGTTGGACATCCTGGTCAAAAGCACCGATGATCTGAGCCGCAAGCAATCCGGCATTCGTTGCACCTGCTTTGCCAATCGCTACCGTTGCGACGGGAATGCCACCAGGCATCTGAACAATGGACAGCAAGGAATCGAGACCATTTAGCGCCTTGGATTGCACGGGAACTCCAATGACCGGAAGCATCGTTTTGGAAGCGACCATACCGGGCAGATGAGCTGCCCCACCCGCACCCGCAATGATAACCTTGAATCCACGGTCAATCGCTTGCTCCGCATATTCAAACATCAAATCTGGTGTGCGATGCGCGGATACGACTTTTTTTTCATACCCAATCTCCAGCTCGTCCAGCACCTCACAAGCATACTTCATCGTTTCCCAATCCGACTTACTGCCCATAATTACAGCCACCTGTACTGACATGAATACATCCAACTCCCGTCTGAGCGTTTTGGTTTCATCCTGTTGCTTCTCGTTTATTGTGAAATGAAAAAATCCGCTACCCGCGAAAACATCACATTTTCTCCGGACACCGGACTCCAAGAAATACGTATCCCGCATTTGGGCATGCCAAAGGCAGGCTTGCTGTCCGCATCTGATTTCATGCGTCTCTCAGCCGTATCTCCTCGTAGTCCGGAAATTTACGGTTCCCGGGTAGATACTTCCGGGCCCTATTCCCGGCGTTATACGAGCAAATATCTATTTCAACAAATTAATTCAATAAAATTGAAAATTCCACATCTTTCGAACCTACTCGACCTTATATATAACTGATCGACACATCTAACATTCTAACAATCCCCTACAGCTAATGTCAACTTAAAGACGAACATTTAACATATTGACAAATTTAATGTTCGGAAATAACCGATCATTCGGAGATACTGCATCCCTTTTATTCCAAAAAAGAAAGCCGACCCCTCTTCAACCTATCGAAGACAGCCGGCTTTTCTCTATTATGTGTATACACACATTCTATAATTATTTCACGATAAGTACTGGAACCTGAGCATGCTGCACTACGTTGTGACTAACGCTGCCCAAGACAAATTCCCGAATTCCACCAAGACCACGACTACCAATAATGATGATATCCGATCCGTTCTCTTTGGCATAATCGAGAAGGACCTCGGCAGCAGCTCCTTGAATCAGATCCACGTTTGCTGTAACGCCAGCAGCCTGAATCCGCTCTTTCGCTTCATCCGTCGTTTGCACCGCCAGATTATAGTAGTCATTATTCAAAGAAGGTGGCAAAGGTGCCAATCCTTCCCCGATGAATACACGTGGAAAGTCAAAGGCATGAATAACATCCAAGACTGCACCCGGAGAAACTTTGGCTAACTCAATCGCACGATCAAGTGCTTTATTTGAAGCTTTCGAACCATCATAAGCAACTAGTATTTTGGAGAATAACATGTAAATCCCGTCCCTTCCTTTATATGTAGAACATTCGAAGCCAGCTTCGGTCTGACATAAAATCCAAGAACCATGTAACTCCTTAAACGTCCCCAGGTCAAAATGAACCATTTATAAGAAACATTTTACATAATCATTCTAGCCACTCACCTGGAGTACAGCAGATCCTAACCATTAAATTCTACCTTATTGCAGGAAATAACCATAAATTACCGCATTCAGGAATAACAACAACGGAATGCCGATCGTAAAACTGGGATGTTTGGTCTTGTGACGTTTACGATACATTGCAATCCATACCCCCAATGCCCCACCAATAAAGGCCAGCAGAAACAGCGTTCGTTCGGGTGTACGGTCTCGACGGCGCTGCGCACGTTTCTTGTCGTCCGACATGACCAGGTAACCTACGACATTGATAAATAAAAACCACAGTATCAATCCGGTTTGCATATAATTCTAGCGGTCCCCCTGTCCCGGGACATCTCCCTGTACCTCCATTATAGTCCTCTGAAGGAACATGATCAACGCGAGAAGGGAACCGCAAAGATATTTAGAAGCAATGAATCCCGAATACCTAACCTATGACTCCTGTTTAGGAATACCATTCAGGTTTGGTGCTCTTTTTGCTGCCTTTTCGGGACGTACAGAGATACTCTCTTCCTGAATGCTGTCTTTGTTCTGCTGATTATGAATCTTCTCTGGTTTGTTATGTGGCATCTGCGTATCACCTCCTAGGCTTACGTTGCCTGAAAAAGGAGAATCTTATACGACAGTCTTACTCTCCCTTTTTCTCCATGGCTGCCTTCAACAGTTCTCCCAAATTGGAACCGATCGACTCCTGTTTCGCATATTGTTTGACCAGCTTTTGCTGATCACGTTTGTTCACATGCTGTTTGTCTTTATCCAACGTTTCCGTTATGCCGCAAGGCAGACATTGCACGTACAAACCTGCCTTACCCTCTTTAATTTCCATCTTTTTGTGACACTGTGCACAGCGACGGTTGGATAATCGTTTCTCTGCCGAACGACGATATCCGCAATCCTCCGTTGGACACACGAGGAACTTGCCACGTTTGCCTTTCTTCTCCAGTAAGCGGGCATTACAATCCGGGCAGTGACTATTGGATACATTATGCGGCTTATACTCCGCTTTGCTTCCTTTTACTGTAGATACAAGCTCTTTCGCCATCGAACGGATGCTCTCCAGGAAAGGCTCAGGCTTCCCTTGTCCACGGGCGATTCGTTCCAGCTCAGCTTCCCAGCGAGCTGTTAACTCCGGTGAACGCAGCTGGGGAGCAGCCAGTTCAATCAGCTGTTTTCCTTTTCCCGTTGGATGCATGCTGTTCCCTTGACGATCAATGGTGTCGGAACTGACCAGCTTCTCGATAATATCCGCTCGTGTAGCCGGAGTGCCCAGTCCATGCTTCTCCATTTGGGAAAGCAGCGCTGCCTCTGTATACCGTTTGGGCGGCATCGTCCGTCCACTTTTGATATGACAACGTTGAACCGTCACGGACTGACCTTGCTGCACGTCTGGCAAAAGCGCACGATCATGGTCTGAGGAATCGTCAGCACGATCATCATCCTCATCGCTATAATCTCCGCCGTACACTTCCCGCCAGCCGCTTTCTTTCACCGTTGTGCCTTTCACATGAAAAGAATCGTTGCCCACCTGAACAGTGATCGCAACAGAATCGTACTTCGCAGCCGGATAGAACAAGCTGATAAAACGGCGTACGATCAGATCGTATAACTTACGTTCCTCTGGATTCAGCTGATTGAGGAGAACCGTCTGTTCTGTTGGAATGATCGCATGGTGATCCGTTACCCTGCTGTCATCCACGATACGTTTGGTGATATTCAGATTTTTGCGCAACAACGGACGAGCCAGAGACGCATAGGGGCCAATCGCTACACTATCCAGTCGTTCTTTCAGCGTTCCCGTCATATCCGATGTCAGGTAACGGCTGTCTGTACGTGGGTAGGTTACCAGCTTGTGCTGTTCATAAAGACGCTGCAGCACATTCGATGTTTGCTTGGCGGAAAAACCATATTTCCGGTTGGCATCCCGTTGTAATTCCGTCAGGTCATAAGCCAGCGGATGCGGCTCAACCTTTTCACTTTTTTTCACTTGGGCAATCGAACCCTTACGACCATCAATTCGTTTCTTCAATTCTTGTGTCTCTTGCGGATCAAAGATGCGTGAATCCCCACCTGCAGCGCGCCATACCGCCTGAAAACCTCCCAGATCGGCCGTTAACGTCTCATACTCTTGGGAACGGAATCCGTTGATCTCATTTTCCCTGTCCATAATCATGCCAAGTGTAGGGGTCTGTACCCGTCCAGCTGACAATTGTGCATTAAATCGAACCGTCAATGCACGCGTCACGTTAAGACCAATCATCCAATCTGCTTCTGCCCGGCAACGTGCCGATTCATAGAGACGATCAAACTGGCTGCCTGGCTTCAGTGATGCAAATCCATCCTTGATGGCCTTGTCCGTCTGGGATGATATCCACAGCCGTTTAAACGGCTTTTTCCACTGGGCCATTTGCATAATCCAGCGAGCCAGCAATTCACCCTCACGTGCTGCATCCGTTGCAATGACCAATTCACCAACATCCTGACGTTTCATCAGCTGCTGTACCGCTTTGTATTGATGGTTGGTCTCTTTGAGTACCTTCAGCTTGGTGCGATCAGGCAGAATCGGCAGATCCTCCAGATTCCAGGTTGCATACTTTTTGTCATAGTCCTCTGGTTCAGCCAATCCAACAAGATGCCCAAGCGCCCAGGTCACGATATATTTCGGGCCTTCCATATAGCTTTTATGTTTATCACGCGCTCCCATCACTCTGGCTATTTCTCGTGCCACAGATGGTTTTTCTGCGAGTACTAATGTTTTCAATCCATATCTTCCTTTCTTTGATAAACCTATGACTCTCTTGCTTCTATCGTAATTAAAAGAGTTCTTCTACTTCTATCTTTTCATTATATCATTTCATGGTATTGGTTTGCTTTGGCTTCACAAATAACGATTTATCCCATAAGATGCCTATCTTCCGGCTCTTATGTCATATTAGTTAACACAATATTCTTCGACATTTTTCTTCCGCGCATGGAATTAGGAGCATTTGGTAGGTTCTATAGCGGAAAAATAGTATGTATACGTTTTTTTGGATAAATATGAGTGTTGTAAGAATACCTTACATGTACTTAGAATGTGAAAAAAGCAACTATATCAGATTCGCCAACACACATCATTGATACACAGGAAGGGAGCGTGGATGCATGACTTATCATGGATCTGTATTGAAAAAAAGTGGGGCCTTGTTACTGGCCGGAGCGGTTGTTGTCACAACATGGGGAGGAACGGTTCCCTCAGCGTCAGCTGCAACGGCAACGCCTTCTAGCAAAACTACGGTTGCAGCCGTAACAGCTGGTAAGGTACCTGTCACAGCAGTAGCATTTGTTCAAGCCATGGAAGAAGCGGCTACACTTGCAGGTGTTCCTTTTTCCATGGACAAACTTTCCGGCACAACAGTACAGCGTAAAGATGCTGCTTTAGCTTTGCAAACCTGGCTGAAGCTGGAGTCCACTCCAGAATCGTTCAAGGATGTTCCGGATCAGGCGAGCTTTGCCGGTGCCGTTGGTGCGCTGAACACCGCGGGGTTGATGAAAGGATATACCGACGCCCTCTTCCTTCCTAATGCAGTACTTACCCAAAATGATGTCGCTATATTGAAAGACCGCATTTATAACTACATAAAACCATTTGTTCTGGAGGAAGCAACCATTACGGATCTCCAGGCTGCCATGACGCAAGGAAAGCTGACATCCAAAGAACTCGTGCAGAAGTACTTGGATCGCATTGAAAAATATGATGATCAGGGTGTGAGCATTAACGCAGTCCTGACGTTGAACCCGAATGCCCTCAAAATCGCTGAAACGTTGGACGAAGAACGTGCAGCTCAGGGTGCCCGCGGACCTTTACATGGTATTCCGGTTTTAGTTAAAGATAACTTCGATACCAACGATATGCCTACAACCGCAGGTTGTATCTGTCTGAAAGATTCCGTACCTGCTCACGATGCTGAACAAGTGAAGAAACTCAAAGCAGCCGGGGCCATTATTTTGGGCAAAACCAATCTGCATGAATTCGCATTCGGCATTACCACGTCCAGCTCACTGGGTGGACAAACACTGAATCCTTATGCGCTGGATCACTATCCAGGCGGGTCAAGTGGTGGTACGGGTGCCGCCATTGCCTCAAACTTTGCAGCTGCGGGCATGGGTACTGACACCGGCGGATCAATCCGTATCCCTTCCAGCTTCAACAGCCTTGTCGGTATTCGTCCAACAATCGGACTGTCCAGCCGTGAAGGAATCATCCCTCTTGCATTGACACAGGATGTCGGTGGTCCTATGGCTCGTACCGTAAGTGATGCCGCAATTATGCTGGATGCTACAGCCGGCTATGACAAAAATGATGTCGCTACAGCTTATGCTGTAGGCAAAATCCCTTCCAGCTACACAGACTTCCTGGATGTAAACGGTCTGAAAGGTGCACGGATCGGTGTGGCCACCGAACTCATTCCAAGCACCAAAGCTGAAGAAAAAGCCGTCGCTGACGTGATTAACAACGCAGTAGAAGAACTCAAAACGCTGGGAGCTACGGCAGTCCCGATCAGCATTCCAAACCTGGCGGAAATCAACAAATACCCAAGCTTGAGTGGATACGAGTTCAAATTCCAACTTAATGACTATCTGGAGTCTCTTGGTGACGAAGCCCCTTATCACAGCTTGTCCGAGATTATTGCTTCCGGACAGTTCGACAAGTCACAAGAACAGTCGATGAAGACTCGCGATGCACGGGAAACGTTGGAGACTGCCGAATATAAGGATATCGTCCTGAAACGTACCCAAATCACACGTGAGTCCTTGCTGAAAGTTATGGCCGACAACAACCTGGATGCCATCATCTATCCGACGTCCACGCAAGCCGCTGGTGTTATTGGCGAAGGACAAAACTCCGGTGGTAACAACCGATTGAGTCCATTCTCTGGCTTCCCGGCAATTACCGTACCTGCTGGATTTACAACTGAAGGTCTGCCGGTAGGTATGGAATTCCTGGGCCGCGCCTTTGATGAAGGAACTTTGATCAAGCTGGCTTACAGCTATGAGCAAGGGACTCATCACCGCCAAGCACCAAAGCTCACGCCATAAATCGTTCATGGGATTAAGAAAATTTTTAAACATAAACGTACACCTCATGGATTACATGAGTTGTACGTTTATTAAGTTTACTCAGTTATACAATTTAAAATTGATCTTACCATCATTTGTCGACTACAATAAATAGGATGTAATTCTAATTTTAAAAATCATAGGAGGTTCGAATGAGATATCCAAAGTGTAGTATTTTCATTATTATTCTGACACTCAGTTTATCACTGTTCACTACGTCACTAGCAAACGCAGCTTCAAGCTCAAGCAAATATGAATGGGCCAAACCATCTGTTGAATTTATGGCATCTCATAAGGTCATGCAGAACTTTAAGCAAGAAGAGAAGAATTTAAGCAAGAACGTATCAAAAGCAGAACTTACTCGTATGATTTACCTCTTATTCCAAGAGTTCCGGGTAGATAGCAGTAAAGATGTAGAAATCCCTGGTGTTCCTGCAACCAGTACATATTATCAAACTTTTAGAGACGTATACGGTAGTATCCCTAGCAATCCCTCAGGATTAATTGCAGCAGCAGATAAAATCAATTACAACAATGGGACATTTACATATCAACCTAGTAAGATCTTATCTCGCTGGGACTTATTAATTACACTAAATACTCTTTTTCCGGATATCGGTTACTCCGTCGATGAAATGTCAGAGAAAGAATCACTCACCAAACTGCAAACATTCAAGGATATTCACAAAAGATATTTTAATTCCTACGATACTTATGAAAAATGGAAATATGCTTACCAACCATTAGCACCCGAATTTGGCATTATTAAATCCAAAAATGAAAATCATTTAGGTTCCGACCTTGATTATGTAAAACGTGATGCTCTGCTCGGATTTTCCCAGCAGGGCGTGATGAAGCCCAATTCCAAAGGATACTTTTATCCAAATCAAAAGGTAACTTTAGCCGAAACGACAGTGATTCTACATCGGATTTATAAGTATTATGGCGGAACAGGTTATGTGCCAAAGCCATCCAAAGATGAAGATGTCACCAATGGAACAAGCTTGTTTTTGTACAAGGATGATGTATCAACAATGAGTACTTCAGATGATTTTGCTCTAGTTAATGCAGATCACGTTCCAACACTTTATCTCGCTTTGAGCGCTAAAGCACCTGTGGATCTGAAAGTAATAGTAAACGGAGAAGCTATGTTCTACACTTATGAGCGACTAAGTATTTTGGATGCGCCTATTATCATCCCGTTTGATGGAGCTTACTTCGCTGAGATCTTTCCAATACTGCGAAGTACTGGTGAATTGGTTCATGATGTTGAAAGCATACAGTTAACATACTATGTATCTGATAAACTTGTCGATTTCAATTCAATTGAACCTTTATCTTGGCAGTAACAATATGGGGTACAGCTCTTCTAGAGAGCTGTACCCCTTTTGTCTAGTAACTATAGCGATATTTAAAGCAAAGGACTCATACATTTTCGAGGACGGCACTGTATATATATTTTATCCCTCATTTGCTGAAGGACTGTCCGGTACACTCCATCTAAGCACAAGACCTGCGTAGGTCAGGCCGCCTCCAAAACCAAAAAGGGCTATTTGATGCCCGTTCTTTAATCTCCCTTCGTCTACTGCAAGCTGTAAAGCGAGCGGAATGGAAGCTGCCGAGGTATTTCCTCGGTACTCCACACTTGTTAAAGTACGTTCCAATGGAATAGGACCGCGTTCACACACCGCTTCAATCATTCTTAGATTCGCACTATGGGGTACAAACCAATCAATCTGCTCCGGTTTCATCTCTGCTTTGGCTATAAGCCCACTCAATTGTTCTGGAATCGTGCGTACTGCCCACTTATAGATCTCTCTGCCATTCTGGACAAGGCATCCCTCACCCTGCAGAGGTACACCATTCATCTCAGAAGAAAGACCACTCTTATAGAGATGAATACCGCCTTCTCCACTCGTACCTGAGATGGCTGCCATAAAGTCACCTTTTCCAGCAGCTCTTTCTACCAAAAAGGCTCCTGCCCCGTCGCCGAACAATACACATGTCGTACGGTCTGTATAATCGGTAATCTTGGACAACGTCTCTGCTCCAATAACCAACACTTTATGGTACATGCCACTGGTTACGAGACTATCAGCCAACTGCAATCCATACGTAAATCCTGCACATGCCGCATTCAAATCAAGTACTCCCGTATGTGGAATCTTGAGATTCGCCTGTACTCTAGATGCTGTGCTGGGAAATGAATATTCAGGTGTGCTGGTAGCAACCAAAATCATATCCACATCTTCTACGCTAACATTATAACGGCGCATCATATCTTCTACAGCCTTGGTGGCCAGGTCAGATACAAATTGATCATCAGCTGCGATGCGCCGTTCTCTCATCCCTGTACGCTGTACAATCCATTCATCACTCGTCTCGACGAGCTTCTCCAAATCAGCATTACTTAATATTCGATCCGGTACATACGTACCCATTGCGGTAATGGTTGACATTGATTGATTCATACCGGTAGTCACCTCGTTTGTTTTTTATCATTATAGCACTAAGTATTAGTACTTGGTACTAATTTTAAAAATATTTATTATGATTCATTCGTCAGTTGTTTATTTTAAGCGCTCTCTTCATCCTATTACCCAGAGTCATGCAAACTATCGCATGCATTTTTGATGAAGAATTGTGGATATCCTCTGAGTAACATGAAGAATGCCTTAATTAAATGCGTTTTCTATAGACAGTCCATTCCAACAGGAGGAAAATAAACAGATTGCCCTACATTACTAAGGAATAGAGATGATGTATACCCATGAAAAAAGAATTTAATATCCTTGCGATTTCCGGAAGCCTGCGTAATCAGTCCTCCAATACGTTACTAATGCATGCCATGATTAAGCTAGCTCCTCCTAACCTTAAGTTTGGAGTATATGGTGGATTAAATGATCTACCGCATTTTAACCCTAACCTCGATGTCGAGGAAGGTCCTGAGTCCGTGCAGAATTTTAGAGCCCAACTGAAGCATTCGGATGGAGTCCTTATCTGCACGCCCGAGTATGGAAACGGAGTTCCTGGGGTCTTAAAAAACGCATTAGATTGGATTGTATCTTCAGGAGAATGGCTCAATAAACCCACCGTTGCCATCGCTGCTTCTCCCAGCCCCATGGGCGGTGACAAAGCCCATGCTTCACTATTGCTGACGTTAAACATGATTAATGCTCAAGTCTTACATGAGGCCTCTCTAACCATTCCTCATATTACATTGAAGATGAATAAACAAGGAGTCATCCTTGATTCAGAAACACAGCATGCATTGGAGAACTCACTTTTAAGCCTAGGGGAGGCATGCAACCAAATGGTTAAATAGAAAGAACCTACTTAAATTAATCTGACTATAAAAGATTTAGCACATTCACATAAATTGAAATAAAAAAACAGCCCTGGATTTTCTCCGGGCTGTTACGGTTTATATTAGATACTTATTAAATACTTCGTATAAAACAAATAAAAACCACCACCGAATAACATCGGCAGTGGTTCTTTGCTTGGCGGCGTCCTACTCTCCCAGGACCCTGCGGTCCAAGTACCATCGGCGCTAGAGGGCTTAACGGTCGTGTTCGGGATGGGTACGTGTGGAACCCCTCCGC
>NZ_FNRR01000003.1:0-732265 GCF_900107875.1 Paenibacillus sp. 276b | reverse complement strand
GCAAGCTTCTCTTTAAGTCCGCTCGACTTGCATGTATTAGGCATGCCGCCAGCGTTCGTCCTGAGCCAGGATCAAACTCTCCAATAAAGTATTGAAAAGAGCGATAAGCTCATTTTGAAACTGACGAGATTAAAAATCTCATTTATTTTGCTTTGAAATCATACAGTCCGAAGACGTGTACCGATTTCTCAGCGTCGATCTTGCAAGCAAGATCGTTACTCACTCGTTGTTCAGTTTTCAAAGATCAAACTTGTTTCATTGCCGCGTGTTGTTCACCTCAGCAACTTTTATATCTTATCACATCCGAACCAACTTTGCAAGCTCTTTTTTTTAAGTTTCTTTCGAAGCTTATTTCATTTGCTTGCCGCACCGTGTTTCTTGTGTTTTCTTGGCCGGAATTAGAATATACCATGTACAGATTCGGAACGCAAGCTTTATTTTTAATAAAGTTATCTTTTACTTTAAGTTCTATAAAAAAGAGCCTCTCCATATTGGAAAGGCCCTGTTCTTCTATATGAATTGAAGATTGAACTAGCCAATGACTTCCTGAATATGTAGCTGCCTTTGCTGCATCAGATTGATGATTGTTCCTTCTACCGATACCATCGGCCGTGTAGGATGATCCCGATCAGAGAATATGATCTCACCAATTTGATTATTGCTAAGCTTCACTCGGATACCGTTATGGATCTGTGTGGAACGCTGAACGAATACATTTACGATGGCAGGATCCAATTTGCCAAAAGCCTCGCTCTGAATTTGTTCAAGTACCAGGTACGGTGACTGTGCCTTACGATAGATCTTCTCCAGAGTCATGGCGTGGAAGATATCAGCGATAGCTACAATCTTGGCATAGATATGAATCTGCGTGCCGCTGAGCTGCAGCGGGTAACCCGACCCATCCACTTTTTCATGATGCTGCAATGCTGCAAGTCTAGCTCCCTCATTGATGGCCTTCGCCTGTTTCAGTACCTGATAGCCATATTTCGTATGCTGTCGGATCTCTGCCTGCTCTGACGCAGTTAACGTAGAGGGTTTATGGAGGATCTGTGGGTCCACTTTGTTATTACCAATATCATGGAACAATCCTGCAAAAGCTACCTGCATCCAGTCTTTGGATGGAAGATCCATCCACTGGGCCAACTGATAAGATGTAATGGCACTCAAGACGGCATGATGATACACATAATCATGTTCTTGCATCACTCGTGGACTGAAGGTAAGCACATTATACTGTTTAAGATGAACAAACAATGCTTCCAGCTGTGTACGCAACTCATATACAGGTAATTCAGCCGCCAGGGAGGATAGAAAAGCATTTTTGGTCAGTCCTACCATCTTTTCATACTCTTCATGCAGAGACGGTAAGACAGGTGCTGAGACTGCGCTGCTGCCTTTCCCTGCCCGCTCTCCGTTCTTTTCATTAGCTACATGGACTGAAGAGGCCGACGAAGCCTTAGAACCTGAAGTGCTTGTCCCTGTTCTTTCTTGCTCGATTTCCACTTGATGAATCATAAAGGCTCTGAGTACTTCCACATCTTTGGGCAGAATGACTTTGCCCTTCTGAAACAGAACATTGCCACGAAGCGTTTGCACGTCATTTCCCAGTTTAAGTCCTGGTTTGACTTCAGACAGGGTGATTAATCCCATGTTTATTCCCCTCACTCATCGTTCTTCTATAATGATATCAAGACCATAGTCCCGGTTTTTCACGTTAATTCCCATTATATTACTCAAAAATCAGGCTGTACATCCCAGATTTCGAGGAGAATGGTCCTGGAGCTGTGAAAATAACAAAGGGCCCCCATATGGGAGCCCTCCAATTTCATTGTAATCATGAAATGATTTTCGTTATAGAAAATTGATTCTATGCTTCAGAACCTGAATCATCGCCCTCAACTTCAGCATCGGAAACCGCGCCCTCATCAAGAGTTGACTCTAAACCTTCAGAATCAGCAGCTTCTGCACCTTCAATCAATTCTTCGTCATCTGGTTCTTCCTCATTCTTGTCAATTCGGCTGACTGTAGCTACGGCATCTTCATCGCGAATATGAATCAGCTTCACGCCTTGCGTGTATCGACCCATAGTGGATATGCCTTCCATACTCATCCGAATTAACGTACCGCTGGAAGTGATGATCATCAGATCTTCTTCTGTCTTAACCATTTTCAGGCTGACTACCGCACCGTTCTTATCTGTGACGTTAATGGTTTTAATCCCTTTACCGCCACGAGTCTGCATCCGATAATCGCTGACAGGCGTACGTTTACCGTAACCTTTGGCTGTAACAATCAGAACATCCAGTTCCTGGTCAACAACGTCCATACCGATTACGACATCCTGCTCATCCAGTGTAATCCCTTTAACCCCGGTTGCACTCCGTCCCATGGAACGAACATTTCCTTCCGAGAATCGGATGGACATCCCGTGAGCTGTACCCATAATGATCTCTTGAAGTCCGTCTGTCAGCTTAACATCAATAAGGGCATCATCATCACGCAGGGAGATCCCGATCAGACCGCCTTTACGAATATTGGTGTAATCCTCAAGTGGTGTCTTCTTCACAACCCCTTGACGGGTAGCAAAGAACAGATACTTGTCACTTTCGAATTCCTGAACTGGAATCACGGCATTAACCGATTCACCCTGCTCGATCTGAATCAGATTGATTATCGGCGTTCCCCGTGCTGTACGTCCAAGCTCTGGAATCTCATAAGCTTTGAGACGGTACACTTTACCTTTGTCGGTAAAGAACATGAGGTAATTGTGAGAGTTGGTCACAAACAGATGCTCAACAAAGTCGGTATCTTTGGTGTCCATTCCCACAACCCCACGTCCGCCACGCTTCTGACTGCGGTATGTGGATACCGGCAGACGTTTCACATAGCCTGTATGGGTAATAGTGATGATAACCTCTTCACGCGGAATCAGATCCTCGTCCAGAATGCTCTCTTCACCTACAGTGATTTCGGTACGACGATCATCGCTGAAGCGATCACGGATTTCTTGCAGCTCCGTGCTGATAATTTCGAGCACCAGGTGCTCGTTGGCCAAAATTTCACGATATTCCTTAATTTTGACCATCAGTTCGTTATACTCATTTTCGATGCGCTCACGTTCCAGACCTGTCAGGCGTTGCAGACGCATATCGAGGATAGCTTGAGCCTGATCATGACTGAGTGAGAAACGCTCGATCAGACCTTCTCTGGCTGCATCTGTATTGCTGGATGAACGGATCAACGCAATAATTTCGTCGATATGATCCAGCGCGATACGCAAGCCTTCCAGAATGTGCGCGCGTGCTTCCGCTTTTTTCAGTTCGAACTGTGTACGTCTACGTATAACCTCAATCTGATGCTGCAAGTAGTGATACAACACTTCACGCAGATTCAGAATCTTAGGTTCTTTATTTACAATCGCGAGCATGTTAATCCCAAAGGTGGACTGCATCGCTGTATGCTTGTACAGGTTATTCAGCACTACACCCGGGTTCACGTCTCTGCGAAGCTCAATCACAATCCGCATACCGTTACGGTCAGACTCATCACGGAGATCCGTAATACCATCAATCTTTTTATCACGTACCAACTCAGCAATTTTCTCAACGAGTCTTGCCTTGTTCACCTGATAAGGAAGTTCCGTAACAATAATCCGTGCTTTGTTGTTGTTTTCTTCGATGTTGGTTTTGGCCCGCATCGTTACTGAACCACGTCCGGTTTGATACGCCTGGCGAATTCCGGAACGTCCCAAAATATAACCGGAAGTTGGGAAGTCTGGCCCTTGAATATAATCCATCAATTCCATGGAAGTGATATCCGGATTTTTGATCATGGCCTGTACGCCGTCGATTACCTCTCCCAGGTTATGAGGAGGAATGTTGGTCGCCATACCTACCGCAATCCCGCCGACACCATTGACAAGCAAGTTAGGGAAACGAGCTGGCAGAACGACAGGTTCACTTTCTTCACCGTCATAGTTCGGCTGGAAGTCAATCGTATCCTTGTTGATGTCTCTGAGCATTTCCATCGCAATCTTGGACAACCGGGCTTCCGTATAACGCATGGCTGCTGCCATATCGCCATCCACCGATCCAAAGTTACCATGTCCATCTACGTGCATGTAGCGCAGGGAGAAGTCCTGTGCCATCCGTACCATCGTTTCATATACGGCAGAGTCACCGTGTGGGTGATACTTACCGATAACTTCGCCGACGATTCTGGCTGATTTTTTATGTGGTTTATCGGGTGTCATGCCTAGCTCGGACATTGCGTACAGAATACGCCGGTGAACCGGCTTCAATCCGTCACGCACGTCAGGTAAGGCACGGCTCACAATAATGCTCATCGCATAATCCATAAACGATTCACGCATCTCGACGCCAATATCCCGATCTTTAACCTGCGAGTTCATTTCTTCCGCCATGCTGGACCTCCTTCTTGTCCTTCAACAAACATTCCATTCAATCATTCAAAAATTAATTATATGTGAAGAGCCTAACAAGGCTAAAACCGCACAAGGACGCTACTCTTTATTATATTACTTTCACAAAAGGTAAACAATTAAACGTCCGCTGGGCAATAGCCTTTCTTCCGGGAACTTTAGAGAGTCTGGGGGTTCGCCCTGCCTTCCTCCCCATTTGCACATACAATGCTAGAAAAAGCGGCAATTGTACTGTGTATATTCAGGCTTAGACCGTTCCCGTTCTACGATCAAACTACATCTGTGCAACAAAACCGCACAAAACGCCATATTTCTCTATTATACCACTGAAATCATCTCTTGTCCTTTGATTTCTCCGCGTCTGCCACTCTTATAAACCCCATTAAAACACGAAAGGACTGATGGCTCTTGGGCATCCAGCGTGTCTCCAGCAAATGGACCAAGACAGCTGTGTTACAACGCAGCCGTAATGTGAATGGATATATACCGGTAACACGACAATATAATCGCCAGACCCTGGAACGGATGACTGAATTATTCGAGTCAAACTATATCAAACCGGATCGGGGAACCTACGGCAATGGCGTCATGCGGGTAAAAACCATCCGTATGAATCCACACCCGATTACCGATGCAAACACATCAGAAATCTCTGCTGATCCACTCTTCCCTTCCACAGCTGAAGTCGGTGCCGAGATCTCTGCTGAAGTCCCCCTGACAACGTATGAACTTCGATATGGGACGGAGGAGAAACACTTCCATTCCCTCGATGAGCTGGATCTGGCGCTCACTGAACGTATCCAGAAGCGCGACTACATCATTCAGCAAGGCATTCCGCTGATGAAACATGATGGGTTGCCTTTTGACCTGCGGGTACTGACGCAGAAAAATCTACAACGCAATTGGGAAACGACAGGTATCCTGGGGAGAGTTGCTGCACCGGGCAAGATCATTACCAACATTCATGGCGGCGGACGATTGGCCACCTTTAATGAGTTGGTACGCCCTCATTTTGACCAGGAGCGGTTCCAGCAACTACGCAGTGAGCTATATCGTTTAGGCATTCATACAGCGGTACAGCTACAGAAGTCATTTCCAAGACTCAAAGAGATTGGTATCGATATCGCACTGGACGAAGATGGACGGCCATGGATTATTGAAGTCAACACATTGCCGGGTATCTATGCTTTTGGCCTATTGCCTGATAAGGAAACGTACCGAAAGATCAAGCGTTATGCGAGAGCGTACGGCAGATTACCCTCCAAAAAAGGAAAAACATCTCGTACCTCTCCCAAAGCCCAGGCCTCCTCTACCAAAAGCCGCACACATCGGTAGCAGGCACTCCAGAGTCCAACCTAAAATCTCTATGCTATAATCCCACAATGTAAAAGAGGCGCCCTCGCAGGCGCCTCTTCGAATATCGTTAGATGTCGAGGTTTTTCACGTATTTTGCATTTTCCTGAATAAAGTCACGACGAGGTTCAACATTATCCCCCATCAGGGTGTCGAACATGGCATCGGCCAGCATTGCATCGCCGATCGATACTTGAAGCATGGTCCGGCTCTCAGGGTCCATCGTCGTTTCCCATAATTGTCCGGCATTCATCTCACCGAGACCTTTATAACGCTGGACATTGAATTTCGCATTTTCGCCGAGAGTTGCGATAATTTCATCGCGTTCCTTCTCGGAACCAGCATAACGAATCACTTTATTGCGCTCAATCTTGAACAATGGCGGTTGGGCAATGTATACATAACCAGCCTCAATGATTTTGCGCATATAGCGATAAAGGAATGTCAGAAGCAATGTCCGAATGTGAGCACCATCGACGTCGGCATCCGTCATCAAAATGATTTTGTGATAACGTGCTTTGGCAATATCGAAGTCATCGCCAATTCCTGTACCCATTGCGGTAATGATCGCTCTGATCTCCGCATTACCCAAAATCCGGTCAAGACGTGCTTTTTCCACGTTCAGAATCTTACCACGCAGTGGCAAAATCGCTTGGAAATGACGATCTCGTCCTTGCTTCGCTGATCCACCGGCGGAGTCACCTTCGACGATGTACAATTCGCTGATTGAAGCATCCTTGGATGAACAGTCGGCCAATTTACCTGGCAAAGAGCTGACTTCGAGTGCACCTTTACGACGCGTCAGTTCACGTGCTTTACGAGCTGCTTCACGTGCACGGGCAGCTTGCAGTCCTTTTTCCAAAATGCGACGGGATACGGAAGGATTCTCTTCCAGGAACTCCTGCAGCTTCTCAGCAAACAGGGATTCGACAATTCCGCGCACTTCACTGTTACCCAGCTTCGTCTTGGTCTGTCCCTCAAATTGCGGTTCAGGGATCTTGACCGAGATAATCGCTGTCAGACCTTCACGTACATCATCCCCGGACAGATTACCTGTGCTGTCTTTGATTACGCCCGCTTTGCGCGCATAATCATTGATAATCCGGGTAAGGGCACTCTTGAATCCGGATTCGTGCGTTCCGCCCTCATGTGTGTTGATGTTGTTGGCAAACGAGTAAATATTCTCGGTGTAGCTGTCATTGTATTGCAATGCAACTTCCACCTGAATGTTGTCTCTTGATCCTTCTACATAAATCGGGTTTTCATGCAGTGCTTCACGCTTCTGGTTCAGGAAGGAGACATACTCGATAATACCGCCCTCATACAGGAAAGAGTTGGTTACACCTGTACGTTCATCGGTTAAAGTCATACCAATTCCCTTGTTCAGGAACGCGAGCTCACGAATACGAGTCAGCAAAGTTTCATAGTCATAAACTCTTGTTTCCGTGAAAATCTCCGGATCCGGATGGAACGTAACCGTTGTTCCCGTTTCCTCCGTTGTACCGATCGTTTTCAGATCATACTGCGGAACACCCCGACGGTATTCCTGTTGATACACATGGCCGTCAACCTTAACTGTAACAACAACTTTCTCTGATAGAGCATTGACGACAGATACACCTACACCATGAAGACCACCGGATACTTTGTACCCGCCACCGCCAAATTTACCGCCTGCATGCAGAACAGTCATTACAACCTCAAGTGCAGGACGTTTCATTTTGGCATGTTCGCCGACAGGAATCCCCCGCCCGTTATCGACTACAGTGACGCTGTTATCTTCATGAATAGTAACTTCGATATGATCACAATAACCTGCGAGTGCTTCGTCAATACTATTGTCCACTACTTCCCAAACGAGATGATGCAGACCTTTGGCACTGGTGGAACCAATATACATCCCCGGACGTTTACGTACGGCTTCCAGCCCTTCAAGTACCTGAATTTCATCTGCACCATATGACGGTTGATTCATAGACATGCCTTTCACCTACTTCTATAGATTCAATATCGTAAATATGCGTTAACTAAGAATGCATGCTGAAATGAACATATTCCCTTAATTCCAGTAAGCAATCTAAATAAAGACAAGCAGCAAAAGGTACAATAACTCGTACCGCCGATAGGCTAGAGATCAGGAAAAATGTGAGCTCGCTTCTTGAGCGTAGCTGAGGAAATAGGCGAGTAGTACACAATGTTTTTGGTCACGACAATGGACTTGGCTTCCTCTTCACCAATATGCTCCACTGTTTTTTCCTGCTCGGCATGCGTGACATACTGCTTGGAAATTTTTGAGGATTTTTCAATCGATATATCAAAAATAGCGACCAATTCGGAAGATCGGATAATCTTCTCACCGCCCAGATGAATGTACATAAGCCCTCACTCCTTAGCGTTCAACCTGTCCGGCATGAACGTGATAAATACTGGCATCTTTGAGCTTGTCAACGTTTAAGCTCTCGATTCCGGTAGCCGTAATAAAGGTTTGCACCTTGCTCTGGAACGTTTCGATCAGCTGCGTCTGACGAAAAGGATCCAGTTCAGACAGTACATCGTCCAGCAGCAGGACCGGATATTCTCCGATTTCTTCATGAATCAGTTCAATTTCCGCAAGTTTAAGGGACAACGCCGTTGTGCGCTGCTGCCCCTGCGAGCCATACGTTTGTACTTCCCGATCGTTAATGAAAAAGGACAGGTCATCCCGATGCGGCCCACTAAGCGTTGTGCCTCGGCGAATCTCCTGCTCTTTCATTTGTGATAATTTTATCATAAATTGGTCCATTAAGACAGCTTCATCTTCCTCAGCGGCTTCGCTGAAGGAAGGAAGATAGGCCAGACGCAGGACTTCTCCGCCTCCGGTGATGCCCTGATGAATTGTTTCAGCCCACTTTTGCAGTTTCTTTATGAATTGTTTCCTTTTTTTGACGATTTTAACACCATGCTCCACCAGTTGTTCATTCCACACCTCAAGCATGGTCTGGGCTGAAGCGCTCTGCCCCCATAATTGCTTGAGCAAATTGTTACGCTGGACGAGCACTTTTTGATATTGCTGCAGATGATACAGGTAGCCTGGAGCCACCTGTCCAATCTCCATGTCAAGAAACCGGCGGCGGACCCCCGGTGTGCCTTTGACAATCTCAAGATCTTCCGGTGCAAACATCACCACATTAAGCGCTCCGACAAAATCACTCAGCTTTCGCTGTTCCAGTCCGTTGATCTTTGCTTTTTTGCCTTGTTGCGACAAAGATAGCTCGAGCTTGACCGATCCGTACTTTTTGTCGACCTCTGCTGCAAGCCTGGCACGTTCTTCACCGAAACGAATCAGTTCCTTGTCGCGGGATGTACGGTGGCTCTTAGTGAGTGCAAGCACAAAAATGGCTTCTGCAAGATTGGTCTTGCCTTGGGCATTTTGCCCGATCAAAAGATTCACAGGACCAAAAGAATCTAGTCTCAGATGTTCATAATTGCGGAATTGCTGCAGATCTATGCTGTTTACAAACACGCGGTATCCTCCCTTTTATCCCGTCCGTCAGGAGGCAGCAGGATCTAACTGGTCTTCTTATTGTGCGACAACTTCGAACGAACCTTCTCCATCCACCTCAACGATATCCCCAGGGTATAACTTGCGTCCCCGGCGTTCCTCAGGCTCTTTATTCACACGTACAAGCCCATCCTGAAGCAATGCTTTGGCCATACCTCCGGTTGGGATGCAGTCGGCCAGTTTCAAAAATTGATCAAGCTTAATATATTCCGTACGAATCGCTACTTGGTTCACTATGATCTTCCTCTCGTTAGTTGGTCGTCCGGTAAGGCAATATGACGTACAAGCTGTGACTGTCGTCCAGCGGTTTCAGGATGATAGGGCTCATGACACCAGTGAAAGCGATCATCAGCTGCTCACTCTCCACCACTTTCAGCACATCCAGCATATATTTGGAGTTGAACGAGATTTTCAGTGGTTCGCCGTCAAAGTCGGCAGGTTCGATCTCTTCTCTTACTTTTCCTAGCTCGGAAGAACTTGAAGAAATTTCGATTGATCCGGATTCCATCGTTTGCATCCGCACAATGTTTGTTTTTTCTTCACGCGACAACAAATAAGCCCGGTCGATAGATTCACTTAATTTTTTTGTATCCAAAACGAGTTCTGTTTTGTACGAAGTCGGAATAATTCTAGAAGTATCCGGATAAGTTCCGTCCAAAATACGCGAATAGAACAGAACACGGTCGATTTTGAACAAAACCTGGTTGTCAGCGACAACGATATCCACAAGTGTATTTTGATCGGGCACGATTTTGCTGAGTTCGTTCAGCGTTTTACCCGAGATCACCACATTGTTGAATCTCACACCTTCTGCATTATCCAGCATTGCTGAACGAGTAGCAAGACGGTGACGGTCAGTTGCCACAAATTTCAGTTCATTGTCACCCAAACTCCAGAGTACACCTGTCAAAATCGGCGTAGTTTCATGTGTGGAAATGGAGAATACGGTTTGTTTAATCATATTTTTGAGCAAATCTCCTGGAATGGAGACGGTTTGGTTCTCTTCGATGCTTGGCAATACTGGGAATTCTTCTGGATCAAGACCAACCAGTTGAATTTCGGTAGCTCCTGCGGAGATAAAGGTGTTGAAGTTCTCTTTTACCTCCATGTGCACTTCTTGGGAAGGCAGCTTTTTGATGATCTCGACAAAAAACTTGGCTGGCAGTACAACACTACCAGGTTGTTCCACCTGAACAACACTTTTATCACCATCTTCAAGCGGGATGAAGGATTGAATTGAAATATCGGTGTCGCTTGCTGTCAACGTCACACCTTGATGATTAACGTCGAATTTGATACCGCTCAGAATTGGGATCGTCGTACGGCTTGAGATGGCTTTGGATACTTGCTGGATGGATTCGTTCAAGTAGCTTTTCATTATGCTGATTTTCATGGTTTCACTCCTAGCGGGTTTTTTGGGTGTAGAGGTCTTGAAATGTGTTTTTCAAAAGGCCGAAGGCTGAGCTTCGAAATCGCTTATTTGGAGATGATATCTTTTAGATCTTTATAGTAATAATAGTAATAGGGGCACTGAATATGTGGATAAGTGGGTATAAACCCATAAGCCCAAGCCTATCCACATGTGTATACGTTGTGCACAGGCTTGGGACTTATTCAGGTTGGATTCTTAATTTTTTCGGTTAAGTTGTTGATAACTTTATAGAGATCCTGATCGACTTTAATCGCCTGGGAGATCTTTTCGTGCGCATGGATGACGGTGGTATGATCTCGCCCTCCAAATGCTTCACCGATTTTGGGCAGAGAAAAGTCTGTAAGTTCACGAGAGAGATACATAGCAATCTGTCTTGGGAACGCAACGGCCTTGGTCCGTTTCCGTGCTTTGAAATCTTCAAGCTTAAGGCTGTAATACTCGCCGACCTTTTGTTGGATGTCGTGAATAGTGATCATTTTCGGACGACTGGAAGGAATAATATCCTTCAGTGCTTCAGCTGCTAGATGAGTGGTTACATCTTGATTAGTCAGCGAAGAATAGGCAACAACCCGAATCAGGGCCCCTTCCAGTTCACGAATATTGGTATCAATCTGGTTGGCGATGTACATCATCGCCTCATTCGGAATATCGAGGTTTTCCGCACGAGCTTTTTTACGCAAAATAGCAATCCGTGTCTCCAGATCAGGAGGCTGGATATCCGTAATTAACCCCCATTCAAAACGGGAACGAAGCCGTTCTTCTAGGGTCGGAATTTCCTTCGGCGGTCTGTCGCTGGAGATGATGATCTGTTTCCGTTCCTCATGCAGCGCATTAAACGTATGGAAAAATTCCTCTTGCGTCGATTCTTTTCCAGCCAAGAACTGAATATCATCAATGAGCAGAATATCGACACTACGGTATTTGTTACGGAAGCTCTCCCCGCGGTTGTCACGGATCGAGTTAATGAATTCGTTCGTGAATTTCTCAGATGACAAATAAACAACTTTGCTGCCCGGATCATGCTCCAGGACGTAATGTCCGATCGCATGCATCAAGTGAGTTTTGCCGAGACCTACCCCTCCATAAAGAAACAGAGGATTGTATGCTTTGGCGGGCGCTTCAGCGACCGCCAGCGATGCGGCGTGGGCAAAACGGTTGCCCGGCCCAATGACAAATGTATCGAATGTATATTTCGGATTGAGCATGCTGAGTACCGCTTCTTCCTGAACAACTGTAGGCGTTGGCGCTGGCAGTTGAGGGTCCGGTTCAGCAGGCTTGTTCTCCTCGATGACAAATTTCACATCGACCTGTTTGCCAAGCAGCTCATATACCGTCGATCCGACCAGTTTGGTGTAACGGCTCTCCAGCCATTCGACGGCAAACGTGGTTGGTGCGGATATGACGATCGAACGATCATTCAGCTTGGTAGCTTTGGTTGCTTTGAACCAAGTGTCAAAGCTGGGTTTGCTGAGCTTGTTTTGTATGATTGATAAAATTTGCTGCCATAAATCAGAAGTATGGCTGTCCACAGACTGTCACTCCTTTTACATGTTCCAAGTGTGGCTTAAGCCATGATGCAGTGTCGAAATACGAGATATATTGTTGAATTTATCCCCAAACCCCCGCAGGTCGAAAACAAAAAAAGAATGAACAACGGAAAATTGTTCACAACTTTATCCACAGGCTGTTGATAATATTATGGGTCAGATCACATATTCACATCCAAAAGTAATACAATCATAGCAAAAGAAGCCCGGCATTTCAATGTATCACGTGATTTTATCCACAAATTCAATAACTTGTGTATAATTTTTAATCACAACACAATATATTGTTTATAAATTGTTTAACTTTCGACAAGATGACCCAAAAACCCAAATTATTTTATACACAGGTTATTCGTCAAATGATGCTGAATTGTGTGTAAAAGTATTCTCTGTTTGTGAATAACCTCTCTGTGGATAACCGTAAAGTGAAAATGACCGTTTTGGGGATTTTCAGGAGAGTGACTCTTTATGCCCGTTTTCCTTTTTCGAAGAGAGGAATTGAGGAAACGACAAAATCAAAGGCAGAGGAGGTCAAGAAGAGGGCCTGCTGAACGGAAGGAGCGTTTACTGATTTGTATGAACTGAACGTAGAATTTATTCCTAAAAGAGGTAGGATGGATATGCGCGCAAACCTTGGAGATGGATGTGACTTCATTGCAGCAGATTTGTTTTATGCCAAAAAGAGGTTGTTCTTTAAGACCGGAATGGTGGTCAAAGAGAACAACCTCTTTTTGGTTGGTGGTTATAAAGGGATGATTTACTCGTTATGAGCGGAAAATTTACGTTGGAATTCCGCGATATCTGCATATTCTTCTTCCAATTTTCGCGAAATGCGAATAAAGATGGGGAGCAGCTCCTGGTAGATCGATGCATGTTCTTTGATAGGGGTATGTTTGTGCGTTGTACCTACCATAGATGAAACAGCATGAAGCGACTGAATTCGCCCTGTAGCAAAAAGACCGAGCACGACGGCCCCCAGACAGGAACTTTCGAAGCTCTCGGGCACAATGACTTCCTGGTTGAATATATCGGACATCATCTGACGCCAGAGCGGTGAACGAGCGAAACCACCCGTTGCCTGAATGGATGTAGGTTGTCCGATCTGTTCTTCCATGGCCAGCAGTACTGTATATAGATTGAAAATAACCCCTTCCAAAACGGAACGGATCATATGCTCTTTCTGGTGGTTAAGGGTCAAACCAAAGAAGGAACCTCGGGCGTCCGGATTCCATAAAGGCGCACGTTCCCCTGAAAGGTACGGATGGAATAGAAGCCCTTCCGAACCGGGGCTGACGCGTTCAGCAATCTTGGTGAGTACATCATAGGAATTGATGCCGAGCCGTTTGGCTGTTTCCACTTCGGAGGCAGCGAATTCGTCCCGTACCCAGCGGAAAAGCATGCCACCGTTATTCACAGGTCCACCGATCACCCAACGATTCTCGGTGAGCGCATAACAGAACGTTCTACCTTTTGGATCGGTAACAGGACGGTCAACGACGGTGCGAATCGCGCCGCTGGTGCCGATCGTTGCTGCAACAACGCCAGGCTCAATGGCGTTCACACCGAGATTGGATAATACCCCGTCACTTGCACCAATGACGAAGGGAGTAGAGGGGGAGAGAGCCATTTTTTCAGCCCATGTACGATCCATTCCCTCTATAGTATGTGTGGTCGGTACGAGCTGCGATAGATGGTCAGGTGTAATGCCTGCAACCTCAAGTGCTTCGGCATCCCAATCCAGTTGTTCCAGATTGAGCAGACCGGTACAGGATGCGATGGAGTGATCCACGACATATTGACCGAACAGACGGAAGAACAAATATTCTTTGATAGAGATAAATTTGGCGGTACGTTGAAAAAGTTCAGGTTCATCATGGCGCAGCCACATTAATTTGGTCAGTGGCGACATGGGGTGGATCGGTGTACCTGTTCGCAAATAGATACGATGCCCGATTCCGTTCTCTTGCAGTTTGGCGGCCCAGGCGGCGCTCCGGTTGTCAGCCCAAGTGATGCAGCGAGTGAGGGGCATACCATCTTGTCCCATCGCAATAACACTGTGCATGGCAGAGCTGCAGGACACGAACATAATTTGTTCCGCAGCTACGCCACTTTGCTCCATCACGCCGCGTACGGAGCGAAGGGCAGCTTGAACAATTTGTTCTGGATCCTGCTCAGCGACATCCGGAGCTGGGGTGTATAAAGGATATTCCTGAGTCGAAGTGCTTACAACTTCACCCTGTTCCGTAAAGAGTACGGATTTGGTACTGGTTGTACCGATATCCATCCCAATCATATAGTTGTTCACTTTACATAAACCTTCTTTCTTTTGAACCCATAAAATTAAAACTCTAATGGTGTGGATTTATTTTCTTCTTCTATATAGGTAGTCAATTTATACGACTGTACTCAGCAACAAAATAAAGATCAGTCCAACAACAGATAATAGTGTTTCCATAACGGTCCACGTCTTCAGCGTCTGAGAGACACTCATATTGAAGAATTCTTTGATCATCCAGAAGCCTGCGTCGTTCACATGAGAAAGTACAAGTGAACCTGCACCGGTAGCGAGTACGACCAGCTCAATATTGGCACCTGGCGTTAGTGCAAGAACCGGAGCTACAATACCAGCTGCTGTCGTCATGGCCACAGTTGCTGAACCGGTAGCAACCCGAATGAGTGCGGCTACAAGCCAGGCGAACAGGATCACGTTAATGTTGGCATGTGTGGCGACCTCAGCAATGGCATTACCTACGCCACTATTGATCAACACCTGTTTGAACGCACCGCCACCGCCAATGATGAGAATGATGGTCGCCGTAGGCGCCAGACATTCACTGGTGAAGCGGGAGATGTCATGTTTGTTGAACCCGCGTGAGAATCCGAGTGAAAAGAGGGCGAACACGACGGAGATCAGCAGGGCTATAATTTCATGGCCGATAAATTCACAGAATACGGTAAATCCGCTTGTGGCGTCAGGATCTACGATATTGGCGATGGAGCCAATGAGCATCAAAATGACCGGCAGCAAAATGGTAAACAAGGTTATGCCGAAACCGGGCAAGTTGTTACTTTTTTTCGTAGCGAATTGTTCAGCTAGCTCTGCAGGTGGTTCGGTATGTATTCTTTTACCGATAAATTTACCAAACAGAGGTCCAGCGATAATAGCAGTCGGAATACCTACAATAAGGGAGTACAAGATCGTCTTACCCAAATCGGCGCTGTACGCTTCGATGGCAATCATGGGAGCCGGGTGAGGTGGAACCAGACCATGTACTGTAGAGAGACCTGCCAAAATCGGAATACCGATCTGCAGCAGCGACATATTGGTTTTACGTGCAACGGTGAAAATGATCGGAATCAGTAGAATAACGCCGACTTCGAAGAAAACTGGAATACCGACAATAAATCCAACAATCATCATCGCCCAGTGCACACGTTTCACACCGAAACGATCTACCAGTGTGGTAGCAATACGCTCGGCTCCGCCGGATTCAGCCATCATCTTACCAAGCATGGTACCAAGGCCGATTACGATGGCAATCGTTCCGAGTGTGCCGCCAAGTCCTCCCGTAATGGAAGTAATTACGTCTGCGGGTTTCATGCCTGTAAGTAAACCAAGCATTAATGCAGATATTAAAAGGGTAATGAAAGGATTCCATTTATATTTGGAGATCAACACGATCAGGAATACAATCGCAATCAATGTCCAGACCAATAACGTTGCATTATGGGATAGCCCAAAAAGAGTGCTCATGAGGTATGCTCCTTTTTTCTGATATATAACGCTTACAACTGATCCATGATCAGGAGGAGGGAAGACACTTTACAATTCATGTAGCGCGGGCGGCTTAATCCCTCTTAATATGCCCCAAAAAATTGAAACAAATCGCATTTTGTATACTTGTCGACAAGTTGGAGGGCAATCATTCACAACGGATATGATTGCGAACCCCTGCACAGATATTCCATGAAGTGATGAATGAATGAAATTCCATTACATGTCATTAGGAATCAAAGCTTTCGTGCAGCGTCTTGCCTGAATCCTGAAAATACGTGCGAACTCCAGATTGAATGCGTGTTTTATCACCCGATTCAAGTGCCTCAATCAGCAAGCGGTGTTTACCTATTACAGCGCTTACTTTCTGCTCGCCCTGAATAAAAACCCTGCGGGTGGTGAGCAGCATAACCGTCATGACAACATAACGAATGCTTTTCCATAGATGTAAAATACGCGAATGCTGGGCGGCTTCGATAATAGTCTCGTGAAAGGTAAGATCCTGATACGCAAATTCAACAGCATCTTGGTGACGTCCAGCCAAGTCCATTTTGTCTATCACATTGCTTAACTGGGTAATCAATTGTTCTGGTACATCCCCCGCAAGTCGCTGCTGCACAAAACTTTCAATCAGGAAACGTACGTCATATAATTCCTCGACATCTTTAATTTTCAATCCAATGACAACCACGCCCATACGCTCCAACCGAATGAGCCCTTCATTCGACAGTGTTCTTAACGCTTCACGTACAGGTGATCGACTGCTGTCAAAATCAGCGGCAATCCGATTTTCTGACAAAATTTCGCCAGGACGAAGGGTTCCGCTAATGATCCGTAGTCTTAATTCGCAGGCAATGGCTTCCCCGCGGGAAGCTCCCTGAAGCCAGGATGAAGGAAACAGCATAATGGCTAACGCTCCTATTATAAGTAATCAGTTCAATACTGATCATAGCACAACTATTTTGCTGATTGAGCGTTTTACACCAATCCTTATAACGAGAATAAATGGCTGTATGCTCTGTGCGTATGCTGAATTTAGGAACGTCATATTGCTTCAAATGGATTTTTCAAAGAGCTAGAGGAATAATTATCTTCCTTATAAATGAGTTTGGATCGGTACTGTGCTTCCCATAAGTATACTTGTATACAAGATGTGATTTTTTTATCCTACACCTTTCTCGAAAACTTGTAAACCATAGAATAAAGCGGATACATTAAATTTAAAGTATGTCATTTTAAAAGCCAAAAAATATTGGTTATCTAATGGATTGCTGCTCCACTGAAGTTCTTCAGAAACGTAGGAATATTAACCAAAAGCAGAGCCAATGAAACAGTCTGTCATCGATAAATAGTCCTTATCCACATGTGAATAACTTGAAATGGTAATTAAAAAAAGAATTAAGGGGTTTGAGGGGTGTGGATAACCGTAAAAACTGATTTTTGATGAATGAATCGGAACTGGGGATAACTTTTTGAGCTTCTAAGTGATGCTTTAAAAAGGTAGTAAACAGGAGTACGAATCCATGGCCGTTTAGGTAGGGTGGAATAGGCATTAAAAAGGAGAAAGGTGGCAAGAGGCTCGCAGTTGACTTTTCCAGGTGTTCATGGTTAAATATATAAAGGTGTTTTCTGTGAAGATGAAAGTGATTCATCACATAAGTATTTCCTTGTGAGGAGGTGCAATACATTGAGACCTACATTCAAACCGAACGTTAGCAAACGTAAAAAAGTTCATGGTTTCCGGAAAAGAATGAGCACGAGCAACGGACGTAAAGTTCTGGCTGCACGTCGCCTTAAAGGCCGTAAAGTCCTGAGTGCTTAAATGCATGTGAAGACCACCGAGGTGGTCTTTTTTTTCTTAAATAGGTCATTTCAGACTGGATGCTGGTAAAGGTCAGGTCTGAATTGGCTGCGCAAAAGCATAAGTACACATTTATGTTCAATGAATGAGATGTCCGTTTTTTCGAAAACGTTCCTTATATAAGGATGAATGTTTGCTCAGTTGAAATGACTGATCAACAATCATCCCAAATGAAGTTGCCGCCAAGACGGTTTATCGTTATTCAAGAAAGCCTATACTAAATCAGTAATGAGGCCTTCGTCAATAATGTTGGTGGAAAACAGCAAGGAGAAGCGCCGTGTATAAAAGACTGCGTTTACGAAACCGGGCGGACTTTAGCCGCGTATACCGGTATGGGAAATCGTTTGCCAATCATCAGTTTGTGGTGTATGGCTGTCGTCGTAAAGATACAGAACAATTCCGAGTAGGTGTATCCTGCAGCAAGAAAATCGGAAACGCTGTCGTACGCAACCGGATGAGACGCATGATTAAGGAAATTGTACGTCATCATGAGAAAGAGATTGTCACGCAGATGGATCTGATCTTTATCGTCAGAAAAGGTGCATTGGACATGTCCTATAAGGATATGGAAAAAAGCCTGCTGCATGCGATGCGCAAGGGCTCTCTTTTGAAGTCGGGCAAGCGGTAAGCTTCGGTTTATTTGTCCTCCTAATTATGGTATGATTTACGGTGGAATGGAATGGTTAAGAGAGGGGTTATGAAGTGTCGCGATTGAAGACATCAAAGGGGAAGTGGATTCTCCTCATTGCAGTCATTGCAATGGTCACTGTACTCGCCGGATGTACTCCACAAGGAGCCGGGGTTACTACGGAAGATCTAAAAAACGGATCATTCTGGCAAAGCAATGTTATTTATTGGTTCTCACTGGCGCTCGACACATTTGCCAACTGGTTTAACGGTGAATATGGACTGGCCGTCCTTGTGATGGTGTTAATTGTACGGACGTTAATCTTGCCGCTGACAATGAAGCAGGTTCGCAGCTCCAAGGCGATGCAAGCTATTCAGCCGCAGTTGAAAGAAATTCAAGCCAAGTATAAAGATACACCTGAGAAAGTTCAGCAAGAAACAATGAAGTTGTTTCAGGAGAACAAAGTTAATCCGATGGCGGGTTGCCTACCACTTCTGATTCAGATGCCGATTTACATCGCACTTTATAACTCAATTTACGGAAACTCGAGTCTGAGAACACATGATTTCTTGTGGCTTCAACTCGGAGCGCCGGATCACCTGTTTATTTTGCCAGTGCTGGCTGCCATCACTACATTCGTTCAAACGTGGATGATGATGCGCATGAACCCTGCACAACAGGTTGGACCGATGCAATTCATGCTGTGGGTGTACCCGATATTGATCTTCGTTATGTCGTATCAGTTCCCGGCTGCATTGCCACTGTACTGGTTCTACAGTAACATCTACACGATCGTGCAAAACTATTTCCTTTACCGGAATAATGATAAAGTCGTGGCTGAGGTCAACGTGAAGCAGAGCAGCTCTTCCAAAAATGGAAATGGAGCTAAACGCAAAAACGGTGGCAAGGCAACTGTCTCTGGAAAAGGTTCGAAAGGGGCCAAAAAATCGAAATGACCAAAGTCATTGCGTCAGGAAAAACCGTTGAAGATGCTGTAAACCAAGGATTGGCTGAGCTTGGCGTGAGCCGGGACAAGGTCGAGATACAAGTGTTAGAGCAGCCGTCAAAAGGATTCCTGGGTTTGATCGGGGTTAAGGCCGCTAAAGTGGAAGTGAAACTTCTGCCTGTGCCTGAACCTGTTTTACAACCGATCAAGCCGGCCGCACATATACCTCAGGTTGAAGCAACACTTGAGGGTGTGGCTGCTAAAAATCCCTATGAGGAAGCGGCTGCTTTCTTAAAAGAAGTGGCAGCAGGTATGGGACTGGATGTTGAAGTGCATATCAAAAAACAGCGTGATGGACATATCTTCAATATTGCCGGTGAAGACCTGGGCATGATTATTGGCAGACGTGGACAGACGCTGGATGCCCTTCAATATTTGACGAACATTGTAGCAAATCGTTATTCGGAAAGCTTCGTTCGCATCGTACTCGATGCAGAGAATTTCCGTCAACGTCGACGCAAGACGTTGGAGGATCTGGCTGAACGTTTGGCTGGACAGGCCATTCGCACTGGCAAGGAAGTTGTGCTGGAGCCAATGCCGCCACTCGAACGCAAAGTCATTCATGCGAAATTGCAAAATCACTCGCAGATTAAGACATACAGCAAGGGCGAGGAGCCCAATCGGCGCGTAGTCATTACGACGAAATAACACGAAATTGAAGACGCAATGGCTTCCTGCCCGGTGCAGAAGCCATTGCTTTTTTCGTACAGAAGTACTTTTCCAAAACGGAAGAGCGATTTCATTAAGAGCCATATCAAGATATGAATGATGCGAAAAGAAGCGTTTTGCAACTGAACAACTGAACTATATATTGAAATTAATATAGCGTCCTGAGGGGCGCAATTTTAAAATAGAGCAAGGAGAGATAACGATGATTAGTGATACGATTACAGCGATATCAACAGCGGTCGGAGAAGCGGGTATCGCTGTAATCCGGGTGAGCGGCCCGGATGCGGTGTCGGAGACGGAGAAGATTTTTCGCAGCAAAACCCCACTAACACAGGCAGCATCCCACACGGTTCATTACGGTCATATTATAGATCCGGGGACTGGTGAGAAGATCGAGGAAGTATTGGTTACGGTGATGCGTGCGCCACGTTCTTTCACAACAGAGGATGTCGTGGAGATTAGCGCTCATGGCGGAGTGGTTTCGGTTAAGCGCGTAATGGATCTGTTGTTGCAGCTCGATATTCGTCTCGCTGAACCCGGCGAGTTCACAAAGCGTGCTTTTCTCAATGGACGGATTGATCTATCCCAGGCGGAAGGGGTTATGGATCTCATTCGTTCCAAATCCGATCGGGCGTTCTCCGTTGCACTCAAGCAAGTAGAGGGCAAATTGTCGTCCAAGCTGCGCGAACTAAGATACACGCTGGTGGAGACACTTGCTCACATCGAAGTAAATATCGATTATCCTGAGCATGATGTAGAGTCACTAACCTCTGAATTTATTAAAGAAAAATCCAGTCAGGTGATGACTGAAATCGATAAATTGCTGGTAACAGCAGAGCAAGGAAAGATACTGCGTGAAGGAATCACAACAGCTATCGTAGGCCGGCCAAACGTAGGGAAATCTTCATTGCTCAATACGTTGGCCCAGGACAACCGTGCAATTGTAACGGACATACCAGGTACAACGCGTGACGTCATTGAGGAGTTTGTTACGATTAACAATATACCGCTCAAGCTGCTCGATACGGCAGGTATTCGGGAAACGATGGATGTCGTGGAAAGAATCGGGGTGGAGCGTTCTCGCTCTGCTGTGAATGAGGCGGATCTGTTATTGATGGTTATCAATGCTGCCGAGCCACTACATCAGGACGAGATTGAATTATTGGAACAAATCCGCGGTAGACAATCAATTATTATTATGAATAAAATGGACTTAGCGCCGCAGGCGGACCGCGAAGTGCTGCTTCGTTATATCCCTGAGGAACGGCTTGTTCCGATGTCGGTGAAAGATGATCTGGGCGTGGACCGATTGGAAGATGCCATCTCGACGTTGTTCTTCAGTGGCAAGCTGGAGTCGGCCGACCTGACCTATGTCAGCAATGTGCGTCATATTGCTTTGCTCAAAAAAGCGAAGCAGTCGCTCATTGATGCCTATGAAGCAGCAGAGCAGCTGATTCCTATTGATATGATCCAGATTGATGTTCGTCTGGCATGGGAGCAACTGGGTGAGATCGTGGGCGATACAGCGCATGATGCGTTGATTGATCAAATTTTCTCTCAATTCTGCCTCGGAAAATAACACCTGACAAACATACCGGCTCTGAAAAGTAGTATGATAATAAAGTCCATCTGTGGGTGGTCAAAGAATCCGCGAATATGTCTGAAGTACCTATAGACTTGATGGCTTAATATAGATCGAAATGCATTCCGTAGAGTGCGGAGCGTGTTTCATCATGATTTTTACAGAAAATAGATCGTTTGCATGAATTTAGGCGTGCAGCGGCAAAAAGGAGGTAAACTGGAATGGCTTTTGATGGCGGCAGTTATGATGTAATCGTCGTTGGGGCAGGACATGCTGGTGTGGAATCGGCACTGGCTGCAGCCCGTATGGGTTCGAAAACACTGATGATTACCATCAATCTGGATATGGTGGCTTTCATGCCTTGTAACCCATCTATTGGGGGACCGGCAAAAGGACATGTGGTACGTGAGATTGATGCACTTGGTGGAGAGATGGGACGGAACATCGATAAGACCTTTATTCAGATGCGAATGCTCAACACAGGTAAAGGACCTGCTGTGCATGCGCTTCGTGCTCAGGCCGATAAGTTCTCTTATCAGCATACGATGAAAGAAACGATGGAGAATGAACGCAACCTGACGATGCGTCAAGGTATGGTTGATCGCCTGATCGTTGAAGACGGACAGTGTGTAGGTGTGGTTACTCAGACGGGTACAGAGTACCGGGCCAAAGCTGTTGTTTTGACAACAGGTACGTATCTGCGCGGTAAAGTAATTATGGGTGAGTTGATGTACGAGAGTGGCCCGAATAATCAACAGCCTTCCCTTAAGTTATCCGAACATCTGCGTGAGCTTGGTTTTGACCTGGTTCGTTTTAAAACAGGTACACCACCGCGTGTGCATAAGGATACGATTGATTTTAGCAAAACGGAAATTCAGCCAGGTGATGATAAACCGAAGTTCTTTTCTTATGAAACGGAATCTTCCGATAATGAGCAGCTGCCTTGCTGGTTGACGTATACGTCTGTGGAAACACACCAGATTATTAACGATAATCTCCACCGTGCACCTATGTTCTCAGGCGTTATTGAAGGTACCGGACCGCGTTATTGCCCTTCGATCGAGGATAAAATTGTGCGTTTCAGCGACAAGCCGAAGCATCAGATTTTCCTGGAGCCAGAAGGCAAAAACACATCGGAATACTATGTACAAGGTCTATCTACCAGTCTGCCAGAAGATGTTCAATTGGCGGTCCTTCGCTCAATTCCGGGCATGGAAAAAGTAGAAATGATGCGTAACGGCTACGCTATTGAATATGATGCGATGGTGCCTACACAGCTGTGGCCTTCACTTGAAACGAAACGTCTGCCAGGTCTGTTCACAGCAGGGCAGATTAATGGTACCTCCGGGTACGAAGAAGCGGCAGGACAAGGCGTAATGGCCGGTATCAACGCTGCACGTAAAGTACAGGATAAAGAGCCTGTCGTATTGGATCGCTCCCAAGGGTACATTGGTGTACTGATTGATGATCTCGTAACAAAAGGTACGAATGAACCTTATCGTCTGCTGACTTCCCGTGCAGAATACCGTTTGTTGCTTCGTCATGATAATGCCGATATGCGTTTGACGGAAATTGGCCACGATATTGGGTTGATTCCTGATGAGCGTTACGCTAAATTCCTGGACAAAAAGGCAAAAGTTGAACAGGAAGTGGCTCGTTTGAAGGCAGCTAAAGTTCGCCCTGTCGAAGTAAATTCGAAGCTGGAAGAGATCGGTTCCACACCGATTCAGGATGGCAGCACACTTCTTACATTGATGCGCCGCCCAGAGATCGGGTATGACTGGATTGAGCAGATCTCACCTTCTGAGGTAGAACTGACTGCTGACATGAAAGAGCAAGTAGAAATTCAAATTAAATATGCGGGTTATATTGAGAAACAATTGATCCACGTGGAACGTTTGCAAAAAATGGAGAAGAAAAAAATTCCGGACACGATTATATATGACGAAATTCATGGCCTTGCTATGGAAGCAAAGCAGAAGCTCGCTAAGATTCGTCCAATCTCGATAGGACAGGCGTCCCGTATTGCCGGGGTTACTCCTGCGGATATCTCCATTCTGCTGGTTTACCTGGAGCATTATAACCGTGTAACCGCAGCAAGGGGACAATAATGGACGATATTCAACAGCAGCTACAACGGCGCCTGAAGAAACATGGACTGGAGCTAGATGAACGCCAGTTGGAGCAATTCGAGTTGTATTTTCAGGAGCTGGTAGCTTGGAATGAAAAGATGAATTTAACCGGGATCACCGAACGTGAACAAGTATATACAAAGCATTTCTATGATTCGGTATCGCTGGCGTTTTATACAGATATGTCTAAGGTAAACAAACTCGCAGATATTGGTTCAGGGGCAGGTTTCCCAGGACTACCTCTTAAAATTTGTTTCCCGCATATTAAGCTGACGATCATTGACTCGCTAAATAAACGTATTGGCTTTCTGCAGCATCTTGTAGATACGCTCGGCTTGACCGATGTAGAATTGATTCATGGTCGTGCGGAGGAACTTGGACGCAAAGAAGGATATCGTGACAGCTATGACCTTGTTACTGCGCGTGCAGTTGCTAAGCTAGCAGTGCTTAACGAATTCTGTCTGCCATTTGTTCGCAAAAGTGGATTATTCGCTGCAATGAAGGGTGGAGACCCGCGCGAAGAAATGAAGGAAGCTGAATTCAGCTTTAATCAGCTGAAAGGACGGGTAAAAGCAGTTCATCCGTTCCAGCTACCGGTTGAAGAGTCGGCACGTCATATCATTCTGATTCAGAAGTTTGATAAGACACCTTTTAAATATCCACGTAAACCAGGGACACCATTAAAAACACCTTTGGTATAGTTCTTGGCGCAACATCGTATGTATTAAAAAGGTAAGATGATCATTCTTCGTTTATTTAATGGAGAACTTTGAATAAGAGTAAAGAGGATGTTTCACGTGAAACATCCTCTTTTTGTTTTTTTGATTTTTTATCTAGGTATAGATAACATCCGCATTCCGATTACATTGAGCAGAGAAAAGTGAAATCGATAATATTTATTTTGAAATAGAAGTTTTCTTGATGAATAACTATTGATCTTGTTCAAGCTATTCTTGGATGATGGTCATTGACCTATGGATAGAGGAAGGGCATTGGCAATAGTAGTAGCTATAGAATAGGGAGATACGTAAGAAAGAGGTTTTCCTGCCACCGAGTTATTCTTTTGAAAAACCATTTTCACATGGTATCAAATGAGTACATAATGTAGCTACTATGAGCAGGTCCTGTCTACATAGATTCTCTATATCTTATTGTGTACAAGCAGTCATATAGCTAATGTTCATGAAGAAAAAGCAGGAAAATTAGGAGAGTTTAAAGAATAGGTAAACATAGGATTATGGAAGAAAAGATGATAGAATAGAAGTATCCGGTCCTGGATTACAGAGATCATAGATTATATGTATAGATAGATTTTTTGAGCATTAATGTATAGGTTACAGAAAGCGTCATGGAAGGCAAAACTTATTCGAAGAACGACAGCATTTGAACAGGTCGCATATTGAATAAGAAGCACCTGCACCTTGCGGGAGCTATTACGAAACTAGGTGGTAATATACGGAATGAAAGAACAATTTTCGAAGTTGTTTGGTTTGGCGGAGCGCAATAACGGAGATGAGATTAAACAAATTCCGGTCAATGAAATTGTGAGCAGCCCATATCAACCCCGTACTATTTTTGATGATGATAAAATTGATGAGTTGTTGCAGACGATCAAGACACATGGAGTTATACAACCGATTGTCGTCCGCGTACGAAATGGATCATATGAGATTATCGCCGGGGAACGTCGCTGGCGTGCAGTTCGAAAACTTGGTTTGGATCATATCCCGGCCATTGTACGTGAATTCAACGACTCTCAGGCAGCGTCCATCGCATTGATCGAGAACTTGCAGCGTGAGGGACTCACTTCCATTGAAGAGGCTGTTGCTTATCAGAAATTGATTGACCTGCACCAACTTACACAGGAAAGTCTTGCGCAGCGATTAGGCAAAAGCCAGTCGACGATCGCCAACAAAATCCGGTTGTTACAGCTTCCAGATGGCATTAAGACAGCGCTGATGGAACGTAAGATTTCGGAGCGTCATGCCAGAGCTTTGCTTTCATTGGATACGGAAGAGTTGCAAATGAAATTGCTCGGCGAAATTATTGATAAAGAGTTGAATGTAAAACAAACGGAAGCGCGGGTTGCCTTTTACAAGGAATCCTCGAAGATCAAAAAATCCAAACGTGTCTCATTCACCAAGGACGTTAGACTTGCACTTAATACGATTCGTCAATCCATTGATATGGTATCGGGCTCCGGTCTAGACATCAAAACCAAGGAAGCGGACCATGAGGACCATTACGAGATCGTTATCCATATCCCGAAACGCAAATAATTGAAGCTTAAGGCGGCAATGGGCCGCTTTTTCTGTCTATAAAGTTGAGAGTGGCATGAACAACGTAGAATAGCACCATGAAGAAACGGTAGTTGATGTTTGTGTGGATGATAGCCACCTGCTTTTTGTTAACTGTAGCTCACAACCTACAAGAAAAGACTCCTATTTTATTTGAGGTGAAGTAATTGTCTAAGATTATGGCCGTAGCAAATCAAAAGGGCGGTGTGGGGAAAACGACGACATCTGTTAACTTGGGTGCAGGACTGGCTTCGCTCGGGAAAAGGGTATTGCTTGTCGATATTGACCCCCAGGGGAATACAACCAGTGGAGTCGGAATCAACAAAGCAGATGTGGCCAATTGTATATATGATGTCATCATTAATGAAGTTCCCCCTCAGGAAGCGATTGTGGAAACTCAGATTGAAGGCCTTCATATCATACCTGCAACGATTCAGCTTGCCGGAGCCGAGATTGAACTGGTATCCACGATATCACGGGAAGTTCGCTTGAAAAAATCACTCGCCATGGTGAAAAAAAACTATGATTACATACTGATCGATTGTCCACCTTCTCTAGGCATGTTAACGATCAACTCGTTGACAGCTTCAGATTCGGTGATTATTCCGATTCAGTGTGAGTATTATGCGCTCGAAGGGTTGAGCCAATTGCTCAACACGGTACGTTTGGTGCAGAAACATCTGAATACATCCCTGCAGATTGAAGGGGTATTGCTGACGATGTTCGACGCTCGTACGAATCTGGGCATTCAAGTGATTGAAGAAGTGAAGAAGTATTTTCAACAAAAGGTGTATCAGACCATTATTCCGCGCAATGTGCGGCTTAGTGAGGCACCTTCTCATGGTCAGTCTATCATTACGTATGATCCTCGATCCCGAGGGGCTGAAGTTTATTTAGAGCTCGCAAAGGAAGTGATTTCTTATGAGTAAGCGGCTTGGAAAAGGTCTTGATGCCCTCATTCCTTCGCTTTCAATTAATGACGATGATAAAGTCGTAGAAATCCCGATTAGTCAACTGCGGGCAAACCCTTACCAACCTCGTAAAGTATTTGATGAGGATGCGATACATGAACTCGCTGAATCAATCCGTCAACATGGTGTTATACAACCTATTATTGTAAGACCTGTTTTGAGAGGTTATGAGATCATTGCTGGTGAACGTCGTTTCAGAGCTTCCCAATATTGCGGTAATGCCACTGTGCCTGCCGTAGTTCGTAATTTCAGTGATCAGCAGGTTATGGAGATTGCTTTAATCGAGAACTTGCAGCGGGAAAATCTGAATGCGATGGAAGTTGCAGTTGCTTATCAGGGGTTGATGGACCAGTTTGGATTAACCCAAGAAGAGCTCTCCGTAAAAGTGGGTAAGTCACGTTCTCACATCGCTAACTTCCTACGTTTGTTATCATTGCCGGAAGAAGTGAAGGATCATGTTTCACGTGGAACATTGTCAATGGGGCATGCACGTGCTATCGTCGGTGTTAAGGATGAAAGCCTTGTGAAGCAGCTGGCAAAACAAACTATTGATCAGCAGTGGAGTGTACGTGAACTGGAAGAGGCTGTTCAACAATTGGATCGTTCCAAAACGGGTGAAGCGAAAGCCAAATCCAAGTTGAAGAAAAAAGATCCATTTATTGATACATTGGAAGAGTCTTTACGTGAACGGTTCAAAACAACGGTGAAAATTAAGCATAACAAAGATAAAGGCAAAATTGAGCTCAACTACTACAGCAAACAAGATCTGGAGCGACTGTTGGAACTGTTGCAATAATAGTCATGACTCCATGATCGATGAACAACATGCGGGGCTTTTTCATGTGATGACATATCGCCTCTGTACCATGGAGAAACGATATGTCATTGTTTGTTTATAGGGAATTTTTCATCCAAACAGAACGATCAATTAGGGACAGGGGTGGTCATGAGGTGGAGGGAGTTATCTATCTGGATCATGCAGCGACATCTTGGCCTAAGCCACCTGCTGTCGGGGAAGCCATGATGCAGGCTCTGGATGTGGCAGGGGCCAACCCAGGCAGAGGAAGTCATCGGATGGCTGTACAGGCGAGCCGAGTTGTATTTGGTGCCAGAAAAGCGTTATCCACTCTTTTGGGTGTTCGTAATGCCAATGATATTGCACTGGGTTCTAATACCACAGAAGCTTTGAATCTAGCTATTCAAGGGTGGTTAAGAGAAGGCGATCACGCCATTGCTACGATGGCTGAACATAATTCAGTAAGACGGCCCTTGGAGTACATGCGCAGATCTCGTAATGTAGAGGTTGATTATGTGCCTGTTAATGCAGCCGGGGAGATCGATCTGGTCCAATTCGCACGCTTGTTTCGTTCCAATACAAGATTGGTTGTCTGCACGCATAGTTCGAACCTACTGGGGAGTATTCTGCCCATTGGTGAAATTGCACTGATGTGTCAAAAACACCAGGTGACTTTGCTTGTTGACGCTGCTCAAAGTGCTGGAATTATCCCTGTGGATGTGAAGCAGCTTGGCATCGATATGCTTGCCTTTCCCGGGCATAAAGGACTGTTGGGACCGCAGGGAACGGGTGGGCTGTACATCGCTCCTGAGCTGGATGTGCAACCATTGCTTCACGGAGGGACAGGAAGCCAATCCGAGGCGATTGAGCAGCCACTTGTTCGTCCTGATCGCTATGAGGCAGGTACGCCGAATACCGTGGGTATAGCAGGTCTAGCAGCCGGAGTGCAGCATGTGCTTGAACTGACGCCTGAATTCATATATAAACAGGAGTGGGATTTGACTCAGCATATGATGGATGGGTTATCATCAGTACAGGGGATTCGAATGCTTGGTCCTGAAATTGGACAGCCGCGCACCGGATTGTTATCCTTTACTGTTGAAGGATATGATTCGGCCCAACTCGCTTTTCAATTAGACCGAAATTATGGCATCGCTGTGCGTTCAGGTTTTCATTGCACACCACTTGCCCATGAGTCGGCTGGCACAACGGCAAGTGGGGCTGTCAGAGCGAGCGTGGGATATAGTACATCAAGAGAAGATGTCGATGCGTTGATCGAAGCAGTTATCGAATTAACAGCATCCAAATCTGTATGAAGCAACCCTAATGAAATGTGAATTTCAATCGCTTGAATAAGCAAAAAGCAAAAGAGGCAAGAAGCCAAAACGAGTGATTAACCGTAGGGGTTATCTGGTGAATAATAAGGGTAAGCTTGAGGGTTATATTAGTGCGTTGGATGGCTTTTCTTGGCTGAATGGATCGATGATGTGGAGTACGTTTGAAGCTACAAACGTTAACCTGAACAAACCAACAGAGGGGTAGTTGCACTACATGGCTGAATTAAATGAGCTGATTCTGGAACAGCTGATATGGATTATTGGCGGCATGGCATTACTTTTGGTGATTTTGCTTATCATAAGTATTGCTCAAGGCGCAAAGCTACGGAAGTTTAAACGGAAATATGAGGCCATGATGGCTGGCAGTGGAGTGGAAGATCTGGAGTCGCTGTTAATCAATCTGAAAATTCAGATGGACAGCATTGAGGATGAGCATACACTGCAAACGGATCAGTTAAAGACTGTCATGCAGAAGCTGACCCGCATCCAGGGTAAAGTGGGCGTGAAACGGTACAACGCTTATGGGGAGCTTGGCAGTGATCTGAGTTTCTCCATGGCGATGGTTAACGATAGCCAGGACGGTATGGTACTGACTGGTATCTATAATCGAGACGGTTCCTATGTATATGCTAAACCTCTTAAAGGGGGAGAGTCCACGTATACTCTTTCCCCTGAGGAAAAGGAAGCCATTACTCTGGCACAGCAAGCAGAGTAGAACGGGTATGCCATTCGCGAATGGCGGAGTAGAGACTGCTGGATATAATCTCGGACATGCGCATGACGAGACTGAGACGTGTGTTCTGCAAAACAAAGTATTCCATAAAGCCGCCGACGTTAACGATACCTGTAAGATGGATATCGCCGACCGGCGGTAATTCTTTATTTACACCCGCTCCTGGTTTGAGAGGTCCATTCACGACCTGGATACACCCAACACTCGAAGACTGTCCGAGACAGGCATCAATACCGATCACATAAGGGTTGTGATGTGTGGTGTGTATTTTGTGAAGGGTGTCCTGCAGGTTCATCGCATGTACGGGTTCATCCAATGTGCCATAGAGATGAAATAGAGGGCTGTCCCACTTGGCAAGCGACGAGCCGACGAGCGGGCCAAGACAGTCCCCAGTAGAGCGATCTGTACCGATACAGACGACAACTACATTTTGCAAAGAATGGGCTTTATAGAGATGAAACATTAAACGATGAATGATGGCTGAGTGAATGCCTGGATCTGTATGTGGGATTTTCAAACTGGCCATGTCTTGAGCTGAGAAGGAATGCGAAATGGGATTCATAGGATCTATCCTTTCCCTTGGAATAGTAGTAACAGTATATGGAAGGATAGAACGTTTTATACTTCGTGGGGACAAGCTTTTTCAAAGGGATGAATGTATCGTGAAAGGAGCCGGACATGGACGAGTGGATAGATGATTGGATGCTGATTGCTTTTGATTCCACCCAGCAGGCGCTGCGGGCAGAAATGCTGCTGGAGTTTGCCGAGATTGAGATCGACTTATTTCCTACCCCAAAAGAGATCACAGCGGGCTGTGCTCTATGTATTCAGTTTCCAAAAGAAGATCTGGAGAGAGTGAAACAAATCATTCGTAACGAATTTGTGGAGATCCGTGGCCTCTATTTCAAAACCGCTGACAGCTATGATAACATACCCATGTAGAGGAGGTTTGATCTATGTTGCCATTTAAGTTTGCTGAGGGTAATACTAGCCCGGATGTGAAAGGAACAATAAATAGTGCAGTTCGCTGGACAGACCAATTATGGGATAAAGTCGCTGATGCAGATATGTGGTTTAATATTCTGTTCAGCTCAATCCGCATCGTTATTATTTTCATTATTACGCGTATTGTGATTAAGATTGTATCTCGTATTATAGATCGCACGATGGCACGTAAGCAGGAAGGTAAGATTCGCGTCAATCCGCGGAGATTTATAACGGTGGGAGAGTTGATGAAAAATGCGACCTCCATAACATGTAATTTCATTATGATTCTGTTACTGTTATCTGAGATCAACGTGAAAGTTGGACCATTGTTAGCGAGTGCGGGAGTACTTGGACTGGCTATCGGTTTTGGTGCCCAAGGATTGGTGAAGGATGTTATTACGGGTTTCTTCATTATATTGGAGGATCAATTCGCGGTGGGCGATGTTATTCAAACAGGTACCTATAAAGGAACGGTTGAGGTCATTGGCCTGAGAACAACCAAGCTGGTTAGCTGGCAGGGTGAGGTGCACATCATTCCAAATGGTACGATTGCAAGTGTAACTAATTACTCGATGTCTAATTCCCTTGCAGTTGTGGACATTCCCATGAAGGGTGAACAGACCCTGGACGAGTCAGTGCACTTGGTGAAACGAGCTTTGACTGGGATTGAGGATCGAGATCTGAACATCGTTAAAGTACCTGACGTGCTTGGTATCCAGTCGATGTCTACCTCGGAATATGTGGTTCGCATTGTTGCTGAGTGCTTGCCGAACTCCAGGGCATCTGTAGAGCGTCAAATTCAGAGTGATGTGAAGAAAACACTGGAGTATCATGAGATGAGCAATCAGGCAGCATTAGAGCAAGCAGCGGCTCAGGAGAAGGATGAGGGGGATGGCATAGGTGGAGCGTAAAAGTTTCCAGCTTGGGGACATTGTGCAGATGAAGAAGCAGCATCCATGTGGCAGCAATGAGATGGAGATTATTCGAATGGGCATGGATATTCGCATCAAATGTGTAGGATGTAAACACAGCGTATTAATTCCCAGAGCGAAATTCGAGAAAAACATGAAAAAGGTACTTCGTTCGACAGAGGATTCGTCTGAATCCTAATGAAAAAATGCGGTAATGTTTACTCTTTTCGCACTCCATAATAACGTTTACATGTAGGCATAGCTTAAGTATTGCGTTCTGTAAATGATCATGCTATAATCATTATTGCTGCGGAAAGGTACCCAAGAGGCCCAAGGGGGCTGACTCGAAATCAGTTAGGCGTGTCACAGCGTGCGTGGGTTCGAATCCCACCCTTTCCGCCACTAATAAATCTTGCTTGAAAAATTGTTTTGAACAACTTACTCAACGTGTGTTGAGTTCTATACATGCAAGAATACATGCAAGAAGACCTTCCAGCTGGAAGGTCTTCTCTTATTTTTTTTGTTGTCTAATAACTCTCCTTGATTGAAAAAACAAAGAGCCCCTAAGGGCTCTTCATTCGGCGATGCATTCGGTTTGTTAGGAAACAATCGGTCGTAACGATCAGAAACTTGGTGTACTGCAAGTAGCAATACTCGTGCTTCAGACAAAGGCCTTACACACAACCATCTTGCTTCTTAAATTACGTGATGAATCTCCAACAGTGAATGTTCGGCTTCGTTGTCCAACGGAACCACACCTCTCTCGTGCATCGCCTGATTGTATTATGTGCATTAGTACGTTTTATATACAGCAGTCTGAAAAAATCTTTACGCTTAATGGACGCGGGCTTTGGTAAGCTTTTTCCACTTGCGATTCTGATTGCTTGTTTCAGGGAAAGCTTCTCCCTTTTGGAGGGTTACCCGTTTCGGATTGTTAATCTCCGTATGAAAGCTCTTCTCACCAACCTCGGTGTACTCACCATCGTTTGGAGCTTTGTCTCCTGGTTCAAACTCGGTTCTTTCACCCATGATAAAACCTCCTCGGCGTAATGGATTCCAATGTTGCTTCTGTAGTGTGCTCCATTGGAGTTATGATCATGTGTAATAAGAAGAGGGAACGTTTGCTTGCATTGAGACATCATATTTGTTATATTAATATAGTTCGAGTTTGTGCTCGTTCCTTGCTCTCAACATAGATTGAGGGCCAGAGTCCATAAGGAGGTGAAAATTATGCGCAAATATGAAGTGATGTACATTATTCGTCCTGATGTTGAGCAAGAAGTTGTTCAAGCTACAGTCGATAAATTCCAAGGCATCATCTCCAACGGCGGTGGTGAAGTTACAGCTCACGACGTTATGGGTAAACGCCGTCTTGCGTATGAGATCAAGAAATTCCGTGATGGTGTTTATGTTTTGGTACACTTCACTGCTGAACCAGCAGTAGTTACTGAACTTGAGCGTCTCATGAAGATTTCTGACGAAGTAATTCGTTATCTCATTACAAACGACGTTAAGTCTGCTTAAGACAACTCGTGATCAATGCACCAATACGCTCTGAAGGAGGGGATTACATTGTTGAACCGTGTCATTCTGATCGGCCGGTTAACCCGGGATCCTGAGTTGCGTTATACTCCAGCTGGAGTAGCAGTTACGCAATTTACTTTGGCAGTGGACAGACCGTTTACAAGCCAAGGTGGAGAAAAGGAAGCGGATTTCATTCCGGTCGTAACCTGGAGACAGCTTGCTGAGACTTGTGCAAACTATTTGCGCAAAGGACGCCTAGCTGCAGTCGAAGGACGCATTCAAGTACGGAATTACGAGAATAACGAAGGAAAACGTGTATACGTGACCGAAGTCATTGCCGATAACGTCCGTTTCTTGGAGTCAGCTAACCGTGATAATAACGGTGGCGGCGGTGGTGGTCAACCGATGCGTGAAGAGCCTTCTTACGGAGGCGGCGGGCGCGCGAACAATAACAATAATTCGCGTAGCAACAATCAGGATCCTTTTTCCGATGACGGAAAACCGATTGATATATCGGATGATGATTTGCCATTTTAACGTGAGCCGATACTCTAATGAGATATGGGTTACATGATAGGAAAGGACTGAAAAGCATGGGCTTCAAGCAAAGAGAAGGCGGAGACAACGATAAAAGACCGGCACGTCGTGGCGGCCGTAATAAACGTCGTAAAGTGTGCTTCTTCACAGCTAACAAAATTACTCACATCGATTATAAAGATACGGACTTGCTTCGTAAATTTATCAGCGAGCGCGGAAAAATTTTGCCACGCCGTGTAACAGGTACTAGCGCTAAATATCAACGCATGCTGACGATTGCCATCAAACGCTCCCGTCAAATCGCATTGCTACCATACACAACTGAGTAGTCTTACTCAGCATGGATACAAAGCAGTCGGCTTATAGCCGACTGCTTTTTTGCATCTAAAAATAATTAAGGTTGGTTCTCTCCTGGTAATTGGATTTCGCAAAGAGCTGCGGCGATAGAAGCAATTAAGGCGTAAATGATTTATAATAGAGTCTATTATATTGCTGATATCAGATAGCGTGAGTATAAACGAATAAAGATTTCACCATCAGGAGAGAGCATGAATACATCCAAACGTAAAGTAAAACAGAGACGCAAGAGTAGTCTGCGATTTTGGATCGTAGCTACGTTTTTGCTTTCCATTATATATGTATGGTTACAGCAAAAAGGAGATACCTATGATATTTGGCCACGGACCAATGTACAAGAAGCAGTGCCGATCACTGGACTTCACCCGGTAGTCGCGGAAAGTGAGAAGTTGTTGGTTCGAAAGGCAGCTAGACGAGGAATTGAAATCGTGATTACACATGATTTTCGCAGCATTGATGAACAAGATGCTCTTTATAATCAAGGACGCAACATTGCCGGAAATATCGTTACCAACGCCAAAGGGGGAGAGTCCTATCACAACTATGGTTTAGCCATTGATTTTGCTTTGCGGACTCCTGAAGGAGATGTGGTGTGGGATATGGAACGTGATGATAACGGCAATGGAAAGCCAGATTGGCTGGAAGTTGTGGAACTTGCCAAAGAACTAGGGTTTACGTGGGGAGGAGATTGGGATAACTTTCCGGATTATCCTCACTTGCAGATGGACTTTGGATTAAGCATCAACGATTTGAAGCGTGGGAAAAGACCTCCGGTTACGCAGTAATTACAATATTATATATACATCTATATGTATAAATATTAGAAAAGCCTTGCATTTTGCAGGGCTTTTTGCTTGCTTTTGTAAAATAAATGATAAAAGATGACAATTTGTTCTTTACATAAGCGATTAAATGAAACTATACTATAATAACTAGAAATTTAACTTCAATCCTTTAGTAATATCTAAATCACACCTCTAAAAGCACAAAATTTGGCTAGAAACCAATTTCACTTCCAAACAAAATATTTCCTCTACAATTCCCTCATACCTAACATAATAGTTTGTTATATCTATATTTATAACATTTAACTACACATACTGTGTAATGCTAATGTCATGTATTTAGATAATCGGTATTTTTAAGATTCAAACTCTACCATTGAAAGTATCTGACTGGCTCTGAAATTCCTTGATCTATTCCCTTTAAAGTATAACTAATACCCAGAACTGTGCTATAAAAAACATTTATACCATAAATCTCAAAATAAGCATTGACGTCACCTAAATTTACACGTATGATTACATTAATTATTTTGCTTTATTATCCCGCTAGGAATTGTCAGTATTAATTGACCAACGGTCTAAATAGCAGTGTGAAAAATGGATTCTCCTAATGATTTGGTATTTTGTATACACTTTCGTTCGTTATCTTCAAGAACATGGAAATATACAGTGGATGCATTCTTCTACACATGAATACAGTCCGCAGAAATTATGGGGTTAGGGTGATTGATTTGAATACAGAGCTATTGGAAGTCAGAAATCTAACTACATCATTCAGAATTGAAGATGACTATTATGCAGCAGTTGATCACGTTAATCTTACGGTTAAAAAGAATGAAGTATTGGCTATTGTGGGAGAATCAGGATCAGGCAAAAGTGCCTTTGCTTTTTCAATTATGGGCCTGCATAACAAAGCCAAAATTGATGGTGAAATTCTGTACAAAGGGCAGGATATAGCGAATATATCTCCCAACAAGTTAAACAAACTCCGCGGTAAAGAGATGGGGATGATCTTTCAGGACCCACTTTCCGCATTAAATCCTCTGATGCTGATCGGTGAACAGATCGAAGAGATTCTGACACTGCATCAACCCAAGCTATCTTCGAAAGAAAAGAAAGACAAAGTAATTGATTTACTCAATCAAGTAGGGATTCCGCGTCCCGAACAATTATACAAGCAGTATCCTCACGAATTATCGGGTGGTATGAGACAGAGAGTTGTTATCGCGATTGCGATTGCCAATAAACCTGAATTGCTGATTGCCGATGAACCAACGACAGCGCTTGACGTTACAATCCAACTACAAATTCTGGAGCTTATCCGCGAATTGAAGAACGAGATTAACGCAGGAATCATCCTGATCACGCATGATCTGGGTGTCGTTGCCGAGATGGCTGATCGCGTGGCAGTTATGTATGCAGGTGAAATTGTTGAGATTGCCGATATCTATACTCTAATGACGGATGCCAAACATCCATATACACGGTCTCTACTAAACTCTATTCCTACCATTTCTGAAGAAAAATCGAAGCTTCATGTCATTCAAGGCATTGTTCCTTCACTGAAAAACCTTCCTCGCCAAGGGTGCCGATTCAAGGCCCGAATTCCATGGATAAGTGATTCGGCTCATGAAGAAAACCCACAGATGCATGAAATTGCGCCAGGTCACTTTGTACGGTGTACCTGTTATCAGCACTTTCATTTCCCTGATCAAGCTGAGGAGGAATAACATAATGGCATTACTCGAAGTAGAAGGACTAAAAATTCACTTTCCGATTCGCGGAGGGTTGATCAAGCGTGAAATTGGTAACATCAAAGCGGTTGATGATGTGAGCTTCTCCATTGAGCAGGGTCAAACGTACGGCCTTGTAGGTGAGTCAGGCTCAGGCAAAACGACTACGGGTAGAGCCGTTATTGGCTTAAACCATGTGACGGCCGGGAAAATTCTTTTCGATGGAAGAGATCTGGCTACAGAGCGGCGGAAAGATAGACAACTACAGCGTGATGTGCAGATGATCTTTCAAGATCCGTACTCTTCGTTAAATCCCAAGAAGCGTGTTATCGACATCATTGCTGAGCCACTCCGTAATTATGAACGGCTGACAGCTACGGAAGAGAAACGCCAGGTCCGAGACCTTCTGGAGAAGGTTGGATTGAGTCCCGAATCGATCTATAAGTATCCTCATGAGTTTTCCGGGGGGCAGCGGCAACGGATTGGCATCGCTCGTGCGATTGCATTGAAGCCGAAGCTAATCATCGCAGATGAGCCAGTATCTGCGCTCGATGTATCTGTACAAGCCCAGGTGCTCAACTTCATGCAGGAAATTCAAAAAGAGCTGAATCTGACCTACCTGTTCATCAGTCACGATCTCGGCATTATCCGTCATATGTGTGATCAGATCGGAATTATGTATAAAGGTCGATATGTGGAGCAAGGCACAACGGATGATATTTTTGAGAATCCACAACATATCTATACCAAGCGTTTAATTGCAGCCATTCCGGATATGGACCCAACCAAACGTGAAGAAATGGTAGCCTTCCGTCAGCAGGTCAAATCCGAGTATGAAAATTCATACCGAAATTTCTTTGATGAGGAAGGGCTGGCATACTCGCTCCAATCCATTTCCGATACTCACCGAGTAGCTCTACCTCAGAAAGGTTGAAGACCATATGTGGAAAACGATAGTACGCAGAATTATCATTATGATCCCTCAGATCTTTTTGCTTAGCCTGTTGGTCTTTCTGATGGCCAAGGCGATGCCTGGGGATGCACTTACCGGATTACTCGATCCGAGTATTGATCCAAAAGCGCTGGATGAACAGCGGGAACGACTGGGATTAAACAATCCTTGGTATGTACAGTATTGGGATTGGATCAAAAATGCTGTACAAGGCGATTTCGGACAATCTTTCCGGTTCAAAATGCCAGTATCTGATTTGATTGGTCAGCGTGTAGCCAATACGTTCTGGCTTGCACTGGCGACACTGGTGTTTACTTATCTGATTGCCATTCCACTTGGCATTATCAGTGGTCGTTACAACGATACCTGGTCTGATCGGTTGATCACAGGTTACACCTACTTGGGCTTTGCAGCCCCGTTGTTTATCTTCGCACTGGTGATGTTATGGATTTTTGGATTCCATTTTGGCTGGTTCCCAACCGGGGGAAGCGTGGAACCTGGACTTACACCAGGTACATTCAGCTATATAACAAGCAAATTCTATCATTTGTTATTACCGTCACTATCCATGGCATTAATTGCAACGGTATCTACCGTCCAATACTTGCGTAGTGAAATTATCGATATCAAGCATAAGGAATTCGTTCTTACTGCGAGAGCCAAGGGCGCCTCGGAATCTCGGATCTACAACAGACATATTTTAAGAAACTCCCTGTTGCCGATTGCCGCATTTTTCGGTTATGAGATTACGGGACTTATCGGAGGTACCATCTTCATTGAGAGCATATTCAGTTATCCAGGTATGGGACAGTTGTTCCTGAATTCTATTTCTCTTCGGGATTTCAGTGTAGTAACTGCACTCGTCTTGTTATATGGCATAGCTACAATCCTAGGATCGTTGCTGTCTGACATTATTCTGGGTATTGTTGATCCGCGTATACGGATCAAGTAAGAACTTGAAGATTTCGGGGTGAAAATAAGATGAGCAAGGCCAATGATGTCGTTATAACTTCACAGAAAATTGATAAGAGCCCCTCCAGCTTGAGTATCTTGTGGCGGGAGCTTGTCAGAGATAAGGTGGCACTAATCTCGCTCATATTTTTGGGACTGGTCATACTGCTGGTCTATGGTACTTCTTTGATCCTGGATCAAGCTGAAATTGTTAAGGTAGATTTATTTGCTTTGTATGAGCCGCCTTCCGCGCAGTATTGGCTGGGAACTGATTACGGTGGTCGTGATGTTTTCGGACAACTGATCATCGGTACACGTAACTCTCTAACCATTGGTATTATCGTCACCTTAATGACTGGTTGTATAGGTATCCTGGTTGGTCTGTTATCCGGTTACTTCGGTGGAATGATCGATAACTTGTTTATGCGCGTTGTTGATTTCTTCATGATTCTTCCGATGCTGATGATTGTAATCGCGTTTGTTACTGCAGTACCCAAATATAATATTGTATCTTTCTCATTAATCATGACAGCTTTTCTCTGGATGGGGATTGCCAGGTTGATCCGCTCCAAAGCATTACAGGAACGGGAACTGGACTATGTAAAAGCTTCAAAAACATTAGGTTCGTCCCATCTGAAGATTATGCTCTCACAGGTACTTCCTAATCTTAGCTCCATCATCATCGTAACGATGACGTTGAATCTCGCTGCCAACATTGGCCTCGAATCGGGTCTGTCCTTCTTGGGATTTGGATTCCCGGAAAGTACACCAAGTCTTGGAACACTCGTAAGCTATGCTCGTAATCCGCAAACACTGGAATACAGATGGTGGATATGGCTACCTGCGTCAGTACTTATTCTGGTATTGATGTTGAGTATAAATAATGTCGGACAGGCCCTGAAGCGTGCGACTGATGCAAGACAAAGAAGAGGTTAAAAAAAGGGAGGAAAGGTTCATGAAAAAGGGATTATTTTCACGGGGACTATTTTTCACGATGATGTTGGTCTTCGTACTTGCGCTTGCGGCGTGCTCGGAGAAAGAGGCGGCAACACCAACGCCTTCTACGAACACAGGGGAAAAGAAAACAGAGGAGAAGCCTACTAAAGAAGAGGGCGTTTACTCTATCGAAGATTTCAACAACGTCAAAACGAATGAAGGCACTGCAATTGAGGGTGGGTCCATCACATATGGACTGGTATCCGATACTGCGTTTGAAGGAACGTTGAATTTTAACTTCTACTCCGGTAATCCGGATGCAATGGTTCTGCAATGGTTTGACGAAGGTTTGCTGACTTGGGACAAAGACTATGTGTATACCAACGATGGTGCAGCAACGTATGAAACATCGGAAGATGGCAAAACGTTCACACTGACCATTCGTGATAATGTAAACTGGCATGATGGCAAGCCTGTAACGGCTGAAGATTTGCAGTTTGCTTATGAAGTTATCGGTAACAAGGCTTATGATGGTCCACGTTACGATTCCAACTTTACAAGTGTAGTAGGTATGGATGATTATCACGCTGGAAAAGCAAAAACGATCTCTGGGATCAAGGTTCTTAGCGAAAAACAAATCAGCATTACGTACAAGGAATCTACACCTTCCTTGCTGACAGGTGGCGTATGGACATATCCACTGGCTAAACATATCTTCGGTGATATGGATGTAGCGAAAATGTCTTCTTCCAAAGAAGTACGTGAAAAACCAATCGGTTTTGGTGCATTTAAAGTGGAAACAATCACTCCAGGTGAGTCTGTAACTTTCGTTAAAAACGATGACTACTGGCGTGGAGCTCCAAAACTGGACAAAGTGACTTTGAAAGTAATCAACCCAACAACGGTTGTTCAAGAATTGAAATCTGGCGGGGTAGACCTCGTGGATTCATTCCCGACAGATCAATATAAAGACAATGCCAATATGTCCAACGTTGAATTCCTGGGTGCAATCGATCGTGCTTACACCTATATCGGTTTCAAACTGGGCACATGGGATGCTGACAACGGCAAAGTTGTAACAAATGCTGAAGCAAAAATGGGAGATAAGAATCTGCGTAAAGCCATGTGGATGGCTGTAGATAACGATCAAGTGGGCAAACGTTTCTATAACGGTCTGCGTTGGAATGCAACAACATTGATTCCGCCGTCTCACCCAGAATTCCATGATTCTAACAATCCGGGTGTTGCATATGACCCAGAAGCAGCGAAAAAATTGCTGGATGAAGCAGGTTACAAACTGGATGGTGAATTCCGTACGAAACCGGACGGTTCCCCACTTGAAATTAACTTTGTATCGATGACAGGTGGCGACACAGCTGAACCACTGGCACGTTACTACGTTCAATCGTGGGCAGCAATCGGTCTGAAAGTAAACCTGGAAATGGTAGAGTTCAACAATTTCTATGACCGTGTAGGTAACACAGGTAAAGATGATCCAAATATTGATGTATATCAAGCTGCTTGGGGCGTAGGTATTGACGTAGATCCAGCAGGTCTGTATGGCCGTGATGCACTGTATAACTTCTCCAGATTCTCTAGCGAAGAAAATGACAAATTGCTCGCACAAGGTGTATCTGCTGAAGCGTTTGATGTAGACAAGCGTAAAGAGATCTACAACCAATGGCAGCAGTACATGGTTGATGAAGTTCCTGTATTCCCGACATTGTACCGTGCTGTTGTAGCACCGGTTAACAAACGTGTAATGAACTATGCGATTGGTGACGGAACAGGTTTATATCTGAATGACATTCAAGTTAATGCAGATAAAGCGGTTGTAGCAGAGTAATAAAATAGCATTAGCAACAATAAGGATTGGGGTCCTTTTAAGAATTCGGTTGCTAGATCTAATTGAAAAGATTCTTCTAGGTATGAATAGAAAAAGTCTTGTAAAACATGGATTCCGTACACTCTGGCATGGGGGTATGGGGTCCATGTTTTTTTGGTAACAAAAAAATAAAAAAAATTTAACTTTTTTTATAAAAATTGCAGACAAAATGCCTCTTCACTTCGTCTATATCTGTAAGAGGTGATTTTCCGATGAAAAAATGGTGGATACGGGCAGGAATGCTGCTGGCTCTACTGGTTATTATATATTTGGGTGTAAAACCGGACATGCTGGTGGGCAAACCGGGGATTAAAGCTGAATCTGCTGTATTAATGGATATGAACTCTGAGCAGATTCTAATCAACTTTAACGGTTCCGAAGAAATTGCAACGGCAGGAATCAGTAAATTGATGACAGAACTACTTGTAATGGAGGCCGTGATTAACGGAGAGTTGCGTTGGGACGACCCTGTTAATATCAGCTTGTATGCAAGCTCAGTAGGTGGCAGCCACCTGGGTTTGAAACAAGGGGAGCAATTCACTGTGCAGGAGCTATTCCAGATTGTAGCCGTCTATTCCGCGAATGATGCCGCTATTGCTCTGGCTGAACATATCAGTGGGACAGAGCAGACTTTTGCACAAAAGATGAATGAGAAGGCAACCGAGATCGGACTGTCTGACAAGACGGTGTTTACGAATGCAACAGGTTTAAGTGAAAAACTACTTGGTCCGAGTCATCCGAAGGAAATACAAGGGCAGACCGTAATGACCGCCGTAGATGCATGCAAGCTTGCACGTTATCTGCTGAATAACTACCCCGAAATATTGAGAGTTTCCAGCCAAATGCAGGTGTCGATGCACCAAAAAGGAATGTACATGAGCAACACCAACTGGATGCTGTCCTCTATTGGCGGACCCTATGCTTACGATGGAAACGATGGATTGAAGACCGGATATGATGAGGATTCCGGCTATCACTTCGTTGGAACGGCTGAGCGAAATGGCAAGCGACTGATCTCCGTTGTACTGGGTTCGGATAGTCGTGAGGGACGTTTTATCGAGACACGAAAGCTATTCAATTATGGTTTTTCCAGTTCAAAGTAAGGGTTATTCGAAATTTACATGACATGTTACACAATCAATGCTCTGGGATGGAAATTCGAGGGGTGTTCTACGCTGTTAACCTATGGTGGATCATGGTAAAATGATTTACGTATAATTCCAAATTATCGTGTAATTCACTTTAAAGGGGGAAATAACTTGAACGTAGTGAGTAAAAAAGTATATGCTCTCACGCTTACCATGGCGATGTCAATCGCTCTGATTCAACCAGCGGTCCAGGCTGCAGAATCGGTGAAGCCTACGGCGACAGTCGCTGAATCCATTGCTTCGAAAGCAACACAGACACTACAGCAAATGGGATACATAGATGGCACAACAGATGGAATGAAAGAGTCACAAACGCCAATTACTCGTGCTCAGGCCGCAATCATCCTGCAGCGTGTACTTAAACTGGATGCTCCAGCGTCTCTTACAGGTTTTGCAGATGTATTGGCTAAGGATGAAGCTGCTCCTGCCATTTACGCACTGAAGCAAAGTGGTCTTATTCAAGGGCAAGCCAAAGGATATGCACCAGATGCACCTCTCACAAGAGCACAGATGGCATCGTTGTTTACTCGGGCATTTGAACTGAAGGATAATGGCATTCAGGTTGTATACAGTGATATGGCGCAGATTCCAAAGGTACATACGGAGGATGCAATTCGTCTGAAGCAGCATTTTATTATTGAAGGCAGTGCGTTTAACGCCAAAAATTCAGTGACCCATGGTGAGTTTGCTGATGCGCTGTACCTCGCTCTTGGACTTGATGTGCAGTCAGAAGGTCTAACACCTCTGGAAGACTTCTTCAAACAGCCGGCTCAAGCAGGATTCCAGATGTCTCCGGATGGTAAACATCTGGCTTACATGGAGCCTTGGAACAACCGAATGAATATCGTGGTGAAACAGAATGGTCAGGACAAGTCGGTACGTATCACGAGTGAGACTGAACGCAGTATAGCGGGATTTGTATGGGCGACAAAGGATAAGCTGTTGTATGTAAAGGATGAAGCAGGGGATGAGAACTATCATATTTATGTAACGGATATTGATGGTAAGAACAGCAAGGATCTGACGCCATACCCGAATACAAGAGCGATCCTGGTAGACTCCCTGGAGAATATTCCGGATGAAATTCTAGTAGGTATGAACAAACGTGATCCACGGATCTTTGACGTGTACCGGATTAACATCAAGACAGGTGAGGCTGTACTTGCTGCAGAGAACCCGGGCAATATTACTGGATGGCTTACGGACCATGAGGGTAAAATTCGTGTGGCCATATCGAGTGATGGTAATGTCTCTTCGTTAATGTATCGTGAATCAGAAGATAAACCATTTGAGAATTTGATGACCACCAAGCTCGGAGAAACATTTGCTCCAGTGATGTTCACGTATGATAACAAAAACATCTATGCTGTATCCAATTTAGAGCGGGATAAAACAGCGATTGTCGAATATAGCCCAAGCAGCAAAAAAGTAACGAAAACCATCTATGAAAACAAGGATGTGGATGTATCCAGTTTCGTTCCTTCTAAAGAAAAAGGCACAATCCTTGCAGCTGTCTATGAGACGGACAAGGTTAACTATGAATACTTCGACAATGATTTCAAAAAATTGATGCAGGATATCCAGGCGAAAGTTCCGGGTAAAGAAGTAAGCATTTCAAACATAAGTGAAGAAGGTCAGGTTCTGTTCGTTGCGTATAGCGATAAATCCATGGGTACGTATTACTTCTACGATTCCAAGACAGGTAAGCTGGATAAATTAGCTGACGCCGCACCTTGGATTGATGAGAGTAAAATGTCGGATGTAAAACCCATTACGTACAAGTCACGTGACGGTTTAACCCTTCATGGTTATCTGACGCTCCCGCAAGGAGCCGAGGCTTCCCAATTGCCACTGGTTGTTGTTCCGCATGGTGGACCATGGGCCCGAGACTCATGGGGCTTCAATCCCGAAATTCAATTTCTCGCAAGCCGTGGTTATGCCGTACTACAGGTGAATTTCCGTGGCTCTACTGGATACGGTAAGGAATTCCTGGATGCGGGCAACAAAGAGTGGGGTAAAGCGATGCAGGACGATCTCACAGACGGCGTAAATTGGCTGGTTGAAGAGGGAACGGTTGATGCGAAGCGTGTAGCTATCTACGGTGGATCTTATGGTGGATATGCAGCTCTGGCAGGACTGGCATTCACACCAGAAGTCTATGCAGCAGGAATTAGCTATGTTGGACCATCCAATCTGTTCACGCTGCTGGATTCACTGCCACCTTACTGGGAGTCGGAGCGCAACATGTTCTATGAACGTATGGGTGATCCGGAGAAAGACAAGGAGCTGCTGACAGCTGTCTCACCACTGTTCCATATCGACCAGATGAAAGCCCCATTGTTCGTGGTCCAGGGCGCAAATGATCCGCGTGTGAAACAGGCTGAGTCTGATCAGATCGTGGAGGCTCTGCGCAAACGTGGAGTAGATGTGCCATATATGTTAAAAGCCAATGAGGGACATGGCTTCGGCAATGTTGAAAATCAATTGGATTTGTATCGTGCAATTGAGAAATTCCTGAATCGCCACTTGATGCAGCAATAGTAGTTAAGTTCAACAATAAAACCGTCCCACGGGTTCCATCGAACCTGAGGGACGGTTTTATTTGGTGGAGCAGGGAATTGAATGAGGTATCCAAGCATATTAACAAATTGACATATGTAATTATTCTGTTTTAAAATGACCAGTGAGTCATTATTGTTCGGTTCGGTTTAATATATATGTATCATTACAGCCTTACGCTACTGGATTGCAATCTGATCGAGGAGGAAACATGTAATGCAAAAACAAATGAAATGGCCGCTTATCCTATTTGCTATCGGGGTGTTTATGGCTGCGCTGGACAACGGGATTATTACGTCGTCTCTGACGACTTTAAATGCGTCGTTTGGCGTGTCGCCGACGTGGGGAGCATGGACAATCACGCTTTATACGCTCGGACTTGCGGTGAGTGTGCCCATTGCAGGTAAACTCTCCGACCGTTATGGACGCAAGAAGCTGTTTCTTATTGAAGTGGCTTTGTTCGGAATTGGATCTTTGCTCGTTGCACTAAGCACATCGTTTACGTTTTTCCTGATTGCTCGTGTCGTCCAGGCGTTGGGTGGTGGCGGGATTTTTATCATAGCGAGCTCTTATGTATTAAGCAAGTTCCCAGCGGAGCGTCAGGGCACAGCCTTGGGTCTTCTGGGAGGTATGAACGGGGTTGCGGCGATTCTAGGGCCGAATATCGGTGCTTTTATCCTCGACATTACGGGGAATTGGCATTGGTTGTTCTTAATCAATGTACCGATCGCCATTTTGCTGTTTATTGCAGGCATCCGTTATATTCATGAAGAACAGGAGCTGAGCCGTAAGGCGGTGGACTGGAGTGGTATCGCGGTCATGACGCTGGGTGTGCTCAGTCTGATGTACAGCTTTAGCAATCTGGATGGCGTAAATATGCTGCAAAGTCTTGGCTCACCGATGTTCTATGGCTTCTTCCTGGCAGGTGTGGTCATTCTGGTTCTCTTCTACTTTCTTGAAAAAAGGCTGGAAGGATCACAACGTGAACCTGTTGTATCTACACAGCTTCTGGGCATTGCGTCCTTTCGTTGGACGCTGCTGATTGCCTTTTTCTCAGGAGCCATTCTGGCATCCGTGATCTTCATTCCAGGTTTTGTTGAGCAATACCTCGGGGTATCCAACACAGCCTCCGGCTACTGGTTTACACCGCTTGCTCTGGCTTCAGGCATTGGTGCAGGTGGTGGCGGTTATCTGGTTGACCGCAAAGGGCCAATCTGGACGTTATCTGTAGCCGGATTGCTGTCGGCTATCGGCTTCCTGCTCTTCCCGCTGTGGGTAGAGCATATCTGGCAATTCGTGATTGCGAGTGTACTTGTGGGGATTGGCTTCGGTATGATGCTGGGAGCTCCAGTGAACGTGCTCGTTACTGAGCAAGCGGGTGAGAACAACAAGGGCATTGCGGTAGCGACCAGTTCCTTGTTCCGTCAGATGGCTATGGCGATCGCGCCAACCATTTTTGCCGGTTTCCTGGCTCGTGCCTTCTCCAACCTGGGCTCCAATATTCAGCAGGGTCTCACAGATCAGGGCATCCAGGTGCCGCCCGAAGCGCTTCAACAATATGCGTCTGGCGGCGGTGCAGCTTCAGGAAGCGATATTTCCAGATTAACCGAAGGACTATCCCAAATTCCTGATCCGGGCATTCGAGATGTGTTGCTACAGGCTCTTCATCAGACAATCGGCGAGGGTTATAGTGGACTGTTCTGGTCTGCGGTTATTTTCAGTGTACTCACGCTGGTCGCTGCGTTTATTACAGGGCGACAGCGTCATAAAGAGAAGAGGAATCGGGTGGAGACAGCATCAACAAACTGAATGGATGGACATTCCACATGAAGAGAACAGTGCACCTTTTGCCAGTAAAAAAGGAGCACTGTTCTTTTCAATTTAACCGTATTGTAACTTTTCATCATCCAGCAATGATTACAATAGAACGAGCGTGAGCGGCGTTTTCTTTTGAGATAGAGAAAACTTCAGAGAACACCGTGTCACAAGCCATTGCGCACGTTTAATGGTAATTATATAAGTTGAACGGATCATTAACACTGTACCGTTGCGGGGTCAGGATAAGTTAAATTCAACTTATATAGTAGTAGTATCGAATTTCATTTTGACAGTGAAGAAGGAATCGATGGATGACAAGCAGAACTAAAGATAAGAAGAAGAAGAGAAGAAAAGGTCTATATATAACGCTCGTATCGCTCGTTGTTTTGTTAATCGGGGGCTATTTGTTTCGTCAGCAGCTTGCTGTAGCGGCCTTCGATCTGTTTCTCGCTGGTTCAGTTGAAGACCAATTGTCTCGTTCCTATGTCCCTCAGGAGGGCAACAATACGCCTGACCCAACAGTATATCGCAAAGAACCGTTCTCGGTATTGCTGCTAGGCTCAGACAAACGTGCCTATGAGAAAACACGTGGGCGCTCAGACACGGTTATCTATGCCGTTGTTCGTCCGAAAGAATCCCGCGTACTCCTGGTATCCATACCTCGTGACACCTATGTGCAGATTGTTGGACGTGATGCCAACAAGGATGGTGAGGATGATTATGACAAGCTCGCGCATGCCTACGCCTTCGGTGGGGAGAATATGTCTATCAATACGGTGGAGAAATTTCTCGATGCGGATGTAGGTTATTATGCAACGATTAACTTTGACGGGATCAAAAAAGTCGTTGATGCACTTGGTGGCGTGAAGCTGCCGATTGATGAGGACATAGTGAACAAGAACCCGGAACATGTGCAGTTCACAATAGAAGGCGGTAAGCCGATCTATGACGGGCAGGAAGCACTTTACTATGTAAGATACCGTGAGGATAGCGATTTTAATCGCACCAAGCGGCAGCAGATTTTCCTGAATGCCATGGCGAATGAGATGCTTAATCTGAACGCCATCAGCAAAATTCCAGAATTGATTCAGATTATGGGAGACAGTTTCCAGACGGATATGCAGCCTTCATTCATTATTGATCTGGCCAAACAGGTACTGACTCAGGAAAAACCGCAAATCTCAAGCTTCACTATTTTGGGCGAAGGAATGCGGAAAAACGGAATTTATTATGGCAAGGCAGATGAGAAAGACGTCCAATATGCCAAAGAGCTGATTAACAACTGGATGGATGAGTCGACCCCAGCCGGTGAAGTGATGATTCCTGACCGGCAGAAGATCGAATAACCAATTCCATACAGACGTTATGTTTTAGACAAGGATCAGCAGTGCGTTTATTGGCGGGCTGCTGTTTTTTTTACTTTGTAGAAGGAATCATGTCCTTTTGGAACATCTTGCGTTCTAATGCGTACTATGTAAGTTGAATGTAATAAGCTGACTGATGAAATTTCACAAGGAGGATACGTAAGGGTATGAACATCGCATTTTTTTTGCTGCCCAAACAAGAAGTTACGTGCGTAACGTCGGATTCTACTCTGCGGCAGACGTTGGAACGGATGGAATATCATCGGTTCACGGCGGTGCCCATTTTGAATAAGGAAGGCAAGTATATCGGCACGGTTACCGAAGGTGATCTGCTGTGGTATATGAAGAACGCCGAGGGAAAGATTACATTTGAAAACGCTTCAAAATTCCTGCTTAAGGACGTTCCACTTCGGCTGGATATCAAACCGGTATCCATTGAAGCCAACATGGAGGATTTGATTAATCTGGCGAAAGTGCAGAACTTTGTGCCGGTTGTCGATGATATGGAGCGCTTCATCGGGATCGTAAGACGGAGTCAGATTATTGAGTATTGCGAGGGTATTGTAGCCAAGGAATCCATGAAAGTGAAGTAAGTCGAAACAAAATTCGATATTGATGCAACTGCGTGGATAATCACAGCCGTCCGGTATCATGTTAAACTTAAGAAGAGCTGAACAAGAGCGAACTTAAATGAATTTTCGACAAGATAAAATACGAATTCGTTGTACGGGGTCCCCGCAAAGTACCTGAGATAAGTTTCGGAGGACTTCTCCGCTTTTTGGGGTAATTTTGCGGCCCCCCTTTTTATGCTATAATGGAGAATAAAGCTTTTTCGGGGGAGAGTGACTTTCGCCAATATGCCTAAAGAACTGGATGTAGCCAAACGCGCTAAAGTGATTGAATGGCTTAAAACCGAAGTGCTTGATCAGGTATCCCGATTATTCAAAGCGTTATGGGAAGGCAGTACAACCCGAATCGGGGACAGTCTCGCCAGTTTGATGATGAGTAGTTACATATTGGGCCGCAGGCTCGGTATTCCTTTCAAGGATCTGGATGCACTGCTTGTTGAGAAATTGAAAAAGCATAAACAGGAAGGTCACCAGTTGGAAGATTGGTACCAAGATATTTCCGCGCTAGAAGATCACATGCGTAAGAGGTGAATTTGTTGAAATTTAGCTTTAAATCAGCTGTCTGGAGCGTAGTTTATCTGCTCTTGCTACTTTCGCTGTTAACTCCTTTATCGGTTTTGGCCATATTTTTCATGATGATACCTGGAGTTATTTTGTTTGCTTCATTACCGGTAAAATCATTTATATGGCATCTCGTCCCAGTGGCGATCATTTTGGTCATATTTAGTCCGATTTATTTGTTATTACTGCTTTTGTTCACCCTGCCCGCCATTGTTATGGGCAATGCTTACAAGAAAAAGAAATCGGCCCTGTTCGCCCTAATGGCAGGAAGTGGAGCCATGCTGGCCGAGTATCTGTTGCTCCTGTTGATTGGAAGTGTAATCTTCCAATTTGATTTGTCGAGTTATATTGATGATGTGGTCAGATTGACGATTGAACCCCTGACGAATACATCCAGTCAGATGGTAAATGGGTTTGTATGGACACCTGAAATGACTCAGGATGTCGCAAGACAGACGCAGCTTATGATTCCATTCGCCTTGGTGGTCACGTCTCTGGTCATGGCTCTAATCACACATCTCATTGCACGTCCGATTCTAAACGTAATGGGCGTGGTTGTACCGAAATTTCCACCTGCGCGTGAATGGCGTATGCCGCGTGCCCTGATCTGGTATTACTTCCTGGCATTGTTGTTCGAAGTGATATCCAGGCAGAGTGACGGAACGTACTGGACCATGATCGCCATGAACTTGTCGCCTCTAATCAATTTGGGCTTCATGATTCAAGCCATCGGATTCTTCTTCTTTCTCTCACATGCAAAGAAATGGAATCCGGTTGTACCGTATTTGCTGGCGGCAGCAGTCTTCTTCATTGGACCGCTGCGGATTATCGGGATTATCGATCTGGCGTTCCCGCTTCGCGAGGCAATATCGAAACCAAAACGATAGGGTGATGAGTCATGCCTAAATTTCTGAAGAAACGCTGGCACGGCTACTATACCGTATGGGCGTTCATACTGCTGCTTCTGCTTGTTATGTTCGTGACCATCTACAACTGGACGCTTGGTTTGATTAGTCTGATACTGGCTTCGGCGCTGGGAATCGTCATGATTAAGGCGGAGCTCGCATTCCGTCGTGAGCTTAACGACTACATTAATGGCCTTTCCATTCGGATCAAACGAATGGAGGGGGAAGCGGTCAGCATGCTCCCATTCGGTATTGTGCTGTACAGCGAAGATCGTACCGTAGAGTGGCATAATCGCTTCGTCGCGGATATGTTCCAAGAGAAGACGATGGTAGGTAATCCGCTGCAAAATTTGTTTCCCAAACTTCCTCAACCGAAGGAAAAAAAGGATGGGACCAAGGAGCCGTCTAAGGAGCTTCACGACGAATTCCAATTGGATGATCGATATTATGGAGTTATTCATAATCCGCAAGAGCGGTATGTATATGTTTACGAGATTACGGAGCTAGCCATTCTTCGTGATAAATATGAGAATGAACGCATGGCACTGGGCATTCTGGTTCTCGATAACCTGGACGAAGCAGCCCAGGGCATGGACGACCAGCAGCGGACTGCGCTGATTGCCCGTGTAACAAGCGAGATTACGTCTTGGGCGAAACGGTATGAGGTATACCTGCGCCGCCTCTCTTCTGATCGTTATCTCATGATGTTGAATTATAAGTCTTTGCAGGAACTGGAGCAGAGCCGATTTGTCATCCTGGATGAAGTCCGGGAGATGACGGCTGATCTTAAGGTGCCGATGACACTAAGTGTTGGACTGGCATTTGGCTCGGATACCATCAGTGAGATGGGAGAATTGGCTCAGTCCAGTTTGGATATGGCACTTGGCCGTGGTGGTGATCAGGCTGCCGTAAAATCTGGACAGCGGTTGTCCTTTTACGGTGGAAAGTCCAACGCGGTGGAGAAACGTACTCGGGTAAGAGCTCGGGTTATCGCACATGCATTGCGTGATCTGATGCAGGAGAGTGACCGAGTGATTATCATGGGTCACAAAATGCCTGATATGGATGCGATTGGCGCGTCTATTGGGGTATGGAAAGCGGCGAGTCTGTACAATGTGGAGGCACGAATTGTACTGGATGGACCCAACCCTTCCATTGAACGCATGATGGAACAGGTGAATAAGGATGAGAAGCTGTCCAAAGCCTTTGTGTCGCCGGAACAGGCAACCCAGATGATGACGGAGCATACGCTGCTTGTTGTTGTCGATACACATAAGGCATCCATGACAATGGAGCCGAAGCTGGTTCAATCCGCTACGCGTGTCGTGGTTGTGGATCACCACCGTCGGGGTGAAGAATTCATTAACGATGCAGTTCTGATCTATCTGGAACCATATGCTTCTTCGGCAGCAGAATTGGTGACTGAGCTTCTCCAATATATTCATGACAAGGTACAATTCACTCCACTGGAAGCGACGGCGTTATTAGCCGGGATTACGGTGGATACGAAGCATTTTGCACTCCATACGGGATCGAGAACGTTTGAAGCGGCAGGCTTCCTGCGTCGCAGTGGTGCAGACACCATTATGATCCAGCGGCTGATGAAAGAAGATCTGTCAGAATATATTGCTAAGGCAGAAATCATAAAGCATGCTAAAATGGTATACGGGAACATTGCGCTGGCGGTCACGGACCCTGGCAACAAGATTCCACAGATGATGATCGCCCAAGTGGCGGACACATTGCTTAATATGACCGACGTGGTCGCTTCATTTGTCATTAGTGAACGCCCGGATGGACTGATTGGCATCAGCGCGAGATCGCTGGGGCGCATGAATGTTCAGGTGGTCATGGAACGACTGGGCGGTGGCGGACATTTGACGAATGCTGCCGTGCAGCTTGAAGGAACGCTTGGAGAGGCGGAAAAACGGCTGACGAACGTACTGGCTGAAATCGAAAAGGAAGAGGGTTTGTTCGAATGAAAGTCATTTTTATAAAAGATATGAAGGGTCAAGGCAAAAAAGGACAAGTGAAGGAAGTGTCCGAGGGATACGCACAGAACTTCCTTCTGCCACGGGGAATCGCACGTCCAGCAACAGACGGTAACATGAAAACACTGGACAACCAGAAGGCAGCGGAAGACAGACGTAAACAGGAAGAGAAAGCAGAAGCGGAAGCTCTGGCTAAAAAGCTGGAAGCTGAAGTGACTGAACTGAAAGCAAAATCCGGCGAAGGCGGCCGTCTGTTCGGTGCAATCACGAGCAAACAAATCGCAGAAGCTCTGGCAGCGAAAGGTCTGAAAGTCGACAAACGCAAAATTGAACTGGACGAGCCTATTCGCACACTCGGCGTAACGCAAGTCACCGTCAAGGTTCACCCTGAAGTGAAGGCTACCTTGAAAGTACAGGTAACGGAGGAGTAAGATGGGCGGCGAAATGTTATTCGACCGGATTCCCCCACAGAACCTGGAAGCCGAACAGGCCGTGCTGGGTGCAATCCTGTTGCAGGGCGAAGCCCTGATTACAGCGATGGAACGGGTGCAAACCGAGGATTTCTATGATAAACCCCATCAATTAATTTTTGAAGCGATGATCCAGCTCGGCGAGGGAAATCAACCGATTGACCTCGTGACACTGACTTCGCTACTGAAGGATAAAGGCGAGCTTGAGGACATCGGCGGCGTCAGTTATCTGGCGAAGCTGGCTCATGGTGTTCCGACTGCCGCGAACGTGGATTATTACGCTCAGATTATCGAAGAGAAATCCATGCTGCGTCGCCTGATTCGTACAGCTACGCAAATTGTGAGTGAAGGATACACGGGCGGTGAGGATGTCGCGGCTATGCTTGGAGAAGCAGAGCGGCGCATTCTGGAGATTTCCAACCGACGTTCCAGTAGCGGTTTTATAGCCATTCAGGATGTTCTGATGGAAGTATTCGACCGTGTGGAGACGTTGCATCAGAACAAGGGCACCACAACGGGCATTCCGTCCGGGTTCATCGATCTGGACAAGATGACCGCCGGATTCCAGCGGAGTGACTTGATTATTGTAGCGGCACGTCCATCTGTAGGTAAGACCGCCTTCGCCCTGAATATCGCTCAGAATGTAGCCATTCGGGCGCAGGAGACAGTTGCGATATTCAGTCTGGAGATGTCAGCCGCACAGCTCGTACAGCGTATGATCTGTGCAGAGGCCAATCTGGATGCGGGTGTCATGCGTATGGGTGACTTTAAAGGCGATGAAGATTGGCAAAAGCTGACGATGGGCATTGCAGCCTTGAACGAAGCTAATATCTACATTGACGATACACCAGGGATCACCGTAGCTGACATTCGTGCTAAATGCCGTCGTCTCAAGAAAGAGAAAGGCCTTGGCATGATTCTGATCGACTACCTTCAACTGATTAGTGGACGTGGTAAAGCCGGCGAGAACCGTCAACAAGAGGTATCCGAGATCTCACGTACCCTGAAACAGATTGGCCGGGAACTGGAAGTTCCGGTTATTGCCCTGTCTCAGCTGAGCCGGGGTGTAGAGCAACGTCAGGATAAACGTCCGATGATGAGTGACTTGCGGGAATCGGGTTCGATCGAGCAAGATGCCGACATCGTTGCGTTCCTGTACCGGGATGACTACTATAACCAGGAAACCGAGAAGAAAAACATTATCGAGATTATTATCGCCAAACAGCGTAATGGTCCGGTGGGTACGGTGGAACTGGTCTTCCTGAAAAACTTTAATAAATTCGTTAACTACGAGCGGGCACATAATGATGCCTTTGCCATGTAGGGGACAGGCACAGACTGCTTCGATAGGGAAGTGAAATTGTCTGTCCCCGACATCAACCATTAGATCATATGAACTCATAAATACGTTGTGAATACGACATATAGCGTTGGATTTAAACGCGTAGCGTAAAACCGGGGTTAGCCGTCAAGCAAGCTTTGACTGGCTTCGCCGGTTTCTTGCGTCGCAATATGGAGTCAATTCCGAACATTAGAGTTTGACTATATCTAATTGTTCGCCATTTGATTTGACTTTGAAAAAAGGGACTGGTACACTAGTACTGCTGCGTTAAAGCAGCGAAAACCTTCCCTTGGATGTAAACCGAGGGGGATTTTCACTGTCCGTTAGCACGCTTCTCCGCTGGTAATTTCACTTCAAATTCCTGCCGAGATAGAGGACGGACAGACCAATACAAAGGTGCGCAAGGCACCCACGGAGGTATGTACTATGTCAACGGTAGTTGTAGTGGGAACGCAATGGGGAGACGAAGGTAAAGGCAAGATTACGGATTATTTGGCGGAATCCGCAGACGTGGTTGCTCGTTACCAAGGTGGTAACAATGCAGGACACACGATTCTGATCGATAACAAAAAATATAAATTGACGATGATTCCATCGGGTATCTTCTACACAGACAAAGCATGTGTAATTGGTAACGGTATGGTTATCAACCCGAAGGCACTCATCGAAGAAATTAACTATATTCATGACAATGACTTTACGACCAAAAACCTGTCCATCAGCGAACGCGCACACATCATCCTGCCATATCACATGGTATTGGATGCATTGGAAGAAGAGAGCAAAGGCCCGAACAAAATCGGTACAACAGGCAAGGGAATTGGCCCATGTTACATGGACAAATCAGCTCGTATCGGTATTCGTATGGTTGATCTGCTTGATGCGGAAGAGTTCGAACTGAAACTGCGTCATTTGGTAAAAGAAAAAAACCGTATAATCGAGCAAGTCTATGGCGGCGAGCCTGTAGATGTAGAAGAAATTCTGAAAGATTACCTGGGATATGCAGAAATTCTGCGTCCTTATGTGCGTGATACATCAGTAGTGCTCAATGAATACATCGATGAGGACAAAAAAGTATTGTTCGAAGGCGCACAAGGCGTTATGTTGGATCTTGATCAAGGAACTTATCCATTCGTTACTTCATCCAATCCGTCTGCAGGCGGCGTATGTATCGGTTCTGGCGTTGGCCCAGCCCGTATTCAGCAGGTTATCGGTGTGGCTAAAGCCTATACAACACGTGTAGGAGATGGTCCTTTCCCGACAGAATTGCATGATGCAATTGGTGACCAAATTCGTGAGACCGGACATGAGTACGGCACTGTAACTGGACGTCCGCGTCGCGTCGGCTGGTTCGACAGTGTTGTTGTTCGCCACGCTCGTCGTGTTAGCGGAATCACGGGTCTGTCCCTGAACTCCCTGGATGTAATGACCGGTCTGGAAACGGTGAAAATCTGCACAGGATACAAATTCCGCGGCGAGGTTATCACTCACTATCCGGCAAGCCTGAAAATGCTGGCAGAATGTGAAGCGGTATACGAAGAGCTTCCGGGCTGGAGCGAAGATATCACAGCAGCGAAGAAGCTGGAAGACCTGCCTGTGAACACACAGAACTATGTAAAACGTGTTTCCGAACTGACAGGCATTCCAATTGCCATCTTCTCTGTAGGTCGTAACCGTGAGCAAACGAATCAGGTTCTTCCTATCTACGAATAAGCAGCTAGGTTAACTCGGCAATACGAAGTAAACGTTCATCCAAATGATATGCCTATATAGGCATCATAGAGCCCCAGTTATCGCTTAAATAGCGATGGCTGGGGTTTTTCGCACGCCTTCCTGATATAATCCCCGGATTTCCGTCAATACTGGTTAACAGTAGACTCATAGATCCTGAAACATCGAATGTGATATGGGGTCGGAAAACGGAGGGAGAGAACGGGAATGAAGTTGCTTCAATGGTTCATTAAAATATTGCTTACCGTGATGCTGGTCAGTTCACTGACCCTGCTGACAACCGGATTAATCGTTCAGTCATATGTAAAATCGCTGCTGGCGAGTTTCAATATTCAGTGGGAAGGCCAGCCCATGGGGTTAACGGCCATGTTTCAGGGTGCATTAGGTGGTAAGTCCGGTGAAGAGAAGAAGCCGGGAACGGGCACGACAGATCAGCCGGCAGGAGCGGAGGAGGAACACGTTCCAGAAGATGCGATATCTGTCATGGGCAATGGAACAGAAAGTGGAGAAACAGGCGCGAATACAGGCAACAGCTCTGAACAGGGTACGGGAACAGACGATGGTCAAGGAGCAGGCTCAGGAACGGATTCTTCTGCTACGGGATCTAGCCCAGGGGGCAGCTCAGGCACGGGAACAGACGCAGATGCTGGCACAAATGCGGGTAGTGATTCTGGGACAACGCCTGGCAACAGTACAGCATCGGGCAACGGATCAGGTACGAATTCCAATGGCACGCCTTCTTCAGGGAATGATGAGATTGTAGTATCTCCGGATGACATCACAGGCAAGAAGGACAAGCTGCCGTTGGAGGAAAAAGAAAAGATTTTCAGTCTGCTGATGAACAAGCTGCCCCAGAAAGAGATGCAGCAAATCTCAGGCGCCATGGAAGGCGGCCTGACTGAGCAGGAGCTGCGGGATATTGAGCAGGTGATCTCCAAGTATCTGACGAGCGAAGAATACGATAATCTAATGGAAGTCCTTCAGGCGGAATAAACTAAGTTCACATAGGGAATTCCGTAAATCTGCGACCCTTTGCTGAATATTCATAAAGGAATCAGAAAATCGAATCCTGAGCGATAAATTAGAGAAATTTAATTCATTAGGCCATTCTAGAAATGAAATAAAAGCAGAAATTGGTTAGCATATAATCCAGCCAATATGAGGCACTCTATAGCAAGAGTTTAACGAAATCCCTCACCAGAGATGATCTGACGAGGGATTTCAGTTTGTATTTTTATGAAAAAGAAAACACATATCGGTGGGTCTTAGAACCTAGTCTTAAAAAATGATCAAAAGTACATAGTATACCTGAAGTAGAGGCGGTATGGGGGAGAATATTGATCTGCCATCTTATGGATAATACAGGAAAACCAAGCGTGGCGCGGCTTTGCGCTATGACGTGTACAGTTGAAATGAGTGTAAAACCTGTGTTAAAGTATACGGGTGTGATAAAAGGTTAAAATTTTGACACTTTTACGAGCGCAGCTAAAGTCCTGATTTGCGGACACCCGAATACAAATATCGACAAGCATGGGACAGACACAGTGGGTGATGTCTTGACAGAAATGCGAACTGAGAAGTGCTGAAAAGGAGAGAATCATGAAAGGTTTCAGAGGCATACGCCAACCGGGCAAGAACCGGGAACACGAACAATCCGGGGAACACCGGACGGCCGAAGACAAAAACAACATGAGCATGTCCAACTTCAGTAGTAATAAAAAGCGCGTTCTGGCCTCGCGCAAATGGATCATTACAGCAGCATGTGGTTTATTTATCGCTGCATCGATCGGATTCGCAGGCAAACAATACGTTGCTGCAAACACCGTCCCATATTATAAAGTGATGGTTAAAGGAAATGAGATTGGCACCATCACGGATGAGACGCAATTACAGAAATTATTTGCAGACAAAACCGAGGAATTCCAAAATAAATATCCAGAAGCGGAAATGGTGCTGAACACAGATGGCATCACGACCGAAACCATTAAAGCATACAAACCCGTAGTGAACAGCGATGAGACGCTGGACAAGCTCGGCGACATGCTTACCGCCTATGCCAAGGGTGTAGAGCTCAAGGTAGACGGTGAAGTAATCGGCATTGTGAAGGATCAGGCAACAGCAGACGCGATTCTGGAACAAGTGCAGAACAAGTACATATCGGCATCGGCTGTGCGCAGTTCGCTCAAGACGAAGTCGGTATCGGCAAACTCATCGAAGAAAGCCGAGGGGCCGAGTACTACGCTGAAGTCGGTGGGCATCAAGGAAGATGTAGCGACAGATGTGGTGAAGGCTGATCCAAACAAAATATGGGATGTATCCGAGGCGGTTGAAGCTTTAACCGTTGGTAAAGACGCGCCTGTAACTTATGTGGTGCGTGAAGGAGATACGATCTCTTCCATTGCTGCCAAATACGAAATTACGCAAAGTGAGATTCGCAAACATAATCCGGGCATCAAAGAAACGTCGCTGCAAATTGGGGACGAGCTTACACTGACGGTGCCAAAGCCAGCTGTTACCGTTAAATCAGTTGAGCAGGTGGTTGAACAGATCGAGATTAAACCGCAGGTGGAAGTACGCAAAAGTGCTGAGCTCAAAGCAGGCACAACCAAAGTGGTGCGTCCAGGTCAAAGCGGTCTAAAAAGCATGCAATATCGGATAACGAAGGAAAATGGTGAAGTCGTTCAGGAGGAATGGCTTGGCCAGGAAGTCATCAAATCAGCGGTTACTGAAGTAGTTCTGAGTGGAACCAAAGTGGTCGGTGAAGGTACAGGTGAATTTGCTTGGCCGGTATCGAACGCTACGATGAGCAGCAGCTTTGGACAACGATGGGGTCGCCAGCACAAAGGTGTCGATCTTGTCGGTAACCGGGACGTGAAAGCGTCTGATGAGGGCGTGATTACTTTTGCAGGACAGAAGAGTGGTTATGGCAATGTTATTATTATTAACCATCGTAATGGATACGAAACACTTTATGGGCACTTGAACAGCATTGGTGTTAAGGTTGGTCAAGTCGTCGAAAAAGGTGAGAGCATCGGCGTCATGGGTAATACGGGCCGTTCGACCGGAACGCATCTGCATTTCGAGATTATCAAGAACGGAACGGTGGAAAATCCGTTGACATACTTGAACTAGATATATCAATCCAGGGCAAGGTTGGCAGTTGATGCTGACCTTGTTTTTTGCTGCTGTAAAAATTTTTCAGTTTGGGCTGCACATTGGCCCTGATCGGGATGTGACGGTGCTTCAGGTATGTTAAACTATAGACTATAGGCAACAAGCCATATGATATGAACTATATTCAATGAAAACGTAGGAAACACAATTTATATAAGTTGATTAAGAGAGATAGACCGCTAAGGCGGATCAAGCAGGATATAGGGGTGAAGACAGCCGATGCAGGGGAAGATTTTGGTGGTGGACGATGAACAGCCCATTGCGGACATTCTGAAGTTTAATTTGGAAAAAGAGGGGTACGAGGTCATCTGCGCATTTGATGGCATTCGTGCGGTTGAATTGGCGTTATCCGAGAAGCCGGATCTGATGCTGCTGGACCTGATGCTGCCAGGTAAGGATGGTATGGATGTTTGCCGCGAGGTGCGTGCCCATCTGGAGATGCCGATCATTATGCTGACTGCAAAGGATGGCGAGATCGACAAGGTGCTCGGTTTGGAGCTAGGTGCGGATGATTACGTGACGAAGCCATTCAGTACGCGCGAGCTGCTCGCCCGGGTGAAAGCACAGATGCGCAGACGGCAGAAGCCTGCCATTACGGCTGAAGCGCCGGAAGACGAAGAGAAACAGGTCATGCGTTTATTTGATTTGGCGTTTGATATGGACATGTATACAGCTTACAAAGGCGGCGAACCGCTGGATCTGACCCACCGTGAGTACGAACTTCTCTATTATATGGCGAAGCATTCCGGCAAGGTCATGACACGTGAACATCTGCTGCAGGCGGTATGGGGATATGAATATTTCGGGGATGTACGTACCGTTGATGTTACGATTCGTCGTCTGCGTGAGAAGATTGAGGAGAACCCGAGCAAACCGGAAACGATTCTGACTCGCCGCGGGCTGGGTTATCTCGTGCGCAGTCCCAAAAGCGTGGGGATATAATGGGGCGTTTCTCGCGATTTTCGTTCTTTCGAACGATTCAGGCGAAACTGATTATTATCTATGTACTGCTGATTCTGATTGCGATGCAATTGATCGGCGTTTATTTTGTGAGTGCGATGAAGAACTCGCTGACCAGCAACTTCACTGAGGATTTGCAGGCACGGGCTGAGATGCTGTCTGTGCTTGTGGGAGAGACGATGGCTGGTGGAGAAGCCGAGGCTGGCGAGGACAAAACGGAAAACCTGCGTGTGTTGGTAAACAACCTGTTCAACATTAACGGCGCCGAAATTCAGGTGCTGGATGCCAGCGGCAAAGTGCTGACCACCTCGCTAAGTTCCCATTCAGACTATGTTGGACGCAAAAACACCCAGACCGTTGTCAGCCGTGCGCTTCAAGGCATTCGGGACAATGAGGAATATATCGTGGACGAGGATAATGTTCGCAAAAAGGTCGTTGCCAAGCCGGTGCTGTCCGGCGGCAAGATTATCGGCGCGGTCTACATCGCCGCCTCGATGAATGAGTTATATGCCACAATGGAGGGCATTAACAAGATTTTTATCTCCGGCATTTTGATTGCCTTGGTATTAACCGCAGTGCTTGGTGTCATTCTGTCACATACGATAACGCAGCCGATCAAGGAGGTTACCCGAAGGGCGACGGCGGTCGCAGAAGGAAACTTTGATCAGCAGACCCCTGTATTCGGAACGGATGAGATTGGACAGCTTAGCCGGGCATTTAACTATATGACGAGCAGGCTCCGGGATGCACTCTCCCAGAACGAAGAGGAGAAGGAGAAGCTCACGTCCATTCTGACCAACATGAGTGATGGCGTGGTGGCCACGGACGAATATGGCAAAGTCATTCTGGTGAACCGCCGTGCCAGCAGCATTCTGGGCATGCGTCCGGCGGACATTGAAGGAAGGCATTTTGCGGTATTGCTGGGCATTGATCCGGAAGATGCGGAAGCGTTAGCGAGTGGATTTACGGGTTCGACGCTGCTTCAGATTGCGCCTGCGGGACAGGAAGATCCCGTTGTCATCCGCATGACGTTTACACCGGTTCATCGCCGGGAGCTAGGCATTACAGGTACGATCGCTGTGCTTCAGGACGTTACGGAGCAGGAAGAACTGGAAGCTTCACGGCGTGAATTCGTGGCGAATGTCTCTCATGAGCTGCGTACACCGTTGACCACCATCAAGAGCTACGCAGAAGCGCTGGATGATGGAGCTCTGGAAGATCCGCAGCTCGCTGGGAGATTCGTTGGAGTAATCCAGAATGAGACGGAGCGTATGATTCGCTTGGTTACGGATTTGCTGCATCTGTCCAGGCTCGATTCCAAGGAAGCGATGCTGCGCAAACAGCCAACCGACATCATGGAGATGTTGGAAGAAGTGTCGGATCGTTTTTCGTTTCAGATGCATCAGAAGGATATTCAATCTGTGCTTTCTGTAGAGAACGGGATTCCAGCGGTTCCATTGGATCGCGACCAAATTGATCAGGTGCTTGATAATGTTGTGTCCAATGCGCTGAAATACACGCTTGAAGGTGGCACGATTACAATCGCAGCCAGACGCAATGATGATCATACTCTCGCCATATCAGTGACCGATACGGGGATGGGGATTCCACAGCGGGATCTGGACCGCATTTTTGAACGGTTTTATCGGGTAGACAAGGCTCGCTCCCGCAGTATGGGCGGTACAGGGCTCGGATTGTCCATTGCCCGGGAAATTGTGAAGGCCCATGATGGCAATATCTCACTGGAGTCCGAGGTAGACGTGGGGACGACGGTAACGTTCACACTGCCCATGCGTGAGGAAGGGGGTGAGCACCTTGAAAGAGCGGATTAAATCTCTGGTGCTTGCTTCCCTCGTCGTTGCCAGTTTGGTACAAAGTTACTTCTTGATCTATCGTTTGCCCGGTGGGGGCGATTCGATTGTGACGTCAGAGACGAACTATGTGAAAACCGAGAATATGGGCCAGGAGCGCAATATTGAAGATTTAATTTTCCCTGATCAGATGGTTATTCATCTGGGAGAGGACAAACATACGGTGTTTTATCCAGGCAATACATTCTATCAGTTGATCTATTCACGGTTGCAGGGGCGTACGTTTGATGATTTCCAGCGTCGGAGTGTGCAATCGGTCCATTGGGATCAGATTCGTAAGGAGAATCCTGGCTTTGAGCTGTCGTTCAAGGAAGGCATCCCTGTAGCGTTGTTACAGCGCGTGATGCGACTCGGGACAGACTCTCTCTTCCAGGGGGAAACGATTAACCGGATCTCGATCTATACGGCCAAAAATGAAACAAAGGCACACGCACTGTTCTTCAGCGCCAAAGGCGACGTGGTCTACGAGGCGACGCAGGCGGATCTGACAGTACAGGATGTGCAGCAGCATGTCGACTTCGGCAGCAGCTGGACACCTTATACGCTGATGGACGGTGGATATTATATCCCGGCTGAAGCACTGGAAACGATTGAGGCTGACGTGCCTACAGGCCAGTTCACTGTCGAACAAATGCAGCGCAGCCTATTCTTTGATCCAAGCATGACCCGAAACATTCGGGAAAAAGATGGATCGGAGATCTATACAGACAGCAAGCGCAGTCTGCAAGTGAAGCAAGAACAGCGCTGGATTAGCTACACCGATCCAGCGGCGCCGCCTGCGGGACAGATTGACGCAGCGAAGGATGCGCTGTCTGCGGTTGATTTTGTGAATCAGCATGGCGGCTGGAAAGGTCGTTCGCGCATGATGCTGGATACAACCGATACGAAGACGAAGCTTCAGTTCCAGCAATATTACAGCAGCTTCCCGATTATGGACTCGATGCAGTTCAGGTTCGGCACGATCAGCATGGAGATGCAGCAGGAGACGGTATCCAGCTATGAACGTTCGCTCGAATATCTGAACGAAGGCGCGGAGACGAAGAAATCGGTCACCCTGCCCGGTGGGGACAAGCTGAAGGCGCTCATCCAGAAGGTGGCGGGCACCAACCGTAAGGTCGTAGACGTGTATCCGGCGTACCGTCCATCCAGCATTGAGGATGGACTGAAGCTGATACCGGTGTGGGTAATTCGATTTGGAAACGGGGAGGAGACCACCGTTTCTTGATGGGTTATAGGATATGAAGTCATTTGATATCCGGGCGAGGTTTAGAATCACACGTTAACGGAGGGGGCAGAAATAACCTGAAGAAGCGAAGCGCTCGCCTTTATCCCCGGATTTCTCCCTTGGGAAAAGGGAATCAAGAAATCTGGGGATAACAGCGATCGGAAGGTTGTTCTGACCACGGAGTGGTAAGTGTGATAGTAGTCTAATGATGGAGGTGGATGTTTTGGATTGGGGACGGGCGAAAAATGTATTGATCTATGCCTTCCTGCTGCTCAATCTGGTGCTGGGATACCAGATCTGGATGGATGCGCGGGAGACGGCCGGAGCCAATCTGGACTTCACCTCGCTGGCGGATAATACACAACAGGCAATGGAGGAGAAGGGCATTCAAGTGCTGGCTCCTATTCCGAATGAGACGCCGAAGCTGCCGAAGCTGTCGTATGAGTTCATTGAAGATAACAAGACAGGCATTGATGTTGAACTGGAAAACACCGTTGACAGCAAGCTAATCTTCTCGCAAAGCGAGCTGGAGGATGCACTACAGAACGAGATTCCCCAGATCGGTACGTATCGATGGGATCAGCTGATGGCGGAGGATGGGGCATTTGTGCTTCATCCGTTGGTGGATGGCAAATGGCCGCTCTTCAATGTTAGTCTGGAGCTATTCTACAGCGATCAGAAAATTACGGGTTATCGTCAGACTCCGGTGCGGATTACGACAGCGGAGGAAAGCGATCAGCAGGTGCTTCCGGCGTCGAAGGCGCTGGGTACGCTGATCGAGAACTTTTTGCCAAATGATGCGATTGTCAAAGATATTCAGTTGGGCTATTACGGCCAGTTGTTCAATTCAGATATGCAGGTGGCGATGCCGGCATGGCGGTTCGTGCTGGAAAGTGGCGAAGTGTTGTACGTGCAGGGCATCAGTGGGGATGTATTCAGTCCCAAGACAGACAAACCAGGGGAGTAATGCGTTATGGGGATTTATTTTACCGTGTTATCCAGCGGTTCGACAGGGAATGCCACGGTTATACAGCATGGGGGCACATCCCTCATGATTGATGCAGGTCTCAGTGCGAAGCGGCTGGAGGCATTGTTTCTGGAACGGGAGATTTCGGGAACGGAGCTGGACGGGATTCTGGTTACACATGAACATTCCGATCACATTAAAGGACTAGGCGCGATGTCTCGGAAATATAATTTACCAATCTATGCAAATACGAATACGTGGGCGGCACTGGAGAAGTCCGTTGGGGCGATTCCAGAGGAAAACCGGAGGGTATTTGAGACCGGTGAAAAGCATGATTTTGGCTCCCTTCGCGTGGAATCCTTCGGCATCTCCCATGATGCAGCGGAACCGGTAGGGTACACATTCGATGATGGCAGTGAGAAGCTGTCCGTTGCGACGGATCTCGGATATATGAGCGACAAGGTTCGCGATGCGATCTCGGATTCGGATGTACTTGTGCTGGAGGCGAATCATGATGTCGAATTGCTGCGCATGGGGCGGTATCCATGGAACACCAAGCGCCGCATTCTGAGCGACATTGGGCATTTGTCGAACGAAGCGGCGGGAGCTGCGCTTAGTGAACTGATGAACGGACGCATCAAGCGCACGTATCTGGCACATTTGAGCCGGGATCATAATATGATGGACTTGGCGAAAATGACCGTGCGTGATGCGATGGAGAGCCGTGGTTGCTTTTATCGGGATCATGAGTTCAAGCTCTGTGATACGTATTATGATCGGCCTACGCCATGGGATAGGGTGGGTGAGCCATAAAGCTGTCGAGTTCGGTAGCTTTGCGCTCAACTTCCTCGCGGGTCAGAATGCCTTTGTCGACGAGCAGTTCAATAATCGTGCTTAGGGCAAGGGTGTTGCGGTAATGCTCTTCCTTGAGATCGGCCAGCTTGGCCGCCATATGAACTTCATCCATGGCTGTGAGTGTACGCGTGCGATCCATAATGTGAATCCTCCTTCTATGAAGCTTCGAATTGTCTTTTACTATTATTGTAGTCAGGCTTGATGGAAAACATTCCTCTTTTTGCCGCTATAATTACACGTAAGGGACGTGTATGCTGAACCAGGGGCTGCATTTTGCTTAAGAAGATGAAAAAGTTCACGGGAATAGGCAAAATTGCGCTTAGCCAACTGGATTTTGTGGTGATAGATACTAGGGACCTTTATTGTTAAGCGCGTTATAGCGGAAATTTCCGTTAATCTTCGTAAATATGCAACTTTTTAAGATTTGGCGTGTTTAGTATATAAGGAGCTTTTATAGTAGAGGCTGTTTTGCGCGCAAAAAGGCATGTCGTAGAATGCGAGAGCATTTCTGATAGAGTCACAAGCAGAATGGGATGTCCGTTCTGTTGTACATAGACGCTTCATTTCGAGTTAGCGGGAATGGCAGCGATATGCAAAACGATTTTTTATGCAGGAACGCATGGAAGAATGAGTTGGTATTTACGGTACACGCGTAACGGAGGACACAGAACGAAGCTGGAGAAGCGAAGCGTTCGCCTTTATGAACAAATTTTCACCTTATTTAGAGGATAATCAATAAAATTTGTGAGTAACAGCGATCGGAAGCTCGGCTGTGGCCGGAGTGGGGTAACGTAAGGACACAGTCGTTGGCCATGCGACAACGATCGGGCGGCAGTCAGGGTCTTGATGCGTGACAACGAAGGGGAGAGGATCACGATGGGATTGTTTGGAGACGATTTTTATTCAACCAAAGTATCAAGACGCGCCGAACCTGAACAGAAAGGTAAACTTCAGATCATTCGCCCTGGAGGCAGGGGCAGGGGACGGGACCGCTGGCAGAATCCACGCAAGTCACGCTCGGGTTTTAGCTCCACGGTCAAGGTAGCCGTGATCAGTTCGGTAATCAGCTCCATCGTGACCGTTACGCTGTTCAGCTTTATTATGCAGCCTGCATCATTACCTCTAGCGAACGCTGCAGGGAACGGCGGAGGCGGTACACAGACAGCGCAGGCGGCTGATCCGTACGACCGGATTATCCAGGCAGCTGCGAAGGTTCGCCCTTCCGTGGTGAGCATCGTGAACCATAAAACGGGCAGCAGCCTGTCGATGGAAGATTCTGCGCTGGGATCAGGGGTCATTTTCAAAAAGGAAGATGGCAAAGCCTACATCATGACCAACCATCACGTCGTGGAGGGTGCGAGTGATCTGGAGATTGTTACGGTGGACGGGGAAACGCATAAAGCGAAGCTGGTGGGCAAAGACCGGGTTAGTGACATTGCGGTATTGTCTGTGCAAGATGATAAGGGCATCGGTCCAGCCGCAGAGCTTGGTGATTCCAGCAAACTTCAGCGCGGTCAAACGGTGCTGGCGATCGGGAATCCGCTCGGTCTGGGCGGTACGCTGACATCCGGTATTGTCAGTTACACAGATCGGATTCTGCCGGTATCCATTAATCAGGACGGTGTGTATGACTGGGAACAAAACGTGATCCAGACGGATGCGGCGATTAACGAAGGCAACAGTGGCGGGGCACTGGCCGATCTGAACGGCAAACTGGTCGGCATCAACACGATGAAGATCTCGGATACAGGCGTTGAAGGCCTCGGCTTTGCGATTCCGATGAACGAAGTGATGAAAACGGTCGATTCCCTGCTGCTGAATGGCAAAGTATCTCGTCCATATCTGGGCGTATATACCGTCGATCTGAGTAATCCATACGCCCCACTGGATGACGAGCAGCGTAAAGACCTGAAGCTCCCATCCCACGTGGACAGTGGTGTGGTTGTGCTGGAAGCGTCCGGTCCGGCATCCGATGCGGGTATGAAGCTGAATGACGTCATTACGGAATTTGATGGGCAAAAAATTACCTCTACGCTTGATCTGCGGAAATATCTGTACGATAAGAAGAAGATCGGCGATACGATTGAAATCACCTTTTACCGGGATGGCAACGCCGAGAAGGTGTCGGTGAAGCTCACGGATAAACCGGAGTAAAGGGAATTGCTTTCATGTACATGGCACACAGAAATAGGGTAATAAAGGAGAGTCGATCAACTTGTTGATTTGCTCTTTTTTATTGCACTAATCTTGATTTACATATAAACCACATTCATGAGGTTACAGTGGAGATTTTGTCGTTTCCCAATGATAGGTTAGGACCAGAGCCAAAGTCTCTGTTATAAAGGGTTCCAGTTATGGTAAACTGTTGGGAATGTGTTGGTGATGGGCGGCTGTGCGAGTAACATCTGTTTGTCGATCTGTATTCTCAATCTGGAGTGGAAGGGGTTAATTCAATGAAACGGTTGACGAAAACCATGGTGGGGGGAACAAGTCTGGTATCTGCACTGTTTGTTTTGTCCGCATGTACTTCTGAGGTGTCCCCGTCAGGGACTGCTGATGTTAGTGGTTTACAGGAGCAGATTACAGGTCTGGAGAAGAAGCTTGCGGACCAGAGTGAGAAGAATAGTCAACAGAGCAAGAAGATCGCGGATCTGGAGAAAAAGCTGGAGGAGCTGAGCACCACCGTGATTGCGGTGAATGAGCCTGGAGGTAAAGCACCTGTTGGCTCGGGAAACAACGGATCGGCTGGAAAGGGAGATGGGGTGCTGATTACGTTTGCCCAGTACGAAAAGCTAGAGGTTGGCATGGCGGTAGAGGAAGTTATCGAAATCCTTGGCGGTGAAGGTGAGGCATTGAGCGAGGCGGAAAATATGGTGGTTTACAACTATAAGGGCACCGGCGGCTCGGGGGCCAATGCGGTAATCGCATTTCAGGGCGGCAAGTTGCTGACGAAGGCGCAGTCGGGGCTGGAGTAAGATCGATATCCATTGAGGGTAGATTGAATACAATAGGACGATGGCTTTCATATGTGCGGTAATCTGAATATTAACGAATGAGTGGGATAGATTCGGAATTTGGAGAAGTGTTACTTTGGGATGCCAATCGGGTGTCGAGAAGTGATGCTTTTTTAGTTTTTTTTGTGCTGAAATGAGAGGACTGGTGGAAGTTGGACACGATAAATGGGGGCTAGGGGTTTCTTTTCCGCGGCAGGTGTGATAGAACAGAGAAGTGGCTATCCTGTATGGATAAGCGGTTGTGAATCGGGAGCATAGCTGGATACAGAAAGGATGCTTGAACGGATGTACGTTGTATGCAAAGAACACGTGGACATCGCCATCGACATGTTTGTTGATGAGTATGAGGACGCTCCAGATATCGTTGATCTGAAGGAGACGGAATTTGCCGATTGGGACCCGCCTGCGAAGTGCGCCGAGTGCGAACAAAAGGCCGAGTATCTAGTCGTCTAGCGTACTGTGTAGGCATCCGCAGTTGGTGCGTCTGTCATGGATGCACTCGCTCGCCTGCCATCCGGTATGAACATCACAGGCAAGAAGCAAAGAGAGCGTGTCGGAGCGCTCTTTTTGTGTTTTTGGCGTGTTTTGCCTGAAATAGCGTGTCTCAGATTCTTTAGATTTTAAAGGAGCCGAAATGGGGCTAGATAAGGTGTGTGGAGTTCGTTAGCTTTTAATATTGATACAAACGATGTATTGAAGCATCTTACTTATAGATTATTTCGCAGGACGATTAGGAGGAATGGATCTTCATGTTGATTCAGATTATTGGTGTAGGCAAACTGAAGGAAAAATATTTGACGCTGGGCATTCAGGAATATGCCAAGCGGCTCGCCCCGTACATCAAGTTTCAGATGATCGAGGTCGCAGACGAAAAGGCGCCCGACACCCTGAGCGAAGCTGAGGTGCGGGCGGTGAAGGAGCGCGAGGGTGAACGCATCCTCGCGCATGTGAAGAGCGAGGCGCATGTGGTTGCGCTCGCATTGGACGGCCAGCTCTGGAGTTCCGAGGAGCTGGCAACAGAGATCGACAAGCTCGGCACCTATGGGACGAGCCATGTCGTGTTTGTCATCGGAGGAAGCCATGGGCTCTCCGATGAGGTGCTGCGCCGCGCGAAGCAGCGCTTGAGCTTCGGGCGCATGACCCTGCCGCATCAGCTCATGCGGCTGGTGCTGGTGGAGCAGATTTATCGCGCAGTGAAGATTAACCGGAATGAACCGTACCACAAGTAGGACGAAAAATTCTAAGCAACCACTCGTTCCCAATACTCATTTTTCAGCTTATTATATTTCACTGTGCCAGTCATAAAGGAACATATTATTTGATGACCCCCGAGAAAAGAAATAAATCGAAGAAAAACCATGTTTGGCTTGTTAGCCAAAACACGGTTTTTTTCATTGTTCCACGGAACGCTAATCGGCCGTCACAGCAAAATTCGTCTGAGTTTGGAGATTTGGAAGCCAGACTTATTCACATACCTACTATATTTTTGTACATATATCCGGCTATCGTAAGTATTTTTATTAATCATAATTATTATAAAAATGTTTTATTTTGTTATTATATGTAGTATAATGATTTTTTATTACTATTCTATTTTCCGAAAATAATTCGGTATAGTTTAGAAAAAAAATTAAGAGGTACAATTTATGAAACATAAAAAGGAATTATTTGTATTACTTTTAGGAGCAGCATTAATTATAGGTGCAAGTAGTGTTTTTGCGAGCGATCCTTCCACTCCTGTTACTGTTTCTAGTGAAACAATTACTTCTAATGGTAGTTATATTGATGAATTTCAAAAAATTCAACCAAGAAAAAACAATTTAGTTATTAGTGATTCTGGAGTTTCAATGAGCAATGGTACATATCTAAATCTCTGGAACCAACCAGCAGCATGGAGTTATTATAGATTCTCTGTTAAAAACACTACAGCGACATCAGTAACTGTTACTATTCAAGAGCATGGTAACAGTAAAAGTCATACTTTAGCTGCTAATTCAAGTAACACATGGAATGCAGCAGGTGTTCCTGCTGGTGATCATACAATATCTGTAACAACATCTGATGGAAGAAAATTTACAGGGGATGTTGCTGTAAGAATATCCGATGCTTTTCCTTTTTAAAGTAAAATAAAAATCAGTATATAAGACAGACCTCTAAAACAGTGTTTTAGAGGTATTTTTTTACTGTGGAATTACTTCAAAAGCATTAATGATGACACAAATGCTGAAATGTTACTGCATTCATACTTCAAAATGCTAAAGAGTGAGATGAAATCTGGTGACAATCAAAATAATAAGAAATAAAGAAGCCACTCCATTTTTCTGGAGTGGCTTTGTACTCAGCTATTATACGGTGAACGGTATAATAGCGATCGTGATAAAGCAAAGGGTCGGGTTAAAGTTACAGTATTAAATCAGCCCGATGGAGACTGTGAAAGTCTACATTGTAGCCTGCACGGCGGCTATCTTCTACCTAGTGTCTCCCAAATTCCATGGAGCCAGGAATCGAACTCAGCATCTTTGTCGCCCTCGTAAGTATCATAAATATCCACACGTGTCTTTTGCAGTTTTTCCTTAAATTCCTCAAATGTGTGACCTTCAGGAAGGCTTTTTTTAATCCGTAGCAAAATTTTGTTAAGACCTTTAAACAGATCGCCTTTGTTTTTAGCAGGCATTTGTACATCTTCATCCAACTGCTTGAGCTTGAGATATGCGGCTTCGCGCACTTGAAACACTTGATCATTTTTCAAAACATAATGTAGCAACTGTATGGTAGGGACTGTATCCCAGTTTCCCAATTCGTTCACCGCATTCAGTCTGTCTCTCCAGCTTGCCGACCGATTAGCCGCTCGTTTGAGCTCTTCAAAGTTTTCCGGTAGTTCGTTAACTGATCCAATATCATGGTTGTTCGTCAAAGTTCAATCTCCTTAATCATCGCCTTCTCGGCAGAATGATGAATGTTAATCAGGTAAACACCATTATAGCACGAACCTGGCTAAACTACTTCATTAAAGCCGAGGTCGGGTAGACGGGGGAAGCCCCCAGTCTCTCACCGAACAAAACTGAAAGGCTCCCTTGCAGCAAAGTTTATGATATTCATCCGGATATGCCGATTATTGCCTTCGAGTTTGTTCATCATGATACCGCGCCCTCCACGACAGTCTTTTTCTCTGCTATAGATGCACCCTAGTGCGCTCCATCCATGCTGTTGCCCAGTCGATCAACGGTCTTTGTTCCAAGAACCGGACATCAGCGTCTCCAACTTTATGAATCTTCACGTTTTTTTCGGTATCGTAGTGCTGCCCTAATTGAATAAAATCTTCGTCGTTTACGGCTTGGGTCTTGTAAGTGACCCATTCGCGCTTGCCGTTAATCATCATGGCGCTACTTTCCTCGGAGTACTTCTTGCCAGGGAAATTTGCCCTTGTTTCCGCCAAATGCAGCGACGTGTTTTTTTCGTAGCCGACGCCAACCAAAAGCACATGGCCGTTTAACTGGTACAGCTTATCCAACGGGGAGCCATCTCCAAAAATGTTGCTTAAATCATGATTTTCCGTTATATATGACGCATGATTGCCCACCGCTGCTATGGAACGCGCAGGATGGTGTGACCTATGGGCTCCCGGCCACTTGCGAAACATCTCGGCTACGACACCCATACCGATTGCGGGGGTAACCTCCTTATCATAAGCGGGCCAGTGTTCTCTAATGGTAGGCCACCACTCTACGGGCTCCTCCCAATGCACACCTGTGGAAGGGTCGAGATTTTTCCACGTTTGGGATGGCATGATCAGAGTTCCTTTTTCTCCAATGATTTCAAGAAGGGATCGAATGAACGTCTCTGCTCCGCCTATAACAAAACCGAGCTTGCTTAACGAAGTATGAACCATGATGGTTTGTCCCTCCATGAGTCCGCAGCTTTTGAACTTGTGAATGAGGTCTTCTTTGGTTAGGATCGCTCTTGTTTCCTTCATGATCATCATTGGAATCTCCACCTTGTCATTTTAATAAAAAACAAAAAACAACCCGGCTACAAGTAGCGGGGTTGTCTCTAGCAATGCTAGCGAAGCAGTGCCCTAATATTTCATTATATTGTACCAATCCTGTATCTATGCGGCAATAAAATTTACTTTGTTTCAGGAAGGCTGAGAGTGTTTATGGTGATTTTGAGCGTTTTAATCTATGGATACCTTTAATTACTTCGACTCAGTGAGTCGGCCCACAAGCAATCCGTACATCATTAGTGCGAACAAGGTAATGATTGAAAGGATCCATAACACCGTTCCAAAAGATACTACATCCATAAGAGATGCGGTATAGGTGATGCCTATGGAAGCGGATACATTTAACACCAAGTTGTAGAATCCAATGGCTGTTCCTGACTTTTCTGCAGGGATAGAGCGTACACAGGACTCAAGCAAAGGCGCGTACATGAATGCGAATGACCCCGAGAACAGCAGCATGGAGAGAACATATACAGGAATCGAGCCTCCAATAAGGCCGGGTAAAGCCAAGCTGAATACGATTATGCCCATAGCAATGGAAACGGCTTGCTTATTGGTCAATACTTTTGCTATTTTTCCAGACAGCGAACCGACTATTATCGCCGTTACATAGCCTGGTATCAGCAGCAGTGAGATCGTATCGAGCTGAAGATCATACAACTTTTGAAGCAGGAATGGGAAAATAAAGATATAGCCCAGTTGAACGGAATAAATCACAAAGGCTATGGCAAGTACGGATGCAAACCGTTTATTTTGAAAAAAGGAAATCCCAATGAACGCCTTCTTACTCTTACTGATATAGCCAAGAAAAAGTGCTGCAGTGGCTACGAAACTCATAATAAAGATCCAGTTGAAATCCGTTAAATACATCAACACAGAAGTAGTAATGGCCGATATGAGAATCAGACCGATGAGATCAACATGGCTCTTCCGAGATCGTTCCTTCGGCAAATATTTAAGAATGAAGGGAATTAGGAGTAAGGACAGCAGCGGAATTAAGAATAATGTTGACCAACTTAAATAGGTGGACACGTACCCCCCGGTAATGGAACCGATAACAAGAGAAAGTGAATAGCTGCTTGTGCTGAGACCCAGGAACTTCTTCTGTTCATCTTTGGGCAGGTGTTTCATTACATAGATAACATATAAAGTTTCAGCTGCGGCCAGACCTGCAGTCTGGATCATACGAGCAATAACAATGATTAGATAAGAGTCTTGAAAAATATACCCAATAATCGAACCTATGCAGATTAATATAATCCCTGCAACCAACAGCTTTCTGATACTGATGGAGTCGGCCAAAGAGGCATAGATGACGGCGCCAATCCCAATCACAAGTCCCGCTAATGAAGCTTGCAAGCTAACCATAGTTGCCGAGATTCCCAGATCATCGCCTATTGCTACTGAAACCAACTTGAATGAGTTATCGATGATTAAGGCAAAGACGAAAAAGAGCAGAATGACAGGGACTGCCCTTTTCGCTTGAAAGGGCGGGGTATTTTGCGGTGTATGTTCAGTTATTGTAGCCATTCGCCACATTCCTTTCCGGAATCAGATGATCAAGCAAGTTCCAGTGCAATTTCCATCATTTTAGTAAAAGCGGTCTGTCTCTCTTCCGAGGTCGTGGATTCATGTCTGAAAATATGATCGCTGATCGTCAAAATACACAGGGCGTTAACGCCCGCATGTGCTGCGTTCATATACAGGCCAGCAGATTCCATCTCGGCGCATAGAATTCCCATCTCGCTCCATCTCTTCAGCGCCGTTGGGTCCGCATTATAGAAGATGTCACTGGAGAGCACATTGCCTACATGAACCTTCTGCCCCTGCGCATCGGCTATTTTCTTGGCTTTTTCCAAAAGTTCGAATGATGCCGTAATCGAATAGTGACCCGGAAGGTTGTACTGGTGTCCATAATTGGAATCGGTTGCAGAACCCATCGCGAAAACAATGTCATACAGGTTCAAATGATCTTGAATCGCCCCTGCGGAACCAATACGAATGAGATTCTTCACACCGAATACATGAATCAGCTCCCATGAGTACAGACTCATGCTTGGTGTTCCCATTCCAGTACCCATCACTGATATTTTTCTATCCTTGAAAGTTCCCGTATAGCCCAGCATACCGCGAACATTATTGAACTGGACGACATTTTCCAAATAGTTCTCTGCAATAAACTTTGCTCTTAAGGGATCGCCTGGCAATAGAATCGTCTCTGCGATTTCTACTCCTCCAGGTTGAATATGCGGCGTTTCTTTAGGGGATGTGCTCATTTCAAATCTCCTCTTCTTTATAAATTGGTATAGTTGTATAAAAAGTTGTCTAATTGGTATGAGAATAAAGTACCACACATCGCATTCTCTATCAACTAATTTTTTATGGAATAAATTCCCGCATTCTTTCCTGGTAGTCGATCTTGTATGCAAAAGGGCAGTGACCTCTCCTATATGGAGAAGTCACTGCCCTGCAATGATAATAAGTCCTATGGTTTCGAAGCATTAATTACAATCTGGCTAAATTCTTTAGGAATATAATATTTATTGTATACAATAGGGTACTGTTCATTTACATATATACTTTCCAGCAGCAAATCGCACCCCTCGCCGGCATCCAGTTTATATTTTTGAGATGAGGCATTCATCACGGTGGAATGTCTGACCTCTACCGTTGCAGAGTTAGCCAGCTCATATACCTTGTTCTCAAGCATGTCCAGCAATTGTTCTTCATTCTGGAGATCCAGGTTCAATTCTGTTACGGCCTCAATGGCCATAAAGGTAAATCCGTAAGCCACCGCTTGTCCTTTACTCATATACCAACGTTCAATGGCTACTACAGCTGTGGCTTTTCTTTTCAGAACCTCTTTCGTGTAGTCACTCTCAAGGTCCAGTCTGAACTGGATGTCGACATGATCAATGTCCTCTGTATGGCACTTATAAATAGGATTTCCGATTTTCTCCAGCCCAACATTCCTCTGCACCATTCGAGTTCGGGTAACAAAGTTCCCTTTACCATGAATACTCGTCACCAGACCGTCATCTTGCAATAGAGCTAATGCTTGTCTCAACGTCATTCTGCTTACGTCGAACATTTTGGCAAGTTCAGGTTCAGCAGGCAATTGACTATTGGAGGGGAACACACCACTCATGATCTTTTTGAATAGTTCATCGTATACGGTAAGGTATAGCGGTTTTTTTTCTTTGGGTAGATGTCCCGGCTTTATTTCCATCGGTTCACACACCTATTCTCTTAATTCATCAGTTAGAGCATATTATAGCACACCTGTAATCGTTGAGTTTGGGCGAATCTTATGTCCGAAATTTTGTTTAATCCGGTTCTTACGAAGTAGTGACATATAAAAGTAGGTTCCTTCTCTATCAATCTTTAAAATTTTTTACATCCATTTGATATATTCTACGACTTTTATGAATTGAACTATGGTAAAATATTTCAGGATCTATAATTGGAGAGGGGTTTTGTTAATTCATGTATTGGAAAAAAGTTCTGGGCCAAAGCACAATTCGTGTGGCAACTGCTGCACTACTACTCACCCAACTATTGGGCGCAGCAGGTTCTGTCTCTGCCGCAGGCAAAGATGTAGAAGTACACTTGATTGGTATCAATGACTTCCACGGTCAGTTAGATACCACATCGATCGTTAGTGATAAAAAGGCAGGAACGGCTCCAATTCTAGCAACCTACTTAAAAGAAGCTCAAGCAAAATATGAGCATTCCCTACTCTTCCATAATGGAGACTCTGTGGGTGCATCTGCTCCAGTCTCATCTCTCGATCGTGACGAGCCTACCATGGAATGGATGAATATGATGGGCTTTGATGTAGCTTCTCTAGGCAATCATGAATTCGACCAAGGTGTCGCTGCTTTGAAGGCACAAATCTTTGGTGGCCTTGATCCAAAAGAAGGAAAAGTAACTCATGCTGGTGCAAAATTTGATTACGTCAATGCAAACGTCATTGAAACTGCCACTGGCAAAACATTGATTAAGCCGTATGTTATTAAAGAAGTAGGCGGAGTCAAAATCGGATTCATCGGATTAGTGACGAAATCCACACCTGCCAAAGTATCCCCATCTGGGACAGCTGGCGTTCGTTTCTTAAGCGCAGAAGAAGAAGTTGAAGCCGTTAATAAATATGCAAAAGAATTGCAAGATAAAGGTGTAGAAACGATCATCGTATTGGCGCATGATCCAGCAACAACCAAAGAAGGCGTAACCACTGGAGAAGCAGCTGATTTAGCAAAAGCTTTGCCAGCTGATTCCCCTGTTGACGTTATCGTTGCAGGTGACAATCATGCCTTGGCTAACGGTGAAGTGAATGGAAAATTGATCGTTCAAGCGTATTCTTATGGTACGGCATTTGAAGATATTAAATTGATGATTGACCCTGCAACTGGGGATGTAACTGAGAAATCAGCTACAGTTACATCGACTTTCCAAGAGGGTGTAAAAGAAGACCCTGAATCTTTAGCTATTATTAAAAAATCATTAGACAAGCATCCTGAGCTGACTAAGCCAGTAGGTACAACGGATGGTTCTGTTACCCGTACAGATGCTTATAATAACGAAGCCGCTCTGGGCAACCTCATTGCAGATTCAATGCGTGAAGCAGACTTTGGGGATAAGGCAAGTGCTACTGACTTTGCATTTATGAATCCAGGTGGTATTCGTGCGGATCTGCCAAAAGGCGATGTGACCTTTGCTGATCTTGCTAAAATCCAACCTTTTGGTAATACTCTAGTGAAACTGGAGTTGACTGGCGAACAAATTAAAACGTTGTTGCAGCAACAATGGGGTACCAACGCTGATGGTACACCAAACACCAAAACTCTACAGATCTCTGGTCTGAAATATACTGCAGATTTCAATAAACCAGTGGCGGAACGTGTTACTGGTCTCACTCTTGAAGATGGCACACCTATTGATCCTGCAAAAACATATACGGCTGTAGTTAACAACTTTATGGCTGCAGGTGGAGATAACTATAAAGTGCTGGTAGATGCTAAATCATCCTTGGCTGGTCCTATCGATCTGGATGTATTCTACCAGTACATTGTAGATACGTATAAAGGCGCTGACATTGTGGCTAAAACGGAAGGACGTATCACGAATCTAGCTGCATCTAAAGAAGAAACAGAAACACCTGCAACAACAGAATTTATTTCCCGTGCTGAATTTGTTAGTGCTCTAGTAGACCTGTTGAAACTGAACGAAGTAGCTGCAGCACCTGCATTCAAGGATGTTGCTGCTAACGCTTCATATGCAGATGCAATCGCTGAAGCGACTCATGCTGGATTCATTCAAGGCTACGGTGGTAACTTCAATCCTGATCGTGATATCACTCGTGAAGAAGCAGCTACCATTCTTGCTAAATTGGTGAAAGATCAAGCTTCTGACAAAAATGCGGCTACGATTATTGCAGGTTTTGAAGATGGCAAAACCGTTTCTACCTATGCGGTGAAACCTATGGCAAAACTGATTGACAAAGGTATTCTTAGTGCAGCAGAGAAAAATCTGCTTCAACCTAAACAAGGTCTTTCTACTAACGATGCAAAAGCTTTAATTCAAAAAGCTGTTGCAGCAAAAGCTTCATAATTTAAAAAGAATCTATCATTCTCGAACCACCTGTGTAACAACACAGGTGGTTCTTTTTTTGTTTTGAGGAACATCAATATAAGGCTCCCCAGGCCACTGGACAAACGCACTTTTTGTTCCTTGTCCACATTTATACCTTACCAAAACAATTGAAATGCATTTAATAAAACTATCAATAATAAGGAGGTTTTGATAATGGGAAATAGAAGACCAGGAGGACCAAGAGGTGGTTATGACCCCGTTCAGATCTATAACTCTACTTCGTTTAATGCGTCTGGAAAAGTTGAATATGCATCCATCTTTTGTAGTGACGACAATTATAGTGTTTTGCGTGACGAGACTTGGAGAGCTTCCAGCCGTGGAGTCTGCTTGGTAACTAGAATCACCGCAACGGTTAGAACGCCAAGTGGAAATATTGAAGCCGAGCCGTATACTTCTTCCGGCACTTCTTACAGCCAGTTTGCCATTATACAGGTAGGAGTAAATAAATTCCAAGTGACACGTGTTACAAGTGCCACGAGACGCCTCAAGTAATAACTGAAGCGATCATGATCATCATAAGCATCAAAATTTAACCTAAAGAGACGACTGGCCGTAGAAAAAGGCTGGTCGTCTCTTTTTTGCTTTAATGTTTCTTGTACCATAATATTTTGCGATGCATTGAGGAATCTTTCAAAAGCCGGAAAGGCCGTAGATCGGGTTTATAATTACCTTCAATGATCCAAATTCGATGTTTCCTGTCGATACCTATATCGAACCCGACTTGTCTAAGCGTAGGGTAACGCTCTCCCAGTCGTTTGGCAGCTGATAGTGCAATGTGTTCCGCTTTGACAAGCAAGCTCGGATCTTCGATTCGAGCTAATTTGAGAGCCTCCAGCACTGGAATGGTGCGGCTAGTCACATTCGTGACTAGATATCCCTGCGCCGCAACTTTAGCGTAGTAGCCGGTAACGTTCCAATTGGCTGAAGAGCCTTTTTTGCGCTGAACAATGATTCGAATGTCGAACGGCTTGTGCCCAATTTGGGCAAGATACAGACGTTTTTGGACAATGTATCCATGACTTTTGTTTCTTTTGTGCAGCCATTGAAGTACCTTGTCGGTGTCTCTCATGATGACCACATTATTTTCATTTTGAATACGATAGGATTTCCCACCGTTACGTTTGATAAAAATGATATCCCTTCCATAACTTCCGTTACGAGGTTTCAGTACGATGCTTTGATATTGAAGCAGCATCTTCGTTAAAGTGTCCTTTTTAAGTAACTGTGTTTCTGGTAACCGTCCGGCGAGAGAGGATGCATTGCGGAGAATGCGATACTGCAGCCATTTATCTCTTTTGATTAACATTGGAATCACAGCCTTTTTCCAGACTTCTACGGTAATTCTAATTCAAATTAGGGATCAGCATAAGCGGCCATTCGTCTATATTTATGAGAAAATGCTAGAACGTTAAAAGGCTACTGACATCACGTTGTCAGTAGCCTTTTTGTATATTAAGAGCATGCGAATAGCGCAGTGCTTTGGAGATAGGGCGACCTTTCGCATCATATGATTATAGAGGTGGAATTTATTTATGAGCAATGTCAAATGGGAAGTGGATCCGGACCACAGCTCTGTTGAGTTTTCGGTGACGCATTTAATGATTAATAAAATCAAAGGTGTATTCGAGCAGTTCGAAGCGGTTTTAAGTTTTGACCCCAACGATGTAACAACTATGGGTATTCAGGCTTCCATCGACACAAATAGTATCACAACTCGCCAGCGGCAACGAGATGAACACCTGAGGAGCGATGAATTCTTTCATACTGCCAAGTATCCAGCGATTACGTTTCAAAGTACCAACTGCGTTCTTACTGGCGAACGGCAATATGAACTTGCAGGCAATTTAACGCTGCATGGCATAACAAAACCTATCACTTTTCATACCGTTTTTGAAGGGTTTAATAAAGACCCTCGAGGCCGGGAACGTGTGGGATTTCATTCGACTGCCAGTATCGATCGTAATGAATTTGGCTTGAGCTTCAACTCTCCTCTGGAAACGGGTGGAATTGTCGTCGGAAATGAAGTAAGCATCGAGCTTTATATCGAAGCAATTCGAATAGAATAGCATTGTTACATGATATCTGAACATGCACTCGCCATAATTATGGCGAGTTTTTCGTTGTGTATACCACAGTCCTATTTCTAGTATTTTTTGCCTATACATTAATACGAATGTGTATACAACTTTTTTACCAAAATATATACAAGTTGTTCGTTTACTGTATACTCTTTCGATGTTATACTCTCAGTATTCAAAAAGAATTTGTGAAAATATGTCGAATTGAGGCTTAACTAGGATGATTATAGATAAAAGTGAAGACGGCAAAACGATCATCCTTATTCCATCGCTTGAGCCAGATGAGAGACTTCTAGCCTATGTACGGCAATTGCGAGAATATGGCTTGACCCATATTGTCATTGTAGACGACGGATCTGGTGAGGCGTATCAGTCGATTTTCGAAGAGCTGAGTGAGGACGGGTGTGTCTTGCTTCGGCATGCGGAAAATCTAGGAAAGGGTGCTGCACTTAAAACCGGATTTAAGTATATCGGACAGCAGTTCGATGCATCTTCGTTCGTCGTCACTGCGGATTCAGATGGGCAGCATGCAGCAGAGGATGTATACAGACTTGCGAAAGAAGCCAGGCAGCATCCTGATGCATTGGTTCTCGGGGTAAGGAACTTCAGCGAGGGAGGCATACCGCCGAAATCTTTGCTGGGCAATCGGATGACGTCCTTTATTTTTGCTATGCTTTACGGTAAAAAGCTGTCAGATACCCAGACCGGACTTCGAGCTTTTGGCCCCGGACTACTTGCTTTCATGCAAGATGTTCGCGGTATCCGGTTTGAATATGAGCTGCAGATGCTCATCTCGTGTATTCAGTCCGGTATCCCGATTCATACCATGCCGATTCAAGTCATCTATGAGAATGGAAATGCAGGGACACATTTTAAAGCGATTCAGGACAGCGCTCGGGTGATGGGTGTGCTGTTCTCCAACTTCCTGCGGTTTATTTCCTCTTCCGTTGCGAGTTCTGTCGTTGATTTGGGAATTGCATGGTTTTTGATCGACTTTTTGCGGCCTATATTGGGTCAGCAGGATTATCTAAGAATTCTGCTCGCAACCGTGATTGCGAGAATTATTTCTATTGTCGTCAACTATGTACTGAATAGGCACTTTGTATTCCGTAAAGAGGATAGTCAGGGCAGTCTATGGCGCTATTTGACGTTGTGCGGATTCGTGATTGTGCTTTCCAGTACGGGGGTATATTTGTTCCATACGGTTTTCTTCGTGGATGAGAAAATCGCGAAATTTGTCTGTGATGCCTTGCTGTTCCTGCTCAGTTTTCAATTGCAGCGAAGATGGGTATTTGCAGCAAGGAGGAAGCAGCTGTAGTGCAAAACGAAAAAAGGCAACATATTTTCTTTGTCATCACCATGATCTTGATGTCGATTTATTTGCTATGGCGGATGTTCTTTACACTGCCATGGGGCGAAGGCGTTCTGAACGTCATCTTCGGCATGCTCTTAATTGTGGCTGAGACGGTAACCGTACTGACCACCTTTGAATTGTTTTTTCAAAAGATGCAAAAGGAACGTACGCAGCTCGACTTTCCCATCGTCCCTCCCGATTTTTATCCTCATGTGGATGTGTTCATTGCCACCCATAACGAGCCGGTTGATCTTTTGTATAAAACCGTCAATGCTTGTACGTTCATGGATTACCCTGACAAGCAGAAGGTTCACATCTATCTGTGTGACGATGGAGCACGACCTGAGGTGGAGGAGCTTGCGAAGCAGTTTGGCGTAGGATATCTGGGTTTTCCCGGCAACAAGCATGCCAAATCAGGTAACCTGAATAATGCCCTGAGCAAAAGCTCTTCTCCACTCATTGCAACCTTTGATGCAGATATGATCCCGCAACATACCTTTTTGATGAAAACAGTCCCGTATTTCCTGCTCTCCACGTTTATAGAAGAGAACGGGAGATGGCGGCTTCGCCGTGAGGATGAAATAGATAAAAAGTTCAAGCTGGGGTTGGTACAGACCCCTCAAAGCTTCTATAATCCGGATCTGTTCCAGTTTAACTTGTATGCAGAGCAAGGAATTCCGAATGAACAGGATTTCTTCTCCAGAGAAGTGAACATCCTGCGTAATGCCTCTAATGCAGTAGCCTATACCGGAAGTAATACGATTATTTCTCGGCAAGGCATGGAAGACATCGGCGGTTTCCCGCTGAATACAATCACCGAGGACTTTGAGACAAGCATCCGCTTACAGCAGGAAGGCTATATTACCTATGCGACTCAAGAGGTTCAAGCTGCCGGGCAGACAACAACAACAGTCCCGAGCATGATCAAGCAGCGAATTCGCTGGGCAAGGGGGATTATTCAGAGCCTGCAGAATACGCGTGCTCCTATATCCGAGAAGCTTCCTTTCTGGACGAGGGTAACCTATTTAAGCAGTTTCTTATACTGGTGGTCCTTCTTTAACCGGTTGATTTTCATTTTGGCACCTATTTTGTTTGCACTATTCGATTTCAAGATTGTAAACACAACCTTCTGGCAAATCTTAATATTCTGGCTTCCTTCCTATTTCTTCTACAGTGTATCGATGCGTTATCTGTCGAGCAATATTCGGAATCAGCGTTGGAGTCAGGTTATTGATACGATATTTATGCCTTATCTGATATGGCCGGTTCTCCTTGAAACGCTGGGCATTCGCGAGAAAAAATTCAAGGTTACGAATAAAAGCAGAGCGAACGGTCGGAAATGGATGTCTGCTCTGTTATATGCACTTCCGCATATCTTCCTGCTTTTGCTTTCGATTGCGGCTGTGATTCGGTATGTTAACGGTAAATATGGTATCGCACTGTTCTTCAGCAGTATCATTATTTTCTGGCTCATTCATAATATGATTGCGCTGTGTTATGCCCTGTTCTTCATGATCGGCCGTCGTGCATATCGGGAGACAGAGCGGATTCGGGCGCAGGAGGATGTCATGATCCACGATCAGGACACGAATGTGCGCTATGAGGCCAAGACAGTAGATGTATCTGAACAAGGTATTGCCTTTTATGTCCCCTATCCCATTTATCTACCTGAACAGAAGACGATCTCTCTGGTTGTAAAATCCGAGCGGTATGAGGCCAATCTTAAGGCGGTCATCGTTTATGTGAAACAGGATGGAGAAGGCTGGCGTTATTCCGCTACGGTTCAGCCGATGGATGAGACGGATAACCGTCAATACATGCAAATCATCTACGATCGTAAACACTCATTGCCAGAGAAGATGAATCTGTGGGATACGGCTTACGACGATATGCTTCGCAATGTAAAAAAACGTATTGTTCAACCTAGATCGGATCAACGAAAAATGCCGAGGCTTTCCCTTCAGCTTCCAGTTCATTTCACCAATCATGCTGGATGTACGCTGCGCAGCTTTAATTATCGTTTCTTTTCCGCTACGGGTCTTCATGGTGATATTACGGCAGGAGAGGTCGTTACTTTTTATACGAAGAGTAATATTGAAGTCATCTTGCTGCACACAGGGAAAACAACAGCCAATCGTCGCGAAGTACTTCTCTCGGTGGAGAATATTGATGATATCGTGGAGCGCGGTTTGATTGATCAATTGCTGAGTGATTTGACCCATCCACATGCCGATCGTTTCACCAGAGAGGGTTAGGAGAGATAGATATGCTGTATTTGCTTCAATTTGTGATGGGAGTTTTATTGATATTCTCCTTTATGGGTTACATGCAGTTTGTTCGAAAGGCACTATCTATACGTTGGGAGTTCATCCCTGTATTTGTTTTTTCCTCCATAGCATGTATTGTCTTTCTTAGCGGTTTGGCAGGGCAACTTTACATTGGCAGCCTTGTCCTTCTTCTCGTGGGATTACTATTGTACGGAGGAATGGTGTTTCTCGGAATGCGCCGAGGAGCATCCTTTCGCATTTCTTTTTCCTTATTCCAGTTTTCTTTCCTGGCAGGGACGTTCATTTTCTTACTGGTACTCTTCCAAAATCAATTGACGCACTACGATAATTTTTCCCACTGGGCGATTGTCTTGAAGCAGATGCTCAGTACAGATGCTTTTCCGACACCGGATTCGAACCTAATTGATTTTAAGAATTATCCGCTAGGGACCTCGTCGTTTATTTATTACGTCTGTCGATTTATGGGGCATGACCAGTCCGTGATGCTCTTGGCACAAGGTTTGCTGATCTTTTCCTGTTTTTACGCTATGTTTGGCATCGTTTCCGAGAAGAAACGTTTTCTGCTGTATGCGTTTCTCGGACTCGGGTTATCTACACTGTCTTTCTTCAACCTTACGATTCGGATTACCAACCTGCTCGTGGATTTCTTGCTTCCTATCTATGCGCTCTCCATCCTGGCGGTCATATACCAATATCGTCATGATATCAAGCGAGCATGTATCATCATGCTCCCACTTGCAGGTGTGCTGACAGTCATTAAAAGCACAGGCATTATTTTCGCAGCCATCAGCCTGATCTTCCTGGTGTATACATGGCTAAAGCACAAACAAAAGTTCAGTTGGAAAACTGCGCTGGCTGTTATTGGCACCATCTGCGGTTCACTGATTCCATACTTCGGCTGGAGCTGGCGGATGGCAACGGTGTTTCAGGGCGTCGATAACAAATTCGATGTGGCCACTTCCGGAATTCAATCCGGCAAAACGGCGGAGCAGATGCATGAGATTCTGTGGCTGTTCTTAAAATCGAGTACGGATATTACGACACGGCCGGTCATCGGTATTGTCATTTTCGAGATTGTAGCGATTGCGGCTTCGATATTTGCCTATGTGGTGCTCAAGAAGAAGTGGAATTTGTGGAAAGCACTGATTGCACTGGATGTTGTATTGCTGCTGTATTATGCAGGCATTCTGGCGCTGTATCTCTTCTCCATGCCGATGGATGAGGCGATCGTACTGGCAGGTTTTGAGCGTTATGCCTCGAGTATTGTGGTGCTGTTCGCGGGCGGGCTGGTGCTGTGTGCTGCAATCGACCTGGAGCGTTCATTCCACTATCGGATTGGTGAAGTGCCTGATTATCAAGCTTTTAAGACGGTCGAGACGAAGGGGCACTATCAAAAAGGAATCATCGGCTGTATGGCGATTGCGGCGACCATCCTTTTATCGGAATACAACGGGATCGTCTCGATTGCCAAAACCTACGATACAACGCTCCCTTATAAAATCCATGCGGTTACCGGCGATCGCTGGTATAAAGGTGGTCAGGAGGACAACAACAGATATCTGTTCTACGCCTCGGATAGGGATCAGCAGGTCACGAATTATTACATGCAGTATGTCGGGAAGTATTTCTTGTATGCTCCGCATGTGGACGGGATTGTGTTGTTCTATGAGGATAATATGGACAACCTCCTGAGCGGATACGATTATCTGGTCGTCGTGGAGACGGATCGTAACGCAAAGTGGTTGCTGAAAAAGCACTATGGCATTGACATGAAGGAAGGTATCTACAAGATTACCCGTTCCGGAGAACAGATCATTCTTACGCTGACTTGAGATCATTAGAATGGAGTCTGATTTGGTCAAAATTCCTGGTATAATGTAAATAGCCTGGAAATGAAGGGACTGAAATATGCGCAGATATCAATATCTTAAACCTAACTATTAAATCCTAATGGAGGTAAAAGTATTGATTACAGAGTTACACACAGAACGTTTACAATTGAGAAAAATGAAGGTGTCGGATTCTTCGAGCTTGTTCGCCGTTTGGTCTGATCCCGAGGTTACTAAATTTATGAATGTTAGTTGTTTTACTGACGTAGAGCAAGCGAAAGAAATGATCAAACTTCTGGATGATCTCTCTCAAGATCGTAAGGCTATCCGTTTCTCCATAATTAAAAAAGAGTCCAACGAGATTATAGGTTCTTGCGGTTATAATTCTTTGGATTTTGACAACTTAAAAGCAGAAATTGGATATGATATTGCTAAATCATCGTGGGGAAGAGGATATGCTTCAGAGGCGGTCTCTACTTTGGTAGATCATGCATTCTCATCTTTAAAACTGAACCGAGTCGAAGCAAAGGTTGATCCCGAAAATGTGAATTCGATAAAGCTCTTACAGAAGCTCCGTTTCACATTAGAAGGAACATTTAACGATCTCCATATGTATTCAAGATTAGTAGATACATGAGTTTTATATAGAATTTAAAGAGGCCGTTCCGTAGCTGGAATGGTCTCTTTGTTAATATACAGAGAAACGGATGAGTCACACGATGTCTCGTAGGTGAGTTATTCAATAAGGTTTTTCGTTGCGTGATACATGCTTTCTGCATATTTGTCGACTTCATCTCGGGACATGCGTAGGCGGGCAACAGAGGTACCGTATCCAATTTCTTTATGACCTTCTTGTAATCCTTCGAAAATTCCATCTGCAAAGGCATCCAATGGCTCTCCATGCGTATGCAGGCCTGCTCCACCCAGATCTGTACTTACTGCCGGAGGAGCAACTTCAATGACCTCTACAGACGTATCCGAAAGCTGGTGTCTCAGGCTGATTGTAAAGGAGTGAAGTGCGGCTTTGGTTGCTGAATATATCGGAGCAATGGCAAACGGTGTGAAGGCTAATCCAGAGGTAACGTTAATAATTGTGGCTTCTTCTTTGGTTGCAAGATAAGGAGCGAACAGCATGGATAGATGAAAGGGAGCTTCAATATTCGTTGTAATTTCTTTACTGAAATAACTCCAATCACTCTTCGCATCCGCTGTCAGCATATTAAAGCGTTGTTGGATACCAGCATTGTTAACTAACACATTCACTTCCGGATAGTTTACGGTTACCCAATCTAACAACGCTACACGCTCGGATTCAATATTCAGATCATTCACATACGTAATAAGGTCCGGGTGTGTTTCTTTTGCATGTTGAAGTACTGCTTCACGTCGTCCAGTAACAATGACAGTATTTCCAGCTCTTAAGAAACGTTCTGCAAATGCTAATCCGATCCCAGAGCCTCCACCGGTGATGAGTACTGTATTTCCTGAAAGTTTCATTATAGTATCTCTCCTCTTAGGTATCTTTTTGTTCGTTTCTTTCCTCTATTTGACGGGTGTAACGTGTAATTTTAAAATCAATGCCCTTTAGGGATTCCTGCATCAACGAAATTTCATCCAGCACTGCCTGCTTGTGATTTTGCATCATTTCAAGCCTTGCTTCAAGCGTACAGTTCCCTTGGATGATCCAGTCCATATATTGCTTTATTTGACTAATGGGCATATGCGTGTTTTTTAAACAAACAAGGGTTTCCAATAAGGCCATCTGAACTTCTGAAAATAATCTCCTGCCAGCATCATCACGCTCCATCATGGGCAGAAGTCCTTTTTTCTCATAAAAACGTAACGTTGAATCTGGAATATTCAATTGGGCTGAAGCTTCGCTAATGGAAAAATACTTCATGTTGGAGACCTCCAAATAGGTGTTAACTCTGTCGACAGGAATAGCATACGACTTAAACTATGGTTTAAGTCAATAAGGTAAATAAATTTTCTTTTGGATGGGAGATACCTCACGGGTAAAGGAAAGTTGGACTCAGCTATAGCTTATAACTATAACCTGCTATAGCTCTTTCATAGAACAGTAAATCCGATCGGACATGTTATATTTAATCTTATAATTAATTTACGGGGAGATTAAACGATGAGCATTCAAACAGAACCTAAACAGCGGACCGTCACTCCATTTCGATATGATATTGTGGGCAGTTTCTTGCGCCCAAGCGCGTTGAAAGAGGCGAGAGCGAAATACCAAAACGGTGAAATTACTTCTGGGCAACTAGAGGAAGTAGAAAACGCTGAAATTGTGAAGCTCGTGCAAAAACAAAAAGAAGTTGGCCTTCAAGCTGTAACGGACGGGGAATTCCGTCGCTCTTGGTGGCATCTGGACTTCTTCTGGGGACTTGACGGTGTTGACCGGACCATCATTGATCAAGGCTATGAGTTTAACGGTGCCAAATCCAGACCCGAAACAGCACGTCTGACGGGCAAAGTAAGTTTCAGCACTCATCCGTTCGTTTCACATTATGCATTCTTAAAAGGTGTTGCTGGCGATGACGTCGTTGCGCGTCAATCCATTCCTGCTGCTGCACAGTTCCTGTTTGAATTAGACCGGGCAGAAAATAAAGAAAGTACGCAAGCCATTTACCCGAACCGGGGAGAGCTTCTTTCGGATATTGCCAAAGCGTACAAAGAGGCGATCTTGGCCTTGTATGAAGCGGGCTGCCGAAGCGTTCAAATTGACGATTGCACGTGGGGCGCATTGTGCGATCAGCAGTTCATGGCATTCATGGAGCAGATTGGTGTAAATGTAGCCGATTATGCGAACGAACTTGCGAAGTTGAACGAGGAAGTTATATCCGGTTTGCCGGAGGACCTCGTGGTAACGACACATGTATGCCGTGGGAATTACGTATCAACATATGCTGGTGTCGGTGGAGGTTATGAGCCGATTGCGCAAACGCTCTTGAACATTGATAACTACTCCGGCTACTATCTGGAGTTTGATACCGAGCGGGCAGGCGATTTCAAGCCACTTCGTTTCCTGAAAGATAACCAACAGGTCGTGCTTGGTTTGTTCTCTTCCAAATTTGGTGAGCTTGAAAGCAAGGAAGATATTCTGAAGCGTATCGAAGAAGCGAAGCAATATGTGGATCTGGACCGGATTTGCCTGAGCCCGCAATGCGGATTCGCTTCCACGGAAGAAGGCAACCATCTGACAGAAGAGCAGCAATGGCAGAAGCTTGCTTTTATCAAAGAAATTGCTGAAGAGCTCTGGAAATAGTTCATAAGCTAAAAGCATATTTTTACCCAAGAGCAGCCGTACGGACATTGATCCGTACGGCTACTTGGCATTCTAGGCCTTGCATTAGTTTGACTAATGTTGGGTTTATGTTGTTGGGAATCATTTATTTCAAATTTTCATATTGTATAGCTAGTTAAATGAGATACAATGCTATTATAGATAAGGGCATCCAGTGGGATGCCTTTAAATATAGGAATGAAAAGAGCTACATACATACCGAGGTGTCGACATTAATTTAAAGTGGTGAGTGGATGAAAGAATTGTACAGTCAGGTGAACCGAAAAACATATTATATTTCCATGTTAACTCTCATTGCTCTTATGTTATCTGGATTAATCCTATCGACGACAGAATTAAGCGGAATTACAGTGGGGTATGTCATCCATTTTTTTTGTGTGGCCATTCTAGCGGTTTGTTTGTTGATCTACCCGAAGCATGAAACCTATGTTTTCAGAAAGATCATCATCCTGTTTGGCTTTGCTTATTTCTATACCCTGTTCTTCTTATATCCAGAGACCTGGACTACGTACATTCTCATTTGTCTGATTCCCTCACTTGCCATTCTGTTTTTTGATTTAAAACTGTTTTATTTCTCCATCATTCTGAATGGATTTTTAATTTTGATCACATTTGGCTATATCATCCTGATTGATCAAGGTAATATATATTCGTATTTACATCATGACATCCTAGGGAACCTCATTAATATTATAGCGAGTCAGATTTTATTATTTCTCATTTTCCATTTGTCCTTTAGTCGTATGAAAAAGCAACAGCTCTATCATGAACAATTACAACAATCGGAGCGTTTAAAGATGATAGCCCATTTGACGGCTGCTGTGGCGCATGAGATTAGAAATCCAGTCACCGTTGTTCGAGGTTTTTTGCAGTTATACAGAGAAGATCCTGCATTTGATGATCCGGTCAAAAACAAGTTCAAATTGATGATTGATGAGTTGAATACCGTTGAACAGATTACCTCTCAGTTTCTAACCCTTTCCAAGCCGAATAAAGATCAGAAGCCAGAAAAAGTGAATGTGAACGATGCTCTTCAGAGTGTAACAGGTCTGGTTCGTTCCTATGCGATGTTATCTGATAATCAGATGCATATCGAGGCAGAAGAGGATTGCTTCATTTTTATTAATCCCATTGAGTTTAAGCAGTTGATGATGAATTTAATTAAAAACGCATTGGAAGCATCGAATATGGGGAAACCCGTCACTGTGATTGCCAAGAGGAATCAACATTATATTGAGATCAAAATTATGGATGAAGGGAGCGGAATGTCAGAGGATGAGGTGAAGTCGCTCGGGACGCCGTTTTATTCATTAAAAAGTAATGGCACCGGACTAGGATTAATGATCTGTTTTAATATTGTAGAAAAATATGACGGGGAAATTAATTATGAAAGTATAAAAGGTGTTGGAACGACCGTTACGGTACGCTTCTTGGCTACGGATGGGGCTTTTGTGTCTTCTACATGAATAGAGGAGGAATGGGTATGTTGCAGAAGTTTGGTGTAAACGATCAAGTGCTGCATCAGAATATGTTTATGGCCGATGAAGTCCAGTACAATCTTATTCATCGTATATGCGAGTCAGAGCGTTCAACCTGTCTAAAAGCATCTAATGAAACAATGATCTTTGCCCAGACCGAAGGGCACAACGCTTGGTTGTGGATTTCCAAAGAACTTGCAGCTGAACCAAAGAACAAGCTCTTGCAAGAACTTTTAGAATTTCTCAAGGGAAATGAGCTTCCGGGGATATCAGGAGATCAGGCGACTGTTGGACACTTTTCTGAGGTATTCTCAGAGGCTAACGAGGTTCAATCTGTTCCTTATATGATGATGGAATCCTACGTTTGTTCAGAGGTAAGGAAACCAGTTCATGTAGAAGGGACACTGCACCTAGCTACAAGACAGCATTTGGAGACCGTGGCGGAATTTTTAGCTGGTTTCTCAGAAGGGGCTTATGGAGTTAAAGTTGAACCATCTAGTCAACTCTCAGCAGCAGAGTCGGCTATAGAAACAGGTAATCTGTATCTATGGCTGGTAGATGGTTACCCTGTGTCCATGGCTAATATTGCACATCGCTCTCCAAGACATGCGAGAATTAATGCAGTATATACACCATCTGCCTTTCGTAAGAAAGGATATGCAAGTGCAGTTGTAGCAGAATTATGTTCTATCCTCATATCAGAGGGTTTAGATCCGATGCTATATGCTGATTTGAAGAACCCTGATGCGAATAAGGTTTATCAAAATATAGGTTTTGTTGAAAGTGGCCAAGTGGCTGACATTAAATTCAAATAAAGAAAAGTGGTGTAGGGCATGACATCACTGAGAATCAATTTAGGTATGTATAACATTCTTATCTTGATTCTCAGTGGCATGCTTGTCACTCATGTTGGTGAATCTTCTCCATTATCCATTGGATTTCGGGATTGCCAAGGTTCGTATAAATGCTTCTATATTGTCTGTCAGAAAATCGCTATTTACTAATCCAGCATGAGCGATCATGTTCTTGATATCTTGGGCAAACTCAGACAAGCTGGAAGTAGAGGCTTTTTCGAATCTGTTCTCCCCAGCGATATTCCCCGTAGATTTGGCTACGTCCTCTTTGTATTCCTTCAACCAGTCCTGATTAGTCGATACATTTTTGGCGAAGCTTTGAAGAATCCTGTTCCAGTCTTTTCCGTTCACAATTGCATCCTGGAGCTTATCCAGCGTTTTGGGTTCAAATTTCTTCATCATATAGGTTAGATCGATATAATCATCTGGAGCGCCAACAGGTCTCTGAGGAGGAGTCTCATAATGGATTTCTTTCGTCTCAGGATCTACCGTTCTGGTTGTGGAGATGGCGGCGATTTGACGAATCGTATCCATGAATTCCGTCGCTTTATCCCCTTTCATATAGTTATCGGCGATATACTTTGCTTGTGTGAGACCCAATTCCAGCAATGCTGATCTGTCCTCTTCCTCGGTTATGTTAGTAATGAGGTTAGCTTGAATGATGCCATAGACAGCCTCCTTCACCTCCGAGGGTTGATCTGTGAGTAGGCGATTTAAGGAATCATTGATTTGAACGGTTCCAAAATATGTAGCGGAATGATTTACAATATCGGATGCTGCCAACTGCCTGGAAGCCGGACTAATCTCCACTGTGTCGTTGTTATGCGACAGTTCGGGTATCGTGCCAGTGACTAAAGAGGGCTTATCCGCGCGTTGTTTCGATTGAATGTAGGTATTGAGGTCAAACTGAGTCGTACTTTGAACCTTCATAAATACACACTCCTATTCGATTAATGTATTCCAATAATTCACTTCTCTTCATACTATCGGAATAATATTCCATATTTTTAATATGATTGGACAAAAAAGCAACAGGCATGTTGACGAATCGCCCATTGCTTTTTCTTGATCTGTTTAACCTCCGTAAATACTGTAGGCAAAGTGATACACAATATCTGTATCATTTGCACTCGGACGATTCGTTACCTTCGCCAGCACACCACAAATATCATAGTAGTGAGTGAAGCTTATAGCTCCTGGCAAGTATTGACTTATGCTCCCGGTTGAAGGAGGCAGGGATAACGTAGCAGTGAATTGGCCGCTGCTGTTTGTCATAACCTTTGAACTCCGATATCTGTTGTTACTGCCTTCCGTCCAATAATCATTCTCCCAAAGGACTTCTACTTCCGCATTGGCTACCGCATAGTTATCTGAAGTCGCGGCAACGCCAGTCACCGTAAAACTGGTTCCCGTAATCCGGTAGTAGCGTCCATAGGCATATGTGGGGTAGTCATTCGGACCGCCATTAGAATTATAACCTGTGATCACGACTTTATCCGCTCTTAACACTGGTTGAAGGTGTAATGAATAGTTGTTATCCGAATAGTTACTTGCTGTATACACTCGCAAATAATATGTGCCCGTGCCTAGAGACACATTGCCGTTGGTGGAGGGCATTAGTGCCATACGATTGTTGCTTAATGCACCATACAATTCCGCCTTATAGCCATTACCTACAGAGGCTTGATCCAGATCGATATGCATGGCATCGTAATTTCTGCTTTCGGGAACCGTGATCTTATACCAATCCTGATCGACCTCCGAATTAATGGAGCGGCTTGAAAGAGTAGAGCCACCAGTCGCAACCGTGAAAGGATAAGCATGAAGTGCATTTTCATCTGTCTCGTATGAATCATAGGTTGAGCTAGTTGAAACGGTTAGGGTGAATGCTTCATTGATGCTGCCTCCAACTGCGCCGTAGGCTTCAATTAAGTAGGCTTTGGAACTGGCGGTGCTATTTTTCGTGCCGACATTTTCAGACAAGGTTCTTGATCCGTTTCCGTAGTTATTCAGATACGTTCCATATATTGAATAATCAATTGGAGTTGGGTTCAAATCACCAGTGGACATGTCAAATTCGTAGAGATATAGATCGTAATCTAGCTGCGTCGATGCCGGATTATCCATTTGTACTTGCAGTATGCTTCCCGGTTGTACATAAATAGGGTATAAAAAGCTGGACGTACCTTCTTGTTGGATGTAGCCCGTGTATGTATTAGTCTCTGCTGTGGCTGTAGCGATAATCGATTGCGGAGCCGAAATGAGTCCCTTTTGTAATTCTGAAGACGCGGTAGCCGATTCCAAGTTTACAGGTACTTTTACCCGATGATTCTTCAGTTTGGACGAATCCAACTCAGAAACATCCTTAGTAAGTGTGGATATCATTTCCTCACTTGGCTGCATTACCTGTTCTGCGACATGGGCATCAGGGTGAACTCCCGATTCGGCCATGTCATCGTCTGCAAACGCTTGAAAGCCGAAGGCAAAACTGAGAAATAGATTCATGACGACAACCATAGAAAGCGTCTTTTTCAAGTTTAAAATCCCCTCTCGAAATATAATAAAATTTTGCTACAATTGTATAATATACCAGTTTTAATGGTTTGTTAAGAGGTTATTATATGATGTTTTGAAGTTTATTTGAACAAAATAGTTATATTGCTTGCCTGCTGTGTCAGGAGTAGAGGATTTGATTGTTTTGGAAGCTTCCCTTATTTTATTTCTTGGGCGTGTACCTTCTGTTTAAAGTAGCAAGCTGCTGTCTGTAAACCTCGATGGCGTGTTGAATGGTAGTTGGCGGTTTGCTATAATTCACACAGGACGCAACGAAGAAGGGAGCCCTGTACGATGAAAAAGGCCAAACATACCTGTCCCTCCAATAGCAAGGCATTCGGCTTGGCATTGCAGGCCCTTGTGTTCATGTCTAATAGTTCTAACCGCTATCCAAGTAACAATATCGCCGATCAATTATGCTCAGAAGCAACATTGATTCGCCGAATATTGGCGAAACTCGCTCAGGAGAACATTCTAGAGGTTCGTGAAGGACGCGATGGAGGTTATCGCATGAAGCAGCCGCCGGAATCAGTGACACTGGCCGATATATATCTTTCGCTTCAGACCGAGGCATCGCTGTGTGAAGGAATGCTGGATTCCACAGGCGATCATTCCTTTGGTATGCAGATGCATGACATGTTCAACGATATTACGGGGGAAATTAATCATAGCGTGTTGGAAATTCTGCGAAAATACACCATTGCCGACATGGCCAAACGAATGAGTCCGATAATGGAGAATTGACAACATACCCATCCACAGATATACTGTGCTTATATTAGCACAGTTAAGTGGTTTATTTTTTTATCTTTAACTGTGTTAAATAATACACAGTATATAAATGGGAGGCAAAATGGGATGGAGAGCGTAAAACAAGAGCAAAGCTTCATGGAAGTGGTAAAGGAAAGACGTTCTGTACGGCATTACGATCCTGCGGTCAACATTTCAGAGGAGGAATTGAAAGATATTCTGACTGAAGCAGCCCTTGCTCCATCTGGCGCGAATATGCAGCCATGGAAATTCATTGTCTTTAATGATCAGACTCTGAAAGAACAATTGCTTCCCATCGCGAATAACCAGCAGCAGGTAGTAGATGCCTCGGCCGTTATTGCGGTGCTGGGTGATTTGGAGTATATCAAACAGGTGGATTCCGTTTACGACGCTTCTGTAGAAGCTGGTTATATGACGAAGGAAGTTAAGGATTCGTTGGTTACCAACATGAAGGGAATGCTGGGAAGCATGGATTCTCAATATATCAAGGACGGCGTAATATTTGATTGTGGTCTATTATCGATGCAATTCATGCTCGCCGCCAAAGCGCGTGGTTATGATACCGTTCCAATGGCTGGATACGATAAAAATAAATTCATTGAAGCGTTCGATATTCCCGATCGTTATGTTCCAACCATTCTCATTTCCATCGGCAAAGCCTCGCAACCGGGACATCCGACGACTCGACTGCCCGTTGACGAGCTGACGTTCTGGAATGGTATCACAAAATAATGCAGGCCTCTTCATTGGAAGAGACACTCCTTATGAGTTAGTTCCCGTTCTAGCTAAAAAGAATGACTAAAGCAAAACATCTTAGGCTGCCATTATGGCAGCCTCTTCGTATTTCAGCAAGAACATGGTGTCGACGAACAAAAGGCGGGTGGTTGAGGTTGTAATTACCCCTTTTATAGAGCAATCCCCATTAACCAAACCTCGGTCCCAATACTATTCCAACTCAATCTCTTTTACTGTCTCGCCCTCAACCAGCACGGGCTGGTAATAGGTGTTGGTGGGCAGATCCTTTTTGCCTTGCAGTTTCTTGATGACCCAATCCGCAGCGTCACGGCCCATTTGCTCTTGGGGATGAGTTAATGTCGTGAGTTTGATGTTGGCGTTCTTGGCGATATAAGAATTGTCCTGGCCGATAATGGATAACTCGTCAGGAATGGAAATGCCCAGCTTTCTACATGCATGTACGACTTCTAGCCCCACCTCATCGTTGTAACAGACAAGGGATGTTAGCGCATCTTTGTTTTCCTCCAGAAACACCTCCAGATTGGTGGAGAGGTCCGGCTTCGATGCCGTATCGAACGACAGCACTTGCTCGGGATGAAACCGTAACTTGGCTTCGCCCAGCGCTTTGATATATCCCTTCATCCGATACTTCCCTTGTAAATCATCCATTTTCGCGATAATGCCGATCTGGCTATGTCCTTTGGCGATCAGTTCCCGGGTAGCTAGATAGCTGGACTGCACGTCATCCAGACAGAAGAAAGGCACCTCCAGCTCTTCATAAAAGGCATTGATCATTGTAAACGGTACATCCTGTTCCTTAAAGGAAAGATAGTACGCTATGTTGGGGTTGTACAAGTTGCTCTTGGTCGGTTCGACGATCAGGCCATCCACACCGTAGGACAGCATCATCTCGAGCGCCTTTTTCTCTTGTTCAACATCGTTATTGGTGCTGGCTAACAGCAACGAATAATTGTCCTCATTCAATCGGCCTTCAATACCGCGGATAATGGAGGGGAAGATGTAATCGGAGATGTACGTCGTGATGACGCCGATTGTTTTTTTCATCGTGTTCCCGCCGGTTCTGGATCGATACAGATTGCTTACATAGGTGCCGGAACCCTTCTCACTTCTCAAAAAGCCCTCGTTCGAAAGCTCCAAAATGGCCTTTCGTACCGTCTGGCGGCTCACGTTGTAGCTGTCCTGCAGTGCGGATTCGGTAGGGATTTGTTCGCCTACGCTATAGGTTCCCGATAGGATATTGCTTTTGATATCGTCAATGATGACCTGATACTTTGGCTTCACGCAGTCCACTTCTTTCATCGTTACTTATCTATAAAAAAACATCGTCATATTCATAGTTGTACGTACATATTTTATCATGATTCGAATGGAATGGCTATGTAACAGCCAGTTTTACAAAATAAACCGTACAATTCCCATCCTTAAACAGAAATGTGTACCCTACAAAATAACCTTTTAAGCACAGAAATGAGATCGTTTAGACGTTATATCTCAACTAATGTAAGTATAACTATTATATATTATTGACAAATGTACGTACAAAAAATATACTAAGGCTGTCAGAAAAGGAAAGCGCATTCTTTTCAATAAACCGAAATATGAATCCAATTCAATCATCTTTAAGCCAATTATATTTTTACTTTTACCTAATGTGGTCAGAGAGGGGACTACGTGATCATGAGTCATGTGGATATGAAAGAAGCGATTACCAAGGGAGCCACTTCACTAGGCATCGAATTTGGATCGACGCGGATCAAGGCGGTGCTGATTGACGAACGTTTTGAGACCATCGCGTCAGGCAGTTATGAATGGGAGAACCTCCTGAAAGACGGATATTGGACGTACAACCAAGAGGATATTATCACAGGTCTTCAGACTGCGTATCGTGAGATGAAGCAAGACGTAGAGCGGAAATACGGGATCACGTTGCAAACGGTAGGTTCCATCGGATTCTCCGCCATGATGCATGGATATATCGCTTTGGATAGCGCGGGAGAACTGCTGGTACCGTTTCGGACGTGGCGTAATGCGACCACCGGGAGGGCTGCGAGGGAGCTGACGGATCTTCTACAGTTCAATATCCCGGAACGTTGGAGCATCGCTCATTTGTACCAAGCGATCTTGAACGAAGAGACCCATGTGCCTCGCATCGATCACCTGACAACTTTGGCTGGTTACATACACTTGCTGCTGACGGGCAATAAAGCCATCGGTATCGGCGATGCTTCGGGCATTTTCCCAATCGACGAGTCTACGCATAACTATCACCCGTCCATGATCAAGCAGTTCGATGAACTGATCACAAGTAAAGGTTATCCGTGGAAGGTCGAAGACCTTCTTCCCAAAGTGTATCTCGCTGGTGAGAATGCTGGTGAGTTAACCGAAGCGGGAGCCAAGCTACTCGATCCTTCGAATGATTTGCAGTCAGGCATTCCACTCTGTCCGCCAGAAGGCGATGCCGGAACGGGCATGGTAGCAACGAATAGCGTGAGGAAGCGTACGGGCAACATCTCCGTCGGCACATCCGTGTTCGCGATGATCGTCTTGGAGAAGGAATTGTCCAAAGTGTATCCCGAGATCGATATGGTTACGACCCCGGACGGCAGTCCGGTAGGCATGGTGCATGCCAACAACTGCTCCAGTGACATCAACGCCTGGCTTGGATTGTTCCGTGAATTCTCCGAGGCGATGGGATACGAAGTCGACACCGGCAAATTGTTCAGCGTGATGTTCAATAAAGCGTTGGAAGCCGACCCGGATGGTGGTGGTTTGCTGAGCTACGGTTATTACTCGGGTGAAAACATTACCGGCATCGACAAAGGCCGTCCATTGTTCGTCCGCTCACCGGAAAGCAACTTCAATCTGGCGAACTTCATGCGTACACATCTGTTCACCGCGTTTGGTGCCCTCAAGCTCGGCATGGACATTTTGACGAAGAACGAGCATGTGGCGATTGACAGCATTTTGGCTCATGGTGGTCTGTTCAAGACTCCTGTCGTCGGACAGCGGATTGTAGCCGCAGCGATGAACGTGCCGGTGTCAGTCATGTCTACAGCGGGTGAAGGCGGCGCATGGGGTATGGCGCTTCTGGCCTCGTACATGATCAACAAGGATCAGCAGGAGAGTCTGGATGTGTTCCTAGAGCAGAAGGTTTTTATCGATGTCCAGGGCGAGGAAGTTGCGCCGGATGCATCGGATGTCAAAGGGTTTGAAGCATTTATCGAACGTTATCTGAAGGGCCTCGCAATTGAGCAGGCGGCGGTAGATCATCTGGTAGAGAACGGGAGGGACTAACACATGTTAGAACAACTGAAAGAAGAGGTCTATGAGGCGAATCTCGAGCTGCCGAAGCACGGACTTGTGAAGTTCACATGGGGTAATGTCAGCGCGATGGATCGGGAAAGTGGTCTGTTTGTCATCAAACCGAGCGGTGTCAGCTACGACAAGATGAAAGCGAGCGACATGGTAGTGGTGGATTTGGACGGCAATGTAGTAGAGGGGGACATGAGGCCTTCTTCGGATACTGCGACACATGCTGTGCTATACAAACATTACCCGGAAATCGGCGGCATTGTGCATACTCATTCCACTTGGGCGACCATCTGGGCACAAGCCGGATTGGACGTACCTGTGATGGGAACAACGCATGCTGACACCTTCTATGGCGCCGTACCTTGTGCCCGTTTCTTGAACCAGGATGAAGTTGATCGCGGATACGAAGCGGAGACGGGCCGTCTCATTATTGAAACATTTGAACAGCGCGGGCTGGATGTGATGGCAATCCCGGCAGTTCTGCTTCATGGTCATGCACCGTTCACGTGGGGTAAAGACGCCAAGTCGGCGGTAGTGAACAGCGTCGTGCTGGAGGAAGTGTGCAAAATGAACCTGTATGCGCGGCAATTGAATAACTTTGCAAAAGAACTGCCGCAAGGCATTTTGGATAAACATTATTTGCGGAAACACGGAAAAGACGCCTACTACGGACAGAAGTAATTTGGTTATGTAGCGATCGGTTGATAATAATTCAAGCGAATAAGTTGTTTGTTACTACTACCAATGAAGTTGTATCAAACTTTTACACGATAACGGAGAGTGCAGTACCAATCTGTAGAAGCGAAGCGCTCGCCTTTATAACCGGATATCATCCTTATTAAAATTGATCAAAGAAACCCGGGGATAACCAGCGATCGGAAGATGGTACTGCAATCGGAGTGGTAAGTGTAACCCATTTGTTCAACTATAAAAATGAAATGAGGATGATTACATGTCAGCAACAGCAGCTAAACAGTTTTGGTTCGTCGTAGGTTCGCAGCATCTGTACGGGGAAGAAGCGCTGGGTGAGGTTAAAGCCAACGCACAGAAAATTACGGATGCCCTTAATGCAAGTGGCGTTCTGCCATACCCGCTCGTATTGCAGGATTTGGCCGTAAGCGCAGATAAAATCACGAGCATTATGAAAGAAGTGAACTATCGCGACGAAGTGGCGGGTGTGATCACCTGGATGCATACGTTCTCGCCTGCAAAAATGTGGATTCGGGGTACGAAATTGCTGCAAAAACCGTTGCTTCATCTCGCGACACAATTCAATGAAAGCATTCCATGGGCGACCATCGACATGGACTTCATGAACCTGAACCAAGCGGCTCACGGTGATCGCGAATATGGCTTCATCAATGCACGTCTGAGAAAACAAAATAAAATCGTTGTTGGTTACTGGGAACGCCCAGAAGTGCAACAGCAGGTTGCTGACTGGATGGACGTAGCGGTAGCTTATAATGAAAGCTTTAACATCAAGGTTGCTCGTTTTGGCGACAATATGCGTAACGTGGGCGTGACCGAAGGCGATAAAGTAGAAGCACAGATCCAATTCGGATGGACAGTCGATTATTTCGGCATTGGCGACCTCGTGCAATATGTGAACGCTGTAACAGAGCAGGAAATCGACGATCTGATCGCTCAGTACGCAGACCTGTATGAATTCGATTATGGCACGAACAGCAAAGAAGCTTGGGAAGCTAGCGTACGTGTACAAGCAAGTTATGAAATTGCGATCAAACGTTTTCTGGACGAGGGTGAATACAGTGCCTTTACCACTAACTTCGAAGATCTGCATGGCATGAAGCAGCTTCCGGGTCTGGCTGTTCAACGCCTGATGGCCCAAGGATACGGCTTTGCTGGAGAGGGTGACTGGAAAACGGCTGCACTCGATCGCCTGCTCAAAGTCATGGCCCATAACGAGAACACGGGCTTCATGGAGGATTACACGTACGAGATGGCAGCTGGTCAAGAGGCTATCCTTCAATCCCACATGCTTGAAGTTGACCCGACACTCGCCAGCAACAAACCTAAAATCATCGTGTCCCCACTGGGTATTGGCGATCGTGAAGATCCTGCACGTCTCGTATTCGATGGCAAAGCAGGAGAAGGCGTCGTGGTTTCCATGGCGGACTTGGGAACGCATTACAAACTGTTGATCAACGAAGTATCCGCATTCGAGCCAACGGTTCCAGCACCTAATCTGCCGGTAGCACGTGTATTGTGGAATGTGAAGCCTAACTTCCAGGAGGGGGTTAGAGCTTGGATTGAGAATGGCGGCGGTCACCATACCGTAGTATCTTTGAACCTGACTACTGATCAAATCGTGACTTATGCGAAATTGGTGAACCTGGAGTACGTTGTGATTAAATAGTTTTGTTATTCAGGAACTTATACAAATTCTTTCCTTATGGCCGGGGGGTTCCCCGGCCCTTTGTCTTGCCGTGAGGCGCATGGTGTATGGCCTGAAACAGGTCTCGTGCTCTCTCCAATACAAAGGATAACGTTAGTACCGTCGTCTACGCTCTATTTTGCTATAATAGCCCAAAGGAGGTTATCTATTAATGATACATACGCAAGAAAGTTTGCTCCACCAACTGCGTCAGCTCGGTATTGACGACCAAGGGACGCTGCTCGTTCACTCTTCCATGAAAAGCATGGGCGAAGTCGAAGGCGGTGCGGATACGGTGTTGGATGCATTCACCGAGTATATGAAGGACGGACTGCTGGTATTGCCAACGCATACATGGTCCACGATCAATGCGGACAATCCGATGTTCCACGTGGAATCCTCACCATGCTGTGTCGGCATTCTGCCTGAGCTATTTCGCAAACGACCTGAAGTAGTACGTTCTTGGCACCCTACACATTCGGTAGCTGCTCTGGGACGCGACGCCGAAGCATTTACGAAGGACGATCATCTTTTCGATACACCATGCGCACGAGGCTCAGCCTGGGGCAAACTGCTTGATCGGAAGGCCACGATCCTTTTGGTCGGCGTTGATCTGAAACGGAATACGTTTATCCATGGTATCGAAGAATGGGTCGACATCCCGGGCAGATTAACGGATGAGCCTGAGATGTTACGCACGGTTTTATCCGATGGAACCGAAATTTCGGTGCCTTCCCGGAGACATTGCGGATTATCGTGGTCAGAGCATTTTTGGAAAGTGGATGACGTTCTAGAACGTAAAGGTGCGATGCATAAAGGGTATCTTGGCGATGCAGTTGTCAGAGTGTGTGATGCGGCCTTGTTGACGGAAGTAATCACGAGCATGCTCCAAGATAATCCGGATTTGTTCTCAGACAATTTGCCTTTGGCTACTGTATACGAATGAGGAGAGGGCCGTCCGGTGACGGAGGGCTCTACATATGTACCTACTTGCCTCTTACGACAGCTAACAAGGTCTTCTTTCCTCCCGGTTTACATCTAAACGTTCAATTTCATTCACAAAAACGCAAAAATTGCGCAAAATTCAAACAGAGGTTGGTTGGTTTGCCATTGTATGGGCTACTCACTCCATTAGCGGTGTGATAAGATGTGGTTAAATTAACCAATAGCAATAATATAGGAATATCTTTTATAGGTTTATCGAAGATTCACATAGCGTTAAGGAATAACCCAGTTCAATACTATCCTCGTTGTCGCATGCAAAAAGGAGAAGATTCGTGAGCCCATTAGTATGGTATGATCTCTTTCTATTCGTCCTATTGTTTGGTGTATACGTATATGTTTTTGCTACGGTTAGAATTACGAACTTACATAAGGTTTACTTTTTGTTTCATGGGTTGATGATGCTCTGGCCATTCTGTCAATTTGCGAGTACGTTGACGAAAGATCCAGGCTTGCAGTTGTTCTATGTTACGTTATCTTTTGTTGCCGTTTCCTTACTCGGGAGTGGTTGGCTGCTGCTTACAATCTTCATTACGGGTGAGGCGGAGCGATTAGGCCCAAAAAAATCCTTCCTATTGTTCATCCCTGCGGTTATTGGAGCGGTTGGCGTGATCCTGAACCCGTGGGGCTGGTTTGTAACTCCGCTGGAAGGCGGTTATATCGAGCGGGAATATGGACACTGGTTCTGGGTTGTCATGGCTATACTCGTGAGTTACTTTGTAACGTCCCTCTTTATTTTGTTCCGGGCACTTTATTCTTCTCGAACGTCCTCCATGATTAAAAATCAGGTGAATGTTACGCTCTGGGGCATATTCGTGCTGGCTGCTTTTGCAACAATCGACGCTCTGCTTAATGTGGTTCTAAGAGCGTATTTACCGTTCATTATTCCCGGACTGACTTCGCTGGGGATTTTCGTGTCCGACCTTTTCTTCGTCTATGTCATTAAAAGATACAATGTGTTCGATCTGGTTTCCATCGCCCATGAGGATGTAATCAATACCATTCCTTACGGCATCCTTGTACTGGATGAGAATGAGATGATTATTGAATTGAACAAAGCCTCCCGATCCTTCATGGATCTGCATGTGGGGGATTCTTTTGATATGGAGGCATTCCTGGGTTCTGTTCGTGTTGAGGGCAGCCGCCAGAAGTTTCTGGATGAGTATAAGCAAAAGGACAATACCTTGTCTCAAATTGAAGTACTCGTGGGGCGGGATGACATCCGTCACTATATCCTCCAAGCGTCTCCCATTGTTGATGCTGCTCGCGCGCCCATTGGTCATATCCTTACATTCCAGGATGTCTCTCAAGAGCGCTTCTATGTTAAAGAAATGAATCGGCAGAACGAGACGCTTCAGGAGCGTAATCATGCCCTGGATCGCATTCGTCTGGAGTTGTCCGAGGCCAATCGCAAGCTGGAAGAACTCGCCCTGACGGACAGTCTAACCAACTGCTATAACCGTCGTTATCTGACCCAACATCTGAATCACGAGGTTATCACCAACATTCAATATAAAACGCCGTTTTCACTCATACTGCTGGATATTGATTACTTCAAAGCGATCAATGATCGCTACGGACATGTCATCGGGGATGAAGTGCTGCATCGCACGGCTCAGGCTGTCAAAGAATCCATTCGGAGTACCGATATTCTAACGCGATATGGCGGGGAGGAATTTATGATCTACCTTCCGCACACGGAGCATGACGTGGCTAATCAAATTGCAGAACGCGTGAGATTGTCGGTAGAGTCCAACCGCATTGTAGTGGATCACGAGATTGAACAGGTGTCCATTACGATCAGTATAGGCATTTTGTCCATTGAGGATTTTGAATTGGAGCATGTACCGGATAACCCGGAGGGGTATCTGATTCAACTGTTCGCTGCGGTGGATAAGGCATTGTATCAGGCGAAGCAGAATGGGCGGAACAGGATTGAGTTTGCGGAGTTTGAGCGGGGAGTTGTTTGAAAAGGGAAATAGATGTGTGTTCTTATTACTAAAGTATCTCGTAGAAGCATAAAATAGCTTTCTTAAAGAAAGCTATTTTATGCTTCTGACTATATGAAAGTATTACAAAAAAATATTTTAAAGATCGTAAGTGGAATAAATTACAATCGGGCTAAAAACAACTGGAAAGTATAAGGGGATATTGTTAATATAGAGATAGTGTTATATTCTTTTCCTTCTTATGTATTATTGAAAATTCCAGACAAACTGGTCACAGTTGTGTGCATCAATGATAGCTAGCTTGGCATAGGCATTGCTCTACAAACCTGAAATTGCAATATTTGTACTAGTCTACACTACGCTTCATTTAACAATGTATTATAGTGTTTTTTTGAATGGAAAGTATTATTTTTAAATGAGATAATAAGAATTTTTTAAATTAAGAAAGAATAATATATGGGGGATTTATGTATGGGAACTTCAAAAAGAAAGTTATCAAGTGAAATCAAAAAAATGTTAAAAAACAAGAGTTTGACCAATTTAAACGAAACTGCGCCTGAGATTAGTAAAAAAATTCTAAGTGAAAAAATCCTTAATGAAAAATTTGATAAGAGTGATATAATCGATAATTCTATAAGAATAATACATAGACAATTCTTGTCATTACAGTCTTCGGGTTTCAAGGGGAAATCAAAAGAAGAATTGTTACTAGACTCCATAACTCAACAAGAGTTTCTCGAAATGATTTTAGATTTGATCGAAAATGATACTACAATAAATTCTAAAATATTAGAGAAATCTCTTAAAATAGTTATGTGTAAGTTTTTTGAGATTGATGAATTTGAGATATATGAGTTTGCTCAAGTATTATTTTATGAAATAGTTTATCAGATTCTACTTGGTGAACTTAATGATAATATCAAAGATATTTATGATGAACTTAATTATGAATTAATTCAAAAAATGGTTAAAAATATGACTGACCGAATTATGAATAATAATGTTTATGATAAAGTTAATGAGTTTATTGATCGTAAAATCTCACTGAGGAAAGTTTTAAATGAGATATCTATCCAAACCACTAACGCAAGTTTCGGTGAATTTTAATGAAGTCAGAAATATCCTTATCTAACATTTATGAGATTCTACTTAAAGATGTGAATTATAATTATTCACATCAAGGAACGTTAATTATTGATCTTGTGACTGTTATGGGGTCTATTTATATTAAAGATGTGGAGACTCATAAAAATAATGATAAACCGAGGTCAATCAAGATAAATATCCCAGTTTTCAACTACAATCTTTGGTCTCAAACCAACATTATTGAGCTTGTTGAGAAAATAGCCAATTGGGTTTCAGAAGATCAATATAAAATAAAATTTGAGCATAATAGAACTCATGCTGATCCTTTTTTCATCAATGGAATTGGAACTTCGATGAATAGTGTAACCCTATTCTCAGGTGGACTAGACTCTTTCGCTGGTGCATTTTTTAATTATAAGAATAATGTGAAAAGTGATTATTTAGGTTTTATCAACAAAAGTGAGGAGAGAACGAAACAAGTAGAAGTCTCAAAATTTTATAGACAGATTTTTGATAGTGCCACTGAGATAGTATTGATTGAAAAACCAATTGTTAAGAAAAGAACTTATATTCAATCTACGAGATCTTTATTATATTTGGCATTAGCTATAGCAAAAGCATATTTTAATACCGCAAGTGATGTATATTTATTCGAGAACGGAATACTTTCCCTTAATCCCGAATTGAATAATAGGTATACAACCAAGACCACACATCCTAAAACAATATATATGTATAGGTCTTTATTAGGTGAATTAAACATAGCAATAAATATCAATCACCCATTCTTGTTTTATACAAAGGGTCAGATTGTTGACAATATGAATGGGGAATTTAAGAATGTCATAAAGGATACATTTACTTGTGGTCAAGGAAGATCACATCCTGAAAGGACTCATTCCGGACAGTGTGGTATATGTGTTCCATGTCTTTTAAGGAAAATTTCACTTGCTGCTTATGATAATGAAAAATATGATGTCAATTACCAACACCCATACAACTTAAAGGTCAAAATGATTAAAGAAGATGCTTATAGGAAAGACTATGAGAGTAATTTAAACTATTTTAAAAATTATTATGAGTTGATTAGGAGTAAAAAATTTTCACAGAAGTACTAATAAGAAAAAAATATTATGAAGAAAATTCTAATTTTAGAATGAGCAATGAAACGATGTTTAGCACATTTGCTCAGGAATATGAAAGGTTTATGGAGAAATATGACCCTTATTGATACACATGTTCATATTGATTTTTATCCGGAACCTCAATTAGTCGCGCAACAGTATGAGTCTATGAAAATTTATACAATGTTTGTAACGAATTTACCTGAACTCTTCGAGAAGCATTATAAATCATTTCAAAACTTCAAATATGTGAGGTTATGCTTAGGCTATCATCCGCAGGTTGCTAGTAAATATAGTTTTAATGAAGTTTTGTTCAACAAATGGGTTAATAAAACTAAATACATAGGGGAAGTTGGTTTAGATTACAATGGCGAACATCTTGAAATTAAAAATAGACAGATCGATGCCTTTGAATACATTACTTCACCAAAATTTAATAAAGGGAGAGTATATACAATCCACTCGAGACTTAGTGAAGATATGGTACTTGATATACTTGAGAAGAACAAGGTTAAGCATGCAATTTTTCACTGGTATAGTGGTAAGTTATCGACTCTAGAAAAGATATATGAGAGGGGATATTATTTTTCTTTAAATCCTAAAATGTTAGTAAGTAAAGGAGGGAAAAAGATAATTGAGAAATTGCCATTAAACCGATTACTTTTTGAAACAGATGGTCCATTTGCTAAGTATAATAAACAAATCATTATTCCTTCTATGTTGCCAACAATCTACTCTGATTTCGAAAAAGTTATTCCTGCATTTGAAGAAACAGTATACAAGAATTTCAAACGTCTGTTGATAGAAAAAGATTTGTATCAATAATATTAATCAGAGAGGAATGTCTTTAAAGGGCTATGTATTTTATTATCTGTTAGATAATTTCTCTCAACAGAAAGCAGCTCTAACACATGTGTTAGAGCTGCTTTCTGTTGTCATATTGGTGGTTGTGAAAATTATAAGCTTAACCGGTATTTATTTTGGTCAGTGGCTCTTCCATAATGCTTAAGTTCTGCTTTTTGTAATACCTCATACGGACTGGCTGTAGTTTCAAACCATTCTGATATATACCTGGATACTCTGTTAGAGAAATTTAGGCCCCACTCTTCTCGAATATTAAATGCTCGAACTATATTGACTTCTGGGGTTGGATTCAAGGGAATAAAGTCTTCTTCCAGAGTAATGTCTAGCATTTTATTATTAAGAGTCTGAATAAAAATATCAGCATCTAACTGAAGTGTAGTGAGGTTAAGGGCTATGGCATCAAAATTGTAAAAAGTACCTTTTGAGATATTTGAAAATTTCGAATTGTGTATTCCTTCCTTGAAGGCCCAATTGTCATTAATTGACCAGATATCAAATTCGATACTGGAAATAATGAGTTTATATCCTCCGAATCTATTTCTGTAACAATCAAATTCTTTTAAAGCATCATTGAAGTCTTCGGGTGAATCACTATCAATAATAATATCAATATCACGAGGAGCATCATCCAAAGCAAAGTCTCGCAAGGCCCCACCAACAATAATAATGTCTCCAATTTTACTTAAAGAATCAAATAAATCCTCTATTTCTTTAGACTCACACTTTAATTTATCAATTCTTTGTAACGAATTATTAAAAATGAGTTCGTTCTTTATCACAAGAACTCCTCCTATAATGTAATACCTTTTAGTCTCCTGTACAATTCGAGAGCATAAGAATCTGTCATTCCACAAACAAAATCAGTTACCAGAAGCAACCGATCATATATACTTGGTTGATCCCCAACCCTCTCAAAACAATATTTTTTCATTATATCTTTATAATTATCTGAGATCAATAAATAGAGTTTTCCTTCTTCCGTTTTTGTGTCATCTCGATTATCGGAGAGGACAGCCTCTACAAACATTTCAAGAAGTCCTTGAATTACCTTTCCCCCAGCATACTCTCGAAGTACTATTTCCTTACTATCAAATATAATGTAGGAAAGTTTCTTCATTGCTTTACGAACATTTTGAGCTTCAGAAGCCATGATGATATCTTTGTCATATACACCATTCAAAATATCATCATGGTTTAATATAAATTCTTTAATAACAGACTTAATCATGAAACCCTGAGCTTTAATTCTAAGATTTTGTACTGCGTTATCTAATCTATCTGAACGTTCTTCCTTCAGATTATACTCGTAAGTGGTAACAAATGAATGAAGCAAATCTTGTTCTTCCTCTGTTCCATCTGAAAGATATTCTTGAAGAGTCTTCTTAATTATTTCGTAATCAAGAACTCTTTTTTTACATCCATCCTCTATATCTGCAGCTGCATATGCAATATCATCTGCGGCTTCTAATAAGAATGTAATAGGGTGTCTTGATTCACCTATATTTGTATGAAGTTTTACTGCATCAAACCTTTCTGCCTCAGCTTGTAAATAACCGAATTTCTTATAACTAATTCCCAACTGATCATCTCTTCTATCACTGTCAGATTTATTTCCTTCAGTTGAGGAGCGGGGGTATTTTAAAATACTTGCCAGTGAAGCAACTGATAAATTGAAGCCATATTCATCAAAAAGATTATTTAATTTAGAAGCTAATCTAAAGGTTTGTGCATTACCTTCAAAATTTATAAAATCAGCATATTTTTGCTCTCCTAAATTTTCTTTAAACTTCGCTCCTTTGTTTTCAAACCACAATTTAAAGAATTTTTGAATTGCAGCTTCTCCAAAGTGTCCGTAAGGTGGATTGCCTAAGTCATGCAAAAGACCAGCAACAGCTAATAAAGAGCTGAGTTTTCCTTTATGATCTTTATTTAATTTTCCATCTTCAATAAGTAAACTTTCAATACTTATCCCTAGCGATCTTCCTATGGTTGATACTTCGTGTGAATGTGTCAATCTTGTTCTTACAAAATCACTATTATCTAGTGGGAAAACCTGCGCCTTATCTTGAAGTCGTCTAACGGCGGAACTATGGATAAGTCTTGAGTAATCATCATCAAAATCATTTCTTAAGTCATATTCATTATGTACAGTTCTATCTTTTACTTTACCATCCCTTAGTCTTATTCCACTAAGAAGTTGATCCCAATTCATTTTTGTTTTCCTCATAACTATAACTCCTTTTCTAGTTCTTAATTGTCTGTAGATTCACTATATAACTTCTCGAAAATAGTAAAAAAACCTTTTTCTCATAAAAATAAATCTATTTAGAATTATTTCATGTAGATTCATGAAATAAAATGAAGATTTTCAAGAATCTACATAAGGGAAGAATAAAAATGGTATATAAATAAAGTGTATCTAGAGATCCTTATACTGGTAAGTGATTAATCAAAAAGTATTGATTGGATGAAAAAAATGATGGTTAATAATAAAAAAATGCTATCGAGTTATTCTTTAGCGTTTTTTTAATTTATTATTACTATTTTAGTCAAAGGCTCGTCGCAATTCTTTTAAAATGTTTTTAACAATTACTATCTCTTTTGTTTTAAGATTGTTAATTATTTCAGAATATTCATCTAAAGCATTACGACGTAGCATACTTTCTTTGTCATTATCAATACTCATTATCAAATCTTGTACGGGTACATTCAAAGCTACAACAATTTTCTCCAGCGTATCAATTGAAAAATTGCGCTCTCCTCTTTCCAATGAACCAACATATGCATCATCCAATCCTGAAAGTTCTGCAAGTTGCTGTTGTGTTAAACCCTTCGCCTTACGAATTGCTCTAATCCGTTCTCCTACCGAATTCCGTAATTTTGTCATATTAACCACCTCTCCTAAAGGTTAGGAGAGTATTGAAGTAATTAGCAGGGTTATAAAGACAGTAAAACATATTGAAAAAACTGCGATTAAGTACTATATTAGGTTTATTGTACTACTTCTTTGGAGTTTCTAAAAGAAAATAGATAGGATACTTTATTCAAGGCATAAATGACTTGGTTTAATAGCCTAACGTAACCTATATAGAAGGAGGATCTTCTTTTGCGATCATCTATCCTAAAATCACTCAAACCAGACATCATTGTTGAAATGTTGGACATGGCTGTGGCTTTTGAAAATTGGAACAAGGTGATGGAGAGGGCAGACATGTTATATCAATGTGTGCAGTGCATTCATGAAGAGCGACAGGAGCACCGTACCAAGGGATTACCTTTACCGTACATCCATACTGAGCATCCGTTGATCTATTATCACGGGTTCAGCCTCCAGATGCGGGGCGTGGCTCACCAGAAGATGGGACAGGTGGATCAGGCGCGGGCGTGTATCGAACAGTATACAGAGCTGGGGTGGATGGAGGAGCTGGATGAGGCAGATATGCAGGTAGTGCAGGAGTTTAGGCATCGTGCACAGGTGAATCGGTATGCTCTTGAGATTGAAGACGGGCAGGTGCAACTGCTGGAGGAGTTTGTGAACTTTTTGCTTGAGCACCCGGAGGAATGGCTAACAGGTCTGAAAGTGATTACGGAAGCAGCAGTGCGGTATAGGTGGAAGATTGATCGGGTTTTACATATGTTTGGGGATCAGATACAGGGCGACGGCAGAGAGATGGATTCTTCAAACAACGATGATATGTACCATTACTGTTATCAGCGGGCTTTGTATGAACAGTGGATGGGAAGACCACAGGAGGCCGTGGAGTTCATTTTGCAGGCGATTCGGTTAGCGTATAAGCTTGAGATGGATCGGTATTTTATAAGGTGCACGGCATTGTTGGAATCATTGCGGGAAGAGGCGACAGGGGAGCAGATCGTGCGGTATAGGATGATGTTGGAGGAAATGAAGTAGGAAAGGTATTTACTGAAAATGGTAGGATATGCCTTGAAGTGGGTATATGCATATAGGACCATAGCACCGATGAGGAGCACAGCTTGTGTTTTTACCATGGTGAAATCAGGATGTTAGCTGGATAGTTTACATATTACACTTCTGCTAACATAGGTTAATCCTATTTTAAATGAGCGGAGAAACGTATGAGTACAATCAAAGTTACCCCTGAACAACTACATCACGTATCGAATCAGGTGGATCAAGCCAGACAACAGTTGGAGAGTATACGTGGTGATCTGACGAGACAGATCATGTTCATTCAGACAATGTGGATGGGTGCGACGCAGGAGCGGTTTTTCTATGAGTTTGAGCAATCACGCCCTATACTGGATAAAGCGCTGGAGAGTATGGTGAATACATCGAAGGAATTGAAGGACATCGCTACGCGCTTCCAGTATGCAGATGCTCAGTTGGTAAGTCTGGGTGGTGCAACTGGAGCAGTCGGTGCCGCAGCAATCATGACCAATTCAGCAGGTGATTCAAGGTCGGGTGATAAGGGATATCGGATGGCACGAATCAATATGTTTGGAAAGTGGGTGTGGATGCCTGTCAACGAGGATGGTGATGCGGATCAGGCTGCCCTTCAGGCATATGAGAAGGATCATGGACATCTGGATGTTAATCGCATGGAAGGTGTGAAGGTTGAACCACCTGGGGATGATATATTTTCACTACAGATCAAGGCATTCCAGAACGGAATACATCCCTATACAGGAGAAAAAGTCTCTGATTCTTATGCTCGAACCATGGTTACCTCTCTAAAGTTTGCCCAACTGTTTATGGCGATTCAGATGGTTCGCGGGAGCTTTCCAGGACGTTCAGGACCGTTTCGAACATCGTCATCCGGTTTGGCAGCAAAAATTAAGAATAATATAAAGAATGCTGAATCAAAAGCAGAGACGACAAAAGTGAAAATATCTGATGTACAGAGCAAATCCATAGCAACAAACACTGGACAATACTCTGGTGGATTAGTTAAGGTTCCAAAAGAAGATAAAGCAGCTGATATGTTAGCAGAAAAACTCAGTGGTGAGTCTAGAGTTAAATTTAATAATGATCCTAATGGGCGTGAATTTGACACAGTAAGTGATCAGTATATTGCTCAAACGAAGCCACCATTAAATAGCTTAGATAAACAATTTAGAAAACAGGCTAAAGCTACAATAGAAGCAGCCATTGAGACAGGGAGAAAAGCTTATTTTCATTTTGAGGGCAAACCTGACGATAGAGTGATAAGACAATTAAATGAATATGCTGATAGATACAAAGTAGAAATAATCATCGATACTAAACCCCTTTAATTATGAGAGGATGGATAGAATATGTACGAGTATCATGGATGGGCAACAATTAGAGAGAGTGCCTCGTTTGAAGAAGATGAGGATCAATATGAATTGGTTATTCAACAGCTTAAAGAATATGTGCAAGAGTTAGAGTGGCCTTCAGGCGTTTTAGACTTAAGAGCAGTAAATGGTGATTTTCAACTTTGGATAGCGGGTCTCAATAATCACAAGCCTGTATCAAAGTATGATCCAACCGAAGTGTTGAAAAAGGTAGGGGAAATAGCTCCTGGTTCTTATGGCGTTCTTTATGTAAGAGATAGTGATGATTTGGAATTTTCCAATCAATTTAAGGTGTATTCATTAATTCGGGGCGGGATCACGGAACATCATGACACTTTTCTCTCGCCATTTATACCCAAGTTAGAGGATGACTACGAAGAGTAGATATAAAATTAAGACCCAAAAACCAACTTTCAGAGACAATTCAGGCTACGCAAGCAGAATTGTCTCTTTTTATTGAACAAATTAATCTTTCAGCCCTATAACCGGGTTATCTATCTGACATAAACTAGCGTATACTGATGGAATAGCAAATATCTTCAAATTGCATATTTAAATTGACCCATATTATTGATACACTAGATCAAGGTTATATCATTCAGAGAAGGGGCGGGCCTGTTCAAGAATGGGGCTTGCTGCAATGCCAAATCGATAACGCTTACATCCTTTTGGCAAATATAGGATATAAGGACGGTAGACATGAGCCAGGGACAAACGAGTACAGATGTTATCTTGATTGGTGCCGGAATTATGAGTGCAACTTTGGGAACTTTGCTTAAACAATTGGCACCAGACTGGAATATTAAGGTTTTTGAGAAGCTCGCCAGTGCGGGGGAGGAAAGCTCCAACGAATGGAATAATGCCGGAACCGGGCATTCAGCATTGTGCGAACTTAACTATACCGTTGAACGACCAGACGGATCCGTAGATATTAGCAAAGCGATTAAGGTGAATGAGCATTTTCAAATCTCAAGGCAATTTTGGTCCTATCTCGTCAAAAGCAATCTGATTCGTAATCCACGGGACTTCATTATGCCGCTTCCTCATTTGAGTTATGTACATGGAGAGCAGAATGTCCTGTTTCTAAAAAGACGCTTTGAAGCGTTATCGAAACATCCGTTATTCGTTGGCATGGAATTCTCGGATAATAAGAAAAAACTGGCGGAATGGATTCCGCTGATGATGAAAAACCGCACGGGCAATGAACCGATTGCAGCCACCAAAATTGACTCCGGTACGGACGTTAACTTTGGTGCTTTAACGCGTATGCTAATGGAACACTTAAAGAGCCAAAACGTGGATATCCACTACCAACATAGCGTGAAGAATATGAAACGCACAAGCAATGGATCTTGGGAATTAACAGTGAAAGATCTGGGCAGTGGTGCAGTCAAGCGCCATACGGCGAAATTTGTGTTTATCGGGGCAGGGGGCGGCAGCTTACATTTGTTGCAAAAATCCGGCATTCCTGAAGGTAAACATATTGGCGGTTTCCCGGTTAGCGGCATCTTTATGGTGTGCAAAAATCCGAAAGTCGTGGAACAGCATCATGCCAAAGTATATGGAAAAGCTTCGGTGGGTGCTCCGCCAATGTCTGTTCCGCATTTGGATACCCGATTTATTGAGAATCAGAAGTCGCTGCTATTTGGACCGTTTGCCGGGTTCTCGCCAAAATTCTTAAAAACAGGCTCCAATGCCGATCTGATTACGTCCGTGAAGCTGCACAATTTGCTCACGATGCTCGCGGCAGGCGTCAAAGAAATTTCACTAACCAAATACCTGATCCAACAACTCATGTTATCCAAGGAACAACGCATGGCCGAATTGCGGGACTTTGTTCCAGATGCCAAGAGCGAGGATTGGGATATGGTACTGGCGGGCCAGCGTGTGCAGGTGATTAAGGACACGGCTCAAGGCGGCAAAGGAACCCTTCAATTCGGCACGGAGGTAGTTACTGCGGCGGATGGCTCGATTGCAGCATTGCTCGGAGCTTCACCGGGGGCTTCAACCGCTGTTCACGTGATGCTGGAGATTCTCCAGAAGTGCTTCCCGCAGCATATGGATGCCTGGGAACCAAAGATCAAGGAAATGGTTCCTTCCTATGGCGAATCACTGGTTGACAATCTTAGTCTTCTAAACCAAGTACATGCTTCAACCGCTCGGGTGCTTGGACTGACGGCTGAGAAATCAGTCGTTCGTATGTAACGAGCTGTATGTAACCTGTTTACCATGCGGGTGATAAAGAGCTAAGCCGGCTAAAAACCGTGCTTAGCTCTTTTTTTATTCCGAATTACAGATAAAACTTTCTCGATTCCTCGTTAAAGAACTCCATGACATCCGGATAATCTGTAATCTCAATAGCGTTCTTCCTCATAATCTTATGAGTAAAGATGGCATCCGTAAAGATTTTATTGATGACGATCCCGCACCATTCTGGCGTGTCTCTGAAATCATCCACCAACGCATGAATCTCATCAAAGTTAAAACACAGAATATATGAAACATAGTTCTGAAGCAGCGTAGTGAAGCAATGATCCCGATAGGGGCTGGTACGGGGGTCAGCGAGAAAGTCTCTCATGACATCAAACAGCAAAGTCTTATTTTTCACGTACATATGCAGCATTTGATCCACGTTATTAATTAATTCTACTACAGCCTCTAATCCTTCTTCCATGGGCATGATTAGCTTGGGAGATTTACCCTCGATGGTTCGTATCAGCTCCAGTGTAAGATGTTTGCAAGCCTGTATTTCATGTGGGGAGATGAGGATTTGCTCTCCATATTTATCTAGTTTTGCGATGTAGTAGTCGTGAAACGCCGAGAAGTAGTGCTCCAGCTTGATATCGGTTTTGGTATGTATAAGGTCCTTCCCGCTAAACGAACAGGCGTAAAGGGTTTCCTCGTTAACCGGATGCGTATAAAGATAAAAAAAGAAGAAAAAGTCTCTCAATTCACGCTTCTGTTGATCCTTTAAGCTGGACAGTCCATTCAGTTGGGCGAGCTGAAAGAAGCTATAGTTTTTCATAAAATCATTCATCGCGCTGTAGGAGTTATGCGTATGAATGGACAGGGTGGTATTTAAGGTAAAGAGCAGATAATACAAAACGAGTTCGTCGTATACATCCAATTGGTTAAAAACTTCAGCGAGAACGGGCTTCCCAATTGGTTTGCTGCCATAGTATGGATCTTCTGGACGGAGCTCGCTCATCCAGTTCGTAAAGGTTTCTTCAGAATGACCGGAAAGGAATAAGCCTGCGCTATCGTCTTCATATAAACCATATTCAAAAGGCTCCGAATGGACAGGCGTTAGCCCTCTTTTCCACTTTATATTGAGATAATCGTTATATAGGGTTTGAAGTTTTGCCTTCATTTTCTTATCCATCCTCTAATCGTATTTTAGATTCCTGAACGTCTGTTACAGATCTCTCTTCCAACTATTCGACGCATAGCTGAGCAATCCCCCTTAACGGTGGTGTTCAGCAACGAGCTAACAGGATCTTGTAAACACATAATTTATTTCGCGATTAAGGCAGTCGTAATACTTTCGCCCTGTTGGGAGATCGTGGAATCTGAGATGATGGGTTTATCAAAGGTTCGGGTCACAAGCTTCGGACTTTTGGCCTTCAGGCTATGGCGATCCTTCCTTCTAACTTCATTGGCGAACTTAGGGTCGCCGCTTTCCTGAAGATCTCAATTCAGAGAGGAGGCGTCCAGGCTATCATATTCCTTCCTTCTACAGCAGACCACCAATTGTAGGGATATGGCTTTCCTGGACTCTTTTATCATGAACAATACCATCTATTTGCGCAGAGCGAAGAAACTCATGATCGAGCAAGAACAAGGGGAGAAACAGCTGCCGAAAGTTTATTTGGCGACTGCCCTTAAAAATATAGAAACGCTTGGATACACCTTCTCCGATGAATTGATGCAAGCCGTGCGAACATTATCCAAGGAACAATTTGAAGCATTGATGGCCCAGGTTGTGGATGATCTGAGAATCATGGTCGGTGCATATGTGGACTACAAACCGATGTACCCTGGATTCCCGGCGCAGGTGATGGAGGAAGATGAGGTGGAACTCTACCTGAATGCCATCCTTCATTATCTGACCTTGGTATATCCGAATCATGAACCCGTGGAAAGAGTACCTTTACTGAATAAAATAAATCTAAAAGTCATTGACCTTGGAAACAAGGCAGACTTTCAGACGCTCATGTGCCAACTGATCGAAGCGAAGGGCTCCATCTCGGAGACAGACAAAGCAGATATCGATACGGTGCTGGAACATGCGGAACCGGATGAAGTAGATGCGCTGTTGCCAGCCGAGATTCCTTTTAAGGAAAATGTGGGGTTCGTAGTAGCTTTCTTATTAAAGTATGAAAAGGCCAATATCGACCGAATCGGCCCGTATTTCAGAACGGCAACGGATGTCCTTCGTCTTGCTGTGGCCTGGTCGGATGGTGATGTCAGTCTGGCTCTAGCTTCGCCTTTCCGTAAATTCAAGCGGCGTGAGAGACGCCTGTTGCTTGGTCTTCTGGAGCAATGCGGTTCAATTACGGAAGACATGCTTCGTTACAAGGATCGCTGGATTCGACTGGGCGAAATTCTGCATCCATCTGAATATAAGCTGCGGTACCCCCGATGCGAGGAAGCTTTTGATATCTTGCGTAATAACAAATCGTTTACGACCTTTAACGGAAGTGTGGAGCTTGCCTTCCAATACCAGAATGTGTGGAGTTTGATTGAGCTGTTGAAGCAGCGCCCTGGTGAATTTGCGAGAAGATTGGATCACATGTTGCGCTCTACAACGGATAAGGAATATGTATTGCTGGCGTTCGGAGAAATTCTGGAGCACGTATCGACCCCGGTTTTGTTGCAGGTAAAGCAGCATTTTGCCCGGCGTAATGAACCGCAGGATCTGCGTGTATTTTTCCCGAAAGGCAATGTAGCGAAGGCTTTCGCCATTCCGAATCAGCTTCCCGAGATGGATGATGACACATGTCACGAAGTTGTGCAAATGTGTGAACAGGCGCTGGTGCAGCGTTTCGCCGCCCTTCCTTCACTTGGGAAGACATATGTCGACCCACAGCTCCATGATTATCTGGTTCCCTTTTCGCAAAGATCGGCGAGCAAAGCCCTTCATACGATTGTTCGGGGAAGCCGGGTGCCGATGGCCGAGGGAGATACGATTCGTTTCTTCAACTGGTGGAAGGAAGGGAACGTGAATAGTCAAGCAACGGGGCGTGTAGATATCGATCTGTCTGCGGTGATGTACGATGAGAATTGGAACTATGTGGAGCATATTTCCTATACAAATCTGCGTTCATCCAACTACAAGGCCGTTCACAGCGGGGATATCGTGACAGCGCCTCATGGTGCGAGCGAGTTCATTGACCTGCATATACCGTCAATTGTTGCTTATGGCGGACGTTATGTGGTGGCGAGTCTGCTTTCCTTTACGAGTCATCCATATTGCGATTTGCCGGAATGCTTTGTGGGCTGGATGATGCGGAAGAAGCCGGGTTCTGGTGAGATTTTCGAACCGTCCACGGTCGCTAACAAGATTGACATCACGGCAGATACACAGATTGCCATTCCCGTCATTATGGATCTAGTGGAGCGTACGGTCATTTGGACGGATCTGGCACTGACTAGACACCCGGAATATTACAATAATGTCGAGGGTAATCAAAAAGGGATGGTCCTGATGGGCAAAGCCCTGACAAAATTGCGTAAACCGGATCTCTACGACTTGTTCACGCTTCATGCCAAGGCCAGAGGTGAACTAGTGGACACGATGGATCAGGCCGATACGATCTATTCGGTGGATCAAGGAATTACCCCGTTTGATGTCGAGCAGATTATGGCGAAATATTTGGCTTAAGTCCATCACATGTGAATATGGGCGGAAATAGGAAAGAGCAGCGGTGAGCTGCTCTTTTTTGGTTCATGAATGGCGGGATGACCTTGCGATTATGAAATCAAATGATTAAAACGTAGACATGGTTGTAGGATAATAGACCGATTATGAGTGCTGATAGATGTAATTAACAGTAAAGTTAGGATGTCAGAAGGATATGTTGAGAACTGAATTTTTGATAACATAGGTGTTTCCAACTTCACAGGACATCTGAATTCGAAGGCTAAATTACTTATTAAAATGAGAGGTTTTGAATGATGACTATTACACCTTTAATTCTTGTAGTTGTTGCTATATTTAGTTATGTATTTGTATATTTTTTTTCAAAAGTTATCAACCCGCAAGCTTCAAAAAAATATGTAACGTTAGCCAGTATTAGTTTTACAATTCTTGTGGTTATTTTGTTTAGTATGTTCTTGGTGTTTTTTAGTGAACTTGCTCAAATAAACAAATAAACAACATGATTATAAAACTGTATATTATTCGGCGCGAAAAGGCTTCGGTTTATATGAAGCCTTTTTCGCGTTTTGTTTACTGCATGTAACTCAAAATCCTTATATCTTGTTTCGTTTCATAATCACTCACTCATTCGCTTCGCTTAGTACTTCCGCGCCGCCTGCGGCCATGAATTCCTCCACGAAATCATCAAATTCGCTCAGCGGTCTCTCGCCTGTAATGAAGGAGATGTAGGCCTTGTTCTTCAGCTTGATCAGCTCTGCTCCGTTTTTGGCAAGGGAGGGGGTTGCTACCTCAAGTGAGTTGTAAATGCCGTCCTGGTCCAGGCCGAGGGTCGAAGCCCATTGCTCTCGTCGTCCGGTCTGCTTCAGGGGCACGGTCATGCCCAGATTGGCGCCAATTCCGTTCTGATAACTGAACATCTTATCGTACGGAGGAAGAATGACCGTGTTCTGCGGAAACGTATCAGTCCAAGTCCAGTGCTTGCCCTTCACGCCGAAGGCCAGGGTAGCTGCCTCGTTCGGATCAGGGTTTGCGCTGACATCATCCAGAATTCGAAGGATTGTCGCAAGCTTGCCCGGTTCCTTGACGGCCTCGGCGCCGATGGCGGTGAAGCTCATTAACATATCGTATCCCTTGGAGCCGCGCTGCCCGTATGGTCCGGTAAAAGGTCTGCCGAACACCACCCGGGCCTCCGGGTTCTTTGCGGTCAGCTCCTTCACGTTAAAGGTTGATTGCACCGGAGTCTCTACGGCATGTCCATTCGAGCCATAACTCCAGTCCAGGTAATCACCATCCTGAATCCAGTGATAATAATTGCCCATAGAGGTCATTCCGATCCTGCCGTTAATAAAGGCGTGTGACAGGTGTTTATAGCTGCCCTTATTCTCCCCGGTAATAAACTCGGGATCGATCACGCCGTCCCGGTACCATTTGCGTAAATATTGCAGTGCTTCTTTCATTTCGGGCTGAAGGGCACCGATGACCTGCTCTCCATCCTTCATGCTGAAGTAAAGCTGATCCGCGAAAACAATTTGCCCAAAGGCGCCAAATACAACGTTCATGCCTTCGCTGGACAGGCCATAGGTATCCTTGATCCCATTGCCGTCAGGATCATCGTTGGTGAAGGAATAGATTACCTTCTCAAAATCAGCCAGCGTTTGCGGAACCGACAGACCGAGCTTGTCCAGCCAGTCCTGCCGGAAAACGACCGGGGTGCGATAGATGTTGGTCGGATTAATGACGGGAATACCATAATAGGCTCCGTCAATCCTTCCGGCATTTTCGTAAGCAGGCGCATTTTCCCGGATGATCCGCATCAGGTTTGGGGCGTATGTGTTGAGCATATCAACAGGAATTTCGGCCAGTACACCTTGCTGCTGGTACTTCAGCAGGTCCTGCGGCTGGCGGATACGGAACAGATCGGGAATGGCACCCTGGGCCAGCTTCATGTCGAGAAGGGATTCATATTTGTTATTTTCAAGATTCCACACATCGAGATCCACATCGAATTTGTCCTCCACGTACTTGAGCATCTCCGCATCCTCCGGCACCGGATAATTTTGATGTATCGTCCATGAAATGTGGTAGCGCGGATTGGGGGAAGCCGAATCGGCTTCTTGCTTATCCGTTGTGGTCTTCTGCCCGAGTGGCAGATCGCAGCCGCTGAGGGTACTGATCATGCCTACCGGAATCAGCATTGCGAGAAGCGCTGCAACGCGCAGCCATCCCTTTTTTTTCATCCGCAACCCTTCCTCACCTTAAGATCCAGCATCCGCGATTCCTGCCGAAGCAGTCTTGCGTAAATAATGGCCCGGCGTACAGCCGTACATTTCCTTGAACCGTTTAATGAAATAGGCAGTGGTTCCATAGCCAACGGAGCTTGCGATCCGTTCAATAGTCATGTTGTTGTTCTCAATCAGTACTTTGGCCCGTTCCATCCGCCGGGAGGTGACATAGTCAGTATAGGTAACGCCAAGCTCCTCTTTAAAAAGCTTGCTCAAATATTTGGAACTGATGAACACCTGCGCTCCTACGGCCTCCAGTGACAGATCTTCGGACAGATGCTCCTCAATATATTGTTTTGCGAGCCCAATGGTAGAAACGGCCCGGTCGCTGTTCCGTTTCTCCGTTTCAGCGATAAATACATTGATCGACTCCACGAGCCAGTCGCGATATGCCACGATATTGGCGATACTGATGTACTCATGATACAGATCGGGATGACCGAGCTGAATGGGATGCTTGTAACGGGCATTTTTCACAACATCCGAGTAGACGAATACCGCATTCGCCAGCATAAAATGGCAATAGTCTGCGGGATATAATCCTTCCCTCATCGTGGCAATGAACTGGTCAACGGCGGCAACGGCCTCATCCGGCTGCCTGGCATGAAGCTTGTCCCTGAACTTGGCAAGCATGGCCTGCGGAATTTCGTCCATATTGTGCTCCCGCTGGAGAATGCTGCGGTCCTTCAGGATATGGAGCTCGGGCAGGAAATACGCGTATTTCATCAACGCCTGGGCCTCGCTGAAGCTTCTATGCACATCGGCCAGCTCTTGCACCCAGGAGCCTGACGATAGCTGGATATCAAGCTGGAACTGCTGTCGTGCCTCTGACAATAGAAGCTGGGACAGCTTGTCCAGGAGCGGTTCAGACGCTATATCCGTACACAGAATAACCGCCAGCTTCTTGTCCGGCAGCTCCTCGGCAATCAGGCGGCTATCTGGCAAGGGTAGCGACTCCAGCCCATGGATAAATCTCGATATGACGGATGGCAGATTCTCCGAGCTAAGTCCCATATGGGCTACCCCGGTATTCAAAAGCAAGCAGATGTATGTGTGATATGGATGTGAGATGCCTAGTGCAGTCCGTTCTTCTGCCCACTGTTCTCGGCTATAGCTGCCCTGCAGCAGATTCAGTACAGCGTTATGCTTGATTGCCGGACTGTTCGCCAGCAGTGTTTCCTCAAGGCTGCTCACCTTATCGTTTAATTGCATGAAGGCACTGTCGATCAGCCGGTATTCATTCGTAATATGCGTTGTTGCCGGTCCGGATAGGTCCTTAATCCGGCTGACGAGGCGTTTGATCGGGCTGTAATTCGCTCTGAGCAAAACTGCTGACAGCGCCAGACCGATTACGATGGCGATCATGCAGATGCCGAGGATGAGCTTCTGTACCATGATCGACTGCTCATAATAGAAGCTGGCCGGCATTGCGCTATAGATAGTCCATCCTGTCGAAGGCAGGGTCTGGTAGGACACAACAACCGATGTATTGTCGATCTTGTCGTCAAAGCTGCCCTTCGCGTTTCCAGACTGTAGTGCTTTCTTGATGCTCGCACCGTATTCGCCTGGCTGCCCCAGAGTGTCGGTATTGGCATTACTAATGGTGTTACCCATATGGTTAACGATAAATGTGCTTTTGTATTGTGAGGGCATCATATTCTCTATGATGCTGATAATCGCGCTTTCTTTTACATCTATTGCAATATAGACATCACCGGTTTCGCCTGTGGACTGAAAAGGATAGCTGTGCGTGTACGTCAACAGGGCGTTGCTACTGTCAGCTGTGCCACCTGGCACGCTGGAGAAAATGTCCTGCGGTACCTGACGTGAAGCCGTCCACAGGCTATTTTGCTTGCTGGCCCGCATATCCTGAAGCCAATCTGAATAATAAGCCGAGCCTTCCCCTTGATCGGCGTTATAGCGCAGGCCGTATAGCGACGATAGCATGATGTTTTGTCCAGGATAATAAAGATGTATGGCCTGAATCATGTCCGCGTTGCCGGCAACCTTGGACTTAAGTAACTCCTGGAGGTCAATGACGCTGTCTAGCCCGCTTCGAGTAGATGGTTCCGCGAACAGTCGAATATCCGCAGACTTGTCGAGTGACAAGTCCAGGTAGATCTGCTGCACCCTTTGCAGGATCGTTCCTTCAATGGTTCGTGTTGTATTTTCAAGAATCAGCTGATTCTTGTTCTGCAATTCCTCATTGTAACTGCGCGAGAAATAGATATAGAAGAAAGAGCATATAAGCAGCACAATGACGACCACGATGGAACCGTACGAAATCGCCAAACCCGCCCATGCGGAGCTCCATTTTTTCATGAGGCATTCCTCCCGGCGACGATTATACACTACCTGATTCCACCAAAGTTCACGATTTATATGAAGGGAATGTTAAATGTCGAAAACAGGCGATATTGCTCCGAAATTGATACAATGGCGAAATTGTTTTATTGCTGGTTAAACGTGCCGGGTGCTACATTGAGACCGATTCGAGACCAACTACCAAACGATGGGAGTCGAAAAGATTTGAAAACGAAAGCCAACAAAAACAAAAAGAAAATGTTGACCGCTGCTATGGGTGTCGTGCTCATATCCAATTCAATTGCATCAACTGCTGTGCTTGCGGCACCAAGTGATTCGCAAGTTCCATTACCGCAGGAGCCGGCTTGGGGTTATTTTGTAGATACGTATAAGAATAATAACTCATCGAACACTACACTTGAGACCAACCCGGCCCTTGGCACATTGTCCAAGTTCCTGGATCTCTGGACACCAGGTTCTTCCTGGAACAATGGCACTAAGGTTCAACCCGACATACTGGACTATAACATTCAATATGTAGCGGATATCGCAGCAAACCGCACTCAAGCGGAGGAGGACGCCGCGTACTATACCGATCGTACAAATCAAACTTACGGTGCAACCGAGGGTCTGGGTTCACTGGCTGATGTATATCGTGAAAAATCAGGAACATATACGACCATTACGAGCATCCCGGACGATGCCACAACGAAGAAGTATGACGACGGTAATACAACGAACAAAGCCGGAAATTCCGATTCCGATCTAGGTAAAATGGTTGATCTGGTCGGAGCCCTGCGCGGTAATGCGGCGTCAACTAACCCTTCCAAAAATTTCTTCAGTTATATGCGTCCGTTCCGCTGGTTGAATACTCATGAGGTTGTCGTGCCAACGCTGAGACCAGCAATTAAAGATGAGGCAGAGGCGGCCTCGGACGGCGGCTTCCCGAGCGGGCATACCAATGCGTCCTACCTTGCCGCAATTGCATTCGCTTATGCCGTGCCTGAACGTTTTCAGGAGTTGGTAACCCGTGCTTCGGAAATGGGCAACAACCGAGTTGTTGCCGGAATGCACTCCCCATTGGATGTCATGGGCGGTCGTGTACTTGCAACTGCCCTCGCAGCAGGTGCTCTGAATGATCCGGAGAATGCTGAACTGAAGCAGGCAGCTTACGATCAAGCGCATAATGTACTGCTGAAGGAGACCGGAACAGCAGAAGACCGATTTACCGACTACGAGAAAAACAAGGCCGAGTATACCCAACGTCTGACTTATGGCTTCCCGCAGATCGGTTCCACAACGGAGCCTATGCCAGTCCCTAAAGGAGCAGAGGTGCTGCTTGAGACCAGACAGCCTTATCTTAGTGCGGATCAGCGTCGTGCTGTACTGGCGACAACCGGAATTACATCCGGCTACCCTGTATTGGATGATCCCGAAGGCTGGGGACGCCTCAATCTGTTCGCTGCGGCAGACGGATATGGCGCATTCAACAGTGATGTAACGGTAGTGATGGATGCCAGCAAGGGTGGTTTTAACACGGTGGATGTTTGGCGGAACAACATCTCCGGTACCGGCAAGCTGACGAAGGAAGGCAGCGGTACATTGAAACTGCGGGGGGCTAATACGTACTCCGGAGGTACTCAGGTTAGCGCGGGCACATTGGAAGGTGATACAGCTACTGCGTTCGGTAGTGGCGATGTGGTCAACAACGGGGGGACGGTTACGGAGAGCGTAACTGGCAAATGGAACATTGAAGGCAACTTCGTGCAGGCTGCTGACGGTACGCTGGAGCTCAACGTGGCTTCCGCAAATGACGTGCTCGACGTTAAAGGTACGGTGAACTCCGCCGGAGCACTGCATGTGAATTTTGCCAGCAGCTATGTACCTGGTGCGGGTGAGATTACGCTTGTAAGCCATGGCGCCAATCAGCAAAGCGGAAAGTTCGCCTCTGTTCAGGTGGATGGCCTGCCAAGCAAATATAATGCCCAGGTGAAATATGAGAGCAACCGCATTGCACTGGCGATTACGGATACAACAAATCCGGGGACTACGCCAACAACGCCGACTTCACCTGGTACAGGTGGTGGCTCCGTCACTACACCAACACCATCCACACCATCCACACCATCAACAGGTTCTGGAACAGATTCGGGTACGGTTACCACACCTCCTACAACAGAACCAACGGTACCGCCAGCAACACAGGTTAATCCGTTCAAATCAGGTGTTGTGAGCCAGGAAACGGTACTGAAGACAGTTAATGAAGCCATAGCGGCAACGAAAAATGAACAAAAGACATTCAGCGATATTTCTGGTCACTGGGCCAACCGAAGTATTGGTGCTGCCGTGAAATTACGCATGGTGGATGGTTACGAGAATGGTTCGTTCCGGCCTAATGCGTCCGTCACCCGAGCTGAATTTACCGCAATGATTGCCCGGGCATTTGGCCTTGGCAAGAATTCGGCTTCGGCTAGCTTCAAAGATACGAAGTCTAGCTGGGCAGCCGGATATATCAGCGCTCTGGCTGACAAGGGAGTCATTACCGGCTATGCAGACGGCAACTTCAAACCTAATGCGACGATCTCCCGCGCTGAGATGGTGACGATTATTGCTCGTGTGCTTAATCTGAATGCACTTGCAACTAGTGCTCCGACCAGCTTCAGTGATGTGGACAGCAGTAACTGGGCAGCGGCGGCAATTGCCCAGGCTTCATCCGCCAATCTGGTGCAAGGGCTATCCTCTTCCGTGTTCTCGCCGAGCGGCAAAGCTACACGTGCTGAAGCTGTGACGATTATCATCCGTGCACTGGAGAGTGACAGCTCAATCAAGGCACTGATCGAAGGTTTGTAAACATAGTGGTTGAAAGAATGTGTATGCTCTGAGCGAGAGTGGAAGACTCGGTTGAAGAGAATAGCATTTCTTAATAAATTCGAAAGGGCGAAAATGGTTCGTGTAATGCGAACCGTTTTTGCCCTTTTACTTTTACTTATGGAGAATGTCCTGTGTTCCGATACAAACACTCATCCTAGGGTAAGGGAGGAATAGAGCTTCCTTAGCAGGATAATATGTTGAAATTGTGGAAGTAGGTATCAAACTGCATCCTAGATTTGACGTTGCAAACGAGATCGGTTTTTATAAGTCTATATTTGGCGGTGAGCTAATTGGATCGATTAAAACACAGTGGATTTTATAAACTGAAATTTTTCATAACACCGGATGAATTCAAAAGCTTGTTGGCACTTTTTGAGCAGAAACGAGCAAAGTTTATCCGTCCTAGTTATGATCAGACTCAATATGATACGAATCAGGTGCTTGAAGGATATGAGCAATTTTATCATTTTTTTACCGCGGCAGAGAAAAGGGAGGGGTATCACCCATATCTCGCCTATTCAGTATTGATTACGCTGGATCAGCACAATTCCGGATTTTTCGTCAAAAACGAAGGAATTCACTTCCCCTATGTTGGACAATGGGCTGAGGATGAATTACCGTGCATTACCCTGTCGCTCCCCAAAGGTTTTCAGATCAATTTGGAGGATGAGAAGGGGAAATACTATATATACGAAGATATTCGAGAGCATTTGCCGTTAACCTATGCGTTTTATGAAGAGGTGGCGAGCGGAGTTAAAAAATTCACCAACCTGCTGCGTTTCTCCGCACCTGGAGTAGATGCCATGCAAGAGCAGAAGCCATCCGTTCGTGTCAGCCAACGTGCTGTAAACGAGTTGAAGGACTCCTGGATTTTCAATAAGTATTCTCTTGTTATGAATACAAAATAAGAATAGGCAGCTAGGCCCGCTTTAATTCCCGACTAACTGCAGCGCCACTGCCGTCAAGAAGAACACAAAAGCCAAAATTGCCGCCGAAGAACGAACCACATCTAATCGCTCCCATCTTCTCACTAACTGCTTCCAATTGCGTGGTGGTGCATCGGGATTCCAGGCGAGCGCACCTTTGTTAATAGGCACGGTACCGATAAGTGTAGTCAAAATAAATATAAGTAAAGCAAGAACGCCTGCCAAGCGGAAGCCGAATCCGGGTTCGGAACCACTCATTATGAGTACTGCAACGCCTGAAATGGCCGTGGGTAGAAAAATGGCAGGTACAAGTAAACGCAATTTTAGTATTAGTGCTTGGCGAACCCGAATCTGCGAAGGTTCATCCAGCTTAGCCAGGGACACATGCACTCCATACCGTACCACAAACTCTTCACCAGCCAGGATGCCGGCTAGAAAGATACTTACAAACTCAATAATGATCTGATACATAAGGAATATCCTCCTCGTGAATGTTGACGACTGTAGTTGAAGTATTGTTTAACGGTAATACACAATTGTGAATTCAACATGAACGAGGGGAGATAATGGATAACGAATACCATGGATTTAGGGAGGGGATCATCATGGTCGAAAAAACACCTATTATTGAGGTCGTTCCATACGATCCGCAATGGAAAGTCGCTTTTGAACAGATAAAAGGAATGATAATTAGATATATTGGTGACTTAATTCTAAGAGTAGAGCATGTGGGCAGTACATCGGTTGAGGGTTTATCAGCTAAACCCGTTATCGATCTGGATGTTGTCATTGATAGCTATGATGTACTCCCAGAGATTATTAAGCGGTTGGCACTAGAAGGGTACGAATACCAAGGGAATCTCGGCATTGAGGGAAGAGAAGCCTTTCAAAGGACATATCAAGATGAACATATGAAGTATCATTTATATGTTTGTCCTAAGGATGGAAAAGGGTATCTGGAACATATCGCGTTAAGAGACTATTTAAGAGATAATGAGACGGCGCGCAATGAATACCAACAATTAAAAATCAGGTTAGCAGCGCAGTATCGATCTGATATCGATCGTTATTGTGACAATAAAACCGCGTTCGTCACAAAGATATTAAATGAGACACTCTATCGTCCCGAAAGTTGAACATTTCATCTGGAGCTAAGTTGGTGGAAATCGCCTTTTTTGGAGTGGGCAGCGCCTAAATGATATAATTTCTACAACGAATAAGACAGGGAGGCAAGATCAATGAATGATGAACTCTTGGAACGGCTAGAGGATTGGCATGAACAGGATGATTATGAAGAGATTATAGATGCGATTACAGAGGTTCCGGAAGAGGAGCGGAATTATATTCTGGTCAACCATCTGGGTAGAGCGTTGAATAATATGGAGCGTTACCAGGAGGCAGTGGAGCAATTCCTGTCGGTTGAAGCAGAGGGACAAAATGACCCGCTTTGGCATTACCGCATTGGTCTGGCGTATTATTATTTGGAGCAATATGAGAACGCGCGTGAAGCTTTCGAAGCAGCGGACCGATTGGAGCCGGGAGATGAGGATACACAGGAGTTCCTGGAATGGATTCGGAATAAAACAGCAGACAAGCTTACAGAAGAAGTGGTAGAGGAGCCCGTGGATACAGTCCACTCGGTGACTGAAATCACCATCGAAGCTGCGCCTGGTATCCATGCCGAATCGACGAGCTTCTGGAATGACAGTCCAGCAAACGTCGATCAATATGTGTTGTCCCCACCTACTGAAGAGCAAATTGAAGCAGTGGAGGATCAATTGGTGTTCAAGCTGCCGACATTCTATGTGAACATGATGAAACTACATAATGGTGGTGTTCCCCACTATCGTTATTTTCCGGTTAGTCAGGCGGAGAATGATGGGAAGATTCAAGTTGAAATATCGAATATCCTGGGTATTGGACGGGAAAAGGCACATTCACTGTGTGGAGAAGCTGGAAGCCGGGTGATCATCGAACAAGGGGGGTACCCCGAAATCGGTGTCATTCTGTGTGAGTGCCCTTCCGATTCAGAGGTCGTGATGCTGGATTATCGTGAATCCGGCAATGCCGGTGAGCCCGAGGTTGTCCATGTAAATAAAGCAGAAGGCTACAAGATCACTTGGCTTGCGCCCAATGTTGAGACCTTTATTCAAGGTCTGGTGAATGAGGGAAATCAACCTGCAAACCTTGAGGGTTCACTGTAAAGAAGGTTGTAGCTTCCTGTTATACAAAATATTGAAGAGCTGCATCCGTCACAAAGGATGCAGCTTTTTCAGTTGAAATCCTCTCATTCCATGCGGTAGAAGAAGGACGTAATGTTGATGGTGAGATCACCGTATGTATTGTTTAGCTGCGTTCAGGCAGCTCAGCCATAATCCACATTGCCCGTAAGGAGTATAAGATACAAAAAACATAGAGAGATTACGGCAGGCTGATAGCTATTTTCATTGCCACTTTATGTAACATAATGGTATTATTTTAATGATATTACCAGTAAGTTAGTTGCAGATTATTCCTATACAGGAGGTGTTGTCATAAGAGGACGATAGGGAAGAAAGATGACCCGCAGGGATATGCCGCATGCAGCAAGAATACCGGGATGAGACATAGGCTCGTTTGTCATACATTATAATGTAAGCGCTTTACTTTTAGTTCAGCTATCTCATATACGATATTTAAATATCTGATTTTGGCCCATTACGAAAACGTTAAAAAACGATTCCAGGGAGGGATTAGCTCGTGAGCAGACGTTTAGTGAAGAAGGGATTCAGTTCGTTTCTATTACTGGTGATGATGGCAGCAGCGGTATTATATCCAACATCCACCGGACACGCAGCCACCATCAATGTTACGGATAACGGGTCGAGGATTGAAGTAAACACAGGAGCAGGTCTGGTATACACGGTGAATAAAACCAATGGCGATATCATATCTGCCAAAATGAACGGAACAGAGCTGAACGGCTCCAGCAAGGGGTCCCATATCAGCTCTGGTTTGGGCTCTGCCAATGTAACCTGGAACACATCTCCTTCGGGATCAACCCTATTGATCACCGTCTCAACCAGCACGCTTACCCAATACTATGCATCACGTGGCGGTGAGAACATTATCTATATGGCAACGTATGTCACAGCAGAACCGTCTGTGGGGGAATTGCGCTATATTTTCCGGGGTAACGGCAGCGTGTTAACAGGGGTTCCGGCCAACTCGAATAATCGGAATAACACCGGCGCGATTGAGAGCGAGGATGTTTTTGGTTACGCCAACGGACAGAGTACCTCGAAGTATTACGGCAACGACCAGGCCAAGGATCTGACCATTCGAGGCGTTACTGGGAATGGTGTGGGCGTGTTTATGGCCTATGGCGACCGAGAGAAGAGCTCGGGAGGTCCGTTCTTCCGTGATATTCAGTTCCAGAGTGGTGGAGATACGGAGGTCTACAATTACATGAATTCAGGACATGCCCAGACAGAAAATTGGCGTATGGGCCTGCATGGGCCGTATGCCTTGATTTTCACCACCGGTGCAACGCCAAGCGTACCTAATTTTAGCTGGATGTCGAGTCTAAACCTGACAGGTTGGGTGTCCAGCCGAGGTAATGTCGTGCTTAACGGGCTCTCTGGCATGGATACGGGTTATGCATATACGGTTGGTTTTGCCAACAGCAACGCCCAATATTGGGTGAATGCCTCTTCGAGCGGGGCAGCTGCCAAATACAGCATGATTCCAGGTACATACACCATGACGGTGTATAAGGGGGAACTGGCCGTCTATACCGAAAGTGTGAACGTCACTGGAGGATCAACGACAACGCTGAATACGCGTACGATTAACAATGATCCAAGTAAAGCATCCAGCATCTGGCGCATTGGGAATTGGGATGGTACACCGTCAGAGTTCCTGAACGGCCAGACAATTCCGATCCGTCATCCTTCCGATAGCCGTAATCCAAGCTGGGGCCCTGTCAGTTATGCCACCGGCAGTGCAACCAACAAGTTCCCTGCGATTCAGTTCCGGGGACAAAACTCGCCCACAACCGTTACCTTTAGCCTGAACTCTTCCCAAGCGGCATCTTCGCATGTACTTAACATCGGTATTACGGCAGCATACAACAATGGAAGACCCAGCGTAACGATTAACGGTCAGACGTTAACCAATCCGGCAGCCTCCTCCCAACCGAACTCTCGTAGCTTTACGATTGGGACCTACCGAGGCAACAATACAACCTTTTCCTGGAATATACCGGCATCCTATTTTGTTAATGGGTCCAACACGGTAACCATTACGCCAATTAGCGGCTCCAGCGACTTGGGCAATTGGTTAAGTGCCGGGTGGGTGTATGACTGTGTTGAATTGTTGAATTAAAAATGGATCAACTACATGATCAAATTAAGCCAACCGGATAAGGTTATTCTTATCCGGTTTTTCCATTCCCATTTTAAACACTTCACTTGCTTCGCTGAAGATATCCAAAATAAGGATACAGGGCCGTATGCATTGCAGAACGACCATTCCTCTGCTATTATTTAGACATCTAATATTTAGTCATCTAAATAATAGAGCTGTTATTTATTTTCGGTTTCTTTATGAAAGGAGCTTGAGAACCATGTTGAGAATGAAAGACAAAGTAGCCCTTGTAACTGGAGGCGCTTCTGGAATAGGATTGTCCGCAGCCCAATTGATGGCGAGAGAAGGAGCAAAAGTCGTTATTGCTGATTTCAATGTCAATGGGGCAAAAGAAGCGGCAGCGGATATTCAGGCTCAAGGCGGAGAGGCAGTGGCCGTTTTTGTTGATGCCGGAGATGAATTTTCGATTAAGGAAGCTGTGGATTTTACGGTGCAGCAATATGGTAAGCTCACGAGTCTGTTCAACAACGTTGGCCTGACTAACCTGAAGAAGGATTTGGACGTGGTTAACGTAGATCTGGACGAGTGGGATCGGCTGATGAACGTGAACCTGAAAAGCGTGCTGCTCGGCTGTAGATTCGCCATCCCTCATATGATTGAAGCGGGTGAGGGTTCCATCATTAATACGGCCTCCATGGCTGGCTTTACAGGCGATGCGGTGCGGGTTGCTTACGGTGCCTCAAAAGCAGGAGTAGTGAATCTAACAAGGTATATTGCCACCCAATATGGCAAACATAACATTCGTTGCAATGCTGTCGCACCTGGATTGATCTTGACCCCGGCAGCCCAGAATAATATGCCTCCGGATGTATTGGATATGTTCGCGAAATATAACGCACTGCCTTATCACGGGGAACCCGATGATATTGGATACACCGTCGTATTCCTGGCCTCAGATGAGTCCAAATTCATTACCGGACAGACCATCCAGGTTGAAGGCGGCCATTATATTGCCAACCCAACCGTTCCGGATTTTGAACAGTTTATGAAATCACACCATACGCCTAGCAACTAAAGCAGCGTCGTATAAATAAATCACGTTAGGAGCGTTTCATATGGGAAGATTAGATAATAAAGTAGCTATCATTACAGGTGGAGCATCAGGAATTGGTGAAGGCATGGTTGATCTCTTTGCAAAGGAAGGCGCCATCGTTATTGCCGCAGACATTAATGAGGAAGCACTGGAGAAAGCGAGCCAAAAAGAGAATGTGTACGGAATGAAGTTGAATGTTTCCTCCGATGAAGATTGGGAGATTTTAGCCAAAGTAGTTAACGAACGTTTTGGTAAAATCGATATTCTGGTTAACAATGCAGGCATTTCTTCAGAGAAGCCGTTTGAGGAAATCAATGCGCAGGATTGGCAGAAAATGCTCTCCATTAATGGCTTTGGCCCATTTGCTGGTATGAAACATGTAGCTCCGTATATGGCAGCACAAAAGAAAGGTTCCATCGTCAATATTTCTTCATACACCGCATTGATTGGACAAGGCTTTAACCACTATTCGGCATCCAAAGGCGCGGTACGCGCATTATCCAAAGCGGCAGCGACAACCTTTGGTCGTCAAGGTGTTCGGGTGAATGCTCTCTTCCCGGGGATCATTGAAACACCAATGACGCAAGCCTTGAACACATCGAAGGAACTGCTTGACCGACTCATTCAGGCAACGCCTCTGCAACGTCTGGGGCAGGCTATCGATATTGCCAACGCTGCACTGTTCCTGGCTTCGGATGATTCTTCGTACATTACAGGATCTGAGCTGGTTATCGATGGTGGATACTCAGCCCAATAGCGTGTAAAATGATGACAGCCCTTAAGTTGAATAAGGGCTGTTGTTTTATTTTTGCGAGGAGGAACACATGGAAGAACAGAACATTTTTGAGCTCATACACAACATGGACAATTTCACCAATAAATTGATTATACAGTGGAACAAATCGTTTAATGAGGACCTCGGCGTCTCTCATGTGCTTGTACTCAGTCATCTCAATCAAAATGGAAAAAGCCGACCTTCGGATATTGCCAAACTATTGGGCCTGACCCCGCCTACGCTCAGCTATTTAGCTGATAAGCTGGTTGCCAAGAAATTAGCCGTCAGAATGGTAGATGAAGCTGACCGCCGTATTATATATTTGAACATTACTGACAAAGGGATCGAAGTCCTCGAAAGAGCAATATTGGAGGGGCAGAAGCTGCGTAAAAATTTATTCCAGAAACTGACTGAAGAAGATCGTGCCCAATTAGTAAACATTTTTGAGAAGATGAATCGGGAGATTGAAAAATAGCCTGGAAGGGAGACAGAGGGTGATATGGAGGAACCGCTCAAAGTATATAACACCGCAGTTGAAGCTTTTCTTGAAGTGATCGGGGGAAAGTGGAAGCCCGTTATTCTATTCCATCTTACCTTTGGCAAGAAACGTAATGGTGAGCTGATGAAGCTGATTCCTGCAATCACCCAGAAAGTGTTGACTCAGCAACTTGGTGAACTAACGGAGGCGGGGGTCATTGTCCGTATTTCCCATCACCAGGTCCCGCCTAAAGTGGAGTATGAATTAACAGAGTATGGGTGGAGTCTTAAAGAGATTCTTCATCTGATGTGTAGGTGGGGCGATATACACGTGGAGAATGTTTATGGTGATCGAGGAAAAATTCTGTTTAAGCCGCCAACTACTACGGACCGTTGAGGAACTTATATAAGCCGATTCTGGAATTCACGAATCGGCTTATTATGCATTTTATTTACTTTACGGAAGGATCTTGCGCTCACGTAGATTTCTGAAAATATCCATAAACATAGCCTCAGTGTCAATAAAATCATGAAATCCGAAGCGGCGAGCTTTGGAACCATCTGCGAAGAAGTCATAATCCCACGAGAAGACAAAGTCACCAAATACCCAGGAAGAGACATCATCATAAGGGGTGTTTACCAAACCATACTTTTCAATCATGGATTTCCAAAGATCTTCTTTATCTGCCATCACTGTTGCAAGTGAGAGGGGGAGTGGAGGTGCGGTTTCCAATTCGAAAAATGCAGCGATTCTGGGCCATAGCTCATTCCAGCGAAACAGATCGCCATTGGTGATATTAAATGCCTGATTGGCACAGCGAGGTTCGGTTGCTGCCCATACAGTTGCATGAGCCAGCAATGTGGCATCAGTCATTTCAAGAAGCGAATGATACGCTCCTGGTTTCCCAGGGAATCGAAGTGGCAAGCCAAGCTCCTTGGAGATAGACGCATAAACGCCAATAACCATGGCAAGGTTCATTGGATTACCCAGGGCAAATCCACATACAACGGACGGGCGCAGGGCTGACCAGGTCCAGCTACTTCCGGGTTGCCGATTCTCGAGAAACATTTGCTGATCGACATTGAATTCAGGGGGCATATGATGTGCATCTGTTTCTTTGGCAGGTGTTTTGAATGGACCCAGATGTGCACCGTACACTTTATAACCTTGCATTAGGCTAATATGTTGGAGATTTGGAGCGATCGGTTCTATGGTATTCACCACATTGACGAGCATGGCCAAGTTGGGCTGTACCAATTCGGCCCAGGTTGGGCGATCCTGATACGCGGCGTAGAAAATATGCGTAACGGTCGTTAAATGACTCAGTTTGTCTTGTGTGTCTGCTTCGTTCAGTAAATCAGCTGATATATAACGTAACTTGGGGGCATTTTCTCCTCCGCGGCGAGATACACCAATGATATCCCATTGCGGAAGTGTCATCAGATAATCGATGAGGTTTCTTCCAATGACACCTCCAGCACCGATGACAAGCGCGGTGTAACGGGTAACCAATTGTTCGGTTTTCAATGGACATGCTCCTCTCTTCTTCTGTTCATATTGTGGGTCAGAAAAAGAAGGATGAGAAGTACGCACCTCAAAGTCATATACGTACTTTGAAGTAATATATGAGCCTGGAGCAGGATATGAGCGTTATAATCTGCACTTCAATGGATGTCACTTGCCTATAACCACAAGAAGCTGTAAAAGGAACAATCGTCCTTTCAGAGCTTAGATGTATGTGTCTGTAAATTCGTCCAATTGATCGGATGTAAATAGGGTTACGCTGGGAAACCGCCTCCTGGTGGTGGCCATGCCCCGTAGAAGCGACGCAGCAGCACAATCTCGCCCAGATGGTACGAGTTATGAGATGCGATGTTGCGCAAAAGTCCGGCTTTGGTTTCGCCGGGGAAATACGGCAGTGAATCATCCAACTGCACCGTTTCGGCAATCGTTACTGCTCGATCTACCCCGTCCAGGAAGGCCTGAATATCTGCCTCCCACGCTGCTTCATCCTGAGGACCCGTATCTTCTGGCCAACTCTCCATCACATTCGCTGGAAGCTGCGGCTTTCTTCCTTCCAAATGCTCCAACATAAATTGTTGCCAGTAATGCATATGTTTCACCAATTGATAGATACTGTATGGCATATGTTCATGTTTGCGACTAGCTAGTTCTACGCTAATGTCCGGTAGAGCGCGTGCAATACGAATATGTCCGCGTTCTCCGACTAGTGATTTGACTAGGGCTTGTCCGAACAGTTGATTGGTTTCCGACATGTGAAATCATCCTCTCTTTGTTCATCTGGTTGAGCTTAATGGATGTGTAATTAATAGTATACAATTAAATTTTGCCAAATCAAAATGTTTAACTATTTTAAGCTACAGGATTTCTAAAGGATTCTTCATATGTTAGTATTTTTAAAATCAGAAGTGCGAATGAAGCTTTGGCGCTTAATTGGGATTATGGTGGGTGGGATAAGATGCGCAATTGGGTTCGTAATGAAAATGTGCAAATGACTGCAGTTGCTTTTGCTACAGCTGTGGGAGCGCTTTTTAAAATAAATCCTTTTCGAGAAGATTACTTCCGGATTGGTCTGGGTGTAAGTATACTTTTATTTTTGCTGATGCTTATGCCGCATCTGTCTTATGTGAAGACGGGGATTTTGGCGGGGATTGCGAACTTCATTTTTCAATCGGCTGACTTACTGAATCATGTGAATTCGATCTCGATCATCGAAAGCATGCAGGATAATCTGGGCGCGGGAATGTATTATGTCGTGTTCACCTATGGCCTCAGCAAACTCAAGAACAGATTCCATGAGATACCGCCTCTTGTACTAGGTGGATTGATTACGTGCATTGATTTTTCCTCGAATCTCGTGGAGCTATTCATTCGCGGTGTGTTGAGTGGGACCAATATCTTTTATATGAAAGAATGGCTTTATTTGCTGGTGCTCGGTGGTTTGCGAAGCTACTTTATCATCGGGCTGTATAACAGCTTTGCGGTGAGGCAGATGCGATTGCTGCATGCTGAGCAGGAGAAGCGGATGGAGCAGATGCTGAGCGTTAACTCAGGTCTGTACGGTGAAGTCTTTTATCTGAAAAAAGCCATGAATACGATTGAAGGCATTGCCGTGGACAGCTACGACCTTTATCGCGATCTCAGAGAGAAGGACTTGAACCAATACAGCCAGCGGACGCTCGGCATTGCTCAACAGATTCATGAGGTCAAAAAAGACTCCCAACGTATCCTTGCAGGTCTGTTGAAATTGTACGATAGTGAAAAATCAGTGAATATGGGCCTTTCCGAGGTACTGAACTTTGCGACCAAGGGAAATCGGAAATATAGTGAAATGTTGAACAAAAAGATTGAAATCCATATCGAGCAACAATATGATTGCGACTCCCCTTACTATGTTCCTCTCTTAACTGTAATGAATAATCTGATCGCCAATGCCGTGGAAGCTATTAAGAACGACGGAACGATTCGGATTCGAGTATTGGAAGAGGGAGCCGATGTGCAATTTGTAGTCATCGATTCTGGGAAAGGTGTACCCGAGGCAAAGCGAGACGTGATCTTCGAACCGGGTTATACAACCAAATTCAATGAAGTGGGCATTGCAGCAACCGGAATTGGCCTGTCCCATGTACGTGATATCGTTCAGTCTCTGGAAGGCCGAATTAGCGTGAAATCGGCGCCGCAAGGCGAAAAGGGCTCCGCGTTTGTTGTATCCATTCCTAAAGCGAATCTTATTAATGAGGACGGTGCAGACTACGCTTTCTATCCAGATCGTGGGTGATGAATACAGGGCGTTATTTTGTGCCAGTCTTTATATTTCAAAAGTAAATGTATTCTCCATCCTCAGGAATCACGACTGAATCTAATAACTGCTGCTGTTCTATATACTGTAATAGATCCTTTCTTGATGAAGTGCAATGTCGGATGGCATCCATATGTACAGCAACAACTTTGGTGGAAGGTGAAATCTTCAGGATTGTACCGATATCCTCGGGTATCATTGTAATAATGGAACCAAATAACAGTTGAGCGTTGGGTGCATTGACGATGCATATCCGGGGTTTGTGCTGCTCGAACACGTGCTTAATCTGATCTGTAAGGACACAATCACCCACAATATACAACGATCCGTCGTCAGGTGACTTCAGGATAAACCCGGATACGGGGCCAAGCAGTTTGGAGATGTTCCCTTTTGCGTGCTGACCACGAATTCTTGTAAAATCAATACCCTCCCAGTGTCTGAACTGCTCGATAGGGAATACATTCTCGAACCCCCACGATATAATGCGTTGTTGATCCTCCGGCTGGCAAAGTACAGGTATCTTTTTATTGAGTATCTTCTTTGCCGTTTTGTCAAAGTGGTCAACATGCAAATGTGTAACGAGGATCGCATCAATGTGTTCGAAAGTTTCTAGAGGCACAGATATGGGGACGGTTGGGTTTCTACGAATATGACGTGTGAAGGGAATAGGCGGAAGTTCTCCCGCATCACTTAACATTGGATCGAGCAGAATCGTTTTCCCTTGTATGGTGATCAGGGAGGTGGCATGGCGGATATGTTGAATGGTTAGCGTCATGGCGGAAATTCTCCTTAGATATAACATGTATTTGCTAAAATAATACCGACCGGTCTGTTTTAAAATAACATAAACCGTGCTTCTCATGCAACATCCTTGATTTTTTGTTTTCATGTACAGCATACGTATGAATGCGTGCTTGTATTAAGCCATAGGCGTATGATATTTTAAGACCAATCGGTATGAATGGAAACGGAGGGAGCATTGTGCGCAAAGGCCAAATCACCAAAGAACATATTATTCGTGAATCGGCAGCACTTTTTAACACGAAGGGATATACCGGTGCCTCCCTGTCTGAAATTATAGAACGTTGCGGCGTTCGCAAGGGCGGGATTTATAATCATTTTGAAAGTAAAGATGAGATAGCACTGGCTGCTTTTGATTACTCGGTATCACAGATGCTGCAATTCCACTCACAGGCTCTTAAAGGCGTCACAAGTTCCAAAGACAAACTACTAGCCATATGCGGCGTTTATATTGATATGATGGAAAACAATACGCTGGAAGGGGGATGCCCCCTACTAAATACTGCGGTTGAAAGTGATGATGCACACCCTTTGCTGAAAGAAAGGGCACAGCATGCCATGACCAATCTGCTGAATGAGCTGACACAGGTCCTTATTCAGGGTACGGAGCAAAAGGAATTCAGGGCAGATATTGCACTGGAGGAAGTGAGCAGCAACATCATCGCCATTATTGAGGGAGGCGTTATGTTAAGCAAGCTTTATGAAGATAGCAAGTATATCCGGCATGCCGTACTTCATATCACTCAATTTATGGATGACCGAATATTAATCCAATAATGTAATAAGGGGAAGGTGGGTTAAAATGAATATAATCATTGATCAACAGGGCAGCTCCAAGGTTGCCATCATCGAAAGTAATGACGTCGTTATTAACAATGTTCAAGACGCTCTTGATCTGATGGCCTCCGTGAACTACACAGATGACGCTCATAAAATCTTGATTGATAAATCCAACCTCACCGAAGATTTCTTCGAATTGAAGACCAAACTTGCAGGTGATATTTTGCAGAAATATGTGAATTACCAGGTTAAACTTGCCATAGTCGGAGATTTTGACGGATACAACAGCAAAAGCCTCAGAGACTTCATCTATGAGTGTAACCATGGCAAGCATGTTTTCTTTTTGAAAAACAAAGAGGAAGCACTTCAGGCTTTGCATAATATCGATTAATTTCATATTTAGAGTGGTAAGTCATGATCTATCTTTATGGAGGGGGTACCATTATGATTGCAGATTTGAAGCGAGTACCGAATGGCACCCTGGCTTGTTTTGAACGTCATTGGAAGCACGCTGCGGAGGATGTATGGTCCTTTTTGACGGAAAACGAAAAGCTTGCAAAATGGTTCTCCGAACTCGAAGTAACGGATCTTCGGGAAGGGGGAAGCATCCAGTTTAATATGCCGGATGGTACCTTTAAGGAACTCAACATTATCGAGCTTATCCCTGGCTCTGTTCTCGAATATACCTGGGCAGAAGACCGGGTTCGGTTTGAGCTATATCCAGAGCCGAATGGATGTCGTCTGCTGCTGCTCGAAACCCTCCATCACATCACAAGCCATACACCTAAGGATTTAGCGGGGTGGCATGTCTGCCTGAACGTCATTGAGGCATTACTGGATGGTCGTACCTTGGAATCTCGTGAAGCAGAATGGAAAATCTGGTACGAGCAATACCAGAAGCATGTAGACCATTTTCTCAAAATCTAGTCATATGAGACTGCCCTTTGGGGCAATAATCATGCGGGAGGAAATACATCGTGAAGGCTAATGAGAAATTACAAACGTACGCATTGTCTGATGTCAGCAATCTTAAAGTACATGGCAGAACGACAAGACAACGGTCGCCCTTAACCTTATTTTGGACTGGAAGCGCGGTTGAACTTCATGTAAAAGGCTCTGAGTTGTGGGTAGAAATCGAGTCTGATTATGACCTGTATGAGCCTTGGATCAGCATTCTGATTAACGGAGTCCCGGTGAGCAGACAGATGTTAATAGCAGGAAGGTATTGGGTCTGCATATTCCGAGGAATGAACGAGAATGTGGTGAAAAATGTACGCATCGTCAAAGATGTACAGGCCATGAATGGAGATCCGGGCTGTTCCTTGCAGATTCATGCGGTGAAATCAGATGGTGTCTTCGTGCCTGTAGAGGAAAAACCGTACAAGATTGAATTTATCGGCGACAGTATTACATCTGGAGAAGGTGCGATCGGGGCCAAAGCGGAAGAGGATTGGATTCCGATGTGGTTCAGTGCCATACATAATTATACGGCCATGACAGCAGAAGCGCTGAATGCAGAATACCGCGTCATCTCCCAGAGCGGCTGGGGTGTGCTGACGAGTTGGGATAACAATCCGAATGCCAATATCCCTGCTTATTACGAGCAAATCTGTGGATTGGTGACCGGAGATAAGAACGCAGCGCTTGGGGCAGGGGACAAGCATGATTTTAACGCCTGGCAGCCAGATGTAGTGGTGATTAACCTGGGAAGCAATGATGGAGGAGCTTTTCAAACTCCGGCATGGAAGGACCCCGCTACCGGAAAGGTGTACAAGCAACGCCTGAACGAAGACGGGACTTACCATGAAGAGGATCTTGCTGCTTTTGAGAATGCCGTGACCCGCTTCCTAATTCAACTTCGAAAAAACAATCCTGAGGCGCATCTCTTATGGGCATACGGTATGCTTGGGTTCCCGATGATGCCAGCGATTTATCGTGCTGTTGACGCGTATACGAAACAGGCTGGAGATACAAAAGTTACGGTTATACAGCTTCCCAATACGACCGAGGAGACGGTAGGCGCCAGAAGCCATCCGGGTGAGTTATCTCATCGAAGAACTGCTGATGCGTTATCGGAATATCTAAAGGAAATTTTAAAATAAATTTTAATTTACATTTGAAATCGGAAGAGCCAGACCTCTCTTAGTTAGAGAGGCCTGGCTCTTCTTTTAGTACACCTTATACATCGAAAGGGATGTGTTAACTACGCTAAAGTTACTTCCCTTGTACCTGATAGCGGATCGAAATGATCTGCCCCAACGTCTGCGTATGAGCCATTTTGAAATGGGTTGGTACCGTTCCTGTTGGAAAGAGGGGGATTCCATCACCAAGAATTTTCGGAATAATGGCAATCTCAACCTCATCGAGCAGTTGTTGTTCCAGAACGGCTTGCACCAGCTGGCCTCCGCCAACAATCCAAATGTCACCGCTGGAGTCCTGCTTCAAGCGAGGAATCAGGTTCTCCACAGCCTCGTCCGTAAATTGTACATGTGGTGCAGGGGCTTGTTTGGAACGGGAAAGTACATACGTCGGGCGATCCGCATAGGGGAAATCCTCTGACAGCTTGAGCACCTCTTCATACGTAAGACGTCCCATAACCACCGATCCAATCGTTGAATAGAACTCGCCATACCCGTTATCGCCACCATCGCCTTCCACATCAAACAGCCAATCCACCGAACCATCCGGTCTTGCAATGTACCCATCCAGACTCATCGCAATATATAACACAACTTTATTGTTAGACATATCAATCGCTCCCTTCTGAAATGTATGATACACTCCATCTATGACAAATGTTGACGTAGTTAGGTGGGGTGAACATGAATAATCGAAAACTCGCATTGATGCGACTCATGGATTCGAGAAAGAAATTTACGGCTCGTGAATTGGCGGAGCGTTTTCAGGTGTCGATTCGTACGATCCAGCGAGATCTGAATGATCTGCAGGAGTTGGGCTTTCCTTTGTATACGGAGGTCGGAGTGAACGGGGGTTACCGAGTGCTTCCTAATCGGATTTTGCCACCTCTTCAACTTACACAGCATGAGGCTTTGGGGTTGTTTATGATGATTGAATATTTGGAGAACGTCCCGGATTTTCCGTATGGATCGATTCGTGAGCATCTGGCCGAGGAATATTATTCAACTTTGCCTCAGGATGTACAGGATCTGATTACACGGATGAGGCAGCACATTACGTTCCTTCAACATCATGCTGTACAGGTCGAGGCAGTAACAACAGAGATATTAGGCGCGGCAGTAGATCAAAGAGAGATTGAATTTATATATCATTCCCGGCAGGGACATAAAAAAGTACAGGTCTTCCCCATCGGCATCTATTACGATCACGGGTATTGGTATATGCCGGCCAGTAGGAAGGATCGGGTGCTGTTGTATCGGGTGGATCGCATGCAGGAGCTGGTTATGCTGGATTCTATCGACGAGTCGGTTCCTAGTTTGAAAGAGTGGCTGAATTATAAGGAAAATAGAAAAAGCGTAGAAGTGGTGCTGCAATTCACGGATTTTGGGGCGAGACTGGCAGGATCAGATGTACTGTTCAAGTCGGTTGGAGGGAATGAGTGGAGAGGACTTGTCCCGCCTGAGGAGTTTCCTTTTACAGCGCGGAAGCTGCTCTCCTATGGGCCTGAAGTGAAGGTAATTGAGCCTCTGGAGCTGCAACAACAAGTGAGAGAGATGCTGGAACGGAGTTTGAATCAGTATTGAATGTTGTAAAAGGATATCGTGTTCTCATATGGAACATATAAGAGTACCATGAAAGTAACTTAGAATGGGGGGCTACCATGATTCAATTTATAAGAAGTTTCACGATCCGCTCTATGCAGAGTCCATGCGATGAACAACGGCGGTTGTTTTTATAGAGCTTGAAATCTATTTCCGCCACACCACTATAATGCGTATAACAAGTGTTCATCGGTTGACTCTGCTGCCTTAAAGATCTTAACTTTTAAGGAGCGGAGCAAATATGAAATATATTAACGCAGACACGATCTTTCCGGAATCCTTGCTAAAGGAGATCCAGCGTCATATCCCTGGTGGAATGGTGTACATCCCCAAACCCAAGGAAACCCATCAAAAGTGGGGCGAGAATTCGGGCAGCCGGATGATTTTGAAGCAAAGGAACGATGAGATCCGCCAGCTATTTGCTGCGGGCATGTCCATCGACCAACTCACAGAACAATTTTGTTTGTCCATCGATAGTATCAAGAAAATTGTATATTCCAAAAAGTGATTTAAGGGTTAGAGCTGCATTCGAGAAATCGAATGTGGCTTTTTGTGCAGGGATTAGTTTAAATGGTTTGCTGCCTATATTGTGCGAAAGAAGACCCATACAATGAGAATATAGAACGGTTACTAACAAAACATTACGTCAGCTGTGGGGGGAGCCAAAATGAAAATTGACTTACAGTTAGCGCATAACAATGAGGCATATATCATCAAAAACATGTATCCTCTCTACCTTCATGATTTATCCGGACATTATGGGCTGAAAGCAGAACACACTCCGAATCAACATGGGATATTTGAAATGGGTGATGATTACAAAACGTTGCAAGATCAATATGATGTCCAGAACATATGGTGGGAAAAACCGAACGTCCTCTATGCATTTTTGATTAGAGTAGATGGTGTACCAGCAGGTTTTGTATTTGTGGCTACTGCGCCTCATTGTTCAGCAGACACGGATTTCTTTGTACATGAATTCTTTCTAATGCAGCCATTCAGAGGTGTGGGGATCGCAGAGCACGCTGCAAAAGAGGTATTCCAGAGATATCGGGGCCGATGGGAGTTGTTCACGAATCCTTCGGAGAAAAATAAAGTAGGTCAACACTTTTGGCGAAAGACTGTATCGAACTATACCCAGGGCAATTATAAGGAGCTTCAGGACCAAACGCATGATGGAGAAAAGTTGATATTCAGATTTTCAAACCGTTAATCGTTATTTTAGATATTTTATTTTGATTATATTTAAGGGCCTAAGGAGTAATCCGGTAGGCTCTTTTTTTGTTTGTGGATATTTCTACGCATTTAACCGGCAGCATTCGCAAGGTTTGTCCTTCCGGAATATGATATAGCATGCCAAGGTCGCAAATCTTCATTATTCTTCTTAGTTTCATCGACTGCTTCTACAGATTTGAATTCTATACTGATCTCAGAAATCAACTTAGGGGGTCGGACAGCATGGAGTGGTTATCTTTTTTGAAGCAATACATCCAGGGTCCCAGATGGATTGGGGCGATTGCCCCCAGCTCAAAATATCTAGCAGCGAAAATGGTGAAAGACATCGAATTTGACCGTGCATCATGCATTGTGGAGTATGGGCCGGGCACGGGGGTGTTTACGGAAATGCTGCTTGCGAACATACAGCCAGGGACGGTCCTGATTCTGATTGAAAACAACGCCCGCTTCTGCCGGCTGCTTCGCAAAAAGTACGGTCATCTTCCGAATTTACACATCATTCACGATTCTGCCGTGCATGTCGATCAGCAATTGCAACAATATGGACTGGACAAGGTTGATTACATTGTATCCGGACTGCCTTTTGCGAGTCTGCCTGCGGAGGTATCACTGGACATTTTAGCTAAATCAAGGCAATATTTGAAGAAAGATGGAAAGTTCATTACTTTTCAATACACGTTACTCAAACGGGGATTGCTCAAGCAATTTTTCGAAAACGTAAGCATGACAAGGGTGTACCGTAACCTGCCGCCCGCTTATGTATTCAGCTGTAGTCGATAACAAGAACGCACAGGATGGAGGATGATTTTGCGTAAATTAAATTATATCATCGGAACAGTTACTCTGATGTCTATCATAATGATGGGGTGTAACGAGTCCCCAAAAACCGAAAATATTCAAGAGCCAGCTCCATCTTCAACTAGTCAGTTGAGTATATTGACGAACCAAAAGGCATCGGCCCAGGAAGAGCAGCAGGCTCTTGAAATGACCTTGGATTATAAAAAGGCGGAGTTTGCAGTGGATAACACGAAGGGTGAAGAATTATTAACCGTAGAAAATGTGCTAGCCAAGAAAGAGATTTTGAAGCCCTTCCTGACTGAACGGAATCTTGAAAGAAATAGTGTGGGTTTGCCATTCCAGTTGGCAGACAAAGAAGATGCGTCACTGCATGCTGAAGATATAAAAGCGAAGATGAAAGAAAGTAAAACTGATTGGATGCTCGTGGAGTACACGCTAAATTTGGTATTTACGAATTATGATGGAGAAGATAAGAAGACCATTCCGTTAGAAGGGGAGATTACCTTTTTACAAGAACAAGGGGAATGGCGCATTCAGGACGACACATACAATATGAAGGCATTCTTGGAGATCATCAATAAGTCATAGTAATTCATTTAGAGTCTGTGAGTCCGGTACGTTGTGTACTCCCCATTTGCATATTTCCTCGAGAATCGGCATCAGGCTTTGCCCCCTGAGTGTTAAGGAATAATTTACCTAGATAGGCCCCTTCAAGTAGGTACACACCAATCATAAATTTTATACAGCAAAAGAGGCCACGTCTTCAGTATGAGTTCTGAAGAAGCGGCCTTTTTTCGAGATGTGGATGCTCATTCTCATCTCCGATCGCTAAACTAAAAATCGGTTCGCCCAAACGTGGCGTCACCCTTCACCGTTGTGCTGCTGGAAGCATTGATGGCATCCAGCTGCAATACGTAGTCGTAATGTCGGATGTAATATCCGGGCTGGCTGTACGACTGGAGGGATAATTTGGAGCTGTCAGCCCAGCCGGGGCTGCTCAGGAATGTGGCATCTCCTTTATAGGCGGCGGTATCCGTGTATGCCTCAAGTACGATTTTGTTGCTGGCGTTGCGCTTCAGGAAGTAGCCAGGAAAGTTGATAGACTCCAGTGAGATACCTGTAGAGCTGGCCAAGCCGGGTACGACGCGGAACTGGGAATCCAGTAAAGGTGAGACGTTGGTGTCGATCCGTGCAGTGAAGTTGGAATGACGGATGTACCGATCCGGATAATTGAAGGAGCTGAAACGGCTGTAATTCGTCGCATCAGGTGTTGCTGGGCCTAACATTTTGACCTCATGCAGGGTTGGGGTGTACCAGTTACCCGGATTGTTCCACAGGACAGCGTTGACCATATTGATACGTACATACCGGGCGGTAAAATGTACAGCGTCGGTCGTAAACCCATAGGTGGTGTTGCTGGTTCGATCCAGCGTGGAGTAGTTGACGCCATCGTTGCTGATCTCAATTTTGTACTTATAATAGCCTTCCGATCCTTTATACATAAACCAGGAGATATCGATCTCTGTGATGGTCTTCGGTGCACCGAAATCGACCTGCCACCAAGCTGGCCAAGTACTGGACGATGCTGCCCAAGAAGTCTGATAGTTGCCGTCATTGACATTGGATGCAGATGAGCCGGAGGCTGTGGAGATGGCGGTAGCTGTTTTGCCTTGGGCGTGATTAACAAGAGAAGGTGGCGTTACCGTGCCTGTTACAGCATCGATATTCCACTCTTTGTACCATTCCAGTGAGGCGGTTCCGTTTGAATCGTTCAAGGTTAAAGGAAGCCAGATATGTTTATGTTCACCAAGATTAAGTGGATTCCAGCGGTCGCCCATATAAATATAGGATGTGGTGTTGCTGCCTGTAATGGTGGCAATATCATGGATCTGGGAGCCGAAGGCCGATGGATTGCCATAAGGTGTAAGAGCGGACCACGTGCCTGTCATGGACGATGCGGTTGCATACGCTCCCTGATTCGGATACCAGCCAGCAGCCTGGGAGGTGAAGAGGTAGTAACGATTTCCTTTTTTCACAACGGCAGGAGCTTCGCGATAGGCATTCTCGAATTGCCAACCCACAAAGGAATCCACACCGGTATAGCTGGCGTTCATTTTGAAAATAGCCATGGTATCATTGGCCCCGCCATTCTTGCGGGATGCTGTGATCAGATAACCTGTACCGTCTGTATCTACGAAAACAGTCATGTCGCGTGACTCGTAATCCAAAGGTCGAAAACTTCCCTCATACGTGAATTTTCCGTTCGGTGTACTGCTGGTCGCTACCGCAACCCGCCCCAGATTGTAATCATTACCGTTCTCGTAATGCGCCCATAGCACATACTGTTTCGTGGAGGCATTGTAGATGACTTTGGGACGTTCAATTTTGCTGGAGGCTAGCTCGGTGGCCGAATCCTTGGTCAGTATGGCATTGCTGAACGTCCAGTTCTTCAGATCGGTTGAAGTATAGACATTAACGCTGTCAAACTTACCGCTGACCGCATGCTCTCCGTACCAATAATACGTGCTGCCGACTTTCAGAATGTTTCCGCTATTGGCCTGAATGGGGTTGCCTGCGGTATCCAGCCAATCGGAACCGTTGGTGATGGTCACGCTTGCCGCGCTGGTCCGTTCTGGAAGAACACCAAACATGGTTAGCGTGAGCGCGAAGACCAGAAACCAGACTGCTTTCCTGTTGCCCATTACGTACACCTCCTAATATCGGTCCTTTGTGAAGCGTTTACATATTTAGTGTAATAAAAATGGAATCTTGTACAAGTGAACAATGTGTACCCTGATGAACAAATGGAACTTTATCCTGAATATAGCGGCGATAGCGAGTAATTTACCTCATTCAATATATAAAAAAGGGATCGTAGACTTATAAAATAAGCTACTATCCCTTTTTGAATAACACTCTATTTAAACAGATTCAAAATCTATTTATGACCTTTGCGAACCTTGAGCTGCATCTTCTTAATCGTTGTATTCTGCATGAGCTCCAGTACGAGTGGGCCTTTGCCGTTCAGGATCTCTACATCCGTCACATTATCCAGAATCGTAATGATCCCGATGTCGTCTGCAGTGACGCCTTCAAGCTTGGCGATGGTGCCTACAAAGTCTACCGCACGGAGTTTCTTTTTCTTACCTCCGTTGAAGTTCAACTTCATGATCTGTTGGTTCAACTGTTCACGCTTGTCCTTTTTGCGTTCAGGCACGATCTTCAAACGCTTCTCGAACTCTTCCCGACGACGGTCAACAGCTTCCTCGGAAGGAGCTTTCACGACAGGAATGGCAAATCCGATATACGATTCGATCTCGGCTAGACGTCTGCCATCCTTCGGGGTAACCAAGGTAAAGGCTTTACCTGTTTTACCAGCGCGACCCGTACGACCTGTACGGTGCACATAGCCTTCTTTTTCCAAAGGAATATCGTAGTTGATGACATGGGTAATATTCGTGATATCAATCCCGCGTGCGGCTACATCCGTTGCAATCAGATAACGGAATTGTCCTCTTCTGAATGCATTCATTACTTCGATGCGCTCATCTTGTTCCATGCCTCCGTGGATGCGATCCGCTGGATAATCGAGGTCAGCCATAACACGGAACAGTTTATCCACGTTCTCCTGCGTACGACAGAACACGATACAGCTATCTGGGTTCTCAACAATAAACAGGTCCTGAAGCAGCGCCGTTTTGTTCACCTCTGGCACGTGAATTACTGCATGTTCAATCGTAGCTGTTGTAAGACCACTTGCTTTGATCTCAATCTCGACCGGATTGTTCATGTATTTGCGCGACAGCTTGGCTACATCTTCAGGGAACGTCGCGGAAAATAACATCGTCACTCGCTCACTAGGCAGTGCTTGAATAATGGATTGTACCGTCTCGATGAAGCCCATATTCAGCATCTCATCCGCTTCGTCAATGACAAGGTATGAGATCCGATCCAGCGGCAGGGTGCCACGTTCGATATGGTCCAATACCCGTCCGGGTGTGCCTACAGCGACATGCGTTCTTTGTTTTAACTCAGCTTTCTGAACATGAAAAGGGGACTGACCGTATAATGCGGTTGCTTTAATACGCTTAAAGCGTCCGATATTGGTAATGTCTTCGTTCACTTGCAAAGCCAGCTCGCGGGTTGGCGTGAGAATCAAAGCCTGCGGTTTATTTTCGTTCCAATCTACCAGCTCACAGACTGGAATGCCGTAGGCGGCTGTTTTCCCGCTGCCTGTTTGGGATTTGACCACAAGATCTTTATTTTCAAGGGCTACTGGAATAACTTTGGTTTGAACCTCCGTTGGGGTTTCATAGCCCAGGCTATCCAGCGCTTTTACGATTTCTTCGCCAAGTCCATAATCTTTAAATTGTTGCTTACTCATCGTTAACCTCTTTTACGTTAGTTTTGAATACAAGAGCATATTGCATAATTCCTTAAAGCGACTTGTACACGGGAGCGTTTGGAATCGAATTATGCAATATGCTTATATACAAGCATTGCACCGTACATTTATCGTATACCTCTTCATTATACTCTATATGCAGGTGGGTTAACGGAGTAATTCACAATGATGTTTAAATCGTATGATGCAAACCAACTCTTTCTGAACTCCAGTCCCATAATTCTACGGCACGTTCGGGGCTGTAGGATTCCTCGGAAGAAGGCTCCATCCAAAGGGACAGTTACGGTTTCTGAGTCAACAAAGTTCCTACACATCGCTGAAAAAAAACAAAAAACCACCATTTAAGCTGGAATCAAAAAATGGAATATGTTAACATATTGGTAACTTACGGAACGGAGGGATACGTGTGGCAAATTTTATCCGATGGAGATAGTATGGCGAAACGTTTGTTTGCGCTTGCTGTGTTTCTGCCTGTGTGCAGCTCATCGGGATCGGTTTGCCTATTTACACGTATGCCGCTAGTACATTAAAGAAACACTCGTTTAGAGTGGTTCTTTAATGTACTACTATTTTTCTGCGAGCATTCAGGTACACCCAATATCCGAAATGAACTGCACAGGCATGGATGTCTGTGTTTTTTTATTTTATTGAGGTAAAGGGGAAATCCTGAAATGACAAAATCGAACGTGAATGAGCAGTTTGAATTTCAAAAGGAACTAAAATCTTTAGCTGCACAGAACGGGCTTCATATTGCTGAGGAATCCATGAAAATTAACGAGTCAGGTATGGACTTTCGGGTAGCGTTTGCCACCGATGGACAGGGACAACAGTGGATACTACGCCAGCCACGGCGTGAGGATGTATGGGAGCGGGCTGAAAATGAGCGCAAGGTGCTGGAGGTTGTAAAAAGCCATCTTCCGGTAGAGGTACCGGAGTGGCGGATTTGTACGCCGGAACTGATCGCTTATCCTTTACTTGATGGAGAACCGATTGCGGTCGTAGATCCGGCAGGGGGAGGGTACGCATGGCGATTTCCACAGGAAAGCTTATCCGATGATTTCTTCGATTCGCTCGCTGCTACCCTTGCCGCATTGCACAACATTGATCCTGATGAGGCGGTAAAGGGCGGAGTGCGCAGCAAGACGACTACAGAAGCTCGTAAAGCTTTTGCAGCCAATATTGAAGAGATTAAACAGAGCTTTGAGGTGCCAGATCAACTGGCCAGTCGGTGGGAAGCGTGGCTGACAACGGACAGCTATTGGCCTGAGCACTCCACGTTCAACCACGGTGATCTGCATCCGCCGCACATTATCGTCGACGATGCCCAGCGTGTTACTGGACTTATTGATTGGACTGAGGCGGAGATTGCCGATCCCGGCAAGGATTTTGTTATCTATTATGCACTCTTCGAAGAGGAAGGCTTGCGGGATTTGCTCAATCGCTATGAGAAGGCAGGGGGAAGGGTGTGGCCTCGGATGTTGGAGCATATTCGAGAACAGTGGGCGGCATACCCGGCAATTGTGGCACAGTTTGCGTTAATCACTGGGGAAGAATCCAATATGGAAATGGCGAGAGGCATGCTTGCAAGCTGGGATGTCAAGAGGGATTAATATAAGGTGAGAAAACGCTAGGGAGGAGAAGGATGCGTGACACAACTTCGTGTAATGTGTTGGTTGTTTGCAATCACGTTAACAGTCGGTCTATTGGGTTGCTCGGCCCCTTTTTCTAACTCGAATGATGAATCAGATTTTTTAGATGTTCTCTCCCCAGAACGGTTACAGGAACTGAGGGAGGACTACCCATTATCGCCACAGTCTCTCGTGACTCCATGGATGAAAAAAGTGACCTTTAGAGAAATCATGGACTTCTCAGATGCAGTTGTTGTGGCAGAGGTTGTGAACGTCCTGCCGAATCTCAGTATGGTGTTGACCACTGAATCAGATACACCTGAACGCAAAATGGCAGAAAAGCAGGAGAATACGGGAATGACTCCCTACGAAGCTGAGTTCGTCTCTTACAAAGTAAAGGTGCACGAAGTGATTACAGGAGGAGATGTAGCCAAGGAAACATTACTGTTCTATAACGCTGCGTTTGCAGCGCTTGAGCCTAAACTTATGCCTGGTCAGAGAATAGTTACAGCGATCAAAAAGGGAGTAGGGTCCGAGCAACATGGAGGTTATTTCTTCTCTCGTTATGGTATGTACTATATCGTCGATGGGGATTATGTCCTTTCTGCCTATGAGGGGTTCTCCAACGAGGCGCTTGAATTCACCAAACAAACGAATGGTACCAGGCTGGAGCAGTTTGTGAAAAGGGTGCGAAGCTTAGCGCAGGAGTAAGTGAACACGTAACATACGGCTCTAAAATCCAAAAAAAGTAAAAGACCTCTTCCACATGCATTGTGGAGGAGGTCTTTCTTATGAATAGATTAATTACCTAAAGTCGTCAATTGGAAGTCTATTTCAGCATAGTTACGTATTTTCCGTAGACATAAGCTACGCGTCCATCCAGTTTCACTTTGACCCAGCCATACTTATCTGTACTGATTACTTCAAGGACGGTGCCTTTCGGTACGGCAGTAACTACTTTGGCTTTGGATGAAGCGCTGGAGCGCATGTTCAGGTAGGCCGCAGTAACCTTGGCTTGTTTACCTTTAACGACTGTACCCGGTTTACTTGTACCTGGTGATGTCGATGGTTTTCCAGGTTTCGATGTGTCTGGTTTCGGTACTGTTGGTGTCGTCGGCTTCTCAGGTGTAGTAGTCTCTTCCTCACCACTGCCAGTGGACGCCTTACGAGCTTTATTCAGCTCTTGATAGAACTCACCTTTGGTTTTCACGCCAGAGAATTTCGCGATACTTACGTTCGCTTTGGAGGCAAGTGCGGTCATTTCTTCTTGAGTCACCGTATCCAAAATGTTAATGGACGCAATATTGGTATACTTGCCATCTTCCGTTGTAGGAACAGACATGATGCCAGCATTAATCAGCTCTACGATATCTGCACGTGCAGGTGCTGTCAGGTCCACACCAGTGATTTTCCAGTTGTGCTGGATTTTCGGTTCGTAAACGCCCTTCATCACGTCTTTGAGATAAGCAATGGACAGATTACGGATCGTACCTTGAATCTCGCCAAATGCTGAAGCATCCTTGGAGGACCATAATTGCTTGAACTTACGTCCTTCCAGTGCCCCACCTTTGGCAATCAGGGCTTCCATCCGGTAGGCATTCATGCCGAGCTTGAGCGTATCGTCTTCTTTAACCACTTTGCCATTACTGTATTTTAGGTTCGTAATCCGACTGCCGTAAGGCTTGGTCAGGTCAATCTCATACGTCACTCCGCCGAAGAAATCGTCGGTGCTGTATTTGGAAGCACGTCGTTTCGGATCAAAACTGATCGTCACATCACCAGGACGTGTGGAGTTAAAATAACCCGCAGACCATTCCATGTAATCCTTCAGATCACGTCCGGTCACTTCATATACCGTTACTTCACCAAAGGTATATTGGTAGTTGAACGCGATATCCTTTTTCTTGATCGGTCCGACATCCAACTTGGCCTTATCGTTATCAATCTGGTGCGCGACAACGTCGGCATCGCTATAATGCAGCATGACTTCAGTGAAGAAGTCTGAGAGTGGTGTCTCCTGAATCTGCACAGCAGGAATACCTTTGATCTCATCTGCTGGCACCAGGTTGGTTCCTTTTAGTTCAGCTACTTCAATGTTGGCATCAGCACGAGCGAACTCATGAAACGGGTGCAGTGTATCTTCCAGTCCGGGATCGGACACTTCATAAGAGCCATCAGCTGCTTTTACAGCGAGTGCTTGTGCTTCCTTACTTTTCAGTACAACCTTGTCGCCTTCTTTGGCAAACGTGAGGTCAATCCGTGAAATGTGTGAACCATATTTGTTCGGCTCGGAGATTAATACGCCGTTAACCGTTTGGGATTCAATCAGGGTATGCATGTGTCCGGCAAAAATGGCAGCCAGCTCCGGGTTGGCATTGGCGATATCCGTGACCCCGGTGCCCGGGTTCCCGTTCTCGTTATCCAGTCCCATATGCATGAGTCCAACCATGACATCCACTTTGCCTTTCAGCTCAGCGATGGCCTTCTTGGTCTCTTCTACAGGATCTTTGACAATGAGGCCATTCAGGTGATCCGTACCTTTCTCGAACTCCGTAATCATAGGTGTGTTCATTCCGATGACACCAACCTTGATACCGTCTTTCTCAATAATCGTATAAGCAGGCATGTAGCGGTCGCCGTTTTCTTTGAAAATGTTACCTACCAAGGGTTGTCCCTTGAACTGTGAGGAAATCTTCTCTAATACGTCCAATCCAAAGTTAAATTCATGATTTCCCATAACCCATGCGTCATATTTCATTTCGTTCATTGCGACCATCATGGGAGATTGAGGTTGATCGTTGAACAGTTCAGCCGAGTTGTCCTGAATCATGTCGCCTGCATCCAGCAGAATCGTATTCGGATTCTCAGCACGTACTTTTTTTACAATCGTGTACAACTGCGTCATGCTGCCTGTCGGATTCGGACCGTCCAGGGCATAGTCCCACGGCATAAATCGGCCATGAATGTCTGATGTTCCCAGCAACGTAATCTTGGTTTCCTTGTCTGCTTCAGCAGCCTGAGCCGGAGTGGAGGCAAAAGGTGCGAAGAGGATGGAGGCACATAAGAGGAATGATAAGGGCCATCCGGCGTAACGTTTCGGCGAAAATTTGCGCATGTTGTAATCTCCCTTGTTATCTAGTGTTATGTAAAGATATGTGTTATTGGAGTTAATACTAGATAAACATTTGGTAAATGTAAACCACAAAATGACAAATAAAAGAGACCACTCTGGATCATTCCATGGAAATTCCATAGGGAGTGATCAGAGTGGTCTCTACGCGTATCTCTATATGTTTAAACTTCTTCCTCAACCATACCCAAAGCCCGGTTTTTCTCTTTGAACAGCTCATTGTGTGAAGATACATATGCCATTAGTGAAGCATCTGGTTGTATATATCGCTTAGCACTGTTTAGTGCGAGAATACCGCTGGTAAAAGTGCCTGCCAGTAATTCAACTTTACTATCATAGGCTACAAAATCGCCTGCAGCGAATACACCGGGAACGTTGGTCGTCATCTCGGCTCCCACCTCCAGGTTCCACTCACCGAGATCCAGACCCCAATTCCGGATGGAACCATAATTGCACTTCATGCCGTGATTGACGATGACCGCATCAACCTCCAACTGCTCTCGCTCTGACGTCTCAGTATGGAGGAGGGATACACGATCAATTTGTGTCCCGTCGCTGCTGTGGAGCGCTTCAATGGTATAGGGTGTCCGAACCTGGACGGAGGAGTTCTTCATCATCGTAACACTTCGCTCCAGACCGCCAAAATGATCCCGGCGATGAACGATCGTTACGCTGCTGGCAATGGACTGTAACTCATTGGCCCAGTCCACAGCGGAATCTCCTCCACCCGAAATTAGTACCCGCTGATCCCGGAATCGTTCTAACTCCTGAACCGTGTAGTGCAGGTTGGTCACCTCGAAGCGATCTGCTCCTTCAATCTCAAGCTTGACGTTCTGGCGCTCGCCATAGCCAATGGCCAGAATAACGGTCCTGGTCAGATGTTGCTGACCGTGATCAGCGGTGAGCAGGATGGTTCCATCTTCCTGACGCTCCATGCCGACAATCCGCTGGCCGAGCACAATCGTCGGATCAAATGTGTGGGCTTGTCCAATCAACTGGGCAATAAGTTGTTCCCCACGAATTGGGGGCATGGCCCCAACATCCCATATCATTTTCTCAGGATAGGTCAGGACTCTTCCGCCCAGTTCATCCTGTGCTTCTATGACCTTGGTCTTCAGTTCTCTCATTCCGCTATAAAAAGCCGTGTATAACCCGGCGGGTCCTCCGCCGATGATGGTCACATCATATCGTTCAAGTGAATCTTTCATCGCTAACCTCCATGATTCGTTGGGCAGAAACCCTTTATTTTTTGAGCATCACAGGAAGTTGTTTGATCAGTTCTTCCCTCGCCAGCGGATCTGTTGATATACCTAGCCCACCATTCACGAAATATACTTTACCGGCTTTGATAGCGGGTAGTTGGCTCCATACGGGACCCTTGGTCATGTTCTCAACTTCCTTCAATTCTTCGTCACTGTAATACACAATGAAAATTCGGTCTCCAGCAATTTCGGGCAGCTGTTCGGTGGAAATATCGGCATAGCCATAGTCATCCGGGTTATCAATCATTTTCTGAATCGCTGTGGTTGGCTTGAATCCATCCTTGTTATAGACAAAACCGGTCAGGTAACTGGTCGTGTACACACTCAATCTTTTCTGGCCAATCATGTATTGAAATACGGATGCCGTCTCGTCCTTCTGAATGGTGCCATCCTGCTGCAGTGCGGTCCACATCTTCACAATCTCAGCTTCATGACGTGCGAGAAATTCTTCAGGCAGTTGCTTGTTGCCGAGCCACTCGCCCAGTCGCTTGATCCGATCAGGCATAGGGTCCCATTCATTGGTCAGGATAACCGGAGCGATCTTGGAGAGCGTCTCATTCTGCTTTTGGTCGGGAGTTGATGTAATAATCAGATCGGGCTGAAGTTCCACAATCTTCTCCGGACTTGGCGGCCAGCCGATATCTGCAACATCTTTCAGTTCGTCTTTATACGTCGCGTATTGCAGACCTTGCTGTACCACACCTACAGGCTTGATACCAAAAATTAATAGATCCCCAACGGTGTTGTCTGTATATACGATACGTTTGGGCGCTATGGGAATCTCCACCTGGTTACCATAGGCATCAGTCGCCATTTGGGTTCCTTTTTCCTCAGTTTGGCTGGTGGTCTGTGCTGTATTGCTTGTTGTATCGGCTGTTTTACCGCAAGCTGTTGCAACCAATACAATCAAACATAAGGTGAGCAACGTGGTGAATCTCGACATTTTGTGTATCATGAATATCCCCCTGTATGGTTAAACATTTACTGATAATCATTATCAATAAACCAAGTGTAATGCGGTTCAAGGGTGCATTCAATGGAATAATAGGACGTTTTTTTTGCATTAATAGGCTGGTTGTGGGCAAGTTTCGGTCATTGATAACCAAGGAAGAGTTGGGTTATGATGATTCTAATTGATAATGGTTATCAGAAAAAAGGAGAGCTAGCTGTGGATCTGACTCATCTCAAAACCCGGTACGTTGTTCCCGACATTTATTACGAACTTCACGGGTTGGCTCTACAACATCTATCGCATAAAGATGGCATTCCACGACAAACGCTAACCACCGACCTCATGATTGTGGTCGAGGAGGGGGAAGGTCTGCTCATTTGCGATGGTAAGATAAATGAACTGCAATATGGGGTGCCCCTGGTCATCAATGCGGGACACACTGTAGAGATTCGGATGAATGAAGAGGCGTTGTTATCCGTGTGGTTAATCGCATTTACATTGCATGATCCTGAGCGCCAAATGTCCCCTTCCCTTATAGAGACCCGCGAAACGGATACGGCCGGATTTCGATCCATAGTGCAGCGAATCCGGGCCATTGAAAACCGCCGTATGGCGCAGGATCGCAAACAACGAGTCGGCATTCACACCCAGTTTCAGAGATTGATGAGCATGGTACTGAAAGATACCCCTGAGCACGAAGGAGAAGTCTCCAGTGAGCATACAAGAGCGAACATATCCGAGATCATTACGCAGCTAAAAGGCCGTTACAACGAGGAAATTACCGTGGATGAGTTGGCAGATCAGGCCAGGATTAGCAAGCGGAGGTTTACCCATTGGTTCAGGCAGCTGACAGGAACGAATCTGTCGGATTATATGACAACTCTGCGGATGGAACATGCCAAACAACTGCTATTACGCGGGGAGCGTATGAAGGAGGTGGCCGCTATGGTGGGATATCGGGATGAATACTATTTCAATCGTCGATTTAAACAGATGGAAGGAATCTCACCGGGCCAGTTCATTCTTAACCATCGGAAAAGTTCATCTAACATCTGTGTGATGAGTTGCCTCGGTCATCTGCTTGCCCTTGGGATCCGCCCAGCAGCGGTTGCCAAAAATCTAGCCAATGAGCATTACCTAAGCAAGTTGAGTACGAGTTTCCATAAGGTCAACAGCGTACCGCTGGACCCGCAGGAAATTTCCTATTTGCAGCCAGAGATGATTCTGGTTGGAAATCAGGAGGAGTACGATACGTTGTCGCCAATAGCGCCAACATATATTTTTTCACAGAACGACGACAAGCCATTCGTATTGTTACAGAAACTTGGTGAGGTCTTTGGTAAGGGGTTTGAAGCGGAGAAGGTAATGAAGCAATATGAGCGCAAGGCACAGCGCCTGAGATCGCGGTTGAAAGGTATGATTCAGAGTACGGATACGTTCTCTGTGATGGAAATACGCGATGACTCAATCTATGTGTTCGGGAATTACTGGTGCAGAGGAGCCTACAATCTGTATGATGGCCTTGGACTCCAGGCACCTGAACGTATACAGAAGGAATTAATAGACCGTCAGGCTTATCTCATGATCTCAGAGGAGCAAGTTGCATCCTATGTAGGAGACCACTTGTTCCTGACGGTACTGGATTCGGAGCGGTATCAACATATGTCCAGCAGCATCTGGTGGCAGGAAATGCCTGCAGTGAGGCAAAACCAGGTGTATATGACGGAGTATACGGAATTCGCAGTTACTGATCCCATATCTATGCCTTACCAACTGGATGCCCAGATGAAGTTAATACTTGAACGTAAAATGCTCCATTCCTGATCGGATCACTTAACTCTTATACCGTCTCAATTGAATTACCACTACGAGAGGTGAAAAATTTTATTTTGACAACGATGGATACCAAAGCAAGCAAACCAAAGATGATTCCGCTCCAGATGACCTGATGGATGCCGAGTTGGGCAATGAACCAGCCACCAATGGAGGTACCGAGGGTAATCCCCAGATTAGAGAAAGAGACAAAGAGGCTGTTTCCGAATTCCGGCGCTTCATGAGATTCCGTCGTAAGCCAAGTTTGGCTGACAATCAGACCGCCAGAGTGAATCGCACCCCAGACGAACACCATGATAATCATCGGAGTGAAGTAGGTACCTGCATAGAAAACGAGTAAATAAGCCGCCATGTATAGCACCGGGAAGAGGAGAACGGTCCTCGGAATATTCCGATGCAGAAGCTGTCCGAATACCAAATTGCCGGCAATCATAATAACACCAAAGGCCAAGAGCATCACACTAATCCATGAACCGCCCATTTGGGTGACTTGCCCCAGATATTCGGCGAAATAACTATATACGGAGAACATCGCTGCAAAAATAAAAATGACAGTAGCAATATTTAGCCACAGCGCAGGTTTACGCAAAATGCCGATCTGTTTGCCATAAGACATCTTCTCTTGCACAGGCATCGAGGGCAACCATATCCATATACCGATGAAAGCAATGATACTGACAACCGCTCCGAACCAAAACGCAGCCTCCAACGAGAATCGTTCCGCAAGATAGGAAGTTAGGGGCACGCCAAATGCAAAGCCGGCAGTGATTCCGGTAAAGACTTTGGCAACGGCCTGACTGCTTTTTTCCGGTGGGACCAGCTTGGCACCCGTGACGAGAGCAACGGAGAAGAAGACTGGATGGAAAATGGCCGGGATAATCCGAAAGATTAGCATCATGTCGAATCGGGTTGTGTAGGCATATACTACGTTGGAAATGGCGAACAATAGCACGGCAGTTAACAAAATGGTTTTACGATTGATACCAGATACGAGCAAAGTCAGGAAAGGGCCAGACACAGCAACGACGAGAGCGAAAATACTTACCAGCCATCCGGCCTGTGCAGCGGTGATGTTGAATTTCTGCGTGATCAGGGGCAGTACTCCGATAATGCCGACTTCTGTAGTAATGATGGCGAATACACCGAGCGCCAGAATGAGGATGAGTAACGGATTAACCTGTTGTGATTTCGATTTCATGTTAAAGTCTAGACCTCCAAATATATTTATATATACAGAAAAATAGATATATTAAACTAAAAAAATGCCTCCTCACCTATATAAAAATATATGGCCGATATAATAAGTTCTCAGAATTACATTATATCTATATTTATAGATTTGTAAATATAATAAAGTGTAAGTCATTTAGTTAAGTCATCATGTTAGTGCCCAACATCTATACTTTTTGAGGGACAAGCTATACTTTCTACATGGATAATTACAAATATATCCAGTAAAATGGAATTTGTAAGCGCTTACTAATTAAGCGAATACTAAAATTCAAAGGAGGAAGATCATGTTCAAGTCCAAATGGTTTAAGACTGTAGGTTCACTGGCATTGGTTGGTGTGCTCGCTACCTCAGTCGCGGTTGGCAGTGTGAGTGCAGGTTTGGCCAAAGGTAGCAAGTTTTTGGGCAATATCATTGCAAGCAGTGTTCCCTCCAATTTCAGTCCCTATTGGAATCAGGTAACGCCGGAGAATTCAACAAAATGGGGAGCAGTCGAAGCCACGCGTAACAATATGAACTGGTCTCAGGCAGATATTGCCTACAATTATGCCAACAACAATGGATTTCCGTTCAAGTTTCACACGCTTGTCTGGGGAAGTCAGGAGCCAGGTTGGATTAGTGGACTTTCCGCTGCAGATCAGAAAGCTGAAGTAATCCAGTGGATCAAGGCAGCAGGTCAGAGATATTCCAAATCCGCGTTTGTCGATGTAGTTAACGAACCATTACATGCCAAACCTTCCTATCGTAACGCCATAGGCGGGGATGGAGCGACAGGGTGGGACTGGGTTATTTGGTCTTTTGAGCAAGCAAGACAAGCTTTCCCGAACGCCAAACTCCTGCTGAACGAATATGGGATTATTGGCGATCCGAATGCAGCTGATCAATACGTTCAGATCATCAATATCTTGAAGAGCAGAGGCCTGATTGATGGCATCGGCATCCAGTGTCATTACTTTAATATGGATAACGTTTCTGTCAGCACAATGAATACCGTATTGAACAAACTGGCCGCAACCGGATTGCCGATCTATGTATCCGAACTGGATATAACCGGCGATGATAACACACAGCTGCAGCGCTACCAGCAGAAATTCCCTGTCCTCTGGCAGCATTCGGCCGTTAAAGGTGTGACGTTGTGGGGCTTTAATCAAGGTCAGACTTGGGTGAGCGGTTCTCATTTAGTGAATACCAATGGTACAGAGCGTCCAGCACTGCAATGGCTGAGAAATTATCTTGCGAACAATCCTTAAGCGAGGTAGGCAAAATCATTTACAGAATCATTTCTTTCCATAACTTTGCACAAGAATATAGCGTCATATCCCCCACATCAAGTAGGGGGACATGACGCTATTTCGTGGTTTGAATGGGTATTAGGATTGGGAAATAATAATACTGTTGAAGGAATCAGCCTCCAGCTCGAACCGGAGTGTCTGCCCTTCATATGCCAGTTGCAGGTCACGGCTGTCCTTGAACGGATTGTTGATGACAATGACGAGACTATTGTCCGGGTTACGGAAGGCCACGGCTTTGCCACTCCAGGCTCCAGACAGTCCTACTCTTCGTGCACCAGGCACGACATCATGAGCAAAATGCTTCATCACATAATACTCGGGATTCCGAATGATTCCTTTGGCATCCGGGTCTACCGTAATCATGGAGTTTTGCTCCCACCCCCATGTGCTGCGGCCTTTCGGCTCCAGAACCATGTTCCAATAAATATACGCATTCACTCCATTGCTGAAATAGTGCTGGTACAGATTAAATACATACTTGGCGTAGTTCCAAGAGTTGTTGCCATCACCGCACTCATTCTCGGTCTGCATGTAACGAAGCTCCGGGTAGCTCGCGGCTGTACGTTGGATGGCATTTTTGCCTGCCCACTGATAACCAACTCCCTTGATATAGGCGTACGCTTTGGGATCACTAAGTACCAGTCCGGCATATTCATCGAAATCATTGGTTTTCTTCTTGATCAATTCTTCCCACGGATCAGGTGCGTTGATCGTTCCCAGCCAGATTTCCGTGTCCAGACCATGCTGTTCAAAAGCAGGGCCCAGGTAATCGGCGATAAACTCACGTAGCTGCTCACCTGTCCACATGCAGGAAGGGAATTTCTGATCCGCGATGACTTCGTTTTGTACATGGACCTGATGGATGGTAATGCCAGCGTCCTTGTACGCCTGTACGAATTTGACGAAATACAGCGCATAAGCTTCCAGGATATCCTTCTCCCAGCGCAGCGTTCCATAGTTATAGGCTTTCGGTGATTTCATCCAGGTGGGCGGGCTCCACGGCGAGGCGAAGAATTGCAGATTCGGATTATAGCTCAGGGCCTCTTTGATGTATGGAATCAGATATTTGAAATCACGTTCGATCGAAAAATGTTCCATGGTCACATCGCCGTCCACCTCATTGTGACTGTACCATTGCTCTGCATAATCACTCGCGCCAATGGGCAGGCGACAGATGTTGAATTTATGTTCACCTTCCGGGTGGAAGAGGGAATGAAATACGTCATGACGCTGCTCCTCATTCAAGTGGGACAGGGCAATATAACCAAGCTCATTAAAACAACCGCCAAATCCTTCTACAAGCTGATGCTGTTCACCTGTGAGCTTTAAGTTAGCGTTTTTATTTGTAGATGTATAAGAGATCTCTTTCCATGCATGATCTGGTGTAGTGGAATAACCATGTAATGTCAGGGACATTGGAATTTCCTCCTCGCTTGAATCTTAGGTATGATGTACAGTCAGTATATCAAGTCCCATTGCAAAAGAAGATACGCTGAACCGCGTAAAATTTGCCCTAATCCAAGGTGGTGAAATGCATGATCATTCCTGAACCATACCGTTCTTATCTATCTCCGGAGAGCCGATGGCTGCCTGCGACGGACTGGAACGTCAAGCTGTTTGGTGCTCACATGCAGAAGGTAAAGCGAGGCTGGCAAGTGCCGCTGGAATCGCATTTGGCCTTTGAATTGATACTGATTCTGGAAGGATCGCAGACGACGATACTGGAGAACATCCGTTATGATCTCCACGCAGGAGATATATTGCTTATCCCGCCTGGATGCAAACATACCAATGAATGTAATCAGGAGCAGGGGCTGACCTACTTTATTGCCCATTTCAATGTAGATGAGGTTCTGTTTCGCCAGGAGATGAGTAGACATGTGCAGATGTTGTTCCCATGTGGCGGCGAGGATAATCAGCGATTAACGGAAGTTATGATGAAATGGGTGGATCTGCTTCAGCACAGAGAAGAATATACAACATCAGATCTGTTCCGTATGCAGGCTGGTTTGCTGGAGATTTTGGCGATATTGGCAGAGCAAAGCTTCTCCCGTTCCCAAGAAGCCGTATCGCCTACTGTGGCGCACTATGCAACACTGATTGCTGAGGCAATCAAAAGCCGCTTCAATGCCGGGAATATCCAGCGGGAAGGTCTGGGGGATAAGGAGATTCGGATTGAAGAGATTGCGGCCTCGCTTCAAATCAGCCCTGGATATGCTCTGGAGACGTTTCAGAAAGTATACGGCATCTCTCCGCGCAGATATTTGTCCGAACTGAAGCTTCACGAGGCTAAGCAGCTAATACACCAGCCTGATCTTAACCTCACTCGCGTTGCCACCATGCTCGGATATTCCAGTCTTGCGCACTTCAGTCGGCAGTTCAGGCGATGGACTGGCATGAGTCCCAGTGAATACAGACAGACCATGGGCAGCATCCGTTTTTTTGATTAAACTGCATTCCTGCCAGCTCGTATCTAGTTTAATGCTCATCAAAAATCCCCGCTGATGTTCAGACGGGGACTTCGCTGTGCATGTAACAATCTACATGGAGGGCATATGAATTGAATTGTGCATTAAGATAAGTTGAGATAAGTGCGCGGTGCTGATCATGCTTTGCTTAATTAAGGTTGTACATTTTCGTCCTGCGCTTTGTTTTCGAAGATCAGAATCGTTTTGCTGCTTCCGATATACGCAACCGTCGTATTGAATTGCTCCGAAATAAAACGTACCGGGACAAACGCCTTTCCATCCTTCATCAACAGGGGTGCATCATTTATAGCAAGCGTATCGTCCACAACCACCTGTTTGTTGCCCACCGTCCAATGAATCGTTGTATCATTCTGCGCAATCTGAACCTCCTGTGTATCCGGATTCCAGTTCACGCTGGCATTCAACTGCTCGGAGACAAAACGGAGCGGTACATAGGTCCGTCCCTCATCGATAAAAGGTGCAGCCTCCAGTGCGTAAGCACGATCCCCGACATAGGCTGTGGTAGAGCCTTCAATAAGCCGCTGAAAATTACCCTGTGGAGTACGCTTCTGCTCCCGCACATTCATCTGGTTTAGCAGGCGCATCGTGTCACTACCGTTCGCAACATCCAGATAATTATTTTGCACCGTAAGTCCGGCAGGTTCCGGTTCAGAGACCGAGGTCTGCGTACCGGAGGATAAGGAAGTGGAAGCCGAGATATCCGTTATCGTATTTGTATTTGCAGAGCTGTTTCTTGTAAAAGTAAAACCGGCAATCGGTGACAGATTCCACACCCGGTTATTGGACAGTTTCAGTACTTCCAGCTTGGACAGCTGGCGTAATGGCTCCAGATCATAGATCTGATTGGACTCCGCATTCAGTTCTTTCAACCCTACCAGATCTTCCAAGGGTGCCAGATGCTGAACCTGATTCCCGGAGAAGTCTAGCGCCTGCAGGCGTGTCATATGGTTCAAGGGCATCAGATCGGAGATCTCGTTGCCTGCCACATTCAGCTTCTGAAGTGTATTCGGCAGATCAGCTAGTACATCCAGTGTATGAATGTGGTTGTTGGCCACATTGAGCTGTTTCAGTTTTCTTTTATCCGCCAGTGGTGTCAGGTACGTTATCGCATTATTCGAGATTTCAAGCCATTGAAGATCATCTGCATCCGCCAGTGCGGAGAGACTAGTAATCTGGTTACCGCTGGCGTGAAACGTATGTAATCGGGTGAATCCACGTACAACTTCTATGGAAGAAATGGAATTGTTGCTGATATACAGCCGTCCCAGGTCTTTCAAATCAGCCAGTGCATCAATCGATGTAATGTAATTATTGCGAACGTCAACCTCGCGAAGCCGAGTCAGATGCGCCAGCGGTGTTAGGTCTTCAATCTCATTGCCATATAACCGGAGGTGAGTCAGATTCGTGGCGTATTCCAGACCGGACAGGCTTTGAATGCCTGCATTGCTCAGATCCACTACGTGCAACTGCTCCAGATCGGAGGAGGTTAGAGGGGCATCTACCGGTTTGTTCAGGATCAGCTTCAGTCCGTTCTCCAGTGCTGGATCTTTGATGATTCCTTCGCCCAAGTCTGCCGTAGTATAGGCCATCGCTTGCCCAGCCGCCCCAAGACTCAGGATGAAGACTAGAAATAGTAGAGTCATTCTTCTCATTGCATGAATTCCCTCCGATTCCGATTTTAAAATACTCCGAACAGATTGATTTTTTTCGATGATATATAAGGTAAGTACAATATTTACACGATAACGGAGAGGGCAGAAATAACCTGAAGAAGCGAAGCGGTCACCTTTATCACGGGATTTCTCCCTTTAGAAAAAGGGAATCAAGGAAATCCGGGGATAACAGTGATCGGAAGGTTGTTCTGCCATCGGAGTGGTAAGTGTAAATGGACCAGTTTAACTTATGCAGGCACGAATAAAAACACATCTATAGTTATTAACCCATCATGGGGCAAAAGGAACAAGAAATTCATGACAGGTAGAACATCTACTTCTATTCTATATGATACAAACCCCATACTGCACTCTTCCAGCCATCTTTTTCAAAAAATATTGTACAACTCCCCCAGATGCTATTCAACTCCATGGCAGAAAGGGTATAAATGAAGTAAGAATGCCATTTGGAGGAGAAGATGCAGGTATGCGCCAAGCCATGATCATTAGTAATCCATCGTCGGGTAAAGAAGAGGCTCAGGAATATGTGTCCCAGGTACAAGAAATTCTTGAATCACAGCAGTATGAAGTGGTGGTCAATGAGACGGCTGGTGAGGGAGATGCGACCAACTACTGTCTGAGTGCCTGCAAAGATGGCTGTGATCTCGTCATTTCCATCGGAGGAGATGGGACGCTGCATGAGACGATTAACGGCATGATGGATCAGGAGCATCGTCCCAGACTGGGTGTGGTGCCGCTGGGTACGGTGAATGATTTTGCGCGTGCGCTGAATATCTCGCTTGATCCGGAGGAAGCCATTCGGCAGTTACGTTCGGAGCAGATCCATAAGGTGGATCTTGGTAAAATCAATGATCGTCTGTTTGCCAACGTGGTGGCAGCTGGTTCATTGGCAGAGGCGTTGTTTTCGGTATCATCGGAAGAGAAGTCGAAGCTGGGTTCATTCGCTTATTTGAAAGAAGGATTAAAAGACCTGATGAATACACCGGCCAAGCCAATAACTATTGAGTATGACGGGCAGTTTTGGGAAGGGGAGTCTCCACTTTTTCTCGCGGCACTGACCAATTCGGTTGGAGGTTTTGAGAAATTGTCCCCGGAAGCAGCGGTGGATGATGGGTTAATTCATTGTTTTGTGATCCGTAGCATGAATGTCTTTAATACGGTAACACTCGGAACGTCCCTGTTGTTTGGCAACTTGAAGAACCATAAGGATGTTGATTATTTTACAGCAAAAGAAGTTCACGTCCGTTCTACAGAAGCCATTCGCACAAATGTGGATGGAGAAGAAGGGCCCTCTCTGCCCATTCAAATCAGTGTATTGCCTCGGCATATTGAAGTGATAGTCCCGGAAGAAGTGTAGGTGGAGGAACGATGCAGAAAAAAACCTCCATTATTCCATATAAGAATTCTAAAATTCCATTGAAACCGATTGCAGTTCTGTGTCACAATCATAGACGGAAGACAAGTATATACTAGTTGGCAAAGATCATGAGAATGAATGTACGATACTATTCGAATATGGAGGGAAATCATCTTGAGAACAATTAAACTTGGCAGCAGCGCACTCGAAATACCGGTTGTAGCCGTTGGCTGCATGCGAATTAATTCATTAAGCAGCAAAGAAGCTGAACATTTTGTTCATTCCGCCATGGAAGCAGGCGCGAACTTCTTCGATCATGCTGATATTTATGGAAACGGAGCGTGTGAGGAGATCTTTGCAGAGGCTGTGCAGATGAATCCCCAGGTTCGTGAAAATATGATCCTTCAATCCAAATGCGGTATCCGCAAAGGCATGTTTGATTTCTCCAAAGAGCACATCTTGAATTCGGTGGATGGCATTCTGCAGCGCTTGAAAACCGATTACCTGGATGTGTTGTTGCTGCATCGCCCGGACACCTTGGTTGAACCGGAAGAAGTGGCTGAAGCCTTTGACCAGCTGGAACGCGAAGGTAAAGTGCGTCACTTCGGGGTATCCAACCAGAATCCGAACCAGATCGAACTGTTGAAAAAATACGTTAAACAGCCACTGGTAGCCAATCAGCTGCAGTTGAGTATTACGAATACCACGATGATTGACAGTGGAATCAACGTAAATATGGAGAACGATGCCGCGGTTAACCGTGATGGCAGTATTCTTGATTATTGTCGCCTGCACGATATCACGATTCAACCATGGTCCCCGTTCCAATACGGATTCTTCGAAGGCGTATTCCTGGGCAGCGATAAGTTCCCGGAACTGAATGCGAAGATCGATGAGATTGCTGCAAAATATGAAGTGAGCAACACGACCATCGCAATTGCTTGGTTGCTGCGTCACCCGGCGCAAATGCAGCCCGTGACAGGTACAATGAACATCCAGCGTTTGCAGGATTGCATCAAAGCTGGCGATGTTCACCTTACACGCCAAGAGTGGTACGAAATCTATCGTGCAGCTGGCAATGTGCTGCCATAAACCCCAATCAATACATAGCAGAATGATCTGCTGTATTGCATGTAAAACACGAGCGTATATAGCGCTCGTGTTTTTATTTTATCCTTTATTTGATGCTTATTCGTTCCCGGTATAAAATAAGGGTAGGGCCTCTATTTTAACAAAAGGATTATTTTGTAATTAATACAAATTAGTTGAATTTATCTTATTGACCCTTGCTTAATTATTACATATAATTACTTTTGCATACCGTTAATCCTGTTTATGGTTTTTTATTTTGGAGGGTGGTGTTAGTTTGGAGCCGACAACCACGATACGCGATCATTTAGAGAGTTATCTGAAGCGTGAGCAGATGTCCATTAGTCTTTTTTCGGAAACGTCAGGAATTAACTCGGGTACGCTGAGCAACATTTTGAATAAGAATCGTCCGATTGCGATGCAGCAGCTGGATCGAATCACTTCAGCTATGAGACTTGAAGAAGGTTACTTCTATGAATTGTATATAGATGAGTGTTTTGTCCATGCTGCCCCTGACTGGCGAAGACTGGGACCATTCCTTCATCGATGTGCAGAATTGGATAAATTGAATTGTATTGAAGATGTTATCCGGTTGATGATGGATAATCTATCTTATATTCCTTTGTTATTTGATCTGGCTGAAGAATTCTACCATGCTGGTAAATTCAAACCGGCCGTTCTACTATATGAAACGATAGCCGAAAGTGAGAAAATGCAACACTCCGAACGGCTTGCACTATGTCAGTATCGACTATTCAGATTGGGGCTGAGCAATGATCAGCAACGAAATCTAATCATTGCGGCCCAATTCGAATACTATGTGGATCGGCTGGATGAACGCTATCAGCTGGATGCGCTTAACGAACTGATCAATGCCTTTGCATCTCTTCACAGGTGGAGCAAGGTTCAGGAGCTCTCTGAAAAGTTGAAAGTAAAAGCGACCATTCATTATGAGTTGAATGGAAGACGGAAACAGGAAGAGACGAAACGACCGATTATCTTTTATATTATGTATGCCTATTTGGCATCTGGAAGTGCTAACTTCCATCTAAATAATTATGAAATTGCACTGAAATATGTTTCTTTATATACGGACTACAGTTGGGTAAAAAAGCCTGATTCGGATGAGCTGGTTGTCATTAATCAATTCCAGGAATGGGCTGAAGGAAATCGCTATATATATCAATTAATGGCTGGACAGTTTGAGATATTGCCTGACTATCTCGATTACATCTCAACGAAAGAAAATGAGATTTTCCCTGCACTGTGTGACATTGTAACAGCTGCAAATCGCTATGATATGAATATTGACTATGTACTAAAGGAATACGAATCCTACTTCACTTATCAAGAACAAAGTAATCGAATTGGGAAAGTTAGCAAACAGGTAACGGATGATCGCTATGTTCGTCTGTTGGCAGGATTGGGAACCTATTACCTTAAAAAAGATGAATTTGCCAAGGGAATAGATTTTGTTCTTGATAGTTTGAGGTTTTCACTTGAAATTAGTGACGGACGAGGTATGCTTAGAGGTGTCGGGCTATTTGAGCAATATAGGGATTATGCGTCTGACACAGCTATACAGCAGTACAAAATTTTGATTAGTGAGGTGCAGAAACTCAATGAAGAGAAAGCTGGCTTTGCTGATAGTTACATGTAGTATAGTGGTGAACATCGTTGCTCCTGTTATTGGACCTGTCCCCACTGAGGAAGTTCCGAACCCTTCAATTTACCGAACTAATGACCATGGTTTAGGGACATAAGCCTAAGCCAAGGGACGCTTCTGAATATTCATTCAGAGGCGTCTTTTTTTGCGTCTGGTGGAAGAATAAGTATGTCGTACCCCTTGCGGCCTATCGATTGGCATAATAAACTAAAATATGACAAAAAGGAGGGGTACTATGGATTGCTTGAAGTTAATGTCACAGATCGAAGAAGCCAGACAACAGCTTCACCGCTTACAGTCGGAATACGGTAGTCTGCTTCATCCTGAAGTCATCCAGCAATCTGTAGTTCTGGACGGTCTTATTAATCAATACAATCGAGCCAAAATGAAAAATTTGATTAATTAGTGGTTCGCCTATTTACATATTGGTTTCCGTATACTATAGTTAGTCACATGAGTAACTAACCGACTAACTAATTAACGATGAATGAAAGTTGGAATCGCATGAAATCGAATTTGGATGAATCTCAGCCCATTTTTCATCAGATATCCATGATGATTATGGATGACATTGTAGACGGCAGATTGAAGGTAGAGGAACAGGTTCCGTCTACCAATGAGCTCTCTCGCTTTTACAATATTAATCCAGCCACGGCACGCAAAGGGCTTCAAATGCTCGTGGACAAAGGTATCATTTACAAACAGCGGGGTGTTGGAATGTTTGTTGCGAAGGGAGCCAGGGAAGCGTTGCTTGTTGAGCGAAAACAGCATTTCTACGAGGAATATATTAAACCTTTACTTGAAGAGGCCAGACGGATTCACATGAATGAGGATATGATTATTGATTTGATTCGCGGCAAGAAGGATAAGGAGAGTGAGTTATGATTCATATTGAGCAGATGAACTACAGCTATCAGAAAACAAAAACGCCGGTTCTGAACAACGTTACTTTGCATGAAAATGAGCCGATCATCAGTGCAATGTGGGGAAGAAACGGTGCCGGCAAAACAACCCTGATGAGTCTACTCGCAGGCCATAACCGACCTGATGCTGGAACCATTCAAGTGATGGGCCAGGATCCATACAATAACTTGGCTGCGCAGGAGAACCTGTGTTATATCCAGGAGAACCATCCCCTGGGTAGAAATTGGACGATCAAGGACATGGTTCGATTCGGTCAATACTTCCATCCTCAGTGGAATCAGGCTCTTGCCGAGCAACTAATCGACATCTTCGAATTACCAGAGAAGAAGAAGATCGTCAAATTCTCAAAAGGCATGAAGACCGCCGCTCAGATGATATTGGGTCTTGCCAGTAACGCAAGGGTAACGATTCTTGATGAGCCCACCAATGGACTTGATGCTGAGAAACGTAAATATTTCTACAATGCTTTACTGGAGACTTATGAAGATAACCCGCGTCTAATTCTAATATCAAGCCATCATATTGAGGAAATTCAGCCTTTATGTGAGTCCCTTATCGTTCTGCAAGCAGGGGAAGTGTTGTTTAATCAGTCGATGGAAGAGATGCGCGAAAAAGGAGTTCTTCTAACAGGGAGAATAGAAGATATCAATCGAGTCACCGCAGACGTGAAGGTCATAGAATCTTCCCAGATGGGATCGACCTTGAAAGTGATGATTGATGAGCCATACTCGAAAACGTGGAAAGACATCGCTCATACGCAGGGGCTTTCCATTGAGAAGGCGACATTACAGGATTATTTGGTTAACAGGACGCGTAATCAGGAGGGGATTAAGCGATGAACTCGGTGAAAGGTACGAATCGGCTGATTCTGGATGATATGCGCTGGTATTTGATGATCTTCTCCTTCATCACCCTTATGCTTACTGTAGTCTATCTGGCCATTGGATTCATCTTCGATATTGCTTATACTACACAACTTTGTGGTCCAATGTATGGAGGGATCTGTGCTTTTGCGATTGCGGGAATCGTTACCTTGTTTCCGGTTGCGATAGGTATAGGGAGTACACGCATTCAGTTCATGAAATCCTTCTATATCATTTCGGTTTGGATGGTCATAGGCACAATTACCATCCTGAATATAATCTATTTTATTACGCATCTTCTCCTTGAATATGGAACACTTCGCGTAACCTTTTATCAACCAGGCATGCTGTACTCAAGCGAATATCATTTTTTCTCCTATTTGTGGATCGATCTGATGATTGGTTTTCTCGTGCTGGGACTGTCCATCTTTTCAACCGTCTGTTGGATCAGATTGGGGATGCGCAATTTTTTCAGTCTGTTCTTTGGATTTAGCTTAATCGTCACGCTGGTATTTACTTTGACCGATCTTAGTGAGTTTATGTTGTGGATTGCGGGAGTCAATCGCATGACATTGTTCACTGCTCTGGGAGTCATTGGAGGTGCTTTGCTTCTGAGCACGTACCCCATGATGAAGAATGCACCGCTTACAATGAAAGGCAGAAAAGATTGATAAGATCAGAAAAACACGAGTGCGTACATACACGCCTCGTGTTTTTTTGTATGAGTTAAGCTTGAGCTTGTGGTTTGAATCCTTCTTCTTTGAGATACTCGCCTGCTTCGCTACGCGTTTCGAAAGCCATATCCAGATTAACACCGGAATACACATACCACATGTCATCTTCATATTTTAAAGTAAGTGTATGTCCATCTTCATCGACCCATGTTCCGCCACCGGTAGAGGTTGTAGCCAATGTAGGAGCAGCTTTGGCTTGTTCTGGCTCTTCTGATTCTACTGCGTTGGGATTGGTTGACATTGCTTTAATCGTTTCATCTAACAATGTGCGTAGATCTGCTTCGGAGTAATCACGAATATTGACGAATCCTTTATTATCTGTCTCATAGTTGGGCAGCAGCCCTGCATAGATATAACCGTTACCGTTAGGATGAATATGGAGAGCAACGATCTTTTTCTCGTACGCACTTTCTTCGTAGTGGAAATTAACACGGCCGAGAGAAACATCTTTGCGTTGCAGTTGGGGATACGATTGTAGCACTTCAAGCTTTTGTTCAACGTTAAGCATATTTTCCTCCTGTTAGTGTTGGGTAGTGGTGATTATAACATACATAGGTGAAAAGATAAGCATCAAAAAACAGGTGCAGTATAGCACCTGTTTGAGGATTCACATCATAGATGATCGCTTGTAATAGTAGCATTAAATGAATATCGTGGAAAAGTGCGCTTCCTTCTAGTGGAAAATGAGAAGCGCGCCTTTCTGTTAATTTCCAGATAGAATACTTTGCCCCAGTTCTTTCAGGTGTTCCATCGCTTGCAGATAAGGATAAGGTCCATAACTTACGCGTGCCACACCCAGCCCGGCAAGTTGTTTCGGTGAAGGTTCATGGGATGTAACCATCACGTTGACCGGAAGCGACGAACGTTCACACAATTCCTGAATCAGTTGTTGATTCTGTAAGCCCGGAACGAACAGACCACTGGCGCCTGCTTCTGCATATGCCTTGGAGCGAATAAGTGCTTCTTCCAGGAGAGGGTGATTGTGTCGTTCAGGTGCATTTTGCAAAAAGATATCTGTGCGGGCGTTAATGAACAGCGGAATGCCTGCCTGCTCCGCAGCTTCCTGGGCAGCCGACAGTCTCAGACATTGCTCCTCCACAGCGTACAGTCCCGCGCCAGAGGGGAGCTGATCCTCAATATTAATTCCTACCGCACCGTGATGGATCACTTGGCTCACATTTCCCTTCACTTCTGACGCCAACCTGCCATACCCTCCCTCAATATCGATAGTAACAGGCAAATCCACGCTCGCTGTAATCCGGGCCAGATTGTCCAGTACCAGCTGGAATGGCATCGCTTCTCCATCTTGTTCACCGTGGGCAGCAGCTACAGACCAGCTTCCAGTAGCGATTGCTGCTGCTCCAGCAGATTGGATGGCGAGTGCACTCCCGGCATCCCAGACATTGACCAGAACCAATGGATTGCCTTTGGTATGGGATTGGTGGAACATCAACGCTTTTTTTTGTAGGGTACTCATAAGACTTATCTCCTCCGTTACATAGCTGTATCCTTCATATCACTTGCCGTTCTTTTCTTATCTATTGAGTACTCAGCTACCCTGCTTCTCGTGAGTTAAAAGCCAGTTTTTGCGTGTCAGGCCTCCTCCGTATCCACCCAGTTCACCACTAGCATTGATCACACGGTGACAAGGAATAACAATAGCTAGCTGATTAGCTCCGTTGGCCTGTGCTACCGCTCGACATGCTGTGGGTTTACCCAGTGCATTCGCGATATCTTGATATGACCTCGTCTCCCCCGGCGGGATCGCAATCAATTGCTCCCATACACTCTTCTGGAATGGTGTTCCTAACCAGAACAACGGGGTATGGAATACAGCTAGCGTGCCTTCAAAATACTGTGCAAGTTCCCGTTCAATGGAACGAATCGGATCTGTTACTCCAGGTACAATGGCTGACTTCGTTCGTTTGCGCAATCGTTCCACCTCGCGCTCCAGACCTCTTCGATCCACGAATTCGAGCAGATATAATGCTTTCTCATCGGCTACAGCCATCATGGGTCCAAGACGTGTGTCGATCCAGGACGCCTTCAATACATGTTCTTCATCTACTTGTGTAGGCGCTGCGCCCATGATTCGCGAGAAGGCATCCCGGAACCCGCTGCCAGACTCGTAGCCGGTGGACAGCTGGGCATCAATGACCGTACGACCGGAGCGAATATTTTTCAGGGCCAGTCCCATACGGCGGGCACGGGCATACTCCACAAAGGTCATGCCAAATCGCTTCTTGAACTGACGTCTGGCCGTCGATTCGTCGATGGATAATGCCTTGAAGTCCTGGCCTTTCCAGCGTTTCTCCGGATGGTTCTCCACGGCTTCCACCAATACGCGTACCACATCAGATACCTGATTGGGATGAGACAACGGGCGGCAACGCTGGCAAGGACGATACGAAGCAAGCAATGCCTGCTGCGCCGTCTCGTAGAATTCACAGTTTTCGAATTTTGGTTTTCGCGCGGGGCATGTAGGCCGGCAGAATACACCCGTCGTCTTGACGCCTACATAGAATAAACCTTCGTATTCCGAATCCTTGGCAACCAGAGCCTCATAGTATTGTTCTTTCAGTTCAGCAGAAATCATTGGGCGCACGTCCTTATATCAGTAGAGTTTATCCTTATTGATATTATAAAAAAAACGATGCGCAGGGCATCGCCGAAAATCAGGCATGAATATTTTTATTTCATCAATACATTCTTATTATTTGTTCGTCCAGTCCAGTTTACCAGAAAGATACCCAGGAATATGCATAGCCCGCCCATATAGACGTAATTCCGAATGACTTCGCCCAGAAGCAGCCAGCCGGATAAGACCCCGAAAAATGGAGCAAGAAACAGAAACGCACTTGTCTGGCCCGGATCGCCCTTGCTTAACAGGTAATACCACGTAGCGAACTGCACAATGGAACCGAGGATCGCCAGATATAGAATCACCCCTATGGACGTGGTGTTCAGGATGAGTTTTGTTGATTCCATGGTAAAACTGAGCAATAACAGCGTTAGTCCGCCGAATAACATCTGATATGCCGTTAGCACCCATGTGCTGAAGTGTGAGCCCCATTGTTTGACCAAGAGGGTAGCGATCGCCCAGGACAAGGCAGACCCCATACCCAGTAACGTTCCTCCGGAGAATTGAAGATGGAAACCAAGCGTGATGAAAACTCCTGTTATACCGATGAGCACCCCAAACCACTGGTATACCTTATATCTCAGACCAAGAAATACACTCCCGAGAAGAACTACCAATAGCGGATTTGTAAATGTGAGAATGGATGTCTGCCCGGAAGGAATAGTGCGCATGCTCAGGAAAATGCAGGCCATCACACCCGTCGTCTGGAACAGACCGATGACGAACAACCGGAGCCAGTCAGGCGCGGTCACGGGAAGATTTTTATTTCGCACCCAGAGCGCCATTAGTCCTCCAGCGAGCGTAAATCGAATGCCGACCAGCAGAATGGGTGAGACATAAGTCAATCCGATTTTGCCCACAGCAAAGGATGAACCCATAAGCGAAGTGGCGAGTATAACGAGCATCATAAAAGCAAAGCGATTCAACCTTTTACCCCCTCAAATAGCATGTTTTTTTGACCCTTTCAGGGTAACACGCCAACATTTCAGGGTTCATCGAAGTGTATTAACGAATTGAATTTAGTACTCATTTACATAATATGGAGCTTAATGTGAGACGATATGGTGTAGTAATTACTATAGAAGGTGCTGATTGGAAAGTTCTCTTTGGATGAATGCATAAGGTTTGTTACTTTAGATAAATGGAGGGAGTACCAATATGAATCTTAATAAAAATAAATCTATTCTCTGGGTGTCTGTTCTATGTATTCTGCTGTTGACCAGCGCATGTGGGGCAAAAAACAACAACGAATCCGTACAGGAACACGCCTATCCACAATCAAAGCAGCCCATAGAGGAAGCGGGAAATAGTTCCGTTCCCAATATGGAGGCGAAGAATAACAATAATCAGGCGAACGAAAGTGGGAATGAAGGCAAGCCTACGGCCCAATCGGAATCCTCCGCTGATACGGCAGGACAGGTCATGATCGTCATTGACCAGACGGATAAGCCGTCCGAGGGCAATAGCTTTGATTTTGCGATAAAACAAATTCCTGAGGGCTATGCTTTATCCGAGATGCGCTGGACGTCCAACACGGTAACGATTGTGAATTCCTACAAGGAAGCGATCGAGCATGGCGCGAATGGAAAAGAAGGGTTTTATATCAGTGGTGACGGGCAATTCTCCGGATTTATTTATTCGGATGAGATGAAGGGTGAACGCGGCAAAGCGACGTTTGTATTTACCAATGAAGAGGGGAAAGAAGTGACCTCGGAGAAGGAAATTAAATTAAAATAATCAGGCAGATCATAACCGTGTGCAGTGCTTTCTGTTAATTCAAAAATGGAAAATGAAACAGACACATTATACGTGCGCCTTCATTTCTCCCATAAATGAGTAAAAGCAGCCGTCAAGGCTGCTTTTTATTGATCTGCAAGCTTACGCTTTGTTCTAGTAGACTGAGTGTGTCCAGCTCTCGTGTCTATAACGGACCTGCTCCTACATGAAGTCGAAGAAATAACGCACCACGTGGAACATGACTGGAGAGGTGTACGTCAGGCTGTCGACCCGGCTCAGGTAGCTTTTTTTCAACGCATCGAACTTATTGTCATCCCCGATTAACAAATCCCGCTTCAGAACAGAAACCGTCAGACTTCCGAAGAACCCTGCCAGAGCGATCAACACACCGATGAAAAGCGCGAAACGTGCATCAAACGGAGTCAGGTAAGGATGAATGAAATAAGAGGCAGCGGTGGTTATAACGAATGCACAGGCGAACCCTTCCCATGTCAAAAAAGGATTGGCCGTGGGCACCACTTTGCGTTTGCCCAGATAGAGCGAGGCCAGATAATGCACCACATCATTCAGCTGGGTTAATACGACCAGGAACAGGACCAGCTTTGAACCATATTCCGGTGTTGCGAACGGGAAGTAGGCTAGATGACTAAGTCCAAATACCATTAGCATTAATCCCCATTGCGTCGAGCTGACACTGCGCAGGAAACCAACCGTGCCCTTATTAATTAGACGGGGCAGGGGCAGCACCAGGAAGACATAGAGTGGAATAAACACGATAAACATCCCATACCATCCAATATAGATCCAGTAGAACTGTACCGGAATCGCCAGATACGCCCATAGAAACAACCTGCGATCAGCTTTGCGGGTGCTGCGGATCATGGAGAAGTACTCTTTCAGCGCGAAAAAGGTGAGTACCATAAGGGAGATCAGGGAGACAATCGGATTGAAGAGGGTGGCGAGACAGAAGATGACAAACATGCCCCACCAGGTTTTGATTTTGTTGCCAATGCCCGAATAATCCTTATCCGGCTGAAGCTTCGTAATGATTTTGTACACGATATGTATGACCAATAAAGCAATAAAAATCAGTGTTAAGGTAAAGAGTGAACTGCTCAAGTACAATCACCTGCTTATCCAGAAGTAAGATTCCAATATAGGGTACCTATGTTATTATGAAGGAATAGTGCCAACTTGATAAGGGGAAATTTCGTTATGACAGAACCACGCTCCATCTATATCCTGCTTACGAATACGGGAACGTTGTTTACCAAAGTCATTCAAAGTTACACCAGAGCGCCATACAATCATGCCTCCATCTCATTTGACCGGGAATTATCCGAGCTGTACAGCTTCGGTCGCAAGCATCCGAGCAATCCGCTGAATGGCGGGTTTGTGAAGGAAGATATTCAGACAGGTACATACAGTAAATATCCAAATACCACATGTGTCATTTATGAGCTTCAGGTGACGGAGCGTGAAGTGGAAAAAATGAAACGGGTGCTGCACATCTTCATCCGCAGCCGCCAGAAATATATGTACAATCTGCTTGGTGTGATTGGCATTACGTTGAAGGAGCCTGTGGAGTTCAGCAACTCCTACTTTTGCTCGCAATTTGTTGCCGAGATACTGCAGCGTTCAGGCATCAAGCTGTGGAACAAGCTGCCTGCGCTGGTGACCCCGGATGATTTTCGCCAAAGTGAACAACTGCAGTTGGTGTATGAAGGGAAGTTAAGCGATTATACGCCGGGAATTGAAAAGGGTGAATGAGGGCAAGGAGTATGTCTTAAGACCATGCGCTCGCTTTCTTATCACTCAAAAAACATAATATAAAACAGCCTGCCGCCACGGATTTCCGCGCAACAGGCTGTTCGGTTTGTGTAACGCTAGATCGATGGTGTAGAGGAACGGTCAAAATCAACCTCTTCGAGGAATTCGATCACTTCACCATTTGGACTATGCACAACCGCATTTCGAACTTGAAGTGGGGGCTCACCAAGTGAGATCCAATCGGGTTGAATATATGGTTGTGCACCATGAGCAAGCGCTCGCTCGTAGATCTCTTCCACATGGTCTACGTAAAAGGCGAAATGCAGTAATGCCCCATGTTTTACTGCTTCGGGAGACTCTGCTGGTTCACCTTCGGCCGCGATTACGGCTCCGGGGTCAAACAGTTCAATGCAGGTCCGTTGATCCGGTGAGATCAGCATGCACGCCTCAGTAATTTGAAAGGCGGGCAGACTCCAGGAGTGACCAACTTTAAATCCTAATACATTCGTATAGAATGAGAGGGTATCCTCATAATTACGTGCTTGAATGGCTACGTGAGCAAGTCCGTTTACACTCATGCTCATCACTCCTTCTTCAGATTGTTTTCTAAAGTATAAAGGGAACGCTGCATTGGAACCATGCGATATCAAAGGATATAATGGAGTGAGAGTTGCGATATATAAGCTCTTTTATCCCAAAAAACTTATTAAATTAGCCTGATTCTCGGGAGGGTCTACAAATGGGTTATGTTATAGATGAGATCGACCAGCAGATTATGCGTCTGCTGCAGCACCATGCTCGTATGCCAATTGTACAGATTAGCAAAGAGGTGAACATGTCCCAGCCTTCAGTCAAGGAGAGAATTCTCAAACTGGAGGAAAACGGGGTCATATCGGGATATTCAACCATCTATGATCTGGCCAAACTAAATCGTGGGACAACGACTTTTATTTTGCTCAAAACAGAGCATTGTGAGGAATTCGTTTACTTCTGTGAACAGGCTGTTGAGGTTACGGATTTATATCGGATTAGCGGTGAGTACAACTATCTGATCAAGGTACAGACGGCAACCATTGAAGAGCTTGCAGAGTTCCAAGACTCGCTTGTGAAGCTTGGTCCATCCAAATCCCATATCAGTATGAAAAATATAATGGAACACCGTGTGCTGCTCTAAGTAGCAGCGAAGCACGTTAGTGTATGGGTGGCAGGATATTCGGTCCTGCCATTATTCATTGTGCACGTGCACAATGAATTTCGTCTGTTCATCAATATTTATTTGGCTTACCAGTAACTATAATGAAAGCGTGTTCAAAAAAGGTTTATCCTTTAATAACACGGATGGGGTGGGAGAAGATGAGAGAGACGACATTTGTACTGGCACCGGATTCATTTAAAGAGAGCATGACAGCGAAAGAAGTATGTGTGGCCATGGAGAAAGGATTGCGTAAAATCTACCCAACCGCCAACTATATTCATGTACCGATGGCTGACGGAGGCGAAGGAACAGTGCAGTCGCTGGTGGATGCTTCTGGCGGCGTAATTCACCAGAGAGAGGTGAGCGGGCCACTGGGACAGCCTGTACTAGCGCAGTATGGTATTCTGGGCGAGGGGTTAACGGCGGCGATTGAGATGGCATCGGCGAGCGGCATTCATCTGGTGACCAAGGCAACCCGGAACCCGCTTCACACGTCAACCTATGGCACGGGAGAGCTGATTCGGGCGTGTCTGGATCAGGGTATTCGCAAAATCATTATCGGAATTGGTGGAAGTGCGACCAACGATGGGGGTACAGGCATGGCCGAGGCGCTTGGCGTAACTTTTCTGGATGCACACGGGCATCCACTTGCACGTGGAGGTGGGGCACTTGATCAGTTGGCACATATCGATGTGTCCGGCCTGGATGAACGATTGCAGGATGTGGAGTTCATTGTCGCCTGCGACGTAACGAATCCGTTATGTGGAGAGCATGGCGCTTCACGGGTGTTTGGACCGCAGAAGGGAGCTACACCGGAGATGGTACAGGTGCTGGATGCGAATCTTTCCCATTATGCAGATGTGGTGAAGCAGCAGCTGCACAAGGATATACTTGATGTGCCGGGTGCTGGTGCGGCAGGTGGTTTGGGCGCAGGGCTTTTGATTTTTACACAGTCTGTGTTGCGCAAAGGTATTGAAATCATCATTGAATACACTGGATTGCGTGACAAGCTGCTACATGCGGATGTGGTGTTTACGGGCGAAGGCGGCATTGATTTTCAAACGAAATTTGGCAAGACGCCTTACGGTGTAGCGCGTGCTGCCAAGGAAGCAGGCAAGCCAGTTATCGCCATTGCAGGTTACGTTGGTGAAGGGATAGATATGTTGTACACTGAAGGTATTGACGCGGTGTTCGGTATTGTGCCGGGGGCGGCTGATCTGGAACAACTTCTGCGCGAAGGCCCGGAGAATGTGGAGCGTACAACCGAGAATATTGCGAGAGTGCTAAAATTGGGTCTGATTTCTTAACATTCTGTGGTTCGGTTATGAGGCGTAGCCTGTTCATAACAGATGGCAATACTGGCGTCTCGTCTGCTAACAGAGATGAAGGCATGAGTTTTTATTCAGATTTCTCTTCGTTATGGGATTCCTCGACTAATTTCTCCGCAGTAATCATATGTTTGGTTCCGTTCAAATACTCCAGATGAGCCTTGCCCCAGCCGCACATGCCATCCAACAGCGTACCAATCGTCTGCCCGTGTTTGGACAGACTGTACTCGACCTTCGGTGGAACATCGCCATAGAGAGTGCGCACAATAATCTGATCCTGTTCCAGCTCACGCAGCTGTTTCGTTAACGTGCCCTGCGCTACATCAGGAATCATGCGTCTTAGTTCACCAAACCGTTTCGTGCCTTCCTTCATTAAAATAAACAGGATGAGTGGTTTCCATTTTCCATTAATGGCTTCCAACGTAACGAGAACACCTTGTAACCGTGGCTCCTGTAAATCCATAGTATTCACCTCAATTTAAACAACTATATGTAACTTCATCATACCTGATTTCTTCGCGTTCTGCTTGTTTTGTCTATGTGAATTGGGCAGGAATAACTGTGTCATCTGGTTCCAATAGTACGAATTTTCGTACCTGGTACGATTCAATTGCGTACTGTTCAGGGCTAATCTTTTCGATAATAATGAACAAATGCTAGAAAAACGAAAAATCCAGCTATACGAGAGGAAAATGCAGAATGAGTCCATTTACATTGGAGAATAAACGTGTCGTGATTATAGGAGGAAGCTCTGGGATTGGACTTGCAACGGCAATCCAGGCTGCTGAGGCTGGTGCACATGTAGTTATCGCGGGACGATCGGAGACCAGACTAGAGGAAGCGAGGGAGCAGATTGCTCGTGTCGCAGGCAAAGGCAAGACTGGCACGGTGTCCATCGAAGTGTACGTATTGGACAATCAGGATGAAAAGCAAATCGAACAATTTTTCAATCAGGTTGGTGCATTCGATCACCTGTTCACCCCTGGAGCTGCATACACCCGTGGTCCGTTAACTTCAGATCGAGAGACGGCCGAAAGCTGTTTCAAGGGCAAGTTCTGGCCTCAATATTTTGCTGCCAAATACGCAGCTTCGTATCTATCGGCTTCGGGTTCGATCACGTTAATGTCGGGGGGCTTCAGCCAACGCCCACTGGATGGTGGCGCTTCTTACGCAGCGTGTAACGGAGCGATTGAAAGTCTGGGCAAAGCACTTGCAGTGGAGCTCGCGCCTGTTCGCGTGAATGTCGTGTCCCCCGGAACCATCTGGCGAGAGGGGCAGGAGGGTACACCTCGCGGTGAACATTTTAAAGACTATGAGAGGCTGTCTGTGCTCAAGCGTGTGGGCTACAATGGGGAGATTGCACATACGGTTACTTACCTTATGACGAATACATTTACGACAGGAAGCACATTGTTTGTGGATGGCGGATATACGATGATTTGATGCGTCTACCTGTTTGTTATACAGGGAGCAGTGGAGGAGTATAGGGAAGACGTGACAAGAATCTTAATTTTTATAGAATATAGGACTCTATAATTAAATGAAGAAGTAAACATGATGAATAATGACGAAAAATATTTGAAATCCGGACTGTTTTTCACCTACAGGCCGGATTTTTTTCCGTTTATTGGAGTGAATGTTCAGAATCCGTTCAGAGTTGCGTACTACACTAGACCTAGATTGATAGGCAATTAGACATGATGCCTAAAAAACATGAGACAAGGAGGACAACGTTTTATGTATTACAAGAAGCTTATAAGTTGTTTATTAGCTGTAGTTTTGGTATTACAGGTAGTTAGTGTGGGAGGGGTTGCAAGTGCGGGTCCAGCTCCTACCGCATTGGAGCAGCTTAATGAAATAAGGAATTCATATGAGGATATTGAAGGAGCAATTTCAAGTGTCCAAAGTATCCTGACAAGCGGAAGTTTAATAGATATTACCGATATAATGACTACCTATAACCTGCTGACTCAAGAGCAAAAGAATGAACTGGTACGAGGAATGATTCTTTTGCTGCCACGTGAGATAGAGTATGAGAATCAAAGCCAAGTAGAGTATGTTTTTGCACTATTATATAACTTGGTCAAGCTGCCTAAAGAAACTAGTCCAGATACTGTACAGTATATTTTAAATGAGATATATGGTTTGTATAGCCATGCTGGTGGTTTTCTCCCTTCTGACCAAGCAGAACCCATGGTTGAGGAGAGTGCTACTTACAGCACGTTGAGAGGCGCCGACAAGGTGATGTATACAAATATCGTGATGTTTGGACCTGCTTTAGGAAAATATGAAACGCCAATCAATTATAATGGACAAATCGAATTATTAATGGATTTGCTGTCAAGATATCTTCCTATTAATGTTCCGAATAATATTTCGGACATGGAAGCTACACTAGATAGCATGTTTGGGCACTATTTTATGACTATGATGTTCGGGATGGATCCCTCAGTTACCGTTCAGCCTTTTCCAGTTAATATGGAGAAAATGTCTACCATAGAGAACAATGATCAGAAAAGGGCGGATCTTGCACAGTGGATGATTGAACACAGGCCAGTTGAAGGTTACGACGATGTGACACAGCTGCAAGCTGTATTTGATGCATTCTTCGAGCCTGAAGGTGATTCTTTGTTGGATCAGTATAACGAGCTCAAAAAGAAAGCAGACCGGGGTAACAGCAATGATTTTATTCAAGAAGCTATCTTGCTGCTTAGTAATAAGCAATTCATTGGCACGCCTGATTTTGAATCTTTGCCTGTAGAAGATCAGGAGGCTATTGCAAAATACTTATTAGATATCGAAGCGCCAACAAGCTATGGATATGAGAAAAAGGGGCAAGTTGAGTTCTTGGTGCAATTAGCTCTGAAAGCTCTTGAAGTGACTCGCCAAATCGATGGACCGAATGCATTAGTTGCACTTAATGACCTGTATAGTAAGCAAGCAGAAAGAATAAATCATTTTGATTATCCGAGTGCTGAAGATAATTTCTATCCACTCATTGCTGCATATAGCACTGCCTCCGAGGTAGATAAAAGCACAACGGCTTATCTATACGAACTTAAACTCAAAAAAACATCTTCCATTTCAAGCGTTTTGAGATATATAGACACAGCAGTGGAAGATACACCTTTCATTAATCGTGCAAATACGACTGAGGAAATGGTAACGTCACTGGATAAATTAAATAAAATTCATGAGAACATTCTGACTTATAACGAAGCGAATCCAGGAACTCCGATAACGAGCTTCGCTTTGGATACAAGCAAAATGGATAACTTGACACCAGAAGAGCAGGAACAGTTGGCTGATCATATGCTTACTGAAAGACCGATTGGTGGATATGCAAGTTTTGAATCCATTCAGACTACATTTAACGAATTTTTCCCTGGTAATGAAATTGATGCGTTGGCTGCTGTAAATGCTGCAAAGAGTAGCAACGATATTGATGGTATGATTCTGGCCGTGGAAAATCCTGATCTGGAAATTAATTTACCGAATGGATACTATGAATCCTTGCAAGTTAAGAAATTCATTGCTGGTTTCCTGATTGATTATGTGAAGAACGATTATAGAAATAAAGATCAGGTTCAATATATGATTGAACTCGCTGTTCTGGCACAATCCATCTGGGGGCAGAAGGAATTCGACGTTCTTAAAAACAAACTGGATTTATTTGCACAAAAGTTGGTGGATGGACCAGATTATTTTAATGACCAACAAACATATGTGCTGCGCAGCTTGGGGCAACAACATTTGGACCGTAGCCAAGTAGATAAAGGAGTTTTTGCTTATAAATACCTGCATCAGGTGGCTTTTGAAAGGTTGGAAGGAGAATTTAAAGGGAATATTGTTAATCCGGACATTGTGCTGAATCTCTTTTCTATGCCTTTGGAATCCTTTGAGAATGCTACTTCTATTCCGCTAATGGATCAATGGCTTGATCATGCCATGAACGAATGGATTGCAGGGGAAGCATTCTTCGATAACTATAAATTTAGACGTACAGGTGCCCTTGATTTGTCCAAAAGAGCTGAACTTAGCACGGAAGGCAAAAAAGAACTGGCCGAATGGGTGCTTAATGAACAAGACAGATACGAGGATGTTGGGAATCTACAATATGTAATCAATCAATTCTTTACGGCCCCTAATGTAACGGGAAATGATATCAACAACACGATAACCGGCTTGGATGACACGATGGAGATCTCCCTTAACGGCAAACTGAACTGGATTGATGTTGCGTCTATTCAGAAATTTGATTTTAGTGGTGACAAAACGGTATGGGTTCGTTACAAAGCCATCAGTGACTTATTGCCAGGACGTGCGGTGAAGATTGTCTTCACGGCGAATGGCGATAGCAATAACGGAAATGGTTCAACACCAAACACTGGTGGAAGCACAGGAGGTGGATCGTCAGTGACTACACCTGTAACGACTACACCGACGACCAAGCAGGAACAAATCGTCGTGGACGTGAACGGAGCGAATGGCACCAACCTCACCAAAACGCCAATTACACGTACAACCGAGGTAGACGGTACGATTAAGGACCTCGTGAAGATGTCTGAGGCGATTGCCAAGGAATCGGTGGAAAAAGCGAAGCAATTAAACATGAATACTGCACGCATTGTCATCCCTGACGCCAAAGATGCTGTGTCTGAGACACGCATTGAACTGCCAAAAGCAGCGGTGAAACAGCTGAATGATGGTGGGCTTAACCTTGAGATTTCCACAGAGAACGCTATTATCTCGGTTCCAACGAAGTCGATTGCCGGATTCGACCAGGATCTGTACTTCCGCGTCGTTCCGTTGAAAAAGGAATCCGAGCGTAAAGAAGTGGAAGAACGTGCGAAGAAAGAGCAGTTGATTCAACAGATTACTCCAAATTCAAACGTGAAAGTACTGGCTCGTCCGGTTGAGATTGAAACGAATATGCAAAGTCATGAAGTAACACTGACATTACCGCTGCGTGACAGTCTGCCAACTGATCCGGCTGCACGCCAGCAAGCTTTGGACAACCTGGCTGTGTACATTGAACACAGTGACGGTACGAAAGAGTTGATTCAAGGCAAACTGGTGAAGCTCAGCGATTCTAGTGAAGGCATCGAGTTTACTGTTAACAAATTCAGCACGTTCACGCTCGTTGTGGTGGATGGACTGAAAGCTTCCCAAGGCTCGCACAACCCGTATATCAACGGATTTGGTGCTGATTTCCGCCCGGATGCATTCGTAACCCGTGCGCAAATGGCAGCGATGCTGGCTCGTAATCTGTCTGATGAAGCGGGAACTGCATCCTCGAACGCTGTAAACTACGACGATGTATCTGCTACCCATTGGGCAGCGAGTGATATTCAAAAAGCGCAATCCGCAGGCATCATGAACGGTATGAACGCCACTCAATTTGCACCCGAAGGTTCGATTACCCGTGCACAAATGGCGACCATTGCATACCGCTGGATACAGCAACAAAGCGTAGACGCATCAAGCAGCACAACACAAGCAACAGATGGTGCTGGATTTACAGATGTGTCCGCCGACCTTTGGGCTTTCGATGCAATTGCCTACGTACAATCGGCTGGCCTGATGACCGGATATAACGATGATACATTTAAACCGAACAGCAAACTGACTCGTGCTGAAGCCGTGAAAGTATTAAATGTACTGTTCAAACGGACGCCGGTAACAGGCGTAACTACGCCATCTTTTATAGACGTACCTGCAACACACTGGGCTTTTGCAGACATTGAGGGTGCGGCACAGAAATAAGATAACCATATCTATAACAAAAGGGGAGCCCAACCATGAAAACATGGCGGGGCTCCCCTTTAAATTATTTAAAGCCAGCTCAGCAAGCACATCGTTGCTCGCCGAGTTGGCTTTTTTAGTTTAACGAACGAAGTGAATGCTATTCATAATAAGGCGTATATGATTCCTTAGCGTGTTTAATCACTTTCATGTGGAGCGTCTTTGTAAAAAACTCCATCCCGCAGTTGATCTACAAATCCCTGCAACCACTCATAATACTGCTCCGCATGCTGAAGTTTATGCAAATCGCGCAAAGCGTCTTCCCGTTCCTCCGGCGGAGTTGTTCTGGCGAGAATAATCTCCGATAACTGCGGAATGACCTCCCGAAGGCTTTCCTGCATCACGTCGATTTCCCGTTGAAGCTTGGCCCCGAAGAAGTTCTGAAACGTACGGAAAAAGTTGGTTTCGGCCAGATACTGATCCTGGCGTTCCCGCTTTTCCTCCAATTTATAGATCATCTGAGATTCGGTAAGCGAACGTACAGCATAACTCATATTACTTTTGCTCATGTTCATGGACGTTTTCATCTCTTCAAGCGTCATGGGACGATCCTCAAAATACATAATGCCATACAGTTGACCAAATGAATGATTGACTCCATACAGATCCATGGTATTGGCAATGGCGTCAATGACTTTCTCCCTCAGCTCGGGCCGATAGGACAACGACGAATGGTTCTGGTCCTCGGCAGCTTCTTTTCCCACAATCTCACCTCTAGTATATGGATGGGACTCCCTGTTTCCTTTTCATATTTTACATGACCTCGCGTTATTTTAACATAACCCGGAATTACATTTTTCAAATGTATTATACAATCATTTTTGTACAGAAGAGATTAAAGGGAGATTAAAGGGAGTTTAAGACATGATTTTTAGAGAAATTAAATAAAATTTGGACGATTAGGAGTGTGCAAATTGCGTGTGAAATTATGGAGGGAGACAGAAGCGGTTCTCTTCACCCTTCCTGCCCTTATCCCATTACTCATTTTCTGGCTGGGGCCTTTGGGATACATTGTTTATCTGAGTTTTACGGATTGGGACTTCATGAGTCCTGACAAATTATTCGTCGGTTTGGATAACTACAGCTATCTGCTAACCAATTCTGAATTTTACCGTTCATTAAAAGTTACGCTGTTGTTCGGTCTTGGAAGTGTAGTGCCTACGATTGTGGGTGGATTGGCGCTGGCCATGCTCATGAACAGCAAGATTAAGTCCTCCGGCTTGTTCCGGACGCTGCTGTTCTCCCCTTGGGTGACTCCGACAGTCGCAGTCTCCATTGCGTGGTCATGGATTTTCGAACCTGAAGTGGGGCTGGCCAACCTGTTGCTTGGCTGGGTCGGCATATCCCCGATCGGCTGGCTGAAAGATCAGAACTGGGCACTGGTAGCTGTGCTCATCGTCACGCTGTGGAAATCGATTGGCTGGTCTATGGTATTTTATCTGGTCGCATTGCGTAACCTGCCATCCGATCTGCTTGAAGCGGCATCGATTGATGGGGCAGGCAGCTGGGACAAGTTCCGAAGCATTACACTGCCGTTGATTTCACCCACCACGTTCTTCCTGTCCATCATTCTGACGATCCAGTCGCTTCAGGCTTACGACCAGATCAACGTGATGACGCAAGGGGGACCAGCGGGATCAACAAGAACACTGCTTTACATGTATTATCAATCTGCATTTGAGTCCTTCAATGTGGGCGAGGCTTCTTCCATCGCCGTTGTTATTATTCTGATCTGCGTTCTGCTGTCAGGAGTATCTTTCCTGCTCGGCCGACGCCTGGTGCACTATTGATGAACATGACCACTCTAAGCAACCAAACAAGAAAAGATAGTCTTCGTGAGGAAGTGCAGAAACGGAAGGTCCCTCGTGCAGGAAAAGGATTTGCTACCGCACTTCGCTATCTGCTGCTTGTGCTGGTGAGTCTGACGATGGCATTTCCGTTCTACTGGATGGTCATTAGCGGTTTAAAGACCAATGACGAGATCTGGCAGTTCCCGCCAACCTTCTGGCCCGAAACGTTCCGCTGGAACAATTATGTGGATGCGTGGCAGTCTGCTCCATTTGCCCGTTACATTCTGAACAGTACAGGGGTAGCGGCAGCGATCTGTCTGATCCAGGTCATTAACTCCAGCATGATGGCCTATGCACTCACCCATATGCGTTTTCGTATAAAAGGGGTTCTCACCGGACTGATTCTGGTAGGCTACATGATTCCGAGTACCGCCGTTTATTTGCCCAGTTATTTGGTGCTCAGCGAACTTAAATTACTGGATTCCTATACCGGACTGATTGTGTCCAACTGTGTCAGTGTGTTCTCTATCTTCCTGATTCGTCAGGCGTTCATGCAGGTATCCCACGAATTGGTGGAAGCCGGCCAGTTGGATGGAGCGTCGCACTTCCGCATTCTTTGGACCATTATGACGCCGCTGGTTCGTTCGTCGTTTGCCGTGATGGTGTTGATTACTTTCATTGACCAGTACAACAACTATTTCTGGCCGATGCTCATTACCAAAGACCCGAATCTGCAATTGGTATCCGCAGGTCTGCGCAGCTTTTTCGTGGAAGGTGGAGCCTACGGTCTGGCATGGCCGCAGATCATGGCTGCCAGTGCTTTTACCATCGCACCGCTGCTTATCCTTTTCCTGTTTACCCAGAAAACGATCATGCAGAGTGTGAATATTACTGCCGGCGTGAACAAGAACTGATTTTCACAACATACTTTATATAGGAGGAATCAAAATGAAATTGGGTCAAGCGAGTATGAAATGGCGTAACAAATTAAAGCTCAGGTGGAGAGGGGGCATGTCGCTGGTACTGGCTGCGAGTTTTGCCCTGATCACCGCGTGTGGTTCCTCTGCCGATAGCGGTACGGGCACGGGTTCAGATGCAGTAGCTGCGAATGGAGCTGATTCTGCATCAAGTAGTCCGGTCGAGATTGAGTTCTGGTATGGTCTGGGTGGTAACCTGGGAGATAACATGAAGAAGACGATTGACGCCTTCAATGCATCCCAGAACGAAGTTGTTGTGAAAGGGATTGTACAAGCCGATTACACGGAGACCGAACAGAAACTGCAGGCTGCCATTGCCTCGAAAAAAGTACCCGCCGCTGTACTAAGCTCCAATATCGACTGGGCGCGCAAAGGCTACTATGCACCTCTGGATGAGCTGATCGCCGCCGATCAGAGCTTTAACAAGGAAGATTACGTGCAAACCTTCCTGGAGCAGGGAAAAGTAGACGGCAAGCAATATTTCTTACCGATGTACGGAACAACTCAGATCATGTATTACCGTATGGATGCGCTGAAAGGTAATAATATCGATCCTGCCACTCTGACCACGTGGGAGGCACTTGCTGAAGCGGCAGCGAAGATGAGCAAGCAGGAGAATGGCAAGACAACCTTCTACGGCTGGGAGCCGATGTGGGGTAGCGATAACATGATCGACGCCGTGCTGGGTAAAGGCGGGAAAATTCTGAGTGATGACGGCAAGACCGTAACGATTGATTCACCGGAATGGGTAGAGACGTGGGAGCTGTTCCGCAAGTGGATTAATGAGGACAAGACCATGGGTATTCATTTTGGCGGCCAAGGCTGGGAGTACTGGTACAAAACCATTGATGATGTGATGAAAAATAAAGCAGCTGGATACACCGGTTCCAGCGGTGACCAGGGAGATCTGGATTTCAGCATCGTTGCAGCTATGGAACAACCGGGCTGGGAAGGTGTAGGCCAAGGCAAACCTGTAGCGAGTGCGATCATGGCAGGTATCCCGGCCGAAGCAAGTCCAGAACAGCAACAAGCAGCTTATAAATGGCTGACGTATTTCTCGGAAACAGCGAATACAGCCGCTTGGTCCATGAACACAGGTTACATTGCAGTTCGTCAATCTGCTCAAGAAGATCCTGCTTTCAAAACGTTCAGTGAAGAGAACCCGCAAATCAAGGTTCCACTGCAGCAGGCTTCCCATGCTTCGGCTCCGTTCCAGGACCCGACTGGAGGCAAAATCAATGATGCACTGAAGGATGCGGCAGATCAGGTACAGATTAATAACATTCCAGCGGCACAAGCGCTGAAGGAAGCCAAAGAAAAGGCTCAAAAAGAATTGGATCGCGTGAAATAACAAAGGAAACAGCTTAACTTGGAGGAGCGGTGCAGTCAGTCATATGTGCCGCTTTTCTGACTTAGTAATTCAGCAGAAAAGGAGCGTAACCGATGTCCGATTTAATGCTGGGGAGCCTTTCTACCCCAATTGAGGCTATTTTATTTGACAAGGATGGGACATTGCTTGATTTTACAGCCATGTGGGGCTTCTGGACCGATTGCGTGATGGAGAACTTCCGGGAAGAGCTTGCTGCCCGTGGCCTTCAGTTCAATGCAGCAGAGATTCCTCATATATGGGGAACATTCCATGATGAGCAGGGACGAATGAACGGCTATGATGTGCGAGGACCCCTTGCCATGGGAACGATGGAGGAAGTCTACGCCGTATTAACTTGGCATGGCTATCGTGCAGGATTAAGCTGGGCGGAAGCGAAAATTATTGTGAGGGAATGTTTGTTACAGGCAGAATACGCAATGAATAAGGAGCGCCCTGCTCAGCCCCTCCCAGGCGTTCTTGCCTTTCTTGAGCACTGTCGCAGCAAAGGACTGAAAATGGGTGTCGTCACAGCGGATGAGACAGAAAATGCCCTAAGTCATTTGAAGTGGATGGGGATTGAATCTTTTTTCACCGTAGTTGTAGGAACGGATCAGGTTGGACGGGGAAAACCGTTTCCTGACATGTTGCTGCTGGCGTGTGAGCGTCTGGGTGTACCTACTGCAAGAGTTGTCGTGATCGGCGATACGGATGGTGATATGGAGATGGCTCGTGCTGCCGGAGCTGCCTGGAAGATTGCTGTCGGCGAACCTGCTCATATCAAGCTTGCGGATCTTACGGTTCGTTCGTTTGATGAATTGCTGGAAGTCGAGGTAAACCGATGACGAACCATTCGTATACGGGATGGATACTACTTGCCCTAGCGATTGGATTGGAGCTGAGCGGTACGATTCTGATGAGGGTCTCGGATGGTTTTACCCGCGTATGGCCTTCCATTCTTATGTTTGCTTGTTATGGAGCGAGCTTTACCCTGTTGAATTTTGCTGTGAAGTATATGCCGCTGGGTGTTGCTTATGCCATCTGGTCGGGTGTAGGCATTACATTGATTGGGATCGTGGGACATTACTTTCTGGGTGAACGTCTGAAGGCGATGTCGATCGTCTGGATGGGCTTTATTCTGATTGGCATTATTGGACTGAAATGGAGTGATTCCTGATGGATAATGAAAATAAATACGAACAACCGATAATCAGCTTCCAGGTCATCACAGATACTCATGTGAGAGAGCAGGCTGATCATATCCATAACCGTCATCTGGAGAAAGCGCTGGAAGACATCGCAACGTATAGCCATGGCAGCAGCGGAATTATGCATGTGGGCGATGTGACCGATCGTGGACTGCCGCAAGAATACCAAGAGTTGCAGCGTATATTGGAGGCTCACGGCGAATCACTGCCTCAAATCCGTTACACTGTAGGCAATCATGATATTGGAGCCATTCTATGGGGAGATCCGCCGCTGAACCTGACCACAATGACCCAGCACGAAGTGGGTCAGGTGTTGGGGCATTCAGGGGATATGGGCCAGGTCGAGGCTCATGGTATTGAAAAACCCCAGAATTCCATCTCAATTGAAGAGTTATGGCAGAAGCGGCTGAGTGATTTTACAGCAATCACAGGTATGAACGGATCGTATCATGACCACTGGATCGACGGTTATCATTATATCTTTCTAGGTACGGAGCAGCCTCATCCGAAAGATTGTGATATGTCTGCCGATCAACTGCAATGGCTGGAAACAAAACTGTCGGAGCAAGCATTGCCTGAGCAGCCGATTTTTGTCTTTCTCCATCAACCACTGATGGATACAGTCGCGGGTTCCATGAAGGAACAGGGTTGGTATGGTGTGAGTCAGGACGCAGCATTAAAGGCAATTCTAAGTCGTTATCCGCAGGTCATTCTCTTCTCTGGGCACACCCATTGGCAATTAGAGGCTCATCGCACCATGTACGAAGGGGGCGGACAGCTGCCAACGATGTTTAATGCATCTTCCGTAGCTTATCTCTGGACGGATGAGGATGAGCATCTGGAGGGAAGCGAGAGTCTGCATGTGGATGTATACCGTGATCGGGTTGTCGTTAAGGGACGTAATCATATAACCGGGAGCTGGATTGAAGGCGCGGAATATACGGTTCCTTATCCGGTAAAAGTAAACGGCAGTAATTGATCCATACATCGGGCAAGTTGATGGAATATGCAGGGCAGCAATAGAAGACTTCGCTCGTTAATTGAAGCGGAGTCTTTATTATTGCTGTAAAAGTTCCACGTGAAACGTAGCAGTGGTACTTGAATCTGGACAAACTTGTAAATGGGTATCGCGGAGATCTATACTCAAATAAGTGGAAACGCGCCTGCCAGTACGTACGAAAGGGCGTTGAAGCAATACAAAATTATTCTTCGTGCACGTTATTTAATAAACCTTGAGACAGAATTTCATCAGCTCAAAGTTACACCCAGATCTGAACAATACCAGTCGTAAACTGGAACTATCGATCAGTAGAGAGGATGTATGTGCGCATGAGGGAACTTCAAGTAAACACAAGATATGGCACGGTTCAAGGAGAGCTTCTGCATGGAACGAGTGTATGGAAAGGCATTCCTTATGCTACACCACCCGTGGGTGAATTACGCTTTCAGGCTCCAATCCCACCCGAGTCGTGGGACGAAGTTCGGGAGGCGAAACAATTCGGTCCTGAAAATATACAGCCAAGAAATCCTCAAGCCGAGGGCCTATCTGGACAGCCTCCGGTGGAATCGGAAGATAGCCTTTACCTGAATATCTGGGCACCCGAAAAAGAAAGCCATGATCCACTTCCCGTAATGGTATGGATTCATGGCGGATCTTTCGTTTCAGGCGCTGGCAGCCAGCCCATGTACGATGGAACACAACTTGTCCTCCGGGGAGACGTTATCGTCGTGACGATCAACTATCGCCTGGGGCCGCTAGGGTTCTTGCATTTGGCTCCGCTTGGAGATGGTTTTACATCTAATGTGGGTTTACTGGATCAGATTGCTGCGCTGCAATGGGTACAGGACAACATCGAAGCTTTTGGCGGTGATTCGCATAACGTCACTGTATTCGGAGAATCTGCGGGCAGCATGAGTATTGCGGCTTTGATGGCGATGCCAGCAGCCAAAGGGTTATTCCACCGCGCCATTATGCAAAGTGGAGCCTCACAAGTTATGCCAGCAGAGCAGGCTTCAGTCTTTCGTGATGGCATGCTGAAGGTTCTGGGTGTAACACCGGATGACCTGCATAAACTCAAATCCATTCCAGTGGAGCAAATCATCGCTGCTGGCGAGACGGTCAAACAACAAAGCGGTGCAGGGATGGCCCTGTTGTTCCAGCCCGTACTGGATGGAGTTACACTTCCGAAGTCGCCTCTTCAGGCGGTAGAAGAGGGAGCGGCACAGGATATCCCTGTACTGATTGGAACCACTTTGCATGAAGGCTCGTTGTTCATTCAGCCTCAGGTGCCTTACTCCGAAGAGATCAACATGGTGAAGGCTGTTGATTTTATGACACCTGATCTGGAGAATCGGGCTGCCATTGCGGACAATTATCCCAAAACTGCAGATGGCCAGGCCCAGGTGATGACGGATCTGTTCTTCTGGCGCTCGGCTGTGCAATATGCGGCTGCTCAGCAGAAACATGCACCTGTATGGATGTATCGCTTTGATTGGGTGATGCCGGAGCATCCACTGCTGCATAAATCAATCCATAGTATCGATATCTTCTTTGCTTTTAATACGTTACCTGTATTGAAGTTTATGAATGCCGAACCGGATGCTGCCGCGGTAAAACTTGCAGGTAAAGTGCAGGATGCATGGATTTCGTTTGCCAAGCAGGGCAAGCCTGAGACATCGGAAGTTAATTGGCCTGCCTACGAAGATAATCGCGCTACGCTGATATTCAATCATGAAGTAGAGGTGGTCCATGACCCGGAAGCTTCCAAACGTGAGCTGCTGGGGCTATAGTTCGACCCTGTTTGGACTTCATCTCAACATAGACAAAAGGTGTGTCTCGTCATTGGCTGACGAGGCACACCTTTTTTTACGATGGATCAAACTTGCCGGCTTTAATGGCAAGCGCTACGGTAATATCTTTAACCTGAACCTATGTGCTGTGAGTGGAATGAGCCCGGAATTTATTTTCGGGAAGCTCTTGTCTTGGATACATCGTCACAGTAAAACGCTCGCTTGCCCCGGGAGAACAGCACCAGCATGACATGAACGAATAACACCGAGAGAATAAGCATATGCAGACCAAAAATTCCGACAGAGATCCACACCTTATAAGGTTCGAGCATCACATTTTCGTTCAGAAAGGCATAATCAGTTATGAATTGAGCTACGGTGACCAAGATCCAAGGGGCATAAAGTGCCAGCAACCTTTTGAACAGGGATGCGCTTGAAGGCTCGCCAGTTTCCCGGTTAACATATCTGAACCGCATGAGGGCAGACCCTGGAGTCTTGCCATCTCGCAAGGATGGAATAAAGAAAAATACAAACAGCATGGCGATCACCGTATTTAGCGCACTGACGATCACATTTGTATTACTCCAATTAAATATGGACATCAGATTGGACAGGAATACAACAACTACACCGTCAATGATAAGTGCCAGTAATTGAGGCACAGGATAGACCTTGTTTTGTTCCAGAATCTGCTCGCTCTTCGCCTGAATACTTGCTCGAGACGGGAATAAGGCAAGCAAGATGGGAGCTGCGAAAAATCCCAGTATCGTTCCTGAAGTATTCAGTAACAGGTCATCCACGTCAAACAGCCGGTACGGGCAATCATAAAAACCGTAGAAGCCGGTGATCTGGGTAATCTCAAAGAACAGGGATAAGCCGAATCCGCTTAACAAAGCCTGTTTCCAGTACGATCTCTTTTGCCAAAAATAACGGATATACACGCCAAGTGGCATGAGAAGCATTACGTTGAACAGAACCTGCAGAAAAGCTCTGCCCTGAATCATTCCCATATAGCTGGCCGGTTGAGACCAGATGATTGGTGTTTCTTTCATAATATCTTTTACAAAGGTGAACGGAACAAGGTTGTAATATACGGTATCCGCTGCTTGCTGTGCACATGTATTACGAGTGGTCGGGAAAGGAAGAATAACCAGACAGTACGCAGCCAGTAGGTAGAAAATAAATGAGAAGCTGACCCCAAACCGCGACCAGCTAAAAAATCCATCTTTCCGATATCCGTAGATCAACCAAGGAACCAGCAGAAACATGGCGATAAGGACAAAAATAAAGAAAGCCGTTTGGACAGGAAAAACATAGGGTGACATGAGCAGAAACTCCTTTTATAGGATATATATCAGCATTTCGTGTAAGACACGACTTTTAAGAATAGTATTTCGTTGTGATGCTCCACCATTTTTCTTTTATTGCTTCAGTATAAGGAATCTTCCTTAAATCAGGGGGCGGGGCAATCTTAAATTTAGTTTAAAATCAATTAACCACCGTGGCCTATATGGAACAATGGATTGCATTCCCGTATACTTGCGAGGAAGCCACAAAATGAATGGAGAGTTTAATACATATGTCTAATTTGCCTAATTGCCCCAAATGTAATTCCGAATACACGTACGAGGACGGTAATTTGTTGGTGTGTCCAGAGTGCGCGCACGAATGGGCGCTAGCGTCTGAACAAGAGAATGCGGAAGAAACTAAAGTAATACGCGATTCCAATGGTAATGTCCTGAATGATGGCGATACCGTTACGGTCATTAAGGATCTGAAGGTGAAAGGCAGCTCACTGGTAGTTAAGCAGGGTACCAAAGTCAAAAACATTCGTCTGATTGACGGTGACCATGACATCGACTGCAAAATCGACAGCCTGGGTGCGATGAAGCTGAAGTCCGAGTTTGTGAAAAAAATCTAGCATCTCCTTTTGGCACGCTGGATTGCCATGTTATTGGCCTTGTCTTAAACCATAAAGAACGTTCATTTCTGCAATGCTGTGGAAGTGAAGGTTCTTTTTTGTTGTGTGGAGAAAGGGTAAGAATGAACCTTTGAAGGATCGGCTTTGTCTATAGATTTGAGAAGGCTGATGCAGAGAAAGGAGGGAAAGCTTTTGAACGAAAAGGAATTGTTTGAGATATACAACAAGGATGTGTACCGAACTTGTTATTACATGCTCCATCATGCTCAGGATGCCGAAGATGTATGCCACGATGTTTTTATTACGGTATTTCGTCAGGATTGGCAGAAGGTTGAATACATGAAGACATGGCTGATGAGAATTACGGTGAATCATTGTCTTAACTTTCTGAAGAGGGAACGCACAGCCAAGCAGCGGGAGAAAAGGCAGTTTATTCTCACCCCTCAACGAACTGCTGATCCGGTTGATACGTTGATCGAACATGTGGAGGAGTCCGAGGTCTGGGCACAATGGGTTCATGAGCTACCTGAAAAGATACGTTCAGCGATTCTGCTGCGTTATATGAACGAATTAAGTTTATCCGAAGCTGCAGAGATTCTGGAAGTGCCACTGGGAACGGTGAAGTCCAGAGTATATAAGGGAATTCGATTGCTTAGGAAAAAATGGGATCAAGCCAAAAAGCAACATCAGAAAGGGGAAATGTATAGTGAAGCATACGGAAAATCTGTTATCTCGTCATCTGAAAAATAATGCAGATATTCGCTATCCCGATTTCGATGCCATGTGGAATCAGATTCAACAGGATCAGGAGCGTTGCCCAGAGCTTCATGTATCAGAGAATAAAGAACATCTGCCGCAACAGATCAAATGGAAAAAGACTGCACTGATAGGAACCGCTGCAGTTATTCTCATGGCGACGCCAGTATATGCAGCAGTCCATTATAACTGGGGTGAAATTTTAAATGACCGTAGTGGTATCCAGAATGCCATGCAAAAGGATCTTGGACAGAAACTGAATCAGTCCGTAACGGTCAACGGTGTGACTTTAACACTGGATACAGCCTTTTCCGATGATAATCGCACGGTTATTTTGTATACATTGGACCCTGGTAAGTACGGAGGTGATACATTACAATTCCCTTCTATTGGCCTGCGGGATGAGAGTGGTAAGCTAATCGAGGGAAGATACTACCATGTTCCTGATCAGACCGATGGAAAGTTTAAAGGGTACTTTGAGACGGAGTGGACACCATCAGGAAAAGAAGCGAATGTCGACTTCACTGTAGGTGGAATCCAAATATTAGTTCCGGAAGAAAAGGAAATTACCCTAAATCCTTTTCAGCAACAATCACAGGTGTTCAATATCAATAAGGATGGTTTGGGTGAACTTGTAGTGAGCGCATTCAATGAAAAGGAAGATAAGATGATGTTGTCTACATCATTAACCTTTGATCAACCGGAGGTTCGTGACTATGCCTTTCCGTATTTAAAGATATACGATCAGAAAGGAAAGATTTTGGAAGGGAATGCAGCAGGCATATATGGAAAGCCGGGAGAACATGGTGAATATATATCGGAACAGTTCTATAACTTGGAGAAGTTGAAGCAACAAGCAGCAAGTTATGTACTGGCTTACAGTAAAGAAGAAGGCAAAATGGAGCAATCACTGGATATTGGTATACGTCTGGATAAAACAGAGATGCTTAGTGGTACTAGTAAAAGAGTGCTAAATATACCTCTGGATCAGCAGTCGGATGGAGCAGTCATCAAGGAAGCCATAATTACACCCACCCAAATCAGGCTGATCGTTACTCATAGCGAATATTTCATGCAATTACCATATTTGCAATACACACTTGATGTAAATGGCAGCCAGTTAATTGGAGGGGTATGGCCGTCGGACGATCCGGCACATGAAGCGGAACTGCGCTTCGAATTGACCTCTGGTCTAGAAATCAACCAAGATACACCAATGACCTTGTACGCTCGCCATAAAGTCAACTATTTTCAGGGTGAATTTGAGCCGATTACGTTATCCGAGATTGGGGAGAAACCACAGTACCTTGATTCAAATCTGGGCGGTTCCATAATCCATTGGACATATTACCGTAAAGACGGTGATTTGTACGTGGAGAGATATAGTGATGATCTACATTTTGGTGGAATTAATCAGACCTATACGATCCAGAAGGGCAAACGAAGTTATGGTACTCCTGCCAAAACTCAATTTGCCGGTGACGGAAAAAACCTGGGTATTGATCGATATAATAATTACACGTCGGATACAGCAATCGTATATCCCTGGATGTACAGTACAGAAGAACCGGAACGTCAAGTAGCTGTGCAACTGGAAAATAAGAATTGACAGGAAATATTTAGAAGTAATATACTGGATAAAATTTAACAGTCAAACGCAATGATCAGGAGTATTAAGGCACAAGGTTTGGTCCAGAGAACTGTCGCTTCGGTGCAAGGCAGTCCAACCTTTCCCCAACTCACCTGTGAGCAGCAGAATCGAACCGTAGTTACATGAATATCGTCATTGCTCAGCGCACAAAGGGCTGGATGTTAAAAATGATGCTATACGCTGACTTCATGTAGATCCTGACGGTTAACCTCCGTCATCAGGTCCTGAGATGTTATGGCAGGATAGGTTGGAGCATGATGTTTCCAATCCTGTTCATGGATCAAGAAGAGTGGTACCGCGAAGGTCAGACCTGTCGCCTCTTAGTTGAGGTGGCAGGTTTTTGTTTTTTTATATGGCCTTAATGTTGAGAAAAGGCAGGTGCAGAATCATGGAAAGATCACGTGTGATTGAGTATTATTCCAGATTTGACGAGTGGGGAAGGTTGGATCGGGAACCGCTGGAGTTCATCATTAACATGCATTATATCCGAGAGTCACTTCCGGCAACCGGACTTGTGCTGGACAATGGCGCCGGACCAGGCAAATATGCGATGGAGCTTGCCAGGCTCGGATACCATGTCACGCTGTCAGACCTGACCCCTGCATCTGTGGATATGGCTCAGCAGAAGGCAAAGGAATTGGATTTGACACAGCAGTTTGACAGTTTCCATGTATTGGATGCGACCCATCTGAACGGCATTGCAGATGAGACGTATGATGCCTCTCTGATGCTTGGGCCATTGTATCATTTGCAGACGGAAGAAGAGCGAGTGGCTGCGGTAAGGGAGCTGAATCGGGTCACCAAGCGTGGGGGAACTGTGTTTGTAGCGATGCAGAGCCGTATGCGAATGGGCATTACCTCTTTGCAATCCCCGCAGCAATGGAAACCACATGACCACATGGAAGCTATCCGGTCTTTTGTGGAAAAGGGGACATTCGATCATCTGGATCAAGGACGGTTTACGGGGGCGTACTATTTCAACATTCAGGATATTAACCCATTTATGGAGCAGTACGGATTCGAAACGGTAGACCTAATTGGATCGTCCAGTCTTAGAGCTATGCTCACAGAAGAGCAGCAGCAATATTGGAAAGAACGCGGGGAATACGATGAGTTGGTCCAGTACATGATTGAGGCGGCCAAAGACCCGTCAATACTGGGAATCTCGTCTCATCTCCTGTACATTGGGAAAAAGAAATAATCATTAAATCATTGGATTTTGAGAAGAATATGTCACGAAAGTGCCCTCTGGAAAACAGGGGGCACTTGTATTTTTCCTCAAAATAGTTCAATATTAAGATAAATAACAAAAGGTGATCTACTTACAATAGGTTAGATGAACGACGGATCGCTTCATACCAGGGAGGAATAGACAATGGAAATCGGAATCAGTACATTTGTGGAGACGAACCCAGATATAAAAACAGGAGAACTTATAAGTCATGCGCAGCGTATTCGCGACGTCGTTGAAGAGATCGTTTTGGCAGATCAGGTGGGGCTGGATGTATACGGCGTGGGAGAACATCACCGTGCCGACTATGCCGCTTCATCACCCGCTATCATTTTGGCCGCCGCAGCTTCACAGACCAAACGCATTCGCCTAACCAGCGCTGTAACGGTGCTATCTTCGGCTGATCCGGTACGGGTATTTCAGGATTTTGCAACGCTGGACGGTATTTCGAATGGGCGTGCGGAGATTATGGCAGGGCGGGGATCATTCATCGAATCATTCCCATTGTTCGGGTATGATCTGAATGATTATGATGAATTATTTGATGAAAAATTGGAGCTCCTCTTAAAGCTGCGTGATTCGGAAAAAGTAACCTGGGAAGGCAAACACCGCCCTTCCTTTAATAATCTAGGTATCTACCCGCGTCCGGTACAAGAGAAGCTGCCTGTATGGATCGGGAGTGGCGGTAACCAGGAATCGGTTGTCCGCGCGGGTCTGCTTGGATTACCGCTTGTTCTCGCCATTATTGGTGGTCGTCCTGTTCAATTCGCACCACTGGTGGAGTTGTACAAAAAAGCAGCTGCACATGCAGGTCACGACGCTTCCAAACTGACCGTTGCTTCTCACTCTCATGGCTTCATTGCGGATACAACAGATGAAGCTGTGGAGAAATTCTTCCCTCCAGCTCAGGCAGTAATGAATATGTTGGGCCGTGAACGCGGCTGGGGACACTATAGCCGTGCAACCTTTGACGCGGCACGTAGTTTGGAAGGCGCGCTGTATGTCGGTGATGTGGATACCGTTGCTCAAAAGATTATCTATCTACGTAAAGAAGTTGGTATTACACGCTTCATGTTACACACTCCCCTCGGCACGATGCCGCATGAGGAGGTAATGAGAGCTATTGAACTGCTCGGCAAAGAAGTGGCTCCCAAAGTCCGTGCTGAAATCTCGCGTTGGGAAGCTGAAAACGAAACCGCACGTTAATTAGCGATAGTAATCCCTTATATATAATGATAAAAAGGAGCAGGTCCTTCATCCGAGCGATGAAGTGCCTGCTCCTTCTTTCGTTTCCTTATCCATTCATGGCTTAGCCCTTGGAGGATACTCCAACAAGAGAAAGAATAACCATGGACAACGTATGATCATATAGCCGTTTCGCGGCCTCTTCACTCTCAATATGGCCTCCCAGGTACAGGTGGATGACGCCATGCAGAGGGGCCCAGATCATACGAACTGCAAGCAAGAGATCGTTCTCCTTAAGCATTCCCTGCTCAATTGAGACCGCAACCAGGGACGTAATTTGTTTGAGTGCAGTTGCTGTTCCTTGCAGACTCTCTGCATCTGGTTTGAATTCTGCAAAAGAACCGCCAAACATCAGCTGATAGAAGCTGGATTGTGTAATTCCGAAATCCCAGTAGGCATAAGCGAGATCGCGAAAATAATTCTCGAATGATGCTTGCTGCGGCACGGATTCAAACGATTGGGATAGGAGGGAGCACCCCTCCATATATAGATATTTAGCTAACCCTTCTTTCTTGCCGAAGAGGTTATATATGATTTTGGTGGAGCACTCCATTCGTTCTGCCACGCGCCGAACTGTAACGGCTTCGGGGCCGTGCTCTTGCAGCAAGGATGCGGCGGCATGCACAATATTTTGGCGCAGGTTTTCGGAGTGCTGGAGTCTGGCTTCCTGAAAGGTAGTGACCGTGTGAGCGGATTCTTTGGAACCCGAATTGTGATCTTTCATCTATCTCATCCTCATACATCCATATTGTTGTTTAACGGTAACCGTGTTTCTTATCGTCATTCTACTGTTTTACGCTGGAAATCGTCAAATGATCAAAAGAAGTTGACAGTACGAAGACAAGAGAGTACGATGATTTCATTAGGAAACAGTGTTTCCAATAAAAAACGAGTGTTCTGAAAAGGTGGATGAGATATGAAGCAGGTTCAAAATCAATGGGTACTCATTACGGGGGCTTCTTCAGGAATTGGGCAGACTTTTGCATTGGAGATGGCGTCAAAAGGAAAACATGTGGTCTTGGTGGCCCGATCGGAGTCCAAATTGCGTCAATTGGCAGAACGGATTGAGCGAACCTATCAAGTGAAGACGGAAGTGATCGTAGCGGATCTATCCCAGGCGGATGCACCACAACACGTTTATGAGGAATGTATGAATCGGGGCATACAGGTTAATGTATTAATCAACAATGCGGGATTTGCCACGCATGGAATGTTTGAGCAGGTGGATGGTGCACGGCAGCAGGAAGAGATTATGCTGAATGTACTCGCAGTCATGAACATGACCCATCTTTTCCTGCCAGGTATGCTGCAAAAACGGAACGGTACCGTCATCAATGTTTCTTCAACAGCTGCTTTTCAACCTGATCCATACATGGCTGTATATGGGGCTACGAAATCTTTCGTTCTTTCTTTTACAGAGGCGTTGTATGAAGAGAACCGGAAACGAGGCGTTAAGTTTTTGGCTCTATGCCCTGGCTCAACCGATACCTCATTCTTTGACGTAGTAGGAGCCGAAGAGGCCTCGGTAGGAAAACGGGATACGCCTGAGCATGTTGTGGAAGTGGCGATGAGGGCGTTGGATTCAGGCAAGCCGTATGCTGTGCCAGGTGCCTCCAATTATTGGACGGCCCAGTTCGCCCGCCTTATGCCGCGCAGACAAATGCTGAGGATCGTAGGGGGTATGCTTCGGCCCCGTTCGAAGAGTGGCAAGCCGCAAAAGGCACAGGCTTAACCATACCAAACCTACCAAACTCAAAGACGCTGCCAGCTGAAATACCCCACTGGCAGCGTCTCTAATTGAACAATCTTCAATACTGTGTAGGGTTACGCTGCATCCAGCAGCGCCCATTGAAATCAACGTATCGTTCAATCCCAACCCGCGAACAGGCTCAATTTCGTACCTCGCCAGTCACCTGATTTCCGTTCTTAATCAGAGTGTAGCGAATGAGCTCACCACTCCAGAAGTGAAATGTCAGCTTGATCTGTCCGTCGTGCAGTCCTTTGAGCCAATCGGGCTGTAGCTTAATTTCATTCGTTTCATAAGAAGGAGCAAATGTGGTCAAGAATTCCTTATACGGTGTCCAGTCCTGTGGCGCTGTGTTCTCACCGGATGTATACACAGCCTCCATCGTGGCAAGCTGATCACCTTGAAACTGGGTGGGAATGGAGATGCTGTCTACCGTACCTGTTGCGTGGCCCAACTCGGGCTCCGTGGACACAATCACATTCCATTTCCATTCTGCACCCTGATTGAACTTCGCTGTGAGTATCCCATTGTTCCCAAGCTTCTGAGTTGAGCTGATCATCCGGGATAACGCAGTGGATTTGACGGTTAACGTGTTGCCACTGAACGAATAATCCGTGCCAGCTTTCAGCATCTCCTCACCCGCATACAGGGCAACCAGCTTGTTTCCGTTTAACTTGATCGTCAATGGTCTGTCTTCCACAGGCGAACCTTGTCTGAAATAGAGCAGATCGCTTTCTCCTAGGGCAGAACGTCCTGTCCAGGATGCTTGGATCATCTGAAATAAATCCGGGTCAGCCCACTGGAATGTTTGTCGATTCAGATGCTGACCGTTGTCCCATAACATGGACGTGATCTTTTTTTCTTTTAACTGATGACCGATGAATTCAAAATATTTCAGCTTCTCTCCCTGTTCGATGACATCCGTATGTTTGTCAAAACCGAGCAGGCCGTATTCGCCCAGAATAACCGGAATGCCCTGAACAACCAGTGTGTTGTACACATTATTGAACGTGCTGGCCGCATCATTTTTCGTATCCGTATCGAAGGTGGTATGCCCTGCAATGTTGACACTGAACGGCCAATATCCGTAATAATGCACCGTAGCAATCAGATTGTGATCCTTCAGCCTGGCTATCGTCTGCTGCAAACTGTCGAGTCTCACCTGTGTTGGCGAACCTTCCAGTGTAGGCAGGACCAACGGGCGCTCGGCGTTATTTCCACCTGTTTCTCGTACCAACTTTACAAATGCAGTGTTCAATTCATGCAAAAGCTCTAACTGCCGTGCCTCATCAATATTGCTGCCTGAGCCCATGTCGCCTGCATTTGTTGCTCCGCGGTTAAAGCGCGGTTCGTTAACACTTTCAAACATCAGCTTACGTGGTTCATCTTTGAACTGCTTGGCAATCTGATTCCATACTGCTTTATAACGGGAAAGCACCTGATCATGGTCCGTCTCCAGTTGGCTGATCCAGAGGTAGGAATCATGGTGAACGTTCACGACGACATAGAGGTTGGCATCCAGCGCCCATTGGACAACCTCCTGAACACGAGCCATGTAGGCTGGATCAACAGTGTAGTCTGGTGCGTCCCCAATATGCCCATCCCATGTGACGGGAATGCGAATACTTCGGTATCCCTGAGCAGCGATCTGCTGTATCAGTTCCCGGGTAACTCGCGGGTTGCCCCAATACGTTTCATCAGGTCCGACCGTATCCAGAGAATTTCCCAGGTTCCATCCCGGCTGCATCCCGTCAACATCGCTTTGTAGCGGGCCAAAGGCTGTCATTTCATGTTGTCTGGCAAGTTCAGACTTGGCTGCAGAGGCAGGCAAAGGAAGCAGAATAAACAGACACAGGGTGATGCAAACAAGTGCCAGGACGAAATGGTGGCTAGGTGGGTTCATGAGGGCTCCTTTGGATGGGTATACATCGTTAATCTCGTGTGTGAAGCTTGATGTATTGCATTATATCAAAATGAACGTCTGCATAAATCATGTATTTTCACCCATGCTTCTGCGCGTTCTCCGACTCGTACTTTTCCCGGTGCTCCTGCTTCATTTTCACATAATCCGGATCCGTTTTGGCGATCTCCCATTGTGCTTTGAAAATGGCTGCTGATTCAGCCTTCACCTTATCATTCTGATAAGGCAGGATGGAGCCGTCCTCCTTCGAGTATTTGCGTCCGCCTTTATGATTCGTATACCGCCTTGCCCGCGTATAGCCCATTTGCAGAAACTTGCGTGCCATATCCATACCGACAAAGTCATCCTTTTTCTTATACTCCAAAAATAGTTCGTAGATCTTCTGCGAGGATTCTTTCGCAATTTCAGGTGTTTTGAACCGCCAGTGCGGTAGAATCTCGCTTTTGTAGGGCTCCACCATTAATACTCCTTGCTCTCCCCGGCCAACGGTATACAGTTCAGGCTGCTTGCGCAGATCAAGCTCCTCGTAATTGAGGCTGTAATCAAACTTTTTCATGGATTCCGCTCCTCCTTGAAGATTATTGTTCCTTTCCACCTCTTTACCCCGATTCTTGTACAACATGCACGGTTAATGGGAAAGAAGGGAAGTACATACATAGGAGGGATAAGGGTATGGGCATGTCCGGCAGATATCTTGTTGTCACCAATGAATTAATTGCATCCATTAAGTCAGGTGAAGTCAGTGTTCATGATTGTTCGGTCGAGCTGGATATCGATAAAATGTGGCAGATGCTTCAGTTTACGTTGACTGGTGAAGTGGTAGAGGGGCAGCCTCCTCTGGGATATGTGGTCCCTTTGGCAGGCGAACAATATCTGGGCAACTATTCAGACATGGATCTGTTCCTGCTGAACAATGAACAGGTGCTCGAGGCGTACATGGCGTTAGAACAACTGACACCTGAAGAATTGAAGAAACGGTTTAGCCTGGAACAAATGGTAGCTGAGGGCGTGTATCCTGTCATGGAGGATTGGGACGCAGAGGAGACATTCCAGGAGATCGTTCAGACACTAAATGATGTTCAGGCTTTATATCAGGCAACGGCTGCAAGTGGGAACGGAATTGTCTTTTATATTTTCTAAGTTCCCACCTCTGTCTGTTTAATTTTTCATTATTCCGGTTATTGATAGAAACAAGGCACAGATTGTTGCCTAAAATCCGGTAGAAGAGAGGGAATACGATATGACACAAGACCAGAATGAAGAGAACAAAGCCATTCAAGACGACGAACCGGATCAATTTGAAACCCCTGCACGTACCGATGGTAAAGAATCCGATGAGGACACTGAGGCAGAGGATACGGAAAAAGAATAAACTGAACTGTTTATGATTGGACTAGGCATAGTGTTGTTGAAGCCAATTACACCAAATTTTAAATATACGTCATACCCGAGGTCGGACCATCGTTCGGCCTTTTTTTGGTATTTATTTACCGATCCGGTTTACAACAATTACCTATAACCCTCATAATAGGAGTGAACCACATTTTTCCTAAGGAGGAGATCGTATCAAAAATCACAAGCTATTGAAGTGGATTGCCGTACCACTCGTTTTGATGATGGTTACGCTTACGGGATGTCAGGCCGTAGGTGGCGTAGATATTAGCAAAGCCGTTGTCAACAGCACAACCGTCAAGTCCGGTGAATCCAAACAGTCGATGCATATAAAAATTGAACCTACAGCAAACCTCGTCGATGAGGATGCGCTTCAAATGATTGAACTCATTAATTCCGTTTCATTGGATATTGAAGATGCCAAAGTGAAGGACTCCAACACGGCGTCTGTCAAAGGTACACTGAGTATGCAAGGAAAGAAATTACCTTTCCATCTGTCGATGGATAAATCGGAAATGGTCATTGATGTAGACGGAGCGCAAAAGCCTCTATACATATCTTTGGAGGATGACACACTTCCTATGCTAGATACGAAGGCGTTGGAGAAGCAGATCGAGGAGCTTTCCCCGAAATTGCTGACCTTTGCGCTGAAGCATTTGTCCAACCCGAAAAATATTTCCGTAACGCCGGTACAGGAATCGGTTAACGGTGAATCGCTGAGCCTCTCCAAGCTGCATGTGGAGATCAGTGGAGAAGAGCTTCTTGCCATGGTTAAACCGTTTCTGACAAGTGTTGCTCAGGATGAGCAAGGACTCAAGGATCTGATTGGAGATCTGTATGATGTGTTCTACCCTATCCTCGTTACATTCAACACGGTTGATATTGGCGACGGCAGTGCCCTTCCTTCTACGATTAGCGAATCACGGGATGCCGAAGTTGCTTCATTGTATGAAATGATTAAGGGCGGTCTTGACGAGATTCTTGCCAATTACGACAAGGAACTAGCCAACTTGTTGACCGAAACACCTGAATTGAAGACGGTGTTCGGAACTGAGACCAATCTCAAATTGGACTTTTATCTGGACAGCGCACTGAATATCCGTAAACAGAATTATGATTTCAAAGTAGCGTTGCCTGCTTCTGAAGATCTGCCGATCAAATCGGTATCCGTATATGGTGACAGTGAACTGTGGAATATTGGTGGACCAGTAACTGTGGATGCCGTGGACAAAACGGCTGGTGCAATTGATCTGATGCAGGGAGATATCACTCCAGGTCAGATGTTGCGCAATTTTGATTCCAATTCACTTGTGTATCAGCTGTTGAAAGATGAAGCGGGAATCACCCGTAAATATGTCATGTTGTATCCGGACGACGAAACCTATGGCGCAGTCACTGTTAAAAATACAACATTTGTTCCTCTTCGTTATCTGTCCGAGGAATTGGATGCTGAAGTGAAATGGACCAAAGGGTCGGATAAAATCGTCGTTATTGACGATATCACCGGCGATGAGATTGTCCTGACTGTGGGTTCCAAGAAGGCCACCGTTGCAGGCAAGGAAGTAACAATGGTCGAACCTGCTTATGTGGGCAAAAATGGCAAAACTTACGTCCCGCTGCGCTTTATGGCCGAATCTCTTGGAGCATCTGTAGATAAGGAAAAAGAAACAGGCTGGATTTTCATCGACCGGCCATAAGTAAGATTTGTATGTGAGTCTTAGGTTGAGAGGGGATTTCAGAGTATGCCAGATTTCTCGTAATGATCATGAAAGAACACAATGAAAAAATTCCGTTAGACCATTAACGGGATACGTGTGTCCTTTTTGACCCATTACGAGGAGCTTCGGCGTTTCTGAAATGATGAAACGAATCGGGGAGTGTCTCTATTGGAGGTGCTCCTTTTTGTCGTGCCATCCCAAATAAATCCCCAGAGGTGTTATATATGAAAAGTCAATTAATCATCCAATCCAGTTCGATTACATTACGTCCACTAACGCTGGAAGACCAGTACGCGCTGTACGCATTAACCCGACAACCGGAAATCACGGATATTCTTCCCGAATGGAGGATGACAGAGGAACAGCTGCATGGTTTTCTGCAATTTGTTGTTGGCAGTTACGAGCAGTTCGATCCGAAAGATGTACGGGTCATGCTAGCTGTTGTACACAACAAAGATCAGCAAATCATTGGCTGGTGTGGTGTGTTTCCCAATGACATGCTGGATAGTGATGATCGTGAAGTGGCTTACGCCATTTCACGGGATTATCGGAATAAAGGGTATATCACAGAAGCAGTGAATGCCTTAACGACATACTTATTTGAACATACTCTATTGGATCGAATTGTGGGTATTGTAAAGCCGTTTAACCAGCCTTCACGCAAGGTGCTTGAGCATGCTGGATTTCGTTATGTCTCTCGCAGAAAACTTTCGGATCAGGCAGACTACGATTATTTTGAGCGACATAAAGTACAACCGGCACCAGCATCTTCACTGGGGCTGCAATCTCTAGTTCAGCTTCGTCGTGCACGCCATGAGGATGCTGAAGTGCTCACGGAGATATGCACCAGAGCCTTTGATCATGCGATCAGGGTCTGGGCTAAAGGAGACACAGTTCCGGACAGCAACCTTTGTCCACCAGGCTATTCGTCTGTTCGTATGCACAGTTACGTGATCCGTGAATGGGACTATTACGTTATAGAATGGGATGGATGTACCATTGGTGGAGTCAGTGTCAATGTATTGGGAAGCAGGCATGCGAGACTGGATAAAATCTTTATTGATCCCGTTTGTCATGGTCGGGGTATAGGATCTCAGGTCATCAGGCTTGTTGAGGCCGAATTCCCGGAGATTGGGATATGGAAGCTGGAGACGTCGGGAAGACAGCGGGATAATCATCATTTTTATGAGAAAATGGGTTATATCTGTCTCTATGCGTCTGAAGATGAATATGGATATGAGAAAATCATAACAATAGAGCCTGTGATCCAGCTCCCATCCGAGGAAATATCCAATGTTAAGGATGAGACGGTTACTGAATTTTACCAAGCTGATCTGGATTCACTTCGCTTCAGCACCAGCAATCTTCGGGATATCCGGATGACCGATTGCAACCTGAGTGGGGGCAAATTCACCAATCTGAATATGACCAACATATTATTGGCCGATTTGCGTTTAACAGATAGCAAGGTTGAATTCTGTGCTTTGGATGGTGTTCATTTTCAGGATACACACCTCGGCGCAGACAGAGCACCCATGCGTTGGGAGCATTGTGACCTCAAGGGCAGTCATTTCAATGACTGTAATCTATCCGGCGTACAGTTGGAACAGTGTCAGGTGGCAGGAATGAAGATTAATGGCGTGGCTGTAGAGGAGTTACTTGCTGCGTATGAATCCATGAAGGCCAAAAGATAATTTACTTATAGCGAAATAGAGAACGCCCGTTTCCGACCTTTGTGTTGGAAATGGGCGTTTTTTTGATGTTACTTTGTAAACAGTCAGCTATGCTGCAAAGCCTGCGGCTTTTTGCTAAAGCCAGTGCTTCCCGCGGTAAAGCCCATCTGTTGGTAGAATTCATGCGCAGCTTCACGATCCGGGCGATTGCCGCTGTTTAGAGACAAGGAATCCACGCCATGAGTGGCTGCCCATTGTTCTGCTTCCAGAATAAGCTGACGACCGATGCCGGAGCTTCTGAACTGGTCATGCACGATAAGAGCCATAATACGGCAGTGTCTTCCGTTTTTTTCATATAGATAAGATGTTTGGAGGCCAATCAGTCCAACGACACGGCCACGGACCTCGGCAACCAACGTTGCAAAGTTTGAATCCGCAGCGATGTGCGAATAACGCTCCTTCATCTCGGCATACGTGGTTGGGTAACCGAGTTGATCCATAAGAACGACCATATCCTGTAGATCTTCAGGGGAACTGTTACGAATTGTTATATTCAGACTCATGATCGCGTTGCCTCCTTTTGGCGTTCTATTAATGAGAGATCAATAATGGAATCCAGCAAACTGGCAAAGGAGATACCAGCAGCGGCTGCACTTTTGGGCAGCAGGCTATTTCGGGTAAGACCTGGCAACGTATTCACCTCAAGCACATAGGGCATGCCATCCCGAATCATCATGTCCACGCGAGCATAGACACTACATTTCAACACCCGGTAACAGGTTAATGCCGCAGCTTCTACACGTTTATGCAAATCCGCAGGCAAATGGACGACCTGCTCCTCAGCGCCGCCATCATTATATTTGGAGGTGTAATCGAAAAAATCGGCATTTGAACGAATCGAGATAACAGGAAGCATCTGACCATCCAGAACGGCGCAGGTAATCTCCTCACCCTCAATATATTGCTCAATCATGACGACTTCGTCCCAGACGAGAGCCGCTTCTACAGCCGCATGAAGAGCCGAGGGTTCTTGCACCACTTGCGTGCCGATACTGGAACCGCCTGAATTGGGCTTTACCACAACGGGATACGTTAACTGCTGCACAGCGACTGATGACAATTCATCCAGACTGCTTACCTGAAGCCACTCGCCAGTAGGTACACCCGCATGCTGGATGAGGCGTTTGGACATATCTTTGTCCATGCATACGCTGCTCGCGAGGACACCACAGCCTGTGTAAGGAACACCCAGCGACTCCAACGTACCTTGAATCGTACCATCCTCGCCGTATTTGCCGTGCAGAGCGAGCAGTGCCACATCCAATCCTGCGGCTTTGTCAATAAGATCTCGTTTGCTGTTGATCTCCACCGGAATAACCTCATACTTCTGTCCATCCAGATGGTTCATCATCTCCCGTCCGGTGAGCAGAGAAACATTCCGCTCCGAAGATGTGCCACCCATTATCACGCCAACTTTCATGTGAATCCTCCTCATTTCATTTGAGCAACCGTCTCGCCAATGATGCGAATACCTTTGCGAATGTTCTCATCGCTGACTCGGGAGAAGCCCAAACGCATCGTGTTTTGTCCCTGGCCTGGTTCAAGATAAAAGGTATCCCCGGGCATGAAGGTAACGCCTTTTGCCTTGCAAGCCGCCAGCAGCTCCCTCGTGCGGTATTCTGGTGGGAATTGTACGAACAGGTGAAGTCCGCCTTCACCGGAAACCCGGCACATTGGCAGATGCTGCCGCAAGCAACGGACCACCAGTTCATATTTTCGCTTGTACTCTGTACGGGCCCGCTTCAAATATTTCTCGAAATTGCCGTTGCTCAGATATTGATAGAGCAGGGACTGGTCCAGCGTCGAGGTATGAATGCTGCGCGCCCGTTTCATGCTTTCCAGGTAATCAATCAGCGCCGCATCCGCAATGACCCAGCCTACACGCAGTCCCGGAAACAATATCTTGGAGAAGCTGCCCAGATACACGAGTCCGTTCCCTTTGCCCACACTGGCAATCAGAGGGGAGACATGGGAACCGGAATAGCGCAGTTCCTCGTTAAAGCCGTCTTCAATAATCGGCACCTGGTACTGGTTCATCAACCGAATGATCTCTGTCCGTTTGGCAGGTGATGTGACGATCCCGGTTGGATTGTGGTAGGAGGGCACGAGATAGGCCAGATCATACGGGTTGGCTGCAAGTTCCCGTTCCAACTGCTTTAGGTCCAGACCATCTGATTCCATATCCACACCGGTGAGATGGAATTGATGAAGTCTCAGATTTTTAACAGCGGTATGATGTGTCGGGTTTTCACACAGGGCCCTGCCGCTTTTTTTGCGAAGTGCGCCCAGTACCAGATCAAAACCTTCCGTAAATCCGTTGGTAATTAAAATATCCTTGCCGGATAGGTCGACACCTTTATTTTCCATATAGCGCAGCAGATACTTCATAAGAGGTCTGTAGCCTTGTGCATATCCGTAATTCAGCAGCACTTCCCCTTCAAGCGACATCCGGTCGAGAAAGGCTCTTTTGACATTGTGCATGTCGAACAGCTTCTCATCCGGCGCGATGCTGGTAAATGAAATCTCACCGCGCTCAGAGCCAGAGCCATGTTTCATCAGATCATACTGCTCCGCCTGGATTGCATAATCGCTGACACGTTCGTTCCAGTCCAGCTGCCACCCGGATGTTGCCTCAGGTGCATCAATGGTGGAGCTTACGTAATTGCCTTTGCCTTTGACCGCGTAAATCAGGCCTTCCTCCTCAAGTTCAGCATAGGCCAGCAGAATCGTGCTGCGGCTTACTTTCATGAGTGTACTGAGTTCGCGGGTGGAAGGAAGCTTTTGTTTGGCTTGCAGACCGCCTTTGAGCATCAATCGCTTCATATAATCTTTGACTTGTATATATACAGGGCGGTCCTCCGTCAGTTGCAGATCGGAATACATCCCATCACTCCCTTATTTGCTATCTTGCCATATTATAACCCCCGCAGAAAGAACCACGATACCTCTGTTTCCCTGCGGAGGTGGTTGGTTGTTTGCGCAAACGTAAAAAAGCCCTGGCATCATGCCGGGCTGGGGTGAAACGTGATCCATCTTTTATAGTGCTGCTGCTTATAACTTTCTAGGTTGGCGTTGCATGACTAGTCTCTCTAGGATCGATAGCTATCTGTCCTTCTACGTGTGTCTATTTACTCTCGTACGGCTATAATTGCAGGCTTTCTAGGTCAATCCAGTTCTATACTATCTTCGTAAATCTAGGATCTTTCTACGTTTGCTTGCTGCAAGGGTCGAATAGATGATGAATCGTAAAGCTATAAAGCTAGGTTCTTGCTAACTGTACTCTTGTCGTGCGCACGTAACAGAATTCAGTATGAAAAAGATGATCAATCATAGGGTACAATAGACGGAAGTAGATATAAAGACATATGTCTTAGTGCCCAAATTCTTCCTCATACCCCTATAGTACCACTTTGAATCAGGGAAGTTAACCTTTTTTTTGAAATATTTGTCGTAATAGTTGAAAAAAGCTTGAATCTTGCTTCTTATTAATGAAATGGTTTCCCTTTATAATATATGATAGGATGTAAACCTATAGATAATGAGGAAGTGAACCTATTGATTAATATTACTGTGCCAACACCAGATGTCATCATCACGAAGCAGGCTGATCCACAGCTTAGCCACATTTATGGATTCACCGATTTCCACCTGATTACACGGGAACAGGGCGGTATCTTCATGTTTTACAATGCTGCTGATGAGTTGTTATTTGTCGGGAAAGCACGAAAATTAAGACCGCGCATCAAGAAACATTTTGAAGATACCGTATCACCAATGAAGTCACACCGCGAGGAAGTAACCACCATTGAAGTGTGCGTTATTGAAGATCCGGTGGACCGCGAAATTTACGAGACCTATATCATCAACACGATGCGTGCGAAATACAATGTAGATAAAGTGTTGTACAAATAATTATCTCGAATATGCCCCAAGAGCGTTAAGAATTGGAATCAAATGATGGAATGTGCTGAATAAAGCGTAAAGTATTCTTCGCAAAGTTTTGGGACATATAGCCCATGCCTTGCGTCAACAGACAAGGATGTGATCTCCGGATTGCATCCCACGTCTGCCTGGAAGCATTAGAATTTATATTTTCAATATGCAATTTAATATGTAGTTCGTAGAAATGGCAATGTAGAACGTAGAGATGGTAGTACAGGATTAACCAAATACATAGAAGAGGTGATTGTTTTGATCGGACGTAGCGGTAACCCCACACTCAAAGATAGTACGTTTGAAGACTCCAGAGGCTATGGAGATGATCGATATCAGACTAGAATGACGATTAACGGTACGGTAAACAAGGCGTTTATTACGCTGGTAATCCTGCTGGGCAGTGCATTTGCATCTTGGATGATGTTTTTCAATGGGCAGGAAGTGCTTCCTCTTGCATATGGAGGGGCGATCGTCGGATTTATCCTCGCATTGATTATTTCATTTAAACCTGTTGCGGCGCCTTACCTTGTGCCGATCTATGCCGTTGCGGAAGGGATGTTCCTCGGAGCACTCTCGGCTACGTATGAATACTTGTATAACGGCATTACGCTGCAAGCTGCTTTGCTGACCATGGCCGTCTTTATTGCTCTGTTGATGGCATACAAGACAAGATTGATCAAAGCTACGGAGAATTTCAAGCTGGGGGTTGTCGCAGCAACCGGAGGTATCATGATTATGTATCTCCTCAGTTTTGTTCTTGGTTTTTTCGGGATTACCGTTCCCTATCTGCATGACAACAGCCTGATCGGAATCGGCATTTCTGTCGTCATCGTCATTGTGGCCGCACTGAATCTGGTACTTGATTTTGATTTTATTGAAAGTGGTGCCGACAACGGTGCTCCGAAATATATGGAGTGGTACGGTGCATTTGGATTGATGGTTACGCTGGTATGGCTGTATCTAGAAATTATTCGTCTACTCGGCAAGCTGCGGAGCCGGGATTAATTCAATTCAAATTTTTACAAACTTAATGTTGCAAAATTCGTCATCAAAAGCTAACTCGTGCCCAAAACACGCAGTTAGCTTTTTTGCCTTTTACGGGATTGTCTTAACATCGAACTGTGTACATTCTTCCATATATGGATTGACTGTATGGAAAAGAATGTGATATTTTAATTGATAATGATTATCATTTTCGTTAGTCTAATATAGTACCGGCTTTATTGCCCTGTACATTTCATATCAAACCGATCAAGCAGATCGAAAGGAGTGGCCTCATGTTACTGGAAAATGATTCGCAGACCCCTGCGCACTTACCCGTTACCGGCCGCAGTCCCAAGACGGATCTTGCCAAGGTAAAAGTATATATGGATGAGCACTATGACGAACCATTGTCTATTGCGGATCTCGCCCACAAAGCCAATATCAGTGCGAAATATTTCGTGGACCTGTTCAAGAAGACCTACGGGCAGAGTGCAATGGAATATCTGACCGATCTTCGCATCAATCGTGCGAAACGATATCTGAAAGAAACAGGATACAAACTTCGTGAAATCGCGCTGAGAGTGGGCTATAGCGATGAGTATTATTTCAGCCGCAAATTTAAAAAAGAAGTGGGCGTATCTCCTTCGGATTATGCCAAAAATGCGAGAATACGCATCGCCACCTGCTCCTCCAGCATTATTGGACAGCTGCTGGCGCTTAATGTCATGCCTGTCGCTGCGCCGATTGACCCCAAATGGACCGCTTATTATTATAACGCGCACCGGACAGAGATTCAGTCACATTTGAGACTGACAGACCCGTATACCAGCTTGAGATTTGAAGCCAACGTGGAGCGTTTGGTTCATATCCGGCCGGACGCTATTGTCGGTACGGATCAGATCAGTGATCAGGATCAGGCCAAACTGGCTGAGATTGCCCCTTGTTGTTTTGTACCGAAGTATCACTTGGATTGGCGTGCGCAGTTACGCATGATTGCTGCTTTTCTGGAACGGGAAGAACAGGCAGAGCAGTGGATTAGCGTATACAATCAGCGAGTCGAGAAGGCACGGGATTCCGTAAAACAGAAAGTGGGGCGAGAGAAGGTCATCGTTGTCCGGGTGTATGGTCAGCACCTTTATCTGTATCGAAATCCGGGCATTGAAGAGGTGTTGTACAATAATGGATTACAACTGGAGACGTTTCCCGATGTTCAGGCCAACACACGGTTAACATTGGAACAACTGGCTGCGCTAAATCCAGATCGGATTCTTGTTATGGTGTGTCCTGAGGCCGCATCGCGGGCGTATTGGCTTAGTCTACAGCACTCGCCGGTATGGCGTCAGCTTAAGGCAGTAAGGCAATACCAGATTCATCTGATCACAGGTGACCCATGGTTTGACTACTCTGCCGTAGGCGTGATGCGCATGCTGGATGAAGCGCTCCTGATTTTCACGGGATATTGTCCAAATGTATATCTGGATAACGTCCATGGTGATTCCCGGGCTACATGACATATAATCCATCTATCTAAATGAGAATGTTTATCAAGGGGGATATGTCATGTTTCAACAGAAAAAAGGTAACGGACAAAGTTCCGTTCGTCCATTTCGTAGTACCGGTTTCTCGGCCTTGCTCGTACTGGTATTGATTACGGGTTTGCTGTCTGCCTGTGGTTCAAAATCAGAAGTTGAGGGAGAAGCACAGAAAGAGCAGCCAACAACGGAGGCTTCGACCACGGCCTCATCAGGGACTGCTGTAACCGAAGGGAATACGGAAGAAACCAAAGGAGAACGAACTGTCAAAGATGATCTGGGACATGATGTTATCGTTCCTGAGCATACGGAGCGTGTTTTTGCACCTTATCTGGAAGACTCTCTGCTGACGCTAGGCGTTAAACCGGTAGCTCAGTGGGCGAGTGGTACGCAAGGCCATGTTTACCTTAAGGACCAGTTGAGCGGAGTGCCAACACTGGATTTCTCCAGTGGTTTGCCTTCTCCTGAAGCACTAATGGCGTACAATCCGGATTTTATTATTCTACACACGGCCCAATATGCTGAGAACGGTGTATATGAGAGTTATTCGAAAATTGCACCAACCTACGTATTTACGAATGCTTCGGGTGATGTAGAGAAGTCTTTGCAGGTGATCGGTGATCTGCTGGGCAAAACGGCTGAGGCCGAAAAAGCCATTGCAACATATCATGCGAAGGTAGATGATGCTAAGGCCAAGCTCGCCAAAGTTACCGAAGGCAAGAAAGCAGCGATCATTCGTTTTGCACCTCGCGGGATCAGCATGATGGGTGGTAACTACTTTAGTGGTTACGTGGTATATCAGCAATTGGGGCTTGGCAAGCCAACACTGGTACAAACGGAGAACAGCGCAACGGTATCGACCGAGGTGTTGCCTGAGATTGATGCCGACTTTATTTTCACGGTGGAACAGGGTCCGGGGAGCATGAAGGAAATGACGGATACCAAAGTATGGAACAGCATGCCAGCCGTTAAAGCTGGAAATGTGTACGCAGTAGAGCCAGCTCCGTGGCTGGGCGGTGGATTGATTGCTTATGGTCATGTCATTGACGACACGCTGAAGGCGTTAACGCAATAATAAAGACAATCCGTTGATGTATTGATCGCAATATGAGAAATGTAGCTCCCTGCGGAGTGCCAGAAACCGGACAAATTCCAGCGTTTCAGGTATTCCGTGAGGGAGTTTTTTTATTTTGAGGGGTAACCAAGTCGGTTACAGAAATGTGGAAATATGGAGATAATCAAAATCATTTCTGGATATCGTCCATGGGACAGTCGGATTTACTCTCTTATAATTGGTAATGAGAATCAATCTCATACATTTCAATAATTATATTAAACATAACAGTATAAGTTGAGTTTATGAACTACACAGAAACGGAGACGTCAGAAAAAACCTGGAGAAGCGAAGCGTTCGCCTGAAAGCTTTCTGAAAGAAAGCTACGTCGAAAGCATAGGCTATCTCCGGATTTCTCCCTTTATAAGAGGGGATAGAGGAAATCTGGAGATAACAGCGATTGGAAGGTTATTCTGACGGTGGAGTGTATGTGTAATTCAATATTCAACTTATATACGCAGAACAACGAGGAGGAACCATCCGTAATGACGTTTCAACCCAATCAACCCGCATCTGGCACCCTTGAACATATCGCACGCAGTACAGTACAGATTCCCCGTGCCGAACAATGGACCATGAAGTCACGCAACGGCAATCATGCCTATCAGATCATGGTATTCCAACCGGCAGAAGCGCCACCACCTTCGGGGTATCCGGTGATCTATCTGCTGGATGCCAACTCGGTGTTTGGCACGATGGTCGAAGCTGTTCGTGTACAGGGCCGCAGACCGGAGAAGACCGGAGCACTTCCGGCCATTGTTGTTGGCATTGGGTATCCAACGGCGGGCCCTTTTTCGCCGCACCGTTACTATGACTTTACCCCGCAGGCCACAACGGAATATACCCAGAATTCGGACGGAACACCTTTACCGAAACAGGGTGGAGCCGATGAATTCTTGCAGTTTATTGAAGAAGAGCTGAAGCCGGATATGGAACAGCAGTATCGGATTGACCGGAGCAGACAGGCTATTTTTGGCCATTCCCTTGGTGGATTGTTCGTATTGCATACGCTGTTCAAGAAACCAGAAGCTTTTCGCTATTACATTGCGGGTAGCCCTTCCCTTCACTGGAACCAGAACGTCATGCTGGCGGAGGAACAGGAATTTGGCGCACGGCTGGAAGAGCATCCCGTGAACGTCAATGTGTGGATTGGCATGGGTGAACAGGAGAAGACGCATCCTGCCCGCAACAATGATAAAGCTTCGAGTCTTACAGAACGGTTATCTGCGCTGAATCAGCCGGGTCTGGACATTAAATATACCGAGTTTGAAGAAGAAAACCATGTATCCGTATTGCCATTTCTGATTAGTCGTGCTATTCGTTTTGCCTGCAGCCCGGAGTCGTAGAAGGGAAGAGGCGACAGTATTTCTCAATTAGAGGTATCGGTATGGGAGATTGGGCGAAAGGCAAGTGGAGTGAAATGTTATGGATTTACGGATGATCCAATCAGATTCAGCAGGCTAACATATCTCTCCAAACAGGAGAGGGAGCAGTGATGCAAGGGAGGAACGGGAGTGAGTTACACAGGAATTGATGGAAAAGTAGCCGTAGTCACCGGTGCTGCACAAGGCATTGGTGAAGCCGTGGCGAGATTGCTTGCCGAGCAAGGCGCTATTGTTGCAGCTGTCGACATACGAGAGGATCAGTTGAATCAACTGGTCACAGATCTGCATAGTCAGGGTTATCAAGCAACAGCCTGTCCTGTGGATATATCTAATCGTCAATTCGTCGAAGATGCAATCCAGCGTATTGAGAATACATTAGGTCCGATTGGCATTTTGGTGAATGCAGCGGGAGTACTATACACGGGGGCTGTGAGTGAGCTCCGCGATGAAGAGTGGACAAGAACTTTTGACGTGAATACACATGGTGTATTTTACATGTCACGTGCTGTGGTGCGATACATGGCCGAACGTCAGTCGGGGGCGATCGTTACTGTCGGTTCAAATGCTTCTGGTGTGCCCCGGATGCATATGTCCGCCTACGTAGCCTCCAAAGCGGCTTCAACCATGTTCACCAAATGTTTGGCTCTTGAATACGCCTCAGATCATATCCGCTGTAACATTGTATCTCCAGGTTCGACGGATACCGATATGCAGCGTGCATTGTGGGCGGATGAGCAGGGAGCACAGGCCGTTATCGCGGGTTCCCAGCAAGCATACCGACTGGGCATACCACTGAACAGGCTGGCGTTGCCATCGGATATAGCGGATAGTGTGCTTTTTTTGGTATCGGATCAGGCTAGACATATTACGATGCATAACTTGTGTGTGGACGGAGGCGCCACGCTAGGTGCCTGAATCAAGATAAGGAGATGATAATCATGTCAAAAGCGGGTACGGTTGCTGCAACTTCCGCCTTACACCTTCTGGAACAATATCAGGAAGGGACGTCCTTTTTCTGGTCTTCACCGCAACATACCCTGTTAGCTCAAGGGGAACAAATTCGATGGTCTGCCATGGAGGCATCGGAAGAGAATACAACGGATTCCATGGGCGCGGTTAATGTTAATGAACAAAAGCGGAATGAAGAAACGCAGCTTTTCATTAACCGGATGGAGCAGTTGATGGAAAAGGCGAGACGCTCGGGCCAAACGAAACCGATTGTGGTCGGCGCCATTCCGTTCGATCCGATACATTCTTCTGCAGAGCTATTCGTGCCAGAGAAGATCCAATGGGCTGATCCTTTATCCCCGGACGCCAGAGCATCGGTGGAAAAACGCCCAGCTGCAGTGGGTTGTGAGGTACGTGAAGAACCTACCGGAGCTATATTTCAGCAAAGCGTAAAAAACGTTTTGTTGGATCTAAATCAAGGCAATCTCCACAAAGTGGTGTTATCCCGTACACTGCATGTGACTTCACAGACGATTGTGAACACGCATCAGTTACTCCGTAATTTGTTCAGGGATAACACACACGGATATACATTTGCTGTTCCGATGACGAAACTCTCTCTAGCAAAAGGTGATATAACAACGAATAAACGCGCTTATGTGGAGACGGAAAAAGAAACTCATCGGACTTATATCGGAGCGAGTCCCGAATTGCTGGTTACCCGGAAAGGGTCCAAAGTGAGAGCCAATCCACTCGCTGGGTCTGCTGCCCGGAGTGATGATCCGGCTGAGGACTGTCGCCGTGCAAAAGCACTGCTGGCTTCCGCCAAAGATCGCCATGAACATGCAGTAGTCATTGAGGCTGTGGCGGAAGCGCTGCGTCCGTTGTGTAAGCAGCTATCCGTCCCGGCAGAACCCTCCTTGATCCAAACACGAACCATGTGGCACTTATCTACGGAAATTCACGGGGAGCTTGCTAATGTGAACACATCATCACTGGAACTTGCGTTTGCTCTCCACCCTACACCAGCAATTTGTGGAACGCCTGTACAGGCCGCTCGGGAAGCCATCCGAGAACAGGAACCGTTTGAACGGGGATTATTCACCGGCATGGTGGGCTGGTGTGACAGTGAGGGTGACGGCGAGTGGGCTGTAACGATCCGATGTGCGGAAGTGGAAGGGAATACGCTTAAACTGTTCGCTGGCGCGGGTATTGTGGCAGGTTCTACAGCCGAAGCGGAGCTGGCAGAGACCTCAGCGAAATTCGGAACAATGCTGCTCGCCATGGGTTTGGATTCATCTGTGTCCAGTATGAAGGAGGAATGAATGATGCTGTCAGGATTTCAGGCCTGGCCTGAGGAAGTTGCCGAACGTTATCGTCAGGAAGGCTGCTGGGAAGGAATTACGTTTGGAGAAATGCTCCGCCAGCGCGCAGAACGATATGGCAATCGAGTAGCCGTTATCAGTGGTGAACAACAATTAACCTATGCGGAGCTGAACGATCGGGTGGATCGTCTGGCTGCTGGCTTATATGCCAAAGGAATACGACAGTATGATCGAGTCATTATCCAGCTGCCCAATATTACGGCGTTTATCGAGGTGTGTTTTGCCTTATTCCGCATTGGTGCACTGCCTGTATATGCACTTCCCTTACATCGGAAGAGTGAGATTACGTATTTTGCCCGTTTCTCTGAGGCCGTAGCATACGTGATACCTGATCAGGATGGAGGGTTTGATTACTGCACACTGGCCGAAGAGGTTCAGGCAGAGGTTCCGGGACTTCGGCATGTATTCGTGGCGGGAGAAGCGGGGCGATTTACGGCTTTGGAGGATGTTTATACAGCACCAGTCACACTGCCGGATGAGCCAGTTTCTTCGGATGTTGCTTTTCTACAGTTGTCTGGTGGAAGTACCGGGCTGTCCAAAATGATTCCCCGCACTCATGATGACTACATCTACAGTTTGCGGAGAAGTGTGGAAGTCTGCGGACTTACCCCAGATAGTGTCTACCTGGCCGTTCTGCCTATAGCACATAACTATCCCATGAGCTCACCCGGCTTTCTGGGTACGCTGTATGCAGGTGGAACCATTGTACTGTCACGCGGGTCCAGCCCGGATGAAGCTTTTCCACTCATTATGCGCCATAAGGTAACCATAACGGCTCTTGTACCACCACTTGCGCTCATATGGTTGAATGCGGCGGCTACCCGGGGGGTTAAACTTCCTTCACTTGAGGTGCTTCAGGTTGGTGGAGCCAAATTCAGCGCCGAGGTGGCTGCACGTGTCCAACCCGTTCTAGGCTGCACCTTACAGCAAGTGTTCGGCATGGCGGAGGGGCTGGTGAACTACACCCGTCTGGATGATCCGTTGCATGTCATTGTTAACACTCAGGGCAAGCCGATGTCTCCGTATGATGAAGTACGAATTGTGGATGACGAGGACATGGATGTGGAACAGGGACAATCGGGGCATTTACTGACACGAGGGCCTTATACGATTCGTGGTTATTACAAGGCTGAGGAGCATAATGCCAGATCGTTTACCACGGACGGTTTCTATCGTACCGGAGATATTGCCAGTCTTACGGCTGATGGATATCTCGTTGTGGAAGGACGGGCGAAGGATCAAATTAACCGTGGCGGCGATAAAGTGGCCGCCGAGGAAGTGGAAAATCATCTGCTGGCGCATCCTGCTGTGCATGATGCGGCTTTGGTATCCATGCCGGATGAATATCTGGGCGAGCGCTCCTGTGCATTTATCGTGCCGAGCGGTGAAGCTCCGTCAGCTGCCGAAGTGAAATCTTTTCTACGTAATCGGGGTCTGGCCAGCTATAAAATACCGGATCGGATTGAATTTGTGCAGTCTTTTCCCAAAACTCAAGTTGGCAAAGTAAGCAAAAAAGCGTTGCGTGAGATGATTACGGCTAAACAGCCCATATCCTAATTGTTATTTCTGATAGATAGCATTACAGCGCAGTGATGAACATGATTGTGATAAATAAAGCTGAAAAGAGGGATATTCATGGCACTTCCAAAGATTCAACCCTATGCAATGCCTGTAGAGTCGGAGCTTCCCGTCAACAAGGTAATGTGGACACCGGATGCGAAGCGCTCGGTACTCCTGATTCATGATATGCAGCAATATTTTATGAACGCCTTTACGGCAGGGCAATCCCCTGTTGTGGAGCTGATCGATCATATTTCACAACTTCGTTCAAAGTGTCATGAGCTTGGCATTCCGGTGGTCTACTCCGCACAACCGGGCGGACAGACTCTGGAGCAGCGTGGGTTACAGCTGGACTTTTGGGGTGCGGGAATTGATGGAGGACCTGTGCAAAAAGAGATTATTGATGCGCTCGCACCCGCTCCCCAGGATACGTTCATGACCAAATGGCGATATAGCGCCTTCCAGAAAACAGACCTGTTTGAACTAATGCAGCGGGATGGCCGCGATCAACTGATCGTTTGCGGTATTTATGCACATATCGGATGTCTGATGACCTCTTGTGAAGCCTTTATGAGAGACATTCAGGCGTTCCTGGTTGCGGATGCAGTAGCTGACTTCTCGGCGGAAAAACATCTCATGGCCCTGACGTATGCAGCAGAAAGGTGCGCGGTAACACTGACAACCGGACGTTTACTTGAATCTCTAAATGATTCTGCCGCTGACGGAAATGAAGGAGCACTGAAATCCGAAGTGGGTGAGCAAGGGGAGCGCTCCTATGCTGCATCTGCTCAGGTGGCTGTATTGGAGGCTGAGCAGCAAACGGCATCCGCAGCAGAGCCAATTCAGGACGGAAGTCATGGCGTTGAACAAGTCACGTTGGAAGCATTGAGAAATCAGGTTGGAGAGATGCTCCAGGAGCAGCCTGGCAACATTGGAGAGCACGATGATCTGATTCAGATGTGGGGACTGGATTCCATTCGTATTATGAGTCTGGCTGAGCGCTTTCGAGTGGAAGGAGCGGGGGTAACGTTCGTGGATCTGGCGGAGCTGCCTACATTGGCTGCATGGGCAGCATTGCTGGATAAGGCCCAAAATAAGGTGCTTCCGAACGGAGACTACTTTTGAGCGGGGCCGTGCATACGTCGCACAGTCGGGACACGGCTTGGCCCCTGTCCTCTGCACAGTCAGGCATCTGGTTCGCTCAGCAGTTGAATCCGGACAATCCGATGTACAATACCGCCGAGTATGTGGTCATCGAGGGTAGTGTAGACACCGGACGATTCGAAGAAAGTGTGCGACAGACCGTTTCGGAAGCAGAATCGCTGAATATGGTTTATGGCGAAAATGAACAAGGTCCATGGCAGTCTTTGAACAGCAACCCGGATCATTGGACATTTCATGTCATCGACGTGAGGGAGGAACCGGAGCCCCACACAGCAGCACTGGCCTGGATGAAAAATGATCTGGCCAATCCCGTCAATCTGGCGACAGGTCCACTCTTCACGGAGGCATTGTTCCAGCTGAGCCATGATTGTTATTACTGGTACCAGCGCATCCATCATATCGCGATTGACGGATACGGCGTTTCGCTGATTACCCGCAGGGTGGCGAGCCTATACTCTGCAAGGGTAAGAGGAGAAGGTGTAGATCAAGTCCAGCAGGGGGCGTCGTTTGGCTCATTGACGGCTGTACTTCAGGAAGACGAGGCTTATCTTGGCTCCGTGGACAAAGAGCAGGATCGTCAGTTCTGGATGGATCGATATGCTGATGAACCGGATGTTATCAGTCTGGGGGAACGGGCTCCGCGAACCTCTACCTACTTCCTGAGACAGAGCGGTCTGCTTACACAGCCGCAGCGCGAGCAAATGCAGGCGGCAGCGGCAAGGTTCGGTGTGACCTGGCCGGATTTGTTTGTAGCGGCAACAGCCATTTACGTACACCGAATGACAGGGGCGACCGATGTTGTGCTGGCCCTGCCCGTGATGTGCCGATTGGGATCAACATCCTTGCGGGTTCCGGGTATGGTCATGAATGTACTTCCGCTGCGTATCAACGTAGAGTCAAATCTGACCGTGTCAGAGTTGCTGAAACAGGTTGTCCAGGAGATTCGGGCGGTACGCAAGCATCAACGCTATCGGCACCAGGATCTGCGGCGTGATCTGAAGCTGCTTGGAGAGAATCGTCGCCTGTTCGGACCCATGATTAATGTCATGCCATTCCACCATGAATTAAACTTTGCAGGGCAGCGCGGCATGATTCACAACCTGTCCACGGGCCCGGTAGACGATCTGTCCATTCATGTGGTGGACCAAGGGCATGGTCATGGGCTGAGTATTGATTTTGATGCGAATCCGTCTATCTACAATGATTCCGAACTGCAGAACCATCAGCTTCGTTATATGCAGCTGCTGAACTTGGTAATGCAGGAAGGCATGGAGACGGTGGGACGACTGGACTTGCTGCTCCCTGCCGAACGTGAACAAGTATTGGTGACATGGAATGGAACGGGAGGGGTGACGGCCGATAGCAATTCAGCAGCACTGTTTGAACAGCAGGTCCGCCGCACACCTTCTGCAACGGCGCTGACATTCGAAGGGGAGTCCCTGACATATGCGGAGCTGAATGAACGAGCGAATCAGTTGGCTCATGAATTGATACAACGATATCAGGCAGGACCGGAACAGCGGGTGGCCATTGCTCTGCCTCGTTCGCTCGAAGTGGTCATCGCCATTGTGGCTGTCCACAAAACGGGGGCCGCCTATGTGCCGCTTGACCCTGACTATCCCGAAGAGCGTCTGATCTACATGTTGGCTGATGCCAAGCCTGCTTGTGTGGTGACGGTGATGGACCATGTTTCCAGTCTACCGACAACATCCAGTGTACCGATGATGGTCATGGATGAACCGAATACTGTTACGGCAGTGAGTCGCCGGCCTGGAAGTAATCCCGAAGGTGATGATCTGACAAGTACAGCTTCTCTGCTCAATCCTTCGTATATTATCTACACTTCAGGCTCCACAGGTAAGCCCAAGGGCGTAGCCGTAACCCATTTGGGGCTGGCGAATCTGCTTGAGGATATGAAGACGAGACTACAGGTTGGTCCGCAGGACCACTGGCTGTCGGTGACCACGATTGCTTTTGACATATCTGTACTGGAAGTATTTCTGCCGCTTACGACGGGTGCCCGGCTGGATATTGCACACAAAGAGACGATTCTTGATCCGGTAGCTCTGGCTGGGAAGATGAGAGAGCTGGGAACCACCATCATGCAGGCTACGCCTACGTTATGGCAGTCTTTGGTGACGAGCCGGCCAGGGCGATTCGATGGGCTAACCGTGATTACTGGAGGAGAGGCGCTGACGGAGGAACTGAAGCTTTCTTTGCAGGAATTGGGGTGTCACGTCAATAACCAGTACGGCCCAACCGAGACAACCATTTATTCCACGGCTGCCTCGTTCGACACAGGGGTGATGGGGAAACCGTCGATTGGTGGTCCGGTTCGCAACACACAGCTATATGTGCTGGATCAAGGCTTAAAGCCAGTACCCTCGGGTGTAGTAGGGGAACTCTATATCGCAGGCGAAGGGCTTGCGCGCGGGTATTTGGGCAGGCCTGATCTGACCGCAGAACGCTTTGTAGCCAATCCCTTCGGTCAGCCAGGCAGTCGGATGTACCGTACAGGAGATTTGGCGAAATGGCTGCCGGATGGTTCTATCGATTATTTGGGTCGTGCAGATCATCAGATCAAAATTAGAGGTTTCCGGATAGAACTGGGCGAGATTGAATCGGTAATCTCCAGGTATCCTGGCGTAGCTCAGGTCACAGTCCTGGCTCGCGAAGACCAACCGGGAAACCAGCGATTGGCAGCGTACGTAGTGGGTGAGTCTGAACTCGAGAATCGTATGGATCTGGCAGAACTAAGAGCTTACGTGGCGGATGCGTTGCCGGATTACATGGTGCCTGCTGCATTCACACTACTGCCCGAGATGCCGTTGACACCGAATAAAAAAATCGATCGCAAACGGCTTCCTGTGCCTACTTTGCTGTCCAATGCCAATGGACGGGAGGCGCGCACGCCACAAGAAGAAATTCTGTGCAGTCTGTTCGCTGAGATTCTTGGTGTTGGTCGTGTGGGCATTGACGATGATTTCTTTGAATTGGGTGGGCACTCCCTGCTGGCTGGACGAATTACAGCACGTATCCGTGATGTATTCGGTGCAGATCTGACCATTGGCAGTGTATTTGAAGCTCCAACCGCCGCAGGCCTTGCCAAACGATTGGATCAGGCAAAATCGGTGAGACCTGTTATTCAGCCTGTTTCACGTCAGGGGGAGCTTCCACTCTCCTTTGCCCAGCGGAGGTTGTGGTTCATGTATTGTCTGGAAGGCGCCAATCCGACGTATAATATTCCGCTGGTTGCCCGGTTGGCCGGGAAGCTGGATACGGATGCTCTGGAGAACGCCCTGCAGGATATTGTAGACCGTCATGAGACATTACGAACGTTGTATCCGCCTGAAATGGGTTCTGCGAGCCAGCATATTCTGAATGCTGCTGACGTCAAAGTGAAATTGAATATAACCGCTGCTACGGAGCAGGAGCTTCCCGAGCTTCTGACAGAAGCGTCACGCTACAGTTTCCAGCTTTCCACTGAACCAGGCATTCGTGCCGAGTTGTTCAGAATCGGCGCTGATGAGCATGTGCTGTTGTTGTTGCTGCATCATATTGCCGGGGATGGATGGTCATTGTCACCGCTCATCCGCGATCTGTCGGTGGCTTATGCATCACGCTTGCGGGGTTCTTCACCTGCCTGGGAGCCGCTGCGCATTCAATATGCCGACTATGCGGTGTGGCAGGAGAGATTGCTAGGGAATGAGAACCAGCAGGACAGTCTGATTGCAAGACAGATGGAATTCTGGAGCAACCAGCTGGCCCATTTACCGGAGCAGGTTACATTCCCTACGGATTACGCACGTCCAGTCGTGTCCAGTTATCGCGGTGGGTCAGTGCCTTTTACGATCAGTCAACGTTTGCATGAGCAATTGATGATCATCGCACGTGAGAATAAAGTCAGCCTATTCATGGTGCTGCATTCGGCACTGTCCTTGCTGCTTACCCGAATGGGAGGAGGAACGGATATCGCGATAGGAACACCGATTGCCGGACGGAGCGATGATGCGCTGGATGAAGTCGTGGGTATGTTCATTAACACCCTTGTGCTGCGCGCAGATACTTCAGGTGATCCAACATTCCGTGAGCTGCTGGCTCGTGTGCGGGAAGTCGACCTGGCTGCATATGAACATCAGGATCTGCCCTTTGAACGGTTGGTTGAAGTATTAAATCCGCCTCGGTCGCGTTCCAAACATCCGCTGTTCCAAGTGATGCTTGTTCTGCAAAATACACCGGATATTCGTCTTGATCTACCGGATATTGCGGCGGAAACCCGCATTCATGGTGTGGGTTCATCCAAATTTGATCTAACCCTTGAGCTGACAGAGCAGCGTGAGCATAACGGGTCTCCAGGCGGAATTGAAGGTGTGCTGGAATATAGTGCAGATCTCTTCCGGGAGTCTACTGCAGGTGAACTTGTGGTCCGATTGATGCAGGTGCTTGAAGATGCAGTGCAGCAGTTGGATGAGCGAATCAGCAGATTTCATGTCGTGACCCCAACAGAGCAGGCCCAGCTTGAAAAAGAATGGTCCTTTACGCTGAGTGAGGATGCACAACTGACCATAGCCGAGCGCTTTGAAATACAAGCAGCGGCTCATCCGGAAGCGACTGCCATGAACTGTGAGGATATCACCTTGAATTACAGGGAGCTGAATGCAAGAGCCAATCAGCTTGCCAGATTACTGATCGCTCAAGGCGTGGCACCGGAACAAATGGTAGCACTGGCCTTGCCTCGTTCTGTTGAAATGGTTGTGGGCATTCTCGCCGTGCTAAAAGCAGGGGCCGCTTATCTGCCGCTTGACCCCAATTATCCGGCAGATCGGTTGACACATATGCTGACAGATGCAGCACCGAAAGTAATGGTAACGAGTACAGAGGTATACACCTTGCTTCCGCAGGTGGCAGAAATTCAGTGTATTAATATGGACGATTTGCATACTTTGCAGCAATTGCAGATGCTGGATGATCGAAACCCTGCAGATAGTGAACGCAATGGGCGTGTAACACCTCTGAACCCGGCTTACATGATCTATACCTCGGGTTCAACAGGCAAGCCCAAAGGGGTCGTTATTCCGCATGCTAATGTCATCCGTTTATTGGATGCCACGCAGCACTGGTTCCATTTTGACGCGAGTGATGTGTGGACCTTGTTCCACTCCTATGCATTTGACTTCTCCGTCTGGGAAATCTGGGGACCGTTGCTACATGGAGGGAGATTAGTCGTTGTTCCTCATGAGATCAGCCGTTCACCTGGAGCGTTCCTGCAGTTGCTTGCTGAGCAAAAGGTGACCGTATTGAACCAGACGCCATCCGCATTCTACCAACTCATGCAGGCTGACCGGGAAAATCCGGCCTGGGGACAGCAGCTCGCACTCCGTTATGTCATTTTTGGAGGCGAGGCACTGGAGCTTGGTCGCTTGGATGACTGGTATGAACGCCATGCTGATGATGCGCCAAAACTCATCAATATGTATGGCATCACCGAGACGACGGTTCATGTCAGCTACCAAGAATTGCATGCAGGCAGTTCTACGGAAGGTGCGAGCAGCTGGATTGGATGCGCCATACCGGATCTTCGGGTATACGTGCTGGATGATCAGCTTGAGCCTGTACCAACAGGAGTAACCGGAGAGATGTATGTAGCCGGAGAGGGTCTGGCTCGTGGTTATTGGAATCGACCTGATCTTACAGCTGAGCGATTCGTTGCTGATCCATACGGTCCACCAGGCACACGTATGTACCGGACAGGAGATCTGGCGAAGCGTTTGCATGATGGCTCGCTTGATTATTTGGGGCGGGCGGATCAGCAGGTGAAAATACGGGGATTCCGCATTGAGCTTGGCGAGATTGAAGCGGTGCTGGCAAGGCATTCAAGCGTAGCCCAGGCTGCTGTAATTGTCCGTGAGGACCAGCCGGGGGATAAACGTCTTGTAGCTTATATCGTTCCGGCTTCGGACACAGGGACGATACCGGAATCGACTGCCTTGCGTCGTCATGCGTCTGCTAGCCTTCCGGATTATATGGTTCCATCTGCGGTTGTAGCGATGGAGAGCCTGCCACTTACACCGAATGGCAAGCTCGATCGCAAGGCACTACCCGCACCGGAAATGCAATTAACGACAGGTGGCAGAGCGCCTCGTAACCCGCAGGAGGAGATCCTCTGTGATTTGTTTGCCGAAGTATTGGGCATGCGCAGTGTAAGTATCGACGACAGTTTCTTCGAGCTGGGTGGCCATTCGCTGCTGGCTGTTCGCTTGATGAGTCGCATTCGTGAAGCGATGGGAAGGGAGCCGGGGATCGGCATTTTGTTCGAAACAGCTACCGTAGCGGGACTGGCGGAGCGACTGGAGATGGATTCGGATTCCGGAAAAAACTCGCTTCAAGTGCTGTTGCCGCTCAGAACGCATGGGGAGCATCTGCCTATATTCTGTGTCCATCCCGCAGGAGGACTTAGCTGGTGTTATGCCGGGCTGATGAAACATCTGGGCATGGAATATCCACTCTATGGGTTACAGGCCAGAGGAATTGCTGAGTACGAGGAACTTCCGTCTACACTGGAAGATATGACAGCAGACTACATCCGCCATATCCGCACGGTACAGCCTGAGGGACCTTTCCGTCTGCTGGGCTGGTCTCTCGGAGGCAACGTAGCTCAGGCTATGGCGGTACAACTGCAATTGGAAGGGGAAGAAGTGGAGTTTCTCGCCATGCTGGATGCGTATCCAAGCCACTATCTGCCGATTCGCGGAGAACCGGATGAGGAAGAAGCCTTAACCGCATTGCTTGCACTGGGTGGTTACGATCCGGACAGCATTGGAGATGGGCCGCTGGATATGGCAACGGCTATGCGCATATTGCGCAGTGAGGGCAGTGCGCTGGCAAGTTTGGATGAAGAGACAATCATGAAGCTGCGGAAGACCTATGAAAATTCCGTACGGATCTTGGGCGCCTACACGCCATCCCGATTCGAGGGGGATCTGATCTTCTTCCGTTCCACCATTATTCCTGACTGGTTCGACCCGATTGAACCGGAAATGTGGAATGCGTACATCGGGGGCCAATTGGAACGTCATGATATCGCTTGCCGTCACAAGGACCTCTGTCAGCCTGGGCCTCTGGAGGAAATCTGCCGAACACTGGCCGCCAAGCTGGAGGGGCTGAACAAGCGCGAAATTCAACATAAATAGGAGGATAAGGCGATGAGCAACCCATTTGAATATGAAGACAGTAATTATCTGGTGTTAATCAATGAGGAGGGGCAATACTCCCTCTGGCCTGCATCCCTTGAAGTGCCCACAGGTTGGACCGTGATGCTTGGCAAGGCCAAGCGCCGGGTATGTCTCGATTACATCGCCGAGCAATGGACAGATCTGAAACCGTTAAGCCTCTGTGAGGAAATCGGCATGCCTTGGGCTGTTCATGAGGCTAGCAGATGAAATTCGGTCTGAATCCCAAGGTCATTGTCAGCATCGTCTACGTGTTGGCGATGTTTATGGTGGCCATGGATGGAACGGTCTTGAACGTAGCCTTACGAACCATTAGTGAGGAGCTGGGGATTCCCCCGGCTGCTTCGGGTACCTTGAACGTGGGGTATTTGGTGAGTCTCGCTGTATTCTTGCCTGTCGCCGGGTGGCTTGGTGATCGATGGGGAACGAAACGAGTTTTCTTATCCGCACTGGCACTGTTTACGGTATCCTCTGCACTGTGTGCGACGGCCGATCAATTAAGTACGCTGACGTTCTTTCGCATTTTGCAGGGTGCAGGGGGTGGTCTGCTTACTCCTGTGGGGATGGCGATGCTGTTTCGAACCTTCCCTCCCCAGGAACGGGCCAAGGTATCTCGAATGCTCGTACTGCCCATCGCGCTAGCCCCGGCCCTGGGGCCGATTGTTAGCGGATTGATTGTGGACCAGCTCTCTTGGCGATGGATCTTCTATGTGAATCTGCCCGTCGGCATTCCAGCGGTAATCTTCGGAATGATTTATCTGAAGGAACACAAAGAACAGGGAGCCGGTCGACTGGATGTACCGGGGTGGTTATTATCTGCCCCAGGACTCGCTCTGACGATGTACGCTCTTAGTCAGGGTCCACTGCGAGGGTGGACTTCCCCTCTTATTATTGGAGCTGGTCTGACGGGAATCATCCTGCTCACGTTGCTTGTGTTTGCCGAACTGCGCGCGAAGCAGCCTTTGCTTGATCTCCATTTGCTGAAAGACCGTTTATTCCGCTATTCGGGTCTGGTGTCGGTATGTGGAGCAGCGGGTCTGCTGGGCATGTTGTATGTATTTCCGCTGATGTATCAAAACGTGCTTAACGCCTCTGCGCTGGAGACAGGACTAACCACATTCCCTGAAGCTCTGGGACTTATGATCGCTTCGCAGCTTGTGCCCTGGACATATCCGCGGCTGGGCCCGCGTAAGCTGATATCCATGGGTTTGATCTGCACGGCTGTGATTTTCATTACGCTTAGTCAGATTACAGTGGATACGAATCCGTGGTTCATTCGTTCATTATTGTTCGGCGTGGGGATCTTCCTGGGGCAGACGGTAGGTGCGGTACAGATTGCTTCTTTTGCCCGAATACCGCCTCCTTCCATGGGACGAGCCTCCACCTGGTTCACGGTGCAAAATCGGCTGGGTTCCGCCATTGGAATGGCTTTATTGTCTGCTGTTCTGGCTGGCGTAGGTACAACGACGGTTACTGCGGCTGGAGCGATGGAGCCGAATATGCTGGCGTACCGTTTGGCTTTACTGGGGGCTGCTGCGTTTTTGTTAATTGGCCTATGTTTTGCCCTGAAAATCAGCGATGCTGACGCGGCAGCAACGATACGAAAATCCAGTGGTCACGGTCTCTTCCGGAGGCAAAAGAAATCTCCACCATTGACGCAGGAATCGTCTGTACAATCGAAAGGTTAAGTCCTGTAGCCTGGCAGTTGAACATGATATCTCTTCAGATCAGGAGTACGTGAATGCAGTTCATTGAATATTATAAAGTCCCTGGCGGGTTCGCCGGGGACTTTTCGGTATTTCTAAATGCGTGCTAGTTCATCAATCTACAATAAAATCTAAATTGCTATGTTTGTTACATTCTTTTCTAAGTTTATGCTGCTCGAGCAATAATCTGATTTCTCTCAAGAACCGCTTGAGACTCAGCATTTGCAGGACGGTAGCCTTTTTCCAGCAATTCTTTAATGTAAATTTTGTTGTAAACGAAGGAGAATACGATTCCACTAACCCAAGCTCCGATGCCCACAGTGAAGACTCCAAGAGCAACACTAATCAAAAACATGATGGCAGCCCATTTCAAATCACCACGGAAAAGCGCAGGAAAAAATCCAAAAAAGAGTGTTGTCCAGCTGAAACCAACCTTAACGTTTTTGGTCACACCTGCATTGTTTTGCAAAAAGATATGCATTTGTCCACTTCCTTCTAAAATAATAAATGGAGAGAGAATCGAGCATTAACAAGTATGTACTGTAGAAAATAGTTATAAATACCTGATCTATATTACCTACTTCTCTTCCTTTTGGTCCTATAGTACCATTAACTGGACAGAATGTTAATCATTTTTTTGAAAATTATGGTTCGGAAAGGGATTAATGCACGTTTTGATAAAATGTAAAAAATGAAGGAGGGGTTTGTAACCCCTCCTTCATAATAATGCTTGATACAACCCTTCGATTGTGATGACATCCGGCTGGGTGGGTAAATCTTCTCCTTCGGAACAAGCTGCTAACATATGACCGTGATCCAGCCGCAGGCTGAGGAATGGATATGCGGCTGCTTCTGGCGAGTGCCAGTTCCCGTCAGCATTGCGGATCATGGAGAATGAGTCAAGTGGCATGGACAGGCCCATGCCGACGGCCTTGATGTAGCTTTCCTTCAGCGTCCATAGACGGTAGAAGGTCTCCAGCTGCATCTCTGCGGGCTCCGCAGCCAGGAATCCGCTCTCCGTGAGAGAGAAGAAACGCTCTGCAATCTTCATGTCGATAGGCGCTATTTTTTCAACATCCACACCCAGAGCAGCGTCACCGCCAGAGATTAAAGCAATCCAATCGCCGGAGTGCGAGACATTAAATTGAACATCAGCATGGTGACTGAGGGAAGGTTTGCCGTATTTGTTACGGGTAAACGAAAGCTCTCCCGGCCTTAGGCCAGTCAACTTGCTCAGCGCCACACGGGTCAACACTTCACCCAGAACAGAGCGATAGGCGTCCGCCTGATGTACAAAACGTGAAGCTTGTCCTCGTCTTTCCTCAGATACTCGCGACAGAAAAAGATTCCAGTATGACTCCGGCAATTCTGCCGGAACTTGAAGAATTTGAATCGTTATCATCATTTATCACCTGACGATGTATTCGGCATGGATTGCACACTTTCCTTTATAATCATCGGTTTATCGGGTCTGCGCGTGTCGCTTCATACCTGCTTTGTTCTTTTCCATTCTTCATGTGCAGCCTGTACCCGTCCCCACATTTCTTTGCGTTCCACTTCTGTGTAATTCACCAACGGTTCGTGGAATTTCTCAGCCAATACGTCTTTCCACTCGGTGTAGGTTTGAATTTCCTTTTTGCGGATACCTTCACGGTCATGCGTCCGGAGCATACATCCACGTAGTTCGTTGCTTTGGAGAGCATGCCTCTGACGGAGTAAAAATGCGTTATGCCAAGGCGAATCGGCTGACTGGCTGTAGAATTCATGCTTGGGAATGAACTCCTCCAGGTTGGTAAGCTCTTCGGGAGCGAAGTCGACACCCTCACTTGGCCCGTTCGGCTCATATTCAAGTCGCCATCCGCCAGGAGCTACGGATGAAGGCATTAATGTATACGTAAATGGCGCCGAACCGTAGGTTCCATAACGAAGAGGAAGCGGTTCAAAGGGCATGCCGCCCAGACCGACGTCCACAATCCAACGTTCCACATTCGGGTCTGCGTCTGGCAAAGAGACCGACAGACCGAGATGGAACGAGTTCACACGTGGCTGCTCTCCATATGGCTGAACTCCGGCACGATGCCAATGCACCGTATATCCCAGAGAGCGAAGCAGAACGCTGAATGCGCCATTCAGATGAAAACAGTAACCACTGCGGCCTTGCAATATAAGCTGGACCGATTCTTGAAGATCAATGCCCGCAGGCCGACCTGCAAAAATATCGACCGTTTGCCAGGATAGATGCTGCACATGTGCCTGCTGGATTTCCGATAGGAATTCCAGGGTGGGTTCCTTGATATTATGAATGCCTATCCGTTTCAGGTAGGCCTGTATTTCAGATGGAGTCAATGTAACATTCATCCAGATCACCTCGAGTCATGTAGTGGGCGTATTATTAATTGCTGCTGCCCTGAATTCATTGTAAAAGTGAACGGATGAAATGAATACACTGGTTTGCTTCAATTGTACCGGTACAGTTAAAATTCCGTTTTTCTAGAAACGTGTATATTTTCCTCGCATCTCACTGTACTGGATATGAATTCGGTTTTCAGGGTGAGCGTCTGTTGTATAAAGGACGATGAGGAATAGCCACTCGAGCGGTTTCATCAATAGATAGACGATATCGGCGGTCCATTTGGAACGAATATGTTTACTAATTGGATATCCATAGCGATTGTACAAACCTCGAACTAAGCCATGGAACCGCGGTGTATACTGCTCCATAACATGCTCGAATGCGTTGGCGATCATGAGTTGCCGGTTAACGTGAATGATGTGGCCATGTCGTATGCCTGCTCGCACGGGTTTGACCCATTTTTGATGTCCACCGGCTGCAACTGTACATAGATAGTGCCCATCACCGGGAATCATATTTGGCGGTGGAGCCGGCAGTCTGGAGTAATTGAAGCTGCTTGTATCCAGAAATACGCGAATGGCGCTATCCGGGCGTTGTCCAAACAGAACAAGGATCAATTGTATAACAAGCTGTATGGGAAACATCAGAATGGTCCACACTATCGGGGCGGTATGAAAGCGAATGATAGACCGGTATAGCAGTCGTTGCCATTTTGGTAAATGCTCCATATCCATAGACGTTTGATATTCAACCAGAGTAGCCTCGATAAAGCCATCCCATGAACGTTTCAACCGACCAATATAAAGGAAGATAAGTGATAGATAGCTGCTCTGCAACAGAAGCACAGCAAACATCAAGAACATACCCGTCTCGGTGTACCAAGCAATGCTAGTATGCGTGATATAGACGATACCCCAAACGATATTTAATACAAGGATACTATTGCATAAGGTATAAATGATCGGTGAGAGCTTACCTGGACGTGTGAACATTGCTAAATAAGCGAGCAAGCCAAGCAATAACGTGACCAAAAGGACAAGAAGACTACGGTGATCCAGCGTGGCGTAATTGGATGCCATCAGGCCGGAGTCTTCATACATGGATAAGGGTTCTCCTCCCTGAACACCCATACTGTCTATTGCAAGACCTGCTGCGAAAAGCAATAGAGTGATGGTCAGAAAAATAAATTCGAACACCTTGAGAAGTTTTCGGCCATTTCCCGAAGCCTTTTTCAGGAAACTATTCAACATAATCCACCCGGAGGCAGCAGGAAGGATCAGGAAGAGTCCTATGAATTGAATCGTTGCATACAAAATATTTCCTCCTTCGATAGCAGTATCGTCTATTGTAGGTTAGAAGACTTTATATGGCAATAATGACCATTATAGAAAAAATGCGACATCGTATTGAGATGATTCTAGGTTTATTACCTATATATAGTAAGTAACAGTAAAGGTTACGCATACACATCTTTCCATCAATGGGAGCGTTATTTCTTTTTCTTGGTATGTTAACCGTTTGGAGTGGATATAGGTTAGAATATAGATAGAAAGCAAGATTAGGAGATGGAAAAAATGGCTAATGATGAAGTGATTTTGACACAGGAAGGCTTGGAAAAGCTGGAGGACGAACTGAGGGAATTAAAGACGGTGAAGCGTAAGGAACTGGCGGCGCGTCTGAAACTCGCGATCAGTTACGGTGACCTGAAGGAAAATAGTGAGTATCATTCAGCCAAAGATGATCAGGCTTTTATGGAAACCCGCATTTTGATTCTGGAGAAAATGCTGACCAAAGCAAGAGTCATCACTTCGGACAATATCGACTCGAACAAAGTAAGCATTGGCTCAACTATTCTGCTTAATGATATCGAATTCGCCGAGAAGATTGAATACATGCTGGTTGGTCCGGCCGAGGCGGATGTTGCTGATAACAAAATATCGTACGAAAGCCCGCTTGGCAAAGAACTGATGGGCAAAGAAGTAGGCAGTGTCATTCATGTCAATGCGCCGATGGGCATTATCAAATATGAGTTGCTTGAAATTAAAATTTAATGGGAATAAAGGTGTTTCGGCAACCATGGAAATGGCTGTTGGAACACCTCTTTTTTATTCTTGCAAAATAATATTCAGCTACGTTTTTTTCGTCCATCCAGAATTTCACGGGTCATGGCAAATACAACCCAGAGCAGGATCACGATATGGATCATCGCAATGGAAATACCCATGCTGTACATCAAGTCATTGGTCAGTCCCGAACCGTGCATGCTAAAGCTCGCTCCATGTCCTCCGCCAAAGTTACCATGCTCACCACCGATGCGAGATAGCCCTTCCTCAGCTCCAAAGTCGCCACCAGAGCCCGTGCTCATGATCATGGCAATATTTACGTATGTAGTCAGGGAGAAGGTGATTGCAGCGTACATCCATTTACGTTCAAAGAACGGAACTAGAACCAAGAATAACAAAGCAGGTATGCTGTAACGCTCATGAATTTCCGTTGGCAGCATAAAGAAGGCGAGATTCACCGCTGCACCTGCAATGAGCAGGGATGGAATACGAATTTCCTTAATCAGCAGTAGATAGGCCGCTACTCCAACCACGGCAATGGCAAGCAGCAGCAGACCAAACATTTTATACGTTACTATGCCAAACAACACCGTAGCATCGCTGGTTCCCGGATCACCAAGCAGGTGATACCAGATATTCATGGCGTTCAGCGAAAGCTGCGGATACATATTAACGGCGCTTCCGTAGGCGTTGGTCAGCATGGTGCCGAGGGTTCCGTTTGCTGCAAAATAGAGAAGCACAGGCAGGATAGCCATCATTAATCCTGCTACAAATAGAAGCGTGGCCCGAAATTGCCTGTGATAAAGCTGGCGTAGTAATACAATACCGATCACCGGAACAATGACAATCGCCTGAAACTTTGCCAGCAGGGCAACGGAGAACAATACACCCGCCAATAGAGGATTACATAGCAGCAGAACGGTAGACAGCACCATTAATGTACTGTGCAGGATGTCGATCTGTCCCCACATGGCGCTGTCGACCAGCAGACCAGGGTTGAAGGAAAGAACTGCAAGCAGCACCAAACGTTTGCCAGAGCTTAGCTTTTTGAATGTGAGGGTCAAGACCGCCAAGGACAGCATATCAAAGGCGATAGGCAGTATTTTCATGGACAGATTGCCAGCTGAGGCGGTTATGCCGAGCCCACCCAGTATCCAGCGGTACAACCCCAGAATGAAGATAAACAATGGGGGATAGTTCTGATCTTTTCCATACAGGTATGATTCACGAACCCCGTATTGGTGGACGGCATTCATCCAATCGACGAACAGGGACTGATCTCCGATATAACCCCTGAATTGTGTTCCAAGGTACAAACGCAGCAATAGACCGCCAGTGAAAATTAGAGCGGCATACAGCCAGAAATGCCTGTTCCATCGGGTATTTGGATCTCTGTAGCTCAGTGTGTTCATCCTTCTCCTCCTCAGCATGGGCGATTGAGATTGGTGCAAGTATAGGTGACCAAGCTGAAAAAGGGATGAATTTTGGGTCATGTTTTACTCGGATGGAAGCTTAAAGTTTGCTGAAAGCCAAGGAAGTGAAAAGATGTATCATGCAATAGATGGAGAGAGGGTCCTGTGAACAGGACCCTCTCTTTTTATGGTTTGGTGGTAGTTTGGGGTTAATGGGGAAGGGGATTAGCTGGCTTGGTTACATTGCTCGGTTACTTGCTCTTTGGCATAGGTATGGAGTGTTTCCGTCAGTTTGCTGGAATCCACGCCTTTTTCTTTGGCAATCGCAGTTAACGTTTTTCCATTCTTCAGTTGGGTTTGCAGCTCATCTGCGGATGTGTTGAACAACTGGGCAGCCTTGGCCAAATAACCGCTGTCCTTGAATTGCTGCTGCTCTGTGGTTAAAGTACCGGTCGTGTTTTTCCAGGACTCATTCAGTTGAGAAGTGACCCAGCTTTTTTCTTTGGTTACGACAGTATTAATGACTTTGCTCTTGTCTACGCCCTGATCCTTGGCAATATCAACGATGGATTTACCAGCCTTGATTTGCTGATTCAACTCCGTTTGCGACAGGTTGAGTGCAGATGCCGCGGCAGATTTATTCAGACTAGTCAGGTTATTGGATGACGTGGTATCCGTTGATTTTGCTGTAGCCGCAGCCGTCTTGGATGTGGTTGAAGTGGTCGTAGACGTTGTTGTTACCGTCGTTACGGTGGTCACTTTTTTGGTCAGGGAATTATTCAGCTGCTTGGTCAGGTCTGTCTTGATAGAAGCCACTTTGGCTTGCGTGAGCTTGCCGGACTTCTGATCACTTGCGAGCTTGGTCAGCTGTGGCTGCAACAAGGCGTTGGTTACTTTAGTTGTGCTGACACCCTTCGCCTTCGCCAGATCTGCCAACGTTTTACCAGCCTGGAATTGCTTTTGCAGTTCCGTTTTGCTTAGACCCAGTACTTTTTGCAGCGATGTATTGGAGCACAGGGAGTTCTGATCCAGACTGATATTGTATCCATTCGAACTCACCTTGGCATTGGCGGCAGCAGAGACTTGAGTTACAGCGGTAGGGGTGGCGGCAAATACCGAAGCCGATGTGGCAGAGAAGATCATCGTTGCACCCAGCATGGCAGGAATCCATTTTTTCATTGTACATTCACTCCTAATTTTTGATTTATTTTTTGTTGCACCCTTACTGTAATCCCGAAAGGTGAAAAAACGGAGAAAGACAGACTGGGGTATTTTTACAAACGCGAGGTATTGGACACGGACCATCTGGAAGTGCGAGAATGTTTGAAAATTAAACCGGGCAGGGTTGACGTGCTCGTCTTTATCACATACTGCTTCTTAGGAGGTTCACATTGACCACACACCGCATACTGCTTGCTGAAGATGATTCCTTGTTGGGTGAGTTGATTGTTCATATGTTGGAGAAAACCGGCTTTGGGACTGTAGAATGGGTGGAAAATGGGGAAGATGCCTATCACTATTGCATGGATTCTCATTATGATGTGGCTATACTGGACTGGATGCTGCCCGGATGGACAGGGCTATCCGTATGCAAAAAATTAAGAGAGAACGGCTATGCCGGAGCAATCCTGATGTTAACCGCCAAGGACGCGCTGTGTGACCGGGTTCAGGGATTGGATGCGGGAGCAGACGATTATCTGGTGAAGCCATTTGAATTGGAAGAGCTTCAAGCCAGGCTGAGAGCCTTGTGTCGCCGTAATTATGCACCGCTGCTGGAGGAAGTTGCCGAGCTGGATGGTCTGCGCCTGAATCGTTCCAGCCTGACGCTGAGTATGGAAGAGCAGGTCATCCAGCTAAGCCCTCGTGAATTTCAGATGCTGGATCTGTTGTTACGGAACAAAAGCGCTACCCTCAGCCGCGAATTAATCCTGGAACGGATCTGGGGGTATGATTCAGACGTTTCGACCAAAATAGTGGATGCCACGATAAAGCTGCTGCGCAAAAAGCTTGAACTGTTCAACAAACAACACCTGATCCACAGCATCCGAGGGGTGGGTTATAAGCTTGAATAATAGAAAACGAATAGGTGGAGACGAACAAGGCATCGATCGAGGGAAAATTAAAGGAAATTTGTTCGGTCGTACGCAGGGTCGACTTAACCTCACATACAGCAGTCTGACGATTGTACTGCTTGCACTATTTGTAGGTGTAGTCTATATTCTGCTGTCCTACATTGTCATCAATGGTCAGAAGAATAATCTTCTCTCTCTCGTTGCAGTTGAGCGGGCTTTGGTGGAAAAGAATATGCAAGAAGGCAAGGAAGGAGATACGCTGGATAATCGAAGGTTATGGGGGTCGGGCAGTGACCAGTTCTTCTATTATGTCCTCCGTTCGGACGGCAAAGTGATCTCAGGCAATGAAATATTCCCGGGGATGCGTTCAGAACTTCTGGGGCTTGTACAGGACTGGAAACCACGTGCCAGGGAGATTAAAGAGGTAAGCCTGAGCGTTCCCGCAGATGTATTGGATAACGGTGAGAAAGATGCCGCACCTGTTGCGCCTTCGACTCTTCATCTGATGGTTACCGGGCAGAACGTGCTGACCAAGAACGGTCCAGAAATGACGCTCTATGCGGGTATTAATGTAACGCCTCAATACAAGCTGCTGCACAGGCTATTAATGCTGCTGATTTTATTGGCAATTCTGTTTGTATTTATTGCTTGTTTCATCGGCTGGCTGATGTCCCGTAAAGCGATGGTTCCTATTGTGAAATCCTACAATCGACAACGTGAGTTTGTAGGAGATGCTTCTCATGAGCTGCGCACGCCGCTGAGCGTGCTGCTGGCATCCGTTAACGCCCTTGAGCTGGAGCTTGGACAGGACGCACCTTCTTTTGCCAGAAGAACCCTTTCCAATATGAAAGATGAGATCAGGCGAATGACACGTATGGTGCAAGATCTACTCGTTCTGGCACGGTCTGACTCGGATGAGCTTGAACTGGTCAAGCGGGATTTCGATTTTCGTCCGATTGCCGAAAAGACGATGCAATCCATTCGGCGTCTCAAAGCGGCAAAGGGCATTCGAATGGAGCTGGAAGGGCCTGATAAGATGGTTCTCAATGGCGATCCGGAGAAGCTTAGACAGGTGCTGACCATTTTGCTGGATAATGCCGTGAAGTTTACTCCACGGGGTGGAGAGGTTCGCGTGGTGCTGTCGGATCGGGATAAAGAGGGACGTCCTGCCTTTCATTTGTCTGTAGCAGACACGGGCGTCGGGATCAGTCCGGAGGATGCGGAGCGAATCTTCGATCGCTTTTATCGTGGGGACAAATCACGTACACGTGGTCCGGGAGGACACGGTCTGGGTCTTTCGATTGCGAAGTGGATTGTTGAAGCGCATCATGGTCGGATTGCTTTGTTAAGCGAAGAAGGCAAGGGCAGCGTATTTAATGTAGACATTCCTGTAAATAAATAACATTTCGATTAATTTCGATTTTCGAATGACCTGAGTGGATGACTGTTATATAATAACGGAAAATCTTAGAACAGATGGAGTAGATATAATGAATTTCAGTAAGTCCAATAATTCAAATTTGAATCAAGACGGACCGGGCAAAGGTGAACGCTTCTCACAGGCCGGATTCATTCTGGCTGCCATTGGTAGTTCAGTGGGCCTCGGCAACATGTGGAAGTTTCCTTATATTACGGGAGAGAACGGGGGAGCTGCATTTTTCCTGCTCTTTATCGTCTGTCTCCTGTTGATTGGTCTACCCGTATTGCTGGCTGAGCTTGCGATTGGCCGCAGCGGTAGAGGAAGCGCGGCAACAGCCTTTATCAAGGCAGGTGGGCAAAAAGGATGGCTAGCGGCTGGTTTGCTGCAAGTATTGACGCCATTTATCATTCTTTCCTTTTATGTCATCATTGCAGGATGGACGCTGCAATATGCAGTGACGTCATTCAGCGGTACGCTGTATAACAATCCGGATTATGCTGGGCAATTTGGTGACTTTGTAGGCGGTTATATGCCGATTGTGTGGCAGCTGATTTCAGTTCTGATTACAGGCTGGATCGTAGCCAAAGGGGTATCGAATGGAATCGAGAAGTTTAACAAAGTGCTGATTCCGGCGATGCTGGTTCTGCTCATTATCCTGATGGTTCGAGCAGTGACTTTGCCAGGAGCTGGTGCGGGAGTTTCCTTCTTCCTGAATCCGGACTTCTCACAGCTCACGACCGAATCTGCGCTGGTTGCGCTTGGACATGCCTTCTTCTCCCTATCGCTGGGTATGGGTATTCTCGTGACATACGGTTCATATGTTGATAAAAATCAATCGCTCGGTGCAGCAACCGTTGCTGTCGGTGCGGGTGACCTGATCTATGCGTTCATTGCGGGTCTTATTATATTCCCAACGACCTTCTCCTTCGGAATTGCACCGGATCAGGGTCCGTCGCTGATCTTTATAGCTCTTCCGGCAGCCTTCTCGGCTATGCCGCTGGGCTTCGTGTTTGGCGGGTTGTTCTTCGTGCTTCTGGCGATTGCGGCATTAACGTCGGCGGTTTCCTTGCTTGAAGTTCCGGTGAAATATTTCATGGAGAGATTATCCTGGAGCCGAAGCCGCGCGGTATGGACCATTTCACTTGCCGTTTTCATCGTGGGGCTTCCTTCGGTATTGTCGCTCGGATTGTTCCCTGAATGGACAATTGGCTCGAAGAGTGTGTTCGACTGGATGGACTTTGTAGCATCCAACATTTTACTTCCGATTGGTGGATTGCTGGTTACTATTTTTGCCGGATACTTCTGGAAAAAGGCTGCCGAAGCATCCGGCCTGCGTGCAGGCTGGTTCCGGGTATGGCTGTTCATGCTGCGTTATGTAGCGCCAATTCTGGTGCTTCTGGTTCTGCTGCACACCTCCGGTATTATTCACTTCTAAACGTCTGGGAATTGAAGTGAAGAAATAAGTTACTGTGCAGATTTGCCATTGATAAAACCTCTTGGAAGAAATGCAAAAGCCCTTGTGTTCGCTCGTCAATTTTGGGACAATACAGAGTAGAGGTTTTTTCGATAGACCGATAAGCCATATGCTTTTTGCGAAAAGAGGACAATAACATGATTAAATCATCCATATATGGATTAACATTAGAGCAACTACGTGACTGGCTGCCGGAGCACGGACAGAAGAAATCCCGTGCTTCCCGCATCTGGGAATGGTTATATCAGGAGCGTGTGCACGATTTTACAGACATGACGGACGTGCGTAAGGAATGTCTGGATGTCATTTCCGAGCACTTCACGATGAACTCGCTGAGTGAACATGTGAAGCAGGAATCCGCTGACGGCACCGTGAAATTTCTGCTGCGTATGCAGGACGGTAATCTGATTGAAACGGTCTTAATGCGCCAAAAATACGGTCTCACTGTATGTGTAACTACTCAAGTGGGATGTAATATTGGTTGCAGCTTCTGCGCGAGCGGGCTGATCAAGAAGAGCCGCGATCTGTCCGGTGGTGAGATTGTAGAACAGATTATGCATGTACAACAGTATCTTGATGCAGCTGGTCAAGGCGAGCGGGTAACTAACGTGGTCGTAATGGGAATTGGCGAGCCGTTTGACAATTTCCAGAACATGACTGACTTCATCGAAGTGATCAAGCATCGTAAAGGGCTGGCACTTGCGGCCAAACGGATCACCGTATCCACGAGTGGGCTGCCTGACAAGATCAAGGAATTTGCAGACAGCAGTCTGCAGGTTAATCTGGCGATCTCCCTGCACGCACCGAATAACGAACTGCGGACACATATCATGAAGATCAACCGGGCCTTCCCGATTGAACAATTGATGGATGCAGTGGATTATTACCTGGCTACGACGAACAAGCGTATTATGTTTGAGTATATTTTGCTCCGGGACGTCAACGATCAGCGGGAACATGCAGCAGAACTGGCTGAACTGTTGTCCAGTCGTAAGAGTATGGTCAGCATCAATCTGATTCCGTATAATCCGGTGGATGAGCACAGTCAGTATCAACGGAGTACGGAAGAGTCCATTCTGGGCTTCTATGATACGTTGAAAAAGAATAACATTAACGCAACTGTACGCATGGAACATGGTACCGATATCGACGCGGCCTGCGGACAATTGCGCAGTAAACAGATGAAAAATAACGCCGCCGAATCTCAGCCAGATCGTCTGGCTTTGGGATAAGGATGCAAGAGAAGAAGTCAGGTTAACGCCTGGCTTCTTTGTCATGTTATTGCAGTCAAATTGACATAGAAGGTGCAAGTTAGTTAGCAAAACAGAAAATATGGTGTGTACGGTTCGTTACAATCCCAAAATGGTTGAATCTCCATTAATAGCACTGACTGGGTGCATTAGAAACCAAAAAGAGCATCCCAAAGTCTTGTTCTTGAACTTTGAGGATGCTCTTTTTGTATTTATTTCAGTTTTTTGGTCATCAGTAGATGTGGAATGCCATCTTCCATGAATACGTCCGAGGCTGCCGTGTATCCGAGACGTTCGTAGAACCCTGAGGCCTGTACCTGTGCATGCAACTTGGCCTTCTCGAGTCCTTGAGCGAGTGCCATTTGCTCCAGCTTATCGATCAGCACACGACCAAGTCCGTGTTTCCGATAATCGATCATGACACAGATCCGTTCCAATTTGGCAACATTTTCGACCACACGTAGTCTGGAAGAGGCGGCAGGAACGCCGTCTACGTAGAGCAGAATATGTTTTGCTTCCGTATCCAATGCATCAAAGGTGTCGAATTCATCTTCAGCCGGCACCCCTTGCTCTTCAACAAAAATAGCGGTACGAATGGCGAAGCAGGCGTCGAGCAATTCCTGGTTATTAGCTTCAACAATAGTTGTATTCATGAATGTTTCTCCTTTAGTCAATCGTAATTCTATTCTGGCATGGTAAACTGGTAGATAGCATGAACGTATACCTGTTCCATGTGTTATCATGGTTAAAATTTAAACTGATTTAAATCAGTTATATCATCAATTATGTTGCGAATGCAACAATTTTATAGAGGAGTGAATCCATTGACTGAAAAAAAAGAAGTGTTGCGTGAAATCGGCATGATTGCCCGCTGTCTGGATTCGATCAGCAACGTTGAATTCCAACATCTAAACTTGTCTCGTGGACAGTATTTGTATCTTTATCGCATATGTGAGAATCCTGGTATTATCCCCAACCAGCTCGCTGAATTAATCAAAGTGGATCGGACCACTGCGGCTAGAGCCATTAGCAAACTGGAAGCGGACGGGTTTGTCGTCAAACAGTCGGCAATGGGTAATAAAAAGAATAAGTTGTTATATCCGACTGATGCTGGTCTTGAAGCCTGGGAGTTCATCCGCAGGGAGGGTGTTCATTCGGACCAGGTAACGCTGGAGGGCTTAACGGAGGAAGAGATCGAGATTGCAGTTAAGCTGCTGCGCCGGATGCGCCACAATATTGAGGTGGATTGGAAATTCGTCAAAAAGGGCGGGCGCCGACCTTATATGGATCAATCTGAATAAGCAAATAGTGATATTCCAGAGCTGTAACAACACAGGAGGGAAATATGCAAGTCATGAACCGGAAAAGACTGGTGTGGTTGGTCATACTGGCAGTTGGTATAGCGGCAGCATGGATTATTTTTATGAAGGAGCGGTTTGTGATGAACGATCCATCCCCGACAGTCTCTTTTGTACAGAATCATATGACCAATTCGAATGGCACACTGGCCACCTATCTTCAGGATGCTTCGTCAGTAGATCCAAATATTGTGGCAGGTCGGGAGGCTTTGTCTGAATCCATCGGACTGTGGATGCAATACGCCGTAACCAAGAACGATCAGGTGTTATTTGAGCAGAGTTATGATCTCTTAAAGACCTATTTTCTGATGCCTCAAAACTATATTGCCTGGAAGCTGGATGCGGAAGGGAAATCTCATGTGACCACCAATGCGCTTGGCGATGATTTTCGAATCGTCGGGGCATTATTGAAGGCGGCAGATCAATGGGAGCAGGGCCGGGAGGAGAAGCTGGGAACAGCCAATCATATTGTCCGTACACTGAAGCAATCCGTTCAGACCAAGGGGTATTATGTTGATTTTCACGATTTCGCTAATGGACATTCACCGGATATATTAAGTCTGGTTTATGTTGATCTGCAGGCGCTGCAAGCGATGGAAGAGCATGAAATGCTGGAACCAGGAACCTGTAACAAATACGAATCTCTGCTGAAAAGCATGCCGGATGACGGCATATTTTACCCTAAAACCTTTAATGTTGTAACGAAAGAATATACATATGATGATACGGTCAACCTGATCGATCAGCTAATTGTCGCCAACCATTTAACGGCAACCAACCGGACGCCGGACAAGCTTATTTCTTTTCTGAAAACTGAATTCAATACCCGTCATCAGTTGCCGGGCCAATATAAACGTACGGGGCGTACACCCGCCGTATCTTATGAATCTCCATCGGTTTATGGACTCGCCATGCTGCTCGCTGTTCAATCAGGTGATCCAAAATGGGCCAAACAGCTGTATAACCATATGATCGCCTTGCGCAGTCTGGATAACGCTTATCCGGGAGGGTACGTATTTGATGGCAATACACATATGTTTGATAACCTATTCCCTTTACTTGGCGAGACTGAATTACAAAAGTTCCTTGAAAAGTAATAATTCTGTCATTTTATATTTTTAATATTATGTTAGCATAATATTTGTCTAATCATGTCATAATTTGTTGTATTATAATTATCACTATCAAAATTCTACTGGAGAGAAGGTAACTATGAGGAATAAAGCACCCATTCGTCGTATTGCATGGGGATATGCCAGTTTGATCGGATTAGCCGTGATCCAGCAACTCGTTGTCTATCTTAAAATTTATATGAATCAGAGTTATACCATACTGGATGTGGTATTCAGTATCGCCTCGCTTGGTGCGCTGGTTCTTGGTTTTGTGATACCTGTCGGAGTGTCTGTCGTCGCCGGATTTGTATATCTGGTCTCTTACTTTGTCTGGATTGTTACCTATGCAGATGTGAATGTGCTTACGTTCTCATGGTGGCTATTAATCCCGGCCAATGTGGCTGTGGCTGCTTTTGTTAAGGCAAGTCTTGTGCGCAGTGCCCGTGTCATGGAACGTCTGCAGGAGCTACAGGAACGTAATCCGCAGATTGATCCAGATACATCCTTGGGCAACAAGGAAGCTCTTGCCGATACGGTCATTAAGCAAAGCAATCTTGCCAGACGTTATTCGGAGCAATATGGGTTCAGCATGGCCATGTTCAAGATTGAATTTTTGCCATTGGTACTGGAGTCACTTGGTTCCGTACGATATGCACAGTTTCTGCTTGAGCTGTCCAATACGATCCAAAAGCAAATCCGGTATGAGGATTACAAGTTTTATGTGGATCGGGGACGGTTTGTGATCATTTGCCCGATGACCGATGTGGGGCACTTGCCAGTGCTTACAGAACGGATCAAAAAAGCGATGATGGACCTGCAGATGATTGATAAAAAAGGCAATGAACTACAGACGGTTATTCGATCCGGTGCACTGGTATTCCAGAAGGAACAGTTCGGCAAGTATGAGGATATTGATGCTGTTATTGCCGCGCTGGAACGGAACACAGAGACAGATCTCATTGGAGAGTATATCTAAAACTAGCGGGAAAGGAGAGATGCTCTGTGGACTATATGTCATGGTTCATCCCGATCTGCATCGCCGTCAGCTGTATGTTCGCGGTTTTTACAATTGTATTAACGATTGCCACTCTTCGCTTTCGATCCAAGGTGAATCGCAAGTACGATCGGAGGAAGGTAAGTGGCTGATTTTATATTGCTATTATCGATATTTAGTATATGGATTGCCGTATTTGAATCCATAGTCATTATGGCTGGAGCCGTTCGTTTTATCCAAAAACAGGACAAAAAGGGGATTCAGATTCCTAAGAACATGGATCATTATCCAACCGTAACCGTCATGGTACCTGCACATAATGAAGGATTGGTTATTGTAGCTACCGTGGAGCATATCCTGCGTCTGAATTATCCTGAAGATAAGTTTCAGATCATCGTTATTGCGGATAACTGCACGGACGATACAGCGGAGAAGCTGCGGACATTTCTGAGCCAAACCAGTTATGTACATCGGAATGTGACTGTTATGGAGCGTAAGGGTACGGGAGGCAAGTCTGGTGCATTGAATGACGGTCTGGAGATATCTACGGGTGAGTGGATTTGCATCTTTGATGCAGATGCTGCCCCTGAGCGGAATTCCCTGATGTTTCTAACACAGAAGTCTTTGGAAAACCCGGAACAATACGGTGTCGTGTTTGGCAGAAATAAAGCTCGGAACCGGGGACAGAACTTCCTTTCCAAATGCATTAATCTGGAGATCATCACATCACAGCGGGTTTACCACACAGGGCTGTGGGAATTATTCCAGCTGGGTTCCATTCCGGGGACCAATTATATTATTAAAACGGAGCTAATTCGTGAGATTGGCGGCTGGGATGTTACAGCGATCACGGAAGATACGGCATTATCCTTTGAGATTTTGAATCGAGGGCAATTCATTGCCCTTGCGCCCCAGGCAGAAGCCTATCAACAAGAGCCGGAAAAGGTCGGCGTGTATATGAAGCAGCGTGAACGATGGGCAAAAGGGAATTACCAGGTTGTTTTGGATAATATCCATAACCTGTTCAACCGGTCCAGCTGGCGTAACAAGTTGTTGGTTATCTATTATGCGGTCAGTTACTTTTGGTTTATGCTCGCCATCATTGTATCGGATATCATCTTTCTCGTTAATCTAGTCTACCAGATCATTGCGATGTTCAAACCGGAAGTGATTTCACCGTTCCAATTTGCCGGAGATGCGTATGTATTTCTCGTCATTGGATGGGCGTTTATGTACTTTATATATGTATTGCAGATCAATCTTGCACTCGCGGCAGACATTGGACAGAGCAATACTCGTAATTTCATATACGCCTGTGTATCCTATTTTACGTATGCGCAGCTGTTTATTCTTATCTCGATCAAAGCTTTCTACTCTTTGGTAATGGACAAGATCAAGAAACGTGAGAGCAAATGGTACAAAACGCAGCGTTTTGGCTGAGCCATTATAATCATCATCTTCTAATACGTAAGGGCTGTCTGCTGGAGTATTTCGGGCGACAGCCTTTTTGCTGTAGAAACCTATGCCGATATTCTGTATAATCTTCCAGGCTGAATATGAGAGCTGAACTTCATTACAGCAACGGAGGGGTTGCGCAATGAGCGAACGGGGATCGGATTTTTACGAAGATGGGGCCAATTTCGAGAAGTATATGGAACGCCGGCAGTGGCAGGAGAATGCCAATGATACGTTGGAGAAGCCTGTAATGCTGGAGTTAGTCGGAGACGTTGGGGGCTTGAGCATATTGGATCTCGGCTGTGGGGATGCGAGGTTCGGAGCAGAACTGTTGGGTCCCGCCCACCGTGGTGGCAGTTATACGGGAATTGAAGGTTCAGTGAATATGATTCAGGCAGCCAATGAATCGATAAAGGGTCAGAACGCACAGATTGAGCAAGCGTATATCGAAGATTGGAGCTATCCCGCAGATACATATGATCTGGTCATATCCAGACTGGCGATTCATTATATTGAGGATGTGGACAGCCTATTTCGCAAGGTATACCACACGTTAAAAGAGAATGGCACATTCGTATTTTCGGTAGAACATCCTGTGATCACGTCCACGTTGCAGCCTTCGGGGGTGCGAACCAACTGGGTTGTCGATCAGTATTTTGTGGAGGGATTTCGTGATCAGCAATGGCTTGGAGGTACGGTGAAAAAAATGCATCGCTCCATCGAATCCTACTATATGGCATTACAGCAGGCAGGATTTCAAGTACAGCATCTGCGGGAATCGGCGCCTCAGCGTCAGCATTTTGTGAACGAGGAGACGTACCTGCGCAGACAGCGGATTCCGTTGTTTTTATTCCTGTCTGCCCGGAAATAATGCACAGAACACTGTGGATAATTCATAATATAGCCAAACAGCCCAAAACCTGTCCACATGTGGATAAGATTTTGGGCTGCTTCGACTGTTCTGACTGTGAATAGATATAGAAGATTATTTATCCGATGCTCTGACATATACACGTTCTCCATGTCGGTCCACATCCACAGTTGATTCAAAAAAGTTACTCAGTACGTCTTTGTTCATCAACTCGCTGGTTAATCCGCTATTCACGATCTCACCCCGCCGGAGCAGCAGACTGTGACTGAACACAGGTAATATTTCCTCCGTATGATGAGTCACGTAGATGAGCGAAGGGGTATCCGGCTTCTGCGTTAGCTCACTGATACTTTCCAGCAGCCGCTCTCTAGAGAACAAATCGAGTCCATTGCAGGGTTCGTCCAGAATGAGAACACGCGGGTTAGCCATCAGGGCTCGGGCAATGAGCAGCTTCTGCTTCTCCCCCTGGGAGCAGGTACGGTATTCGCGATCCCACAGATGCTGACAGCCGAGTGTATGCATCAATTCTCGTGCTTGATCCAGATCCTCGTCGGACAGTTTATCGTATAGTCCGATCGTGGCATGTTTACCGCTGATCACGACGTACTGGGTGCGGTCGGTGCCATACAATTTCTCCTGAAGGGAGGAGCTGACCCAGCCAATCGACTTCCGCAGCTCACGCAAATCCACATCCCCGTAACGGTGTCCGAGCACAGATATCGTACCTTCTGTGGGCCAGAGATATCCGGTGATCATGTTCAGGAGTGTGGTTTTACCGGAACCATTCAGGCCAAGCAATGCCCAATGTTCGCCTTCGTTTACACGCCAGCTGACATTGTTCAGCAGGGTGATTGGTCCCCTTTTCCAAGTAACATGCTGTACATCAATGATCATGGGTTATTCCTTCCTTCTGTTTAGCCTCTGTCTCCATTATCCTGACCTTATTGTAGTCACAAAACGACTGACGTTTCAATGCATATTAGGCGTTTCTTGGCCGATCTCGGCGCAGGAATACAGCACACACCCCGAGCAGCGGCAAAAAAGAACATAGCTTGATGACGAATGAAATGCTGGTCACATCAATCAGGGAACCGAGCACAACCGAGCCGAGTCCCGCCATGCCGAACGACAGGCCGAAGAACAATCCCGATACCGTCCCAATATGACGCGGCAGCAACTCCTGTGCGTAGACAATGATGACACTGAAGCCGGACATCAGAATCAAGCCGATGATGCCGCATAATACCATGGATAGAGCAGGTCCCGCATAAGGCAGCAGCAGTGAAAATGGTGCAGTACCCGCGATGGAGAACCAGATCATCGGTTTACGTCCATAACGGTCAGCCAGTGGGCCGCCGAGCAGGGTTCCAACCATACCCGCAAATTGCAGAACGAACAGGCAGATCTGGGCCTGCGAAAGAGGCAGGTTATACGCATCGGCATAATAAAAGGCATAGTATCCGGTCATGCCGGCAATATAAACGAATTTGGAAAACAGCAGCAGGATGAGGATCCCCATTGTAAAAGCGATAAATCCCCGACTTACAGGTTGGGCAGCAGGCTGCACAATGCCATTTGCCTGTACAGGCTGTTGCTGACGGCTGCGATTTTCCGCCAATTTGTCTCTATACCAACGGCTAACGGAAGACTGGATAAAGATCCCGATTAGGGCAAAAGCCATTAGCCACAGAAAACTAAGCTGTCCATGCGGGAGCAGGATAAAGGCAACCAGCAACGGGGCGAGAGCCTGACCTGTGTTGCCACCGACCTGGAAGATGGACTGTGCCATTCCGCGTCCTCGACCTGCCGCCAGATGGGCAACGCGTGAGGATTCGGGATGCAGGATGGATGAGCCTATGCCGATCAATGCTGCGGAGACAAGCAGCATCCATAGCTCGGAAGACAAGGCAAAGCCGAGAACACCGATGAGGGAGAACAACATGCCGCCAGGCAGAAGGATCGGCATGGGCTTGCGATCAGACATATAACCGACCAGCGGCTGTAGAACCGATGCGGTAATATTCAATGTGAAGGCAATCCAGCCCATCTGGGCGAAACTGAGCTGCATGGTCTGCTGGAACAGCGGAAAAGCAGACGGAACAACGGTCTGCATCGCATCATTCAGCAGATGGGCGAAGCTGACTCCGGCAAGCGCCCAATTGGCGGAGTGATTGATTTGCATTTTGCTTACAGCGGCTTGTGCCACGGGAGATCACCTCGAATTATTTTTTTTATCATGATAAAAGATACAGACAGATATTGTCTTTGTGAAAAGTGCTTTGAAAGTGAGCACGATTTGCTATAATGTCAGCAGGTGAGGAAACGATGGAATTAAATATGATGCTGAATGGATTGGAATTGTGGAAGGCTTCTGGCGGATTCACCAATGAACCTCATGTGCATGATGACTGGTATCAGGTTACGTTGCCTGTAAGAGGACAATGCCATCTGGTGCAGGAACAGCATGCTTATCCACTACAAGCAGGACTGGGGATTATTGCGCATCCCCGGATGGAGCACTTTTTTGAGATTGGTTCGGATTCCGCGGTTATCGTGATCAAGTTTCGTAATCCGCCAGTTGGCGGCTTGGAGGATTCAGCGAGGCAAGGGGCGCAGACCGAATTTCGGACAACACAAAGCTTCGATCCTGCTGAAATTAGCAGACTGTTTCGAGGATGGAACGCCATTTTGCTGGACGATGCGCCTGAACCATTGCAGATACAGGAAGCAGAGCTTGCAGTAGAGACATATCTTAGACGGATGCTGACTGGTCAACCGGATGGGAGTAACCTGACGCTGGCAACCGCAGGAATAGGTGTGGCGGGGAGTGGGGGGGCTGGTCTGGTTTACGGGCAGCTTCAAAATCTGTATCAGCAAACAAGCAGCCACGGTGGCGGCGCGTTCATTGACCCCCATCTGCGGCGCGTGCTGGAGTATATACACAGTGACTATACAAGTCCAATGGACATTGAATCGATGGCGGCGGTTGCGCACCAGAGCAGATATCATTTTATGCGTTCCTTCAAGGCACTGACAGGTTCAACGCCGTATCAGTACGTGCTGAATTTGCGTGTGGAGGAAGCCACCCGACGACTGCGCCATACAACAGATTCGGTGACTACCATCAGCTTTGGGCTGGGGTTCTCCAATGTCAGTCAGTTCTACAGGGCATTTCAGCGCGTGACAGGTGTAACACCGATGGAGTATCGAAACCAGATGTAGAATCAGAAGAGGTTGAAGCCAAGGGTATACGTATAAAAAATGTAACAATCCTGCGCTGCACCAGAACGCTGGCGTAGGCAGGACAAGAACCGGGCAGAACGAAAGAAACACGTTCATTGCCCTTTTTTCGTTCTTTTTTTGCCCGCTAACCTGTCTCCCAGATCGACAAAAGCATCTAGATCTCTTCGCAAGCAAACACTGATTTTTGTTGTTGCCAAACCAGTTGGACTTTGCTAAGATGGGAAAAATAGTTTATGTAAGCGTATACATTTAGGGAAAAATTACAACGTTGTAATTATAGGCTTAAGTTTATATTTACTTCATCAATCGATTCATATTTGTATTAATATTCCATTAGTAAAGGGGTTTAACGGTTTTTGTATTTAAGGGGATGATTTGATTTATGCATGAAGTGGCATGTTTGTGTTCAAAAATTCAAACGTTGTAATTTTAATGCGAAGGGGAGTCTATGAAGTGAAAAATCGCATGTCCACGCTGTTCAGCCTGATCAAACGGGATAAGTATTTGCTGCTGATGTTCTCACCCATTTTTCTGTATTACGTCATCTTCATGTATGTTCCCATGCCGGGCATGCTGCTGGCCTTCCGCAATTTCATGCCGGGGCAGGGAATGTTCAGCGGGGAATGGGTGGGCCTGAGGTGGTTTGATCAGTTCGTGAATTCCATCTACTTCTGGAGGCTGCTGCGCAATACGTTTTTGCTCGCCTTCCTGCCGCTCCTGTTCGGCTTCTCCATCCCCATTCTGTTCGCCGTCTGTATTGTAGAAATCAAGAATCAGACGTTCAAGCGGTTCGCCCAGACCGTCACCTACCTTCCGCATTTCATCTCCACCGTCGTGGTCGCGGGCATGATTATTAACTTCCTGTCACCCACGGACGGGATCGTGAACACCCTGATTGCCAAGCTCGGTATGGAGAAAGTGAACTTCATGATGGACGCCGGATGGTTCCGAACGATATTCACCAGCTCCGATATCTGGCAGAGCTTTGGTTTCAGCTCCATTATCTACATTGCAGCCATTATGGGCATTGACCCCGAAATGTACGATTCCGGCAAAATTGACGGCGTCAACAAATTCCAGGAGCTATGGCACCTGACACTTCCCAGCATCAAGCCAACGATTGTCATCCTGCTGCTCCTGTCGCTTGGCGGTATCATGAGCGTAGGATTTGAGAAAGTATATCTGCTCTATAACGGTGCTACCTATGAGACCGCAGACGTGTTATCCACCTACGTATACCGAATGGGGATTGAAGGACAGAACTACGGATTTGCGACAGCCGTCGGACTGTTCAACTCCATTATCACCTTTGTGCTTGTGTTCGCGGCTAATACGATGACCCGGCGTCTGACCAAGATGTCACTCTGGTAAGACCATATCCCGACCCAAAGGAGACCTGTATGCAAAAATCGAGAAGTGACCGGTTATTCTACGGATTTGTCTACCTGCTGACCATATTGGCAGTCGTCGTTACGCTGTATCCTTTTCTGTACGTGATCAGCATTTCATTCAGCTCAGTTGATGCGATTGACAAACAAAAGGTTGCGTTGTGGCCAGTAGGATTCACCTTGTCCGGGTACAAGATGGTGCTCCAATACCGGGAGTTGTGGGTGTCCTTCTATAACACCCTGTGGTACACCGTTATAGGTACATTGCTGAATATTGTAGCTACGTGCCTCGCTGCATTTCCGTTATCCAGGCAGCAATTTTTCCTGCGCAGAAAGCTGAACTTTTTCATCGCCTTCACCATGTATTTCTCGGGTGGACTCATCCCGGTCTACATGCTGATTACGTCACTGGGGCTATATAACACCCGCTGGGTGATGGTGCTTCCTGTGCTGGTCATTACGTTTAACGTCATGATCTGCCGCTCAGCCTTTGAGGGTATTCCGAATGAAATCTTCGAGAGTGCAAGCATAGACGGGGCCAATGAACTGACGATGCTGTATCGTCTGGCGATACCCATTATCAAGCCAACGCTTGCTGTGCTGACGCTATATTACGCCGTATTCCACTGGAACAACTTCTTCTCAGCCCTGCTATATCTGGGCAAACAGGATATGCAGCCCTTGCAAATGTTCCTGCGCAGGGTGCTGATCATGGCATCACCGGAGGTCATGCAAAAAATGGGTGGCACGATGACCACGGGTGCGCTCGCGGTGTCCACACTTCAGGTTCGGTATGTGTCGATTGTGGTCAGCATTTTGCCAATCGTTACGATCTACCCTTTTATCCAGCGGTACTTCGTCAAAGGGATTACCCTCGGAGCCGTGAAAGGATAGCCTTATTGATCACCATGCTTCACCCAAGGTTGTTCATAACAAGGAGGAATAACGGATGATAATCAGAGGGGCCGGAAGAAAAAGTGTTCTCGCGGTGATTCTTGCTATCAGTCTCGCCGGATGCAGCAGCAGTACAGGAGTAGGGGGAGATAAGGGCAGTGCTTCACCAAGCTCGGAGCCAGCGTTCAACTACACAGGGGCAGGTCCGGTAACGGACCAGAAAGATGCCAAGCTGTCGATTCTCGGGACTAACGCATGGACGACTAACGTGGATCTCTCTACTGCCGAGATTGTGAAGAAAATTGAGAGTAATGCCGGGGTAACAGTCGATTGGGATCTCATTCCGCCGCAGAATTATGCAGATGCGGTGAATCCAAGGCTTGCGGCCGGAACAGGATTGCCGGATATCGTCTATCTGCCGGATCAGGATCAGCTCATGAAATACATTAACAGTGGTCTGTTTATTCCGCTGAATGACCTAGTGGAGAAGTATGGTGTGAATCTCAAAAAAATATACGACAAATCCCCCTCCGTCAAAGCCAGTTTAACGACGCCAGATGGTAAAATGTATTATGTTCCGCAGCAAACGCTTACGAAAAACTACATGCCCTTGTTTATGGTGAATGAACGCTGGTTGAAGAAGCTGGGGCTGAACGAACCTACGACACTGGATGAGTTCACAGCGATGCTGCGCAAATTCAAGACAGACGACCCGAACGGAAACGGCGAGGCGGATGAAATACCGTTGTCCATGGAATCCAAGTTTGTGCCGATGGCATTTGGTCCTGCTTTTGGCCTCGATCTGTCCAATCAGTTCTATGCTGATGACCAGGGTAAGGTGCATTTCAGCTATTACGAGCCTGCCTACAAGGAATATCTGTCGTACCTGAACGGGCTGTACAAAGAAGGACTGCTCGGGGTGGACTATGCCAGTACCACAAGTGATCAGGTGACCTCCCGCATCTCGCAGGATGTAACCGGAGCCACGTTTAATTTTAGCTGGTACATGTCGATGGTCTACAGCCCGCTGTTCAAGGATTATGATCCGGCGGAGCCCATCTTCAAAGGCATTCTGCCACTGAAAGGACCGCATGGAGACCAGTTCTATATTGGACGTACTCCTGTGAGTGGGATTTTTGGAATCTCCAAAGATAGCAAAAATCCTGAACTCGCCTTCCGTTTCCTGGATTATGCGGTTAGTGAAGAAGCGCAGACGTATTATACGTGGGGAATCAAGGATGATACGTACACCGAAGAGAATGGCGTGAAGACATTCACGGACAAAGGCAAAGATAATGACTATATCCAGAAACTCGGCATTGGTCCCGTGAATCTGCCGAACATTCAGTCTACCGATTCGGCGGATTCCGTTGTGGCCGAATGGCATGCCAAGCTCGACAATGAATTGGAGCCTTACATCCACGAGCCGTTTCCATTTGTATATGCTCTGCCAGATGAGGCGAGTGTAGAGAGCATGTCCATGCCGGATATTACGACATATGTGGAAGAGATGAACTTCAAATTTATAAGTGGAGATGCCAGTCTGGACCAGTTTGACAGCTATATTGAAACTTTGAAAAAAATGAACATTGAGCAGGTTATTGCCGGCAGACAGGCGCAATATGACCGGTATAAGGCTGCACAGCAATAAGCTTCCCAAGGGTTGAGAGGTGTTGATTGATTTTGATAACCATTAAGGACATTGCCAAATTAGCGGGAGTGAGCTACAGCACAGTATCCAAGGCGCTCAACGGTGATCCCCGTATCAAACCGGCGACGCGGCAGAAGGTGCTTGCGGTTGCGGAGAAGCATCAATATCGAAAAAACATTATGGCACAGCAGCTCTCCACCGGCAGAAGCAACATTATTGGCTTTGTTCTTGATGAACTGAGCAATCCGTTGTTTTCGAATATATCGGGCAATCTGCACGCGGAGCTGAAGAAGCGGGGATACCAGATGATTTTGGTCGTCGCGGATGATGGGCTGGATGTTTTTAGCCAGCTTCGCGTGGATGGATGTATCCTGTGGGATTATGCGCTGGACAATCGGGATGCCTTCTGGAAAAAGTTCGCGACACTCAACATGCCATGTTTTGTGCTTGGTACAGATGAAGCCCCGAATTCCCCTTACATCAAGATTGACCGGAAAGAGGGCATATACAAAGCGGTTGAGCATCTGAAATCACTGGGACATAGCCGGATTGGTTTCATTGGCAACTCCCAAAATATCAAGCTTGAAGGGTATCGGGAAGCGTTGCAGCGCACAGGCCTTGATTTTGATCAACGCCATGTGCTGCCTGCACATTCCTCCTGGGAGGATGGTTATTTTGCCATTCGGAATTATACGTTTGAATCAGATTCGCCAACGGCATTTATTGGCTTGAACAACCTGGTGACCCGAGGCGCGCTGCGGGCTTTGCTGGAAGCCGGCTACAATGTGCCGAATGATATTTCGTTAATCGGTTATGATGATCTGCCGGATATGCAGTATGCCGAGGTGGCGCTAACCACCATTGGCCCGCCGCTGGATGAACTGGCAGCACAGGCAGCAGAGTTGATCGTATCGTTGATCCGTGATGAGCAGACGGATTATCCGGTGATTATCCAACCGAAGCTGAATCATCGCAATTCGACGGCAGTTTGCCGTCAGCAGGTGTCTGAGCATTAAGGATAGGCTGAGTACAACATTCAAGGTCCAGGGAGGGTTCTTTTATGCAAGTACAGACGCAGTTATCTTGGTCGGAGCGAATAGCGGAGATGATTTGCCAGCAATGCGATGGAGAGGGCTATCATGTGTTTCCTTCGGAACGGTGGGCATATGTTCAGGGAATGACGTTAATGGCAATGGCACGCACTGGCAAGCAATACGGCAAGGACGAGTATGTTTCTTTTATGAAAAGACATATGGATCTGTATGTTCAGGAGGATGGTTCCATCGGAACGTATTCCCTGGAAGAGTACAACCTGGATCAGATTAATCAGGGCAAGAACCTGTTCGAATTGCTGGAAACCACCGGGGATCAGCGATACGCTGAAGCTGCGCATCTGCTCGCAGCCCAGCTCGCTGGACAGCCCCGAACGTCGGAGGGCGGATTTTGGCACAAAAAAATCTATCCGTTCCAGATGTGGCTGGATGGATTGTATATGTCGTCCCCATTCTTGGCGCATTATGCTAAGACGTTTGACCGACCTGATCTGTGGGATGAAGTGGCTCATCAGATTTTGCTAATCGAACGCAAGACGCGTGATCCGCGCACGGGTCTGCTCTATCATGGCTGGGATGAATCGAAGGAGCAGATCTGGGCCGACTCCGTAACCGGATGCTCCGCACATTTCTGGAGCCGGGCGATGGGCTGGTATGCGATGGCAATCGTGGATAGTCTGGAGCACTTCCCGATCCATCATCCGCAACGGGGCACAATCATTGGCATCTTCGAGCGCATGTGTAATGCATTGGTACGTGTACAGGAGCAGGAGAGCGGGCTCTGGTTCCAGGTGTTGGACCAGGGATTCCGCAAGGGCAATTATCTGGAAGCTTCCGGTTCAAGCATGTTTGTGTATGCCATGGCGAAGGGCGTTCGCTTGCGTTACCTTGAGCCGCATTTCAGGCAGGCCGCAGAGAAGGGATGGCAGGGACTGACGTCCCGTTTGATGGAAGAAACGGAGGAAGGCGTGAAGCTGAACGCGATCTGTCACGGGGCAGGGCTCAGTCTGGATCGGGATGGTTCATACAGTTATTATGTCGGCGAGCAGATTGTAAGCGACTCGTTTATGGGCATGGCACCGCTCTTGCTGGCTGCGCTGGAAATGGAGCGATTGCCATGAACAAACCTCTGTCACATGGATCAGATGTGGATCTGTACAGGAATGGTTACCTGGTTGCTGCGGACGGAAGCGGCGATTTTCCCACTATTCAGGCTGCCATTGATGCGATTCCGGCCGACTGCACTGAAAAGTATACGATTCGCATAAAGCCAGGCACTTATATTGAAAAACTACACATCGAGAAGCCGATGGTTCACCTCGTCGGTGCGGGAGCTGATCAGACTATCATCAGGTATGATGATTATGCGCTCAAAAAGTTCCCGAACGGGGAGTTGTATCATACCTTTCATTCGTACACGGCCTTTATTGGTGCAGATGATTTCACCGCTGAAGGACTTTCCTTCATCAACTCGGCTGGACCTGGTCGTGAGGTGGGTCAGGCGTTGGCTGTCTACGTGGATGGGGACCGGGCAGCCTTCAGGCATTGCCGATTTATAGGTCACCAGGACACGATCTTTACCGGACCGCTGCCCGAGCAGCCCATTGACCGGAGTTTCTTCGGGGGACCGCGTGACGGGGCAGAGCGGCGGAAGCTGCGCCAATATTATGAGGACTGTTACATTGAGGGCGATGTGGATTTTATTTTTGGCTCGGCTACGGCAGTGTTCCAGGGCTGTGAGATTTTTGCGAAGAATCGCTTGTGCGATGCTGCTGCTGCAGAGGGAGAAGTGAATGGCTGGATCACGGCTGCTTCCACACCAGAGGATGCACGTTATGGCTATGTGTTTATCGATTGTGACCTGACCAGCAACGCCCCCGTTCAGTCCGTATATCTAGGCAGACCGTGGCGAAATCATGCCAAAGTCTGCTTCCTGAACTGCTGGATGGGGGCGCATGTGAAGCAGGAGGGTTGGCATAACTGGAACAAGAACGATGCGGAAGCGACGGTAGCGTACTTCGAATATCATAGTGCCGGACCTGGGGCCGGAAGTGTGATGGGGAGAGTTCCGTGGGCGAAAATACTCAGTGATCAGGAAGCGGCCGAATATACTGTGCCTGTTATTTTATCCGGTGAGGATGGGTGGCAACCTTTCGAAGGTCTGCTGTCATTTGAACTAGTCTCCTCGAAGTTAAAATAAGCGTTGTAATACATCCGTTTATTTATAAAATAAAAATAAAAAAAGGCCATCTATCAAGTCTCTTAATGACTTGGTAGATGGCCTTTTTGTGCGGTATATTACATTTTTCGCCCCCCATAGAAATAATTTATCCCTTATCTCAATTGCATTTTACTGATTAAATACAGGGTGAGGATCTGTAAATTCCCTGTAAATTTGGATGATGTCTGCAAAAAAAGAATACGAGAGGGAAGGTCCATTTTGATAAGGGAAGGGAGTGAAGCGATACTCATCGTCAGACGGTTTTATAAGCTCTATAGATCGCGGATCACATGTAAGTGCACCAGTGAAGCTTTGTTTGCAAGGTGAAAATAATCTGAATACAGGAGGGATTTTGCTTGAATCAAGCTGTTCGATTCCGCCCGGTCATTACATTCGCTTTGGCATTTCTTCTGATTATTACGTGGTTTGCACCAAGAGCAGACGCCGCTGCCCAGTGGCAGGCAGGCACCGCATACAAACAAGGAGATCTAGTAACCTATTTAAATAAAGATTATGAATGTATTCAGCCCCATACGGCTTTGACCGGATGGGAGCCCTCAAATGTGCCTGCATTGTGGAAATACGTCGGGGAAGGTACGGGAGGGGGAACTCCAACTCCGGATACGACACCACCTACCGTCCCTGCAGGTTTAACCTCATCCCTCGTCACGGATACATCGGTCAATCTTACCTGGAACGCTTCCACGGACAATGTGGGCGTAACCGGATATGAAGTGTACCGGAACGGTTCTCTCGCGGCGAACACTTCAACGACTACGGCTGTAGTCACAGGACTGACAGCTGGCACCACATATGTTTTTACAGTCAAAGCAAAAGATGCGGCAGGCAATCTGTCCGCAGCAAGCACCTCTCTCAGCGTTACCACTTCCAACGGATCTTCGAATCCTGGGCCTAGCGGCAGCAAATGGCTGATCGGCTACTGGCACAACTTCGATAATGGCTCTACCAACATTAAACTGCGCAACGTTTCAACAGCTTATGATGTTATTAATGTCTCCTTTGCCGAGCCGATTTCACCCGGCAGCGGAACGCTCGCTTTTACTCCGTATAACGCTACGGTAGAAGAGTTCAAGTCGGACATTGCGTACCTTCAAAGCCAAGGGAAGAAGGTACTGATATCTATGGGGGGAGCCAATGGCACGATTGAGCTCACAGATGCGACCAAGAGACAACAGTTCGAGGATTCCCTAAAATCCATTATTTCAACTTACGGATTCAATGGTCTCGACATCGATCTTGAAGGAAGCTCCCTGTCTTTAAATGCGGGCGATACCGACTTCCGCAGTCCAACGACTCCGAAGATCGTTAACCTGATTAACGGCGTGAAAGCGCTTAAATCACACTTTGGTGCTAATTTCGTCCTGACCGCTGCACCGGAAACGGCCTATGTACAAGGCGGATATCTGAACTATGGTGGTCCTTGGGGGGCGTATCTTCCAGTGATTCATGCCTTGCGCAATGACCTGACCCTACTTCATGTGCAGCACTATAACACCGGTTCGATGGTGGGGCTGGATGGACGTTCTTACGCTCAAGGAACAGCCGATTTCCATGTCGCCATGGCCGAAATGCTGCTTCAAGGGTTTAACGTAGGCGGAAGCTCGGGTCCATTCTTTAGTCCTCTGCGCCCGGACCAGATCGCGATTGGCGTACCAGCTTCCCAGCAAGCGGCTGGAGGCGGCTATACGGCGCCAGCTGAGCTGCAAAAGGCATTGAATTATCTGATCAAAGGAGTATCATACGGCGGTTCCTATACCTTGCGCCAGCCTGCGGGCTATGCCGGTCTCAAGGGCATTATGACCTGGTCAATCAACTGGGACGCGTATACGAATAACCAGTTCTCGAACGCACATCGTCCATTCCTGAATGGGCTTAGCACGCAAAAGACAGAGGAGGTTGTGTATTAAATGATACATTTAAATAAACACACTGCTTTTAAGAAGACTGCAAAGTTTTTCCTTGGTCTGTCCCTGCTCTTATCCGTCATCGTTCCTTCCTTCGCGCTCCAACCTGCTACGGCCGAAGCAGCAGATTCTTATAAAATTGTTGGTTACTATCCGTCCTGGGCTGCGTACGGCAGAAACTATAATGTAGCTGATATCGATCCGACCAAAGTGACGCATATCAACTATGCTTTTGCTGATATTTGCTGGAACGGCATTCATGGAAATCCGGACCCTTCGGGCCCCAATCCTGTAACCTGGACCTGTCAGAATGAAAAAAGCCAAACGATCAATGTACCGAACGGAACGATTGTGCTCGGCGATCCATGGATCGATACGGGCAAGACATTTGCAGGGGATACGTGGGATCAGCCCATTGCAGGTAATATCAATCAGCTTAACAAGTTGAAACAAACTAATCCTAACCTGAAGACTATTATCTCCGTTGGAGGATGGACGTGGTCCAACCGTTTCTCTGATGTAGCCGCGACTGCTGCAACTCGAGAGGTCTTTGCGAACTCTGCTGTTGACTTCCTGCGGAAGTACAATTTTGACGGGGTAGATCTGGACTGGGAGTACCCGGTATCAGGCGGTCTCGATGGTAACAGCAAACGTCCTGAAGATAAGCAAAACTACACATTGCTCCTGAGCAAAATCCGTGAAAAATTGGATGCAGCGGGAGCTGTGGACGGCAAGAAGTATCTGCTTACGATTGCAAGCGGTGCATCTGCGACCTATGCTTCCAATACGGAGCTTGCAAAAATTGCTGCCATCGTCGACTGGATTAACATTATGACATACGATTTTAACGGGGCTTGGCAAAAAATCAGCGCACATAATGCGCCGTTGAACTATGATCCTGCAGCTTCAGCCGCTGGCGTGCCAGATGCCAATACATTTAATGTGGCAGCCGGAGCACAAGGGCATCTGGATGCAGGTGTACCGGCCGCTAAACTCGTGCTTGGTGTTCCATTCTACGGTCGTGGCTGGGATGGATGCGCACAAGCAGGCAACGGACAGTATCAGACGTGCACGGGTGGTTCTTCCGTTGGAACATGGGAAGCAGGCTCTTTTGATTTCTACGATCTGGAAGCCAATTACATCAACAAAAACGGGTACACGCGTTACTGGAATGACACAGCCAAAGTGCCATATCTCTATAATGCGTCCAACAAGCGCTTTATCAGCTATGACGATGCGGAGTCCGTTGGATATAAAACGGCTTATATCAAGAGCAAAGGACTCGGCGGAGCGATGTTCTGGGAGCTCAGCGGTGACCGTAACAAAACACTTCAAAACAAACTGAAAGCCGATCTGCCTACTGGAGGTACAGTGCCACCAGTAGATACGACGGCACCAAGCGTACCCGGGAATGCTCGTTCGACAGGTGTGACGGCAAACTCTGTAACGTTGGCTTGGAATGCTTCAACGGATAATGTAGGGGTTACCGGTTATAACGTCTATAATGGCGCTAATCTTGCGACATCGGTTACCGGAACGACAGCAACAATCAGCGGACTTACAGCGGGTACTTCCTATACCTTCACGGTAAAAGCAAAAGATGCAGCAGGTAATCTGTCTGCAGCCAGTAATGCTGTAACTGTAAGCACAACGGCTCAGCCGGGAGGTGATACGCAAGCGCCAACTGCACCAACGAACCTTGCGTCGACGGCACAAACCACATCCAGCATAACGCTGAGTTGGTCGGCATCCACTGACAATGTGGGTGTAACGGGTTATGACGTGTACAACGGAACGACACTGGCAACAACGGTAACCGGTACGACGGCAACGATCAGCGGACTTGCTGCGGATACCTCGTATACATTTACGGTAAAAGCAAAGGATGCGGCAGGCAACGTGTCTGCAGCGAGCAACGCGGTGAGTGTGAAGACAGCCGCCGAAACGACAAATCCTGGTGTATCCGCATGGCAGGTCAACACAGCTTATACTGCGGGACAACTGGTCACATATAGCGGCAAGACGTATAAATGTTTGCAGCCCCACACCTCCTTGTCAGGATGGGAACCATCCAACGTTCCTGCCTTGTGGCAGCTTCAATAGTTAAAAATTGAAATACAACATTTTTAATTGAAATGTGCAGTGTTGGCGAGCTTAGTTAGTGGAAAGAGAATATGACACATGGATTGTTTCTCGGCGCTAAACAGAAGAAGATAAGAAAAGGGAAGACCAAAAACCACCGGCTCTTGATCCGGTGGTTTTTGGCTATGGTATGTCAAAGCAGGCTCCAACAAGGCTTTGCCCTACTTAGTTTATCTAGAGGAAATATACTCCGACATAATTAGAATCATCAATTAGAAATCAAAGTTGTCAGGATCAGGTCCAACGCGAACATCTTCGTTCAGGGCGCTAATACGCTCCATCTCATCATTGGACAATTCAAAGTCGAAGATGGAAGAGTTCTCGACAATACGTTTTTCCTTGGTAGACTTGGGAATGGTGATGACACCGTTTTGCAAGTCCCAGCGCAGGATGACTTGTGCTACCGATTTACCTTTTGCAGTGGCAATTTCGGTCAGAACCGGATTGTCCAGAAGTTGACCCTGCATGAGCGGCGACCAAGCTTCCAATTGAATTCCGTTTTTCTCACAGAATGCTTTAAGTGGAGCTTGAGTCAGACGAGGGTGGTACTCTACCTGATTAATTGCTGGCTTCACTTCAGCATCCTGCAACAGATCTTCAAGATGATGAATCTGGAAGTTGCTGACGCCAATGGCTTTAATGCGGCCTGCTTTGTACAGCTGCTCCATCGCTTTCCATGCGCCTTTGTATCTCCCTGCTTTTGGCCAGTGAATTAGATACAGGTCCAGGTATTCCAGTCCAAGTTTGTTCAGCGTTGTCTCATATGCCGCAAGCGTCTCATCATATCCGAGGTCTGCGTTCCACACTTTGGACGTAATGAACAATTCTTCACGTTTCAGATTATTCTCTCTCAATGCCTCGGCAATCGCTTGGCCTACACCGGATTCGTTGCCGTATATAGCAGCTGTATCAATACTGCGGTAACCGTGAGCAATGGCTTGTTTAACGGCCTCGATTAATTCAGCTCCTTCTTCTACCTTAAATACGCCCAGTCCGAACCAAGGCATATGAACGCCGTTATTTAAAGCTACTGTGGATTGTAAATGTTGTGCTGTCATGTGAAGTCCTCCTCATATTATGAATCAAAATGATAGTAACGATGTTAAACGATAAATTCTAGTTTCCTTCATTAAGTCATAGTAGATTAAATTCGAATTAACGTATTATACTAGATTAAAATAAAGGCGAAACCGGTTCCGAGTTGCAGCTTCAACCTAGGAAAGACGCGTGTTTAGGCTGATATCTGACCGAACCTCCTAACCTGTCTTACGACTCTGATGGGGAATAGGGATGTTTACGATCAAGCGCTCTTGCCCAACCAGTCAGAAGAACAGCAGCCAGAACCATAATTGCACCAACCCATGTGGTATGAATCAGACCGATGGAATCTGTGATTACACCGCCCAAATATGCACCTATTGCGATACCTGCGTTAAAGGCTGCGATGTTGAAGGCGGAGGCGACGTCTTTGGCTTGTGGAGCATAACGTTCTGCGAGCGTCACGACGTACGTCTGAAGCCCTGGCACATTCATGAAGGCAAGCAGACCCATGCCGAGTATCGTGAGTAACGCTGCCAGCTTAAATGGAACTGTGAAATACAGTATGCCCAGAATAACGGTCTGGATGATAAACATATAGAAGAGTGCTCTGAGCGGATTGCGGTTGGCGGCTTTCCCCCCGATAATATTGCCGATAGCAATGGCGATCCCGTACAGCAGCAGAATTCCCGCGACCGTTTTCTCGGAATACCCGCTGATATCATGCAATAGTGGGGACAGATAAGTGAATACCACAAACGTTCCCCCATATCCCACGGCGGTAATGGCAAAAGCCAGCAGCAACCGTCCGCCTGTTACCAGCTTCAGTTGTTCTCGGAAGGCAGTTCGCGTTCCGCGTTGCAACGTGGATGGCACGAGAAGCATGTTGCCGATAAAGGCCACAACACCTACGACAACGATAAGAATGAAAGCTGCGCGCCATCCCCAGTTTTGACCGATGAGTGTACCCAGGGGTACACCAGTTACTGTAGCAATGGTCAAACCAGAGAACATGATGGCAATAGCGCTCGCCCGTCGGTTTGCAGGAACCAGGTCTGCCGCAATGGTGGAACCAATGGACATGAACACTCCGTGTGCCAAGGCGGAGACAATTCGCGCAATGAGCAGCATGGTAATTCCACTCGAGAGCGCCGCCATGGTGTTACCAGCGATGAAAACAACCATAATGGCAAGCAGCAGCGTCTTGCGTGACACCGTTGACGTCAATGATGTCAGAATCGGTGCCCCGAAGGTTACGCCTAATGCATATAAAGTAACGGTCAGTCCCGCTGTCGTTACGGAAATGCCCAGGTCATCTGCAATAAGGGGCAGCAGACCAACGCTGATAAATTCAGTGGTGCCGATGGCAAACGCACTGATTGCCAGCGCCAGCAGTGCCCAGGTACTGCGTTTTGAATCATGTAACATGTCTTGTTCAACTCCCCAGAATGTAGATTTACGTACCGGCAAATGCTATTATGAGTTATTCGACATAAAATGAATAGTACGTACTTTTTAGTACCCTACGTACTTTTTAGTGCCTATATAGCAATTGCTTTTATGAATAACAATTTCCGGGAGGACATTCAGCATGATCAGAAAGAAGTATAATATTTCAGTTGAAGCGACACTTGAAGTCATCGGTGGCAAGTGGAAATGCGTTATCCTCTGCCATCTGACACACGGGAAGAAACGCACTAGTGATCTCAAACGTATTATGCCCGCAATTACGCAGAAAATGTTAACACAGCAGCTGAGGGAGCTTGAAGATGACGGGATTGTGAACCGCATTGTGTATAATCAGGTACCTCCCAAGGTGGAGTATGAACTGAGTGAGTATGGCCGAAGTTTGGAACCGATTCTGAATGCCCTTTGTAACTGGGGAGATCAGCACATTATTAAGGAATACGGAGACAAATTCTCAGTGTTAGAGGATAATGGGTTAAATGATTTTAACACGGACAATAAGGAGCTGATGAAGCCGTGAACTATGAAATTCTATATGATGGTGCATTTGCGATGCTTAAGGTGCAATTGCAACGGGGAGAACGGTTCAAGGCAGAAAGCGGGGCCATGGTATCCATGACACCAACCGTTGACTTGAAGGGATCTGCTGAAGGCGGTATGTTTGCCGGATTCGGACGAATGATCAGCGGCGAGAAATTCTTTTTTCAGGAATTAACGGCTGCAGGGGGATCTGCGGAAATTCTGTTGTCACCCTCCAGCATGGGGGATGTGGAGGCGATTGAACTGGATGGCTCCTATTCGCTCTACGTACAGAAAGATGGTTTTCTGGCCGGAACGGAAGGCATCCAGGTGAATACCAAAATGCAAAACTTGAAGAAAGGTCTCTTCTCGGGAGAGGGTTTCTTTATTATAGAGATCAGTGGGCGAGGAACAGTGTTCCTATCATCCTATGGTGCAATCCATGCGATTAATCTGGCTGCGGGTGAAGAAGTGATCGTGGATAATGCCCACTTGGTCGCATGGCCCAATTATATGAATTATCGCATTGAGAAAGCTTCACAAGGTTGGTTATCTAGCGTGACCAGTGGAGAAGGATTGGTATGCCGATTTCGAGGTGAAGGTACAGTCCTGATCCAGAGCCGTAATCCGCATGGATTTGGTCAATGGGTCAAGCAATTTATTCCTTCACGCTAATGTTTTCCGCTGAAAATGTACAACGTTGAAACGCATGCGTTCCGACAATCGTTATAAGATAGGATGAAGCTCAAGGTGTAATGATGGAGGTATATGAGATGGAAAGCTCACGGTATAAAAATGCTCAGGAAAGTCCGGGGTATCTGCTATGGCAGGTTACTACGATGTGGCAAAAGGAAATACGCAGGGTGCTCGAGCCTCTGGAATTAACACAACCCCAATTTGTATTATTGCATGCCTGTGTGTGGCTCAATGAACGCGATACAGAGGGTAAGGGGGTAACTCAGGTCCAGCTTGCGCAATTTGCCAATGTGGATGTTAACGTTACTTCTCAAGTGCTCCGTGCTCTTGAAAAGAGAGAGTTAATAACTCGCAAGCGTCATCTTACCGATACCCGTGCGAATATTATTACAACAACGCCGGAAGGAACTCGCTTGGCGCTTGAAGGTATTCATCTTGTTGAAGCCGCGGACAAGGTGTTCTTTGATGTGTTAAGTGATCGTAAGGATGAATACATGGAAATCATGCAGGAATTTATCCAACATAAAACAGATGTTTAATTCATAGAAAGATTTTTTCTATGCTTTATTAGACTACAGAGTGTAGTGAAGTTGTACCTCCCAGACTTTTTAGCCGGGAGGTTTTTTGTATTGATTCAATTAATCCGATAAGTCGCAAATGGCTTACCATGACGGAAAGAGTCGCTGAGTTGATCGAGCTGCGAGATTATATCATCGGTCAGTTTCATGTCCAGGCTAGCCAGATTATGCTCCAGCTGTTCCGTGCTCGTTGCCCCAACGATAACCGTCGAAACAGCAGGGCGTGCCAGCAGCCATGCAAGCGACAGGACACTTGGAGAGCAGCCATACGCCGATGCCTTTTCGCTGACCTGCTCACCTAATTTAATATTGTGTTCCAGCAGGAAACGATTGAAGGCCGGATCGGTATCCGCTCTGGAACCGGAAGGCACGCCCGCTTCACCGTTGTATTTGCCTGTCAGAATGCCACCAGCCAGCGGGAAATATGGAATGATACCTACGCCTTGATCAAGACACATCGGTACAAGTTCAAGCTCAGGTGTGCGATCAGCCAGAGAGTAGCTGGTTTGGGTCGAGATATAACGTACATATCCTTTTAGCTCGCTGGTACCAAGGGCTTTCATCAGCTCCCAGGCTACATAGTTGGAAGCTCCGATATAGCGGACTTTGCCGGAAGTGACCATATCGTCCAATGTGCGCAGCGTCTCATCCAGCGGGGTGTGCGGATCAAAGGTATGGATCTGATACAGATCCACATAGTCCGTTTGCAGACGCCGCAGGCTATGTTCAAGCTCTTGCTGCAAATGATAGCGGGAGGAACCGCGCCCATGGGGACCCTCATGCCGGGGAAGTCCGGCTTTGGTAGCAAGCACAGCGTTTTCCCGTCTGCCCTTCAAGGCTTGTCCAATAATCCGCTCCGATTCTGTTCCGGCGTAGATGTTGGCGGTATCGATAAAATTGATTCCCTGATCCAGTGCCGCATGAATAATGCGGATAGAAGTTGGGTCATCCGCCCGTTTACCAAAGGCATTGGTGCCGAGTCCAAGTGCGGAAACGCGCAGACCGCTATTCCCCAAACGTCGATATTCCATCGTTCATCGCTCCTTCTGTGTCATTTCTTGTATAGCAGATTATAACGTAATCTATTGAAAACGTGTTATTAATATAGTTAAATGATTCTAAGACCGTTATTAAAGGAGATATGATGGAGAACAGTGCCGCACATTTAACCAGACGGAAGCCGAAGAAACCGAAGAAGAGATGGAAGAAACCTTTGATTATCATCCTGAGTACTTTAATTGTGCTGGGGGGACTCGGATTTATCTATCAAAAGCAACTCGTTGTGTTTGCATTTAACCTGTTTGCTTCGGAAACCGTAAAGGAAACGCTCGATGAATCCTTCAAGCCTGTTGGCGATAAGGATGCACCTGTTGTAGAACATACCGATCCATTCTCGCTGTTGTTGTTAGGAATTGATCAACGGGATAACGAACCAAGCCGTTCGGATACCATGATCTATTCTGTTGTGCGTCCGGAAGAAAATAAAGTGTTGCTGCTGTCGATTCCACGTGACTCCTACACCGATATTATCGGCCGGGATGTAAAGTCGAAGATTAATTCAGCCTATGCGCATGGTGAAGCCAAGATGGCGATGGATACCGTAGAGCATTTGTTGGAAAACAAAGTCGATTTCTATGCCGCGATTAATTTTAACGGACTCAAGGATATTGTTGATGCGGTTGGCGGTGTTGAATTGCCGATTAAGAAAAATATTGAGAACAAATTGAAAACGCATGAGAAGCTGTTTGTTGAAGCGAACAAACCGATCTACAGCGGCGAAGAAGCGCTGGGCTATGTCCGTTACCGGGAAGATTCCGATTTCAATCGGACGATGCGGCACCGTCTTTTTCTAAGTGCCTTCATGAATCGTGCGCTTGAGGTCAAAAACCTGACCAAGATCCCGGACGTTATCCAAATCGCCGGATCGAATTTTACAACCAACATGAACTCGGATTTCATCGTGAAATTTGCCGAGTCTCTATATATGAAAGACAGCACGCCAACAATCAGCAATTACATGCTGAAGGGTGAAGGCGCAACACGCAGCGGCACATGGTACTATGATTTGTCAGAGAGTGATCTGCAATATGTACGGACCCTGCTCGCGAACTGGCTGGACCCGGATACCACCGAAATTATGGAGCCGGAGACGGCGGATACGAAAGATCCGGCGTAAGCAAGTATCCGAGGCTCAGTAAGATGACCTGAAGTTGTATACGTGTGTAGAATGACTATATCAATGAATGAGAGTCCTGGGAGCTGATGCTTCCCGGGCTTTTTTTTATGTAAGCTTTTTGAAAAAATCCCGTAACGACTTCCAATCCGCAGAAAACGGTTGAATGATTCTATTCCTTAAACCCCATTTTATGGCATACATATAGTAAAATATAGGGAATGAATTCAACATCAACCAACGGAGGAAGCTCATGAAAGAGTTCAAGGATCGGCTTCACCAGGTTCAGGAGCAGCAGAAGCAGCTGGTAAAGGAATATAATGCTCTGCTTCAGGACTATCAATCCGATGACCTGATCGTGCAGAACGAACAACTGCGAACGCAATATGAAGCGCACCAACTCAAGCTGCAACAGCTTGAAGTACGCACACGGAAAATGGAAGAGGAGAATGCCCGTCTTCGCATGGCTCTATCCGAACAGATGCTGGATGAGAAATTGAATCTCATTCGTGTATCCCAGGAGAAGATGGAGACCTACTTTCGGGGAAAGACGAGTGTACATAATGATCGGCTCGTGGCGCATGAGCACCGCGCCAAAGTGAATTTGAATGCCATATTCAACCGAGCTTCAGAGGAACTTCAGGGTGACGCCAATGAGATGAAGGAAAGAATTGCTCATCTGGCTGCTGAGGTGCAGGAACGTATTGCATTGCATAGGCAGACCCTGTGGGAGAGGGAAGAGGCGCTGCGCGGACAGATGCAACAAGGATATGAGCATATGGCAGAAGAAGGCTTAAGCGAAGAGACCATTCAGCGGCGCATTCGCCAGAATCGGATGGAGATGAAGATTGGCCTGAGCTGGATCAACAAGGTCGCCATCCTGCTGATCATTCTTGGCGTTGGTGCAGCCTTTCAGTACTCCTACAAGACCTGGTTCAGCGATGAGGTGAAAGGCGTAGCGTTCTTCCTGCTTGGTGCGCTTATGCTTGCCGGGGGTGAGTGGCTGTTCCGGCGTAAAAGACAGACGTTCGCGATGGGGCTGCTGGGAGGTGGGATTTCCGTTCTATTTGGCTCGATCTTCTACAGTTACTTTTTACTGCATATTATCGGGTTATATACGGGACTTGCCTTGTCGGTGTTGGTTTCGGCCATATCCGTGCTGCTATCGTTGAGGTATCAGTCCAGGACCATCTGCTCACTTGGTTTGGTTGGAGGATATCTGCCGTTAATCTCCTATGTGGCCTATTTCGGCCTTCAAGGCTCGGCTGTGTATGTGGCCATGATTTATCTGTTGCTCCTGAACGGAATTATTGTATGGATTTCATTTGGCAAACGGTGGCCAATCGTGCACTATATCAGTTTTCTGTTCAACACACCGTCCATGCTCATCCTGTTATGGCTCTCACCAAGTGAGAAGATCGGCATGGTGTATTCCATTGTGACATTTGCATTATATCTCGGCATTACACTGGCGTATCCGTTTAAACATCGGGTGAAGTTAACCTGGTGGGACTTTGCACTGCTCGCCATGAATACGAGCATCAGCTGCCTGATGTTATATGTATTGTTCGATGCAGCGGGCTGGAATGACGCACAAGGTTTGCTTGCTCTGATTTTTGCTCTGGTCTATTTCGGGCTCGCCCGTTTTATCCAGCAGAGGATGCCTCAGGAAAAGCAGACCCTTCTATTGTTCTACGTGACTTCACTGACCTTTGCCATTCTGATTATACCGTTCCAGTTTGGTGCGAAGTGGCTGTCTATGGGCTGGCTGATCGAAGGAATTCTGTTGGTTACGCTCGGACATCTGAAGCGGTTCAAGTTGGTGGAACGTGCTGGATGGGGAATCGTGCTTCTGTGCATGTTCACCTTTGTGTACTATGACGTGCTGGTGCTGTTCATCATGGGGGAGCAATCCTATTTCATGCTAAAATACTCCTGCATCACGCTGGGTGCGCTGCTTATTACACTCTATTACGCCTTGGATCGCAACGGCTCCCTATCCGGAGAGAAATATCATTATAGCCAGATAGAGCTTGGCTTTTTGAATGCATTCAAGTACATCACACTCGCCAATCTGTGGTTATATGTGCTGTATGAATCGAATGAATTGTATATGAAAGCAGTTGATGACTCATTCCTGTTATACCTGTTCTACAAATGGCTGATGTTCGCTGCGCTGACCATTGCCATGGCCTATGGATTGAGTAAAGTGAGGCTTTTGCGTGATCGGATCGTGCAGGGTTACATCGTCTTCCTGCATGCGGTGGGCTGTTGTATTGCACTGGCAGTAACGTTATCCATGCCGGCACTTCAGCCGGATGTTCAGCAGCACACAGCGGCTGAAGTCGTAGGTTTACTCGTATTAATTATCTTTAATGTGGGCGTGTTTTTTGCAGGAAGGGATCTGCTGATCACGGCAATCCGCGGGCAGTTCAAGAGCGTTGAATGGTATCCGGTGATCGCAGGGTTCTATCTGCTGGGTGTCATCACCATGTTCTTGACGGTCCAGTTCCATTGGGGAGATGTAGGGCTGATGTTCAGCCTAATCTATCTGCTGCTTGCGATCCTGTATATCGCCTACGGGTTCCGAAGAAAATATGTGATGATTCGGCGCCTCGGTCTGGGCCTGACGTTATTTTCCACCGGGAAAATGGTGTTCTATGATGTGGGATTGCTTACATCGGGCAGCAAGATCATTGCCTATTTCAGCTTTGGCATACTGCTGCTTGGCATTTCTTATCTGTATCAGAAGGTGTCGAGTCGGATGGAGGAAATTCAGGCTAGAGAGATAGAACAGTCTAATGAATCCGATCTGCCGTAGGATAAAAAACCAATTTCAGGATATTCGATACATCATTCACAATTTTTGGGGGGAGGGATACAACATGGGATTTGATCTGAGTATCATGTTATGGCAATTATTATGGATTGCTGGCTCTGTAGCTCTTATTGTGTATGGGTGGAGGAAACTTGGTATCAGAAAAAAGCGGCGCTGAGGGCGGGGGATGCCGTTGCAACATCGCTTTTGACATAAGTCATTATCGGATGAACTGATTGGTATCCATATCATAAATATGCATTAAAATGAGGCTCTTGAGCGCTGGTTTTTAGCGTCCAGGGGCCTTATTCTGATGAACGGATTATGATCTGAACCTCATTCAGAATAGCATGACCCAGCATAAGATGACATTCGTGAAACGTTTTTTCTGTTGATCACGTTATAATAGAGTATACTTACGGCTGGGTATTCAGTTGCAACCATGAAGTTTCGGTTGTGGTTGTGCCTTTCAGTGATTCTCCGTGATCATCATTGATGCGGGAGAGCACTGTTAATGTAATGGATAGGGTGAAGGCGAGCAGCACATATATGAAAATGTTTTTTTTGTTCATGATGAGGGACCTCTCTTGTTGATTGGGCTAGGGCATGGATACGACTGTTATGAGAAAAAAGGCACAACGTCTGGTATAGTAGAGAAAAGCATATAACGATGCCTGTATACACTATATAAATTATTATGGATGCAAACAATGGAACAAATCTGATGAATTTATCATTATTTATGAACGGGACGCTCATAGAGATAGAGTGATATTTGAAGGTGGGAGAATAACATGCGGGAGACGGCAAAAATCGTCATTCGTACGCCAGGGCAGGAAAGTGACGGTTCGTTCGCTTATGTCAGCCAGGGGCGTTCTATTACAGTGGGGCGTTATACGGGTGGAGATGAACTGGACTTGTCTGTCTACAATCAGTTGATATCGAAGCGGCATTGCCGCATTCATTATGATGTGCAGCAGCAACTTTGGATTGAGGATCTGGATAGCAAAAATGGAACGGAATTGAACGGGCATCGCCTCGTTCCTTATGAGAAATACCCATTTGCCGAAGGAGACAGCTTGACCCTGGTCAACGGCTTGATTCAGCTTCGCGTAGAAGGGGACCTCGAAGAAACGAGAGAATATCGGCTATCTGACCTGCTGGGCGAGGGCGTGCGTTTACAGGATCACCTGCAAACGGTGCAGATTGGAGAAGTGGAGATTCCACTGTCCAAGAAAGAGTACCAACTGTTCAAGCTATTGTACAGCCAGTTGGATCACTTTGTGACACGGGAGCAGATTGTTGGCCAAGTGTGGCCGGAGCGAAGCATGCTGGAGAGTGAACCGGTAGGCATTGACGAGATTAACTCGCTGATCTACCGGACGAATCGCAAGCTGGGCGTACATTTTACAATCAAATCGGTGTACAAAAAGGGTGTATACATGAAGTCCCATGTGCCGGACTGAATGCGTGGAATGAGCAGCGGGATGGAATGGAGATACAGCCAAAATAGAATAACAAGAAGGAAGCTTCTGTCAGGTTTTTTAGACCTGGGGAAGCTTCTTTTGTTATGATGAAAGTGCAAATGCCACCTCTTAATTAAAATCCAAAGGGTTGAGGTTATGTTCATATTTCAATTTATCCCATGGCTGATTGCTGTGGTGACACTTATATCGGTAGTATCCATCGTGCTGGTCAGTTGGAAAAATGGAATCTCACCGATGCCCACATCCAGCATCGTCAGGCAGGCAGTCATTCAAGAGGTCAACCGTATTCGCGGTTACGGTGACGTGATTGAAGCAGGCTCCGGCTGGGGAACGCTCGCACTGGACGTAGTGAGGCATTGTCCAGGCAAACGGCTAACGGGTATTGAGAATTCAATTGTTCCCTTATGGGCCTCCCAACTGATTGCTTTTCTAAGTGTCCGTTTACGGCGAGCGAAGGGAAAGCGCCACTCTCTGGAGGGACGGTTGCGATTCATCCGTGGCAACATCTATACCAGTTCATATGAACACGCAGATTGCGTCATCTGTTATTTGTTTCCTGGAGCAATGAATCGACTCGTCGACAAGTTCACTCGGGAGCTGCCTCCGGGAGCAAAGGTGATTAGCGTCTGTTTTGCATTGCCAGGCAAGGTACCGCTACGGACAATCACATGCCGGGACACGTTGCGTACCAAGGTGTATGTATATACGTTTTGAGTACTAACAAACCTACCGCATATTAAAAGGTGAATAATTAAGGAATGCAGCATTTAATGAACATCAGCAACGTTATTCCTTCATCCAATGGGAGCGGATAGCTTGTACGAGCTTCTTTAGAACAAAATAGCAAAAACAAGGGATGTCCTCCGTCATATTCATGACGTATGGGACATCCCTTGTTTTTAATCATTTATTTGTTGGCTTTTATGACCTGAATCTTAACTTACTTCGCGGTATCCGTAGTGCCCGTTGTACCTGTAGTATCGGTTGTTGTACCCGATTGCGGTCTGTTTCTTCCGCCGCCGAATCCACCTTGGCCACCGCCTCCACCTGGACCCATACCTGTATTAGCAGTTGTAACACCAGATTCATTCACCCAAGTTACATTGCTTGTGGATTGGAAGGCAACCACTTTGGTTCCACCACTATACGTTCCGTCTGTATAGAGTCCATCCACTGCTTTGCCCGTCGATGTTCCGCCGGAGTAAATCACGTAAGATCCATCCTTCTTCAGATCAGGGGAACTAACCACAACAGATTGATAATCTTTCGCTGGAGCAAAGGTCAGGATGTTATTGCCTTCACTGTCTTGCACATGAACGAGTGTGCCTGCTTTTTGTGTTTCAGGGTATGTCATCACGATTGTATTTTGAGTTGATGTATCGGATGTACCTTGTGCCATGCCGGAACTGCCGGCAGCGACCAAATATCCACCACTCATCTCGAATGTACCATCATAGTCGAGTGGACCGTTGCCATTATCCGTTGGACCGTTCACAATGACCGTTCCGTCTGTCATATAGATGGAGCCATTCGAATCCAGTCCATCGCCGCCTGCATTTACGGTGAGGGAACCGCCGTTGATATGAAGCTCACTGTTGCTGGCGGATTCACCCGGCATACCACCTGGCTCACCGCCTTGTGGGCGAGCATTGCTATTCGCGTCTGTACTTTGATTGGACTGATCCGTAGTTGATGTTGTGCCAGTCGTCTCTGTAACAGAAGCGTTGGAAACTGCAGTTGTATCGGTATCGGCTGCTTTAGTACTGTCATCTGCAGTGGTTGCAGCATCGGCATTAGCATCAGCGTCAGTTGCAGTTATGTCACCCGAAGCATTCACGCCATCATCTGATGCAGTCACATCCACATCCCCATCGTTCAGGGTGATGATTGCACCTTCAAGGCCTTCATAGCTCTTGGCAATGGTGATCGTTCCGCCGTTAATGGTAAGCGCCTGATCTGCATGAATCCCGTCATCACCGGATTCAATGCTGAACTTGCCGTCATTGACAATTACATTGTTGTTACTGTGCAGGGAATCATCCATGGAATCAATGGTATACGTACCGCCATTGACGGTGAGGTCAACTCCAGCTTTAAGTGCTTTGGCACTCGTCGTTTCTTCTTCTGTTGTTGTGCTTGTGTCTGCATCCGCATTGGAATCAGCAGGTGCTTTGGCATTTGTAGAGCTGGATGGAGCTGCGCCTGTTGCATTCGTGCCATTATTGCTCGGCATATCAGCAGGTGGTTCACCATCCGGAGGTGTACCCATATCGGTTGGAGGTGTACCGCCACCCCATCCGCCGCCACCGCCGCCAAATGGCCCTTCTTCTACTTTTTCTGGTGCATTGGCACTGCCGCCTCCGGTTACGATGTTAAATGTGCCGCCATCCGTAACCAATGCGGTTTCCGCTTGAATGCCGTCGCTGCCGCTCTGGATGTTGAATGTACCTCCAGCAATGGCAACGAAGCCTTTAGTCGTATCCGTATCGTTTGTGGATTTAATGCCGTCACCTTCTGAATCAATGGTAATGGTACCGGCTTGAATGGCCACCATATCTTTACCTTTGATGCCATCATCCGCAGATTTGACGTTAATTGTGCCACTGACGATTTTCAGATCATCCTTGCTCGTAATACCTTCATTGTAGTTGCCTGTAACCGTCAGCTTGCCTGTACCATTGAACGTCAGGTCTGCCTTGCTGAAGATGGCTGCATCCGGCTCATCCGTTGTAGCGTCGGCGTATACGTATGTCTTGCCATCGGAGACAGCATTCTCGGTTCCTTCCTCCAGCGTAATGATAGCTTTGCCCGCTTTCTGGATATAGATGGCTGCACTGTCGTTATCATTGATTGTTGCCCCGTTTAATACGAGATGTACGGTGCCCTTATCAGCAACATTAACTACAATCTGTCCATCGGTAAGTTTGCCGCTAAGTACATAGGTACCTGCTGCGGAGATGGTTACTGATCCGTTTGCTGCTTTTGCACCCGATCCTGTGATGGAAGCGGTCGTCCCGTTCAGCTTAATCGTTGTGGAATCTGTTGCACTCCAGCTAACGTTGGTATCGTCTGCATCCATTGTGACCAGATCGGCATACTTCACCGAGGTTTGTTCACTGACGGATACGGTTTTGGTTGTCCCTGTCGTTGACACTGCGGCGTTTGCAGTGCTGCTGGTTGCTGCCGGAGCGCTGCAAGCTGTAACCATTGCAGTAATCATCGCGACGGACCACAGTTTGCTGCCAGTTATGATTTTCTTTTTCATATTATATCGTTCCCTTCGAATTTTAATATTCAGTGGCTGTTGGACTCATAGTTAACGAGATATCCAGATTACCGTTTCGGGTACGGATCATGTCGAGGAATTCTTTTTGATTGACACTTTCATGAATGGTTACGTTGTAGACCAGCTCGTACAGACTGCCAAGTTCGGTTGTTCTGATTTTTTTGAGCTCATGTACGACATTGAATTTGTGGAATACTTCGTCCAGTGCTTCTTCGTAACTCAGATTCTCGGGAATAGTCACTTTCAACGTTTTTTGCTGGCTTTTCTTCGCTCCGAAGTTGAAGCGGCTCAGGACAAACATCAGTACACACAGGATGATGGTGAACATTACGGCATAACCGAATGCGCCTACACCGCAGGCAAGACCGGAAGCCATGGTGAACAAAACATAAGCAATATCTTTCGGGTCACCAGGCGCACTTCTGAATCGGATGATGGAGAAGGCACCGGCGAGGCTGAATGCACGGGCAATGTTGCTGCCGATCAGAAGAATGATAATGGCTACGATGACTGGCAAAACAACCATGGTTAGCGTAAAGCTCTGGGAGTAGGTGCTTTGATTGGTCTTCATGTATGTCAGGCTGATAATGGCCCCCATAATGATGGCAAGGCCGATGGTAACAATGGCATTGCTGAAGGTCAGAGTTGTATCGGTTAGTGCGGAACTAAAGATGGAATCAAGCATACAGGACACGCTCTCTTTCTGTGATTGTTTTTTCTTGTTCTATGGATGGGTTGAAATCGGTACCCGGCAGCAATTCTCGTTCAGTCTGGTAGTTCAGGTTGGTTGTTCTGGCCAGATGTCTGTACTCATTGCCGTATTTCGAGAATCCGGTGCGGTAAAGACCGTGTTCGGATAACAGTTGGGAGAGCCACATCGGAACGGTTTTCTCGGCTTTGACTTCCATCAGCCAGCGTCCGTCTTTCACCAGCGGCTCACCATAATCTCCTTGCTCCAGCTTCAGATCGTATCTACGACTGCGGATGTTGGTATCAAAGGTGATGCGGAGATCGCGGCTGTTCTTGTCGAACAGTGCCTTGCGTTCATACGCCAGATATACTTTTGGTTCCAGATCGTACAGCCGGAGGAAATACTTGATCTCTTCGACAACCTGTTTGTTCATGTAATCGGCGAGATCAGGTGCTTTGCCTGTCCGAACAAATTCGTAGGCTTCATCCAGCTTCAGGGCAGTTCGGCGTTTGTTCACCAGGCCAAATACTTTCTTTTTGATCTCCAGATATACCTTCGCATTCTCTTCAGGAACTCCGTATGCCCGCAGTCTCAGCTTCTCCTTGTATTTAGGTTTAGAGAGACTTGCGCGGATCAGGGAGTCCTGCGGAGTGTCGAAGTACAGATTGCTGATGGAGTAAAACTCGTGTTTCTTGTTAAAGGCGTCCAGTTCCATATACTTCAGCAGATCGGTGTAGAAGTTCTCGTATTGCTCATCTGTCAGGAGATACTTGCTCTCATATCGGTTGAATACTTCAATTGCCATTGGGGTTCAGTCCTTTCATCCATGTTTTGTATGTTTTGTTGCATCGTGTATTGCTTCCATGTTTGTATCTTAGAGCGCCAACCTTGAATGAATCTTAAATGATTTTACATTCCGTTGATCTTTTTTTACCTTCCTTTAATAGTTCGCGAAAAAACTGAAATTAAGATTGATTCAAGGTTCGGTTGCTACAATCGTTGGTATAATAGATTGACATATATCGAAACCAATTCATGCAGAGGAATGAAGAACCGATGAGAATACTAATTGCGGAAGATGAGGTTCATTTGGCAGAAGCCGTATCGCAAATATTGAAAAAACACAATTACTCTGTAGACATGGTGCATGACGGGAGATCGGGTCTGGATTATGCGCTAAGTGGAATCTATGATCTGTTGCTGCTGGACATTATGATGCCGGAAATGGACGGGATTACCGTGCTGAAAAAACTGCGCAGCGAAGGCAATCATACGCCTGTCATTCTGCTCACAGCCAAAGGAGAAATTTCAGACAAAGTGACCGGGCTGGATTATGGAGCCGATGATTATATAGCAAAGCCCTTTGCCACGGAGGAATTGCTCGCACGGATTCGGGCAGCCTTGAGAAGGAAGGGAGAAGTTGTTCCAGAGGATGGACTGAAGTTCGGTGACATCGAACTGAACACGACGCAGCTGAAGCTGAGTGTGCAAGGCAAGGAGATCAAGCTGAATCTGAAAGAAAATGAACTGCTGGAACTGCTAATCACGCGCAAACAGGCCATTACTTCCAAAGAGCAGATTATTGAGAAATTGTGGGGTTTCGATTCGGAAGTGGAGTATAACAATGTGGAGGTGTACATCTCGTTTTTACGCAAAAAATTAACCTTCCTGAACTCCTCGGTCCGCATCAATACGATTAGGGGTGTGGGGTACGTACTTGAGGTGACGTCCTGATGTTCAAGAAACTCAGAAACCGATTTCTGATCGTGAACCTGGTATCCATATCAATTATGATGCTGGTTGCCTTTGCCACGATCTACATCATTACGTACCAGAATGTACAGCGGGAAACCAACATGGAACTGTTCAAAGTGTCGGATTTCTATCATGGGCCTTACAACTCCAGCAAGATGCCTCGCGGTGATGACAGAGATTCGGGGACGGGATCACTACCGTCCGATTCCATTGCGAATGGAGCTCCAGGGAGTGATCCGAATTCACCGCCAGGACGCTCTGTATCGTTCATGGTCAAGACGGACAGTGAATGGAAAATCACGGATGCACACTCCAGGTTTGATATGGATGACACGTTCTATACTGAAGCTTTGCAAAAGGTGAATAAAGTCGACGATCTGGATCGCAAGACCGGACAGTTTACACTCAATGGAACGGACTGGGCTTATGTGATCGACCCGAGCAGCACAGGGCATATGATTGTGTTCATCGATGTGACGGCCCAACAGGGCATCCTTACGAATCTGATTTATACTTTTGCCGTCGTAGGTTTGATCATGCTGATCGTCATCTACTTCCTGAGCCGTTATTTCGCCAATCGATCTATTACCCCGGTTAAGGAAGCCTTTGAAAAGCAAAAGCAGTTCATAGCCGATGCTTCACATGAGTTGAAAACGCCGCTGGCGATCATTAATACCAACACAGATGTGCTTCTCGCGAACCGGGAGGATACGATTGAGAATCAAGCCAAATGGCTGCATTACATCAAGTCGGAGACGGAACGCATGTCGGGACTGACGAATGATCTGTTATATCTGACTCAAATTGACGATTCAAGATCCTCGATGATTCATGCCAAATTCAATATGAGCGATGCGGTGGAGACGATTATCTTAACGATGGAGGCCGTGATTTTTGAGAAAAATATATCTCTGGACTACAGCATTGAGCCGCAGCTCATGGTCCATGGCAACAGCGAACAGATCAAGCAGGTCATTCTGATTTTGCTCGATAATGCTGTGAAATACTCCAGAGCCAAGGGCTCGGTCAACGTATCGTTGAAGAAACAGAACAATGACGTTGTGCTGGCCGTTTCCAACACGGGAGAAGGCATTGCGCACGAACATCTGGACCGGATCTTCGATCGCTTCTATCGCACGGATGCCTCCAGAGCACGGAAACATGGTGGACATGGATTGGGTCTTGCGATTGCAAGGTCGATCGTGGAGCAGCACAAAGGTGAGATTTACGCCCGCAGTGTAGTAGGGGAAGGTGCAACATTTTACGTTCGTTTATCCTAGGGATAAGGAATAAGGCATGTCTGTTCTGGGTTAACCTATGCTACAATGGCAACAGAACGTATGAATCAAGGAGCTGACTTTAACGTGACTGAAGCAAATTCAATGAATGAACAGGAAATGAAGGCATATATTGCAGAGAAGACGAAGGCAAGCGAAGCGAATATCGCTCTTGTCCTGAAGCATGAGCAGGCGTACATTAACAAGGCGCATGAAAATGCCAAAGGCGACGTGGATATCGACGGTGACGATCTGGCCGACTACATTTTGAGCCGCAAAGATGTAAAGCTGGATGAACTAACCGTTGAAGGCATACTGGATGCTGAAATGGACTACTTGATGGAAAAAGGTCTCGCAGGCTACGTGGATTAAATTTAAATCAATCTATTAAAAAAATGACCTCAGCCTCCACGTTATTGTGGGAATTGAGGTCATTTTGGATTGTACACTCGGAAATACCTTTTAAAGCGTCAGCCAAGTTAGGCTAGCCCCATTCTTCTTATTGACCCATCATACCGCCATCGACAGTATAGAGCGAAGCGGTGACATACGAAGCTTCTTCGGATAACAGGAAGTTCATGATGGCTGCGACTTCTTCCGGTTCACCATAGCGGCCCATCGGAATTGCGGATACGGTAGCTGATTGATAATCTTCCACATTACCGGAGTTTGCTTCGATTTGACGCATCATACGGGTATTAATGGTGCCTGGCAATACCGCGTTAACCCGAATACCATGAGGCGCGAGTTCATTCGCTGCTGTGCGGGTGAGGCCAATCACGGCATGTTTGGACATAATATATGGAGATACGGCTGGAGCACCCATCAGACCTGCGAGGGAAGAGGTATTCAGAATCGCACCAGATTTTTGTTTTTTCATGACAGGGATGACGTTCTGCAAACCAAGGAATACGCCGCGCACATTGACGTTATATACGAGGTCGAGCGCTTCAACGCTCAGATCCTCGATCAGTCCGGTTGGACCTTCAATGCCGGCATTGTTGGCAAAATAATCGATACGACCAAACGTATCAAGTGCTTGCTGCACATAGTTTTTCACGTCGGCTTCCTGAGATACGTTTGCTTTCACTGCAATGGCGTGCTCTTTGTCGAGTTTCAGATCCGTGATGGTTTGCTGGATGGCTTCTTCGTTCAGGTCGACCAGCACCAGATTAATTTTGCGTTCAGCAAGGCGGCGTGCCAATTCTTTACCGATGCCTCCGGCTGCTCCTGTAATAACGGCTGTTTGGGTATATGATGTACTCATCATGTATTCGCTCCTTATAAAATGAAATCAGGTGAACTGTGAGTGAACATTCAACCTGTGGTCTATCGTTCCTATCTCAATGTTAAGATATACATAGTAATGTGACAATCATCATTGACAGCGCATATGTCAGCTATCGGACAGAGATGTAAGCGGTGTTCATTTAGGTTACAATAATGGACAGAGGAGGTGGAAATGTTGATTATCGAACACCCTCAGGATCGGAGAGCACGAAGAACGCAGGATGCCATCATTGCTGCGGCAGTTTCTTTGATATTGGAAAAGGGAGCTGAAGCCGTCACGATTCGTGACATTACGGAGCGGGCAGATTATAACCGGGGAACGTTCTATTTACATTTTCCTGGTAAACCCGAGCTATTGCAATTCATTCTGGATGATTTCATGCAGGGCGTGGGACAAGCTTATGCATCACCTTACGCGGAGTTAAAAGAAGTGGATATGACGGCATTGCTGCCATCAACGATGCCTGTATTTGAATATATCGAAGCACATCAGGATATCTTTCGAGCCTTGATGACGATGCATGGGGATATGGGAACGAGACTCTGCAATATGTTCAGAACATATTTAACCGAGGATTTTGTATTGGTGACCGAAGATAGCGACTACACCATTAATTACGATATCATGCTAAGTTACCTGGTATCTGCGACCGTTGGTGTGATTATGCACTGGGCGGAGATTGGGTTCAAGTATTCTTCCCACTACATGGGAGAACAGTTGACCGCGCTAATTAACATCAAACCGACCCGTCTCCTGATTGAACCAGGGCAGAAGGGCCGGACCATTCATGAACGCATGCTTCAGGACTAAATAGCGTGCCTGATTCTCTTATTCCCAAGGATAACTAACGGTGAGGAAGTCGGCGAAGTTCTTGCTTTCTGCCCGCCGTTGTTTCCGCATGGCCGCCCGGGCTGGAGCAGTCTCGTATAATTTCTTCTCTTCCTCCGTCTCCGGAATGATGCGAGGGACAATGAGTTTACGGTTATTTTCATCCAAAGCGACAAAGGTAAGGAATGCGGTCGCCGCAATCTTCTTCTCCCCCGTCTTCAGATCCTCGCGGATCACCTTCACAAAAATCTCCATCGAACTTCGTCCCGTCCACGATGCGAAGGATTCCAACGTCACCGAATCCGTCGGATTAATCGGATACAAGAAATCGACCGAATCGGTCGAAGCCGTAACGGTATTTACCCGGCACAACTTGGATGCGGCGATGGATGCAATGTCATCGATATAGGACATGAGTTTGCCGCCAAACAAGGTATTATGGTTATTTACATCGGTTGGAAATACTCTTGCCGTCTTGAAACAACGTGTTTCGCGCACATACTTTCTCTCCACTTGATCTAATTCCGTAGGTTTAGGTATCTCTCTCATTCTTTGTAGTCCTCCTGACAGTATAGCTGATGGACGCTGCAAGATATGCCGCGTCCATCCTCTCTATATGTTAGTTCTAGTATAGGTGTCGGTCACTTCTTCCTCGCCATCAGGAACCAGTCAAAGCGCAAGCCAAGCGCAAAAGCCACCTTCTGGAGCGTATCGAAGCGCGGAATCTGCGCGGAGCTCTCCAGACGGGCAATAGCCGACTGCTTGAGTCCTGCTCGTTCACCGATATTATCGGAAGCTAAGGCGCTTCTAGCGTCGACGACATGCCGTCTGATGTACCAATATAATAGACTGTCATACACTGTTACATTTCGAATCCTTTTTTGTGAATAATCAGTCGTAACGGATTTTAATGTTTTATGCGTTAGCTTCAGTGACGCTATTGGAAGCGAATGCAGACCACTTTGCATTTACACCACTGGAACAATGGAATGAGATGGTATAATCACCACCGCGCATACCTTGCGGATAATCCGCCGTGCTTCTCCAAGTATATGCTGCTCCCGGCTTAACAGTAGCTGCAATATACTCTAATCCTGATGAGTGTGTCATCGTAACAGTTAGATTGCTTGTTCCATTGTTTAGGAAGTAGAATTTACCATGTCCGTAACCAGCTGGAACCGAGAAATAAGCGGGGACGATAGAAGTAGCAGCGCTCACAGTTGTGAGCGGCTGTTGGTTACCAACAGAGAACGGAGTAACAATTGGTGGCGTTGTCTCATCTGCCGGATTTGCTTGGACGCTATCAGCGCTAACTACTGCTGGAATCGCCAAAGTTGCGGCTAGTGCTAAGGATAAAACTGCCGATCTTGCTTTGTTTCTCATTTGTTATAAACTCCCTCACCTAGTAGAATGTTGTATATGACATGTTAATATTATACTTTTTTTCAGAAAAAGAAATAAAAAAATGGTAAAAAGTAAAAAAGAAGCTGTATCCCTATTCAAGTGAAGCATAATTCAAAAAAACCGCCAGGCGCGGACCGGCGCGCTGGCGGTTTGATGCTGTATATTAAGCCTTGGGTCTGAAAATGCCAGCCGGCTTGCCGATGGGCAAGAACGTATAGCCGAAGTGAGCGTTCAGTACGGAAGCACCTGTGCCGTACAACGACACGATTCCGATTCCCATTTCAGCATAAGCTGCGATGGTATGGAAGATATGAGGAGCTACGCCGAAAGCGTCAAAGGTCAGGCCAAGGAACAGGAAGTCAATGAGAATGAAAATGATGAGCAATACTTTGTTGGCTTCCACGGCACCCAGCGTCATGAACAGGGTGAACACGAGGTATCCGGCAAAAGCAAATCCGAGCTGCTTGCCATCTGCCTGTTCCGCAAGAGTGGAGCCAAACACGCCCATTTTGATCAGCCAGTTGGCACCCATCGCGAACCAGAAGAATGCGTATGCGCCGAAGGCAGTTGTACCAAAGGTATTGTTGCGTTTGGAATCTTGAATGCAAGCGAACAGCTGGGCAAAGGCACCGAGGAAAATCGCCCAAGGAATGGCGTAGCTAAGGCCGTCTGTAATGCCAAGCTTTTGGGAGGAAGCGACCAGAGTGACGATGGCCAACCCAAATAATCCCATCGCGCTGGGATCGGCGTTTATGATTTTGACTTTAGTCTGTGAATCGGTTTGCATGGTGTTGATGAGCCTCCAAATAATCAAATCAGGATGATCCGTTCGAACTGAACCGTCCTCTATACTTCGTATTTCGTATCCGCCTGGTCCGGACACACACATCGCCCTATTGTACCTGAATGTATTTCGTATGAAAAGGGATTTTATTACCTTTGGGGCATTATCCCTTCCCTTGTAAGGCTTGTGTTAGAGATCAAGAACGAAGAGATCGGTTTTTTGGTGGAAAAAGACGGAAAATTACATGTTCATTCCCTGGAAGAAGGGATAGTATCGAGGGGAAATGAAAACCTTTGCCTCAAAGTTTACTGATGTGAAGCATTAAAGAATTTGAAAATTAAAAATTAAAGAGGTGATCCGTTAATCAAAAAGTAGTTCTTTTTTTAAACGACAAAATGCAAGCGCTTACTTATGGGTTGTACCATCGTTCTGGCTTTAATCATTCTATGATGAGGAAACGAAAGGATGGGTGTTCATGATCGCGAAGACGCGGCAGGTTGGTTTGGTTTTGCTCCTATGGGTATTTACAATTTCCAGTCTGGGGTGGGGAACAATGTTTGGCACACCAACAGCAAGTGCAGCCGTATCGGCTGATGAAGCTGCCGGTGGAGGCACTTATAAATTCGATTTTGGTTCAGGAGCTGTTGCGAATGGATATACAGGTGTGGACGCAACATCTGCTTATTCGGCGGAACGTGGCTATGGATTCACCGATGTATCCAAGGTAACGGTACAGGATCGGGGTACAAGTGATCCGATAAAATCCGATTTTGCCAAAATCGCCGATGGGAGCGGATTTAAGGTGGATTTGCCAAACGGTGATTATACCGTCTCCCTTGTCGCTGGCGACAGTGCAGGCAACACAGATATTGCGATCAAAGTGGAGAGCATGAACAAGGTTCAGCAGAATACCAAGCCAGCGGGTGAATATCTGGAGATGAGCTTCGATATTGCCCTGGTGGATGGGCAGATGAACTTTGAATTCTCCGGAACGGCCGCTAATATCAATGCGCTCGTGATCACCAAACAACAGGAACGCGAGGCAGGGAACAAACCTGCTGTGTACCTTGCGGGTGACTCCACGATGCAGACGTATAATCCATATTGGGAGCCCCAAGCGGGTTGGGGACAAATGTTCCCGTCCTTTTTCAGTGATGCCGTGGAGATTAAGAACCATTCCATCGGTGGACGCAGCTCCAAATCCTTTATTTTCGAAGGCCGATTAGATGAGGTTCTGCGCCTCATTCGTCCGGGAGATTATCTGTTCGTGCAGTTCGGACACAACGATGCAACGATCAGTGTTCCTGACCGTTATGCTTCACCCGCCGATTACAAAAACTATCTGAAAACCTACATAGACGGCGTGCAGCAGCGGGGAGCTACCCCAATTCTGGTCACCCCAATGGGTCGCAGGGACTTTAACGCAGACACAGGCAAGTTCAATGTATCCTTCCCTGAATATGTGCAGGCGATGAAAGAGGTGGCTTCGGAGAAAAATGTGAAGCTGATTGATCTGAGCGCACTCAGCATTGCGTACTATGATTCCATTGGACCGGAAGCGACATTGTCTGTTTTCCTCCATGTATCACCAGGCATCTATCAGGCATTCCCGAACGGGGCAACGGACAATACGCACTTCCAGGAATATGGAGCGATTCAGATTGCCCGTCTGGTTGCAGGTGCGGTTCGTGAACTGGATCTGCCATTATCGGAAGCGGTTCAGGATGCTGAAGTTCCGGCTGAATCGCCAGCCAAACCTGCTGGGCTGAAGGCAGGCAGCATCAGCAACGCGGGAGCGGTATTGAAATGGACGGCGGATGACACCGCAGACATCTACAAAGTATACCGTAAGCTCTCAACAGAGCCGGAAACTGCTTACAAACTGGCAGGAACGGCAACCGTACCTACTTTAACGCTAAGCGGTTTGGTTGAAGGTAAGTCGTACACGGTTCGAGTAACGGCTGTGAATGGCCGCGGCGAATCCGATCCTTCGGATGAAGTCAGCTTCACCACCAAATCGGCAACGTATCGATATGACTTTGGCCCGGTAGGTTCTCCGGTTGCTGAAGGGTATACGGAAGTCAATCGGAATACGTTGTATACACCAGAACGCGGTTATGGATTAACGTCTTCCGCCAATATGGCGGATCGGGATCGTGGCAGTGCGACGGATAACCTGCGTCGTGACTTCGTGATCTATTTTAACGGATCATATGAATTCAAAGTGGATCTGCCGAATGGTACCTATTCGGTCAAGACGTACACTGGGGACTGGATTGGGTCAGCAAAAACCAACATTAACATCGAAGGCAAAGATTATGGAACCGTATCTTCAGGTGCCCAGAATATTGCCGAAAAAGTGATCAACCAGATTACCGTGCAGGACGGGCAGATGAATCTGGTCTTCAGTGGGGCTACGGCGCATCTCAACGGACTTGAGATTACACCTGTATTGGTGGCCCCTTCCAATCTGAAACTGAATGGCCTGGATCTGGAGAGTGATCCGATCACCGCTGCATTGTCGTGGGATGCTATTGCCGATGACGTACAGTATAAGGTATACCGTCAGTCAACTGGAGCGGCCAAGGCCGAGCTGCTGGGAACCACGGATGCAACAACCTATACCGATAATAAGATTGACCTGGGCATGAATTATGTATATACGGTAACGGCTGCGGATCGTACAGGTACGGAATCGGTAGCATCCAATGCATTGCCTGTATCGACGATTGATTCATCTGTAGACAAGGCAGAGGTTCCTTCAGGTCTGTCGTTACAAAGCATCAACAAAAATGACGTCTCCATCACTTGGACGGAATCAACAGGAGCGCGTGCATACCAAATCTATCGTGCTGTGAAGCAGGATGGACCGTATGATCTAATCGCTCGCACCAAGGAGACGGCATACACAGACTCCACCATTCTCAGCACCATTCCTTATTTCTATAAAGTGGCGTCTGTGAATGCGGGAGGGGTCTCCGAACTTTCGGCTGCACTCGAAACACCAGTAGCAACGACGCTGAATCGTGAAATGGAGTATCTGGACCGTGCTCCGGTGGCTGTAAAAACAGAAAACGGCAACTATATCGGCTGGCGCATGCTAGGCTTGGATGCCGAGACCATTGCTTTCAATCTGTATCGGGATGGTGTGAAGCTTAACGATGAACCGATAACGGGAAGCACCAACTTTACGGATGCCGAAGGTACGGATGCATCCAAATACCGGGTCATGACGGTAGAAAAAGGCATTGAAAAAGCGGCAACGAAGGAATTCGGCGTTTGGCAGGAGCAATACCTGTCTGTACCTCTGCAAAAGCCTGCTGATGCCTATACGAAAGACGGGCAGCCGTATTCGTATTATGCGGGTGATGCCAGCGTGGGCGATGTCGATGGTGATGGCGAATATGAGATTGTTCTGATGTGGTCGCCAAACAACGGCAAGGATAACTCCCAATCCGGATATACCGGTATTGTCTATATGGATGCCTATAAGCTGGATGGAACAAGATTGTGGCGCATCAATATGGGGCCGAATATTCGTGCGGGTGCGCACTACTCTCCATTCCTGGTTTATGACTTCGATGGTGATGGCAGAGCCGAACTGATGATGCGTACCGCAGATGGTACCGTCGATGGACAAGGAAAAGTCATTGGAGACGCCAATGCAGACCACCGGAACAGTTCCGGTTACGTTCTGCTTGGTGATGAATTCCTGACGGTGTTCGATGGTGAAACCGGAGCAGCACTGGATACGGTGGAATATGATCCGCCGCGTGGAGATGTTGCTTCCTGGGGCGATGGCTATGGAAACCGGGTGGACCGTTTCCTGGCAGCGGTAGCGTATCTGGATGGCGAACATCCAAGTGCCATGTTCAGCCGTGGATATTATACGCGTACTGTGCTGGCATCCTACAATTTCCGTGATGGAAAGATAAGCAAAGTATGGCGTTTTGACTCAAGCGACGATGGCTACGGCGAGTATGCAGGCCAAGGGAATCACAATCTCTCGGTTGCAGATGTGGATGGCGACGGCAAGGATGAGATTACATTTGGTGCGATGGCCATCGACGATAATGGCAAACCGCTCTACAATACGAAACTCGGTCATGGCGATGCCATGCATCTGAGTGATCTGGACCCGACACGTCCAGGACTGGAAGTATTCGACGTACACGAACATAAAGATTCTAAGTATGGTATGGAAATGCGCGATGCGGCTACAGGTGAAATCCTCTGGGGTGTGTTCACAGGCATCGATACCGGACGTGGCATGGCTGCCGATATTGATCCGAACTATCCGGGAGCTGAGGTATGGGCTGCAACCATTACCAATGCTGAGCATATTCCAATCACCGGGCTATACAGTGCTCAGGGGAAACTGATCACGACGAAGATTCCATCGTCCACCAACTTCGGCATCTGGTGGGACGGTGACCTGCTGCGTGAGCTTCAGGATGATATTCGTATCGACAAATGGGATTATGAGAACCAAACGACAGTTAATCTGCTGACGGCAACAGGTGCAGCTTCGAACAATAGCACCAAAGCGAACCCGAGTTTGCAGGCAGATCTGTTTGGAGACTGGCGTGAAGAAGTGATGTGGCGCAGTCAGGACAGCTCGGAATTACGCATTTATACGACGACAGATGAGACGGATGTGCGTATTCGCACGTTGATGCATGATCCGGTCTACCGCCTTGGGGTAGCTTGGCAAAATGTAGCCTATAACCAGCCGCCACATACCGGCTTCCATCTTGGAGTAGGCATGGAGCAGCCAGCGGCACCGAATATTCGTTATGTAGGTGGTCCGCAAGAAGTAGAAGATACGACACCTCCGGTCATTACAGGCATGCCTGCGGAACAGATGAGTGAAGAGGATGTACTCCAAGTTGATGTGAAGGCAGAAGATCCGGAGTCCGGGATTACTCTTCTGGAGTTGACTTGGGACGGTGAGGCCGTAGAACAGGGTGATGAGATTGCACTGACGGGTCTGGTGGGAAAACACACCTTTACAGCCAAAGCAGTTAACGGCGCGGGACTCATCACCGAGCTTTCCGTGGAAGTGACAGTCATCGCCGCAGACCAAGCCACAGGTGCACCGGGTGTACCTTCCTTGTCCGACGATAACCAACATGGCGACGGTTTGGCGGATGGAACATACACCATCACCATGAATATGTGGTGGGGGAATAACGGTACACAGTATAAATTGTATGAGAACGGTGAACTGATCGATACGCAGAAGCTCACGGCTTCAAGCCCTTCTGCCCAAAAGGCATCCACGGATATTTCGGGTCGGGTAAACGGTACGTATGTATATACTTGCGAACTAATCAATTCAAAAGGGACGACCGAATGCGCTCCGCATACCGTAATCGTTCGTGATGCAGCACCAGGGAAGCCGGTGCTCTCTCATGACAACTGGGATGGGGATGGAAACTACACGATTACGATGAATATGTGGTGGGGCACAAATGCCACCTCCTATCGTTTGTCTGAGAACGGTCAAGAGGTCGACAGCCAACCGTTGACTGCAGCATCTCCGAATGCACAGACAGCAACAGCAGTGATCAAAGATCGTGCACCTGGCGAGTATGAGTACGTTGTGGAATGGATTAACGAAAGTGGATCGGTTTCTAGCGAAGTCATCACAGTGAAGGTCACACATTGATTAAAGTGATCTAACGATAAAGCACCTCTCTATCGATATAGGGTAACCCCTTGGGTAAGCCTTAGATAGAGAGGTGTTTTTTTTGGTTTTTTTAACATACACAATAATGACACAACTGTTTGATTATGAAGTTAGTGGGGAAAATTTGCTCGTGAAATTGTAATCCAACCTTCAATTAGGCGTTGCAGAGCCATTTTCGGATCGTCTTCTAGGGATAGCTATAGAGACTTTCAAAAATTGGAGAAGGATACAAAACATCCATGTGAACTATGCCATATGTTAATCCAACTATAGATTGACAGGAAAACCTAAAATGTAACACAGAAATAGGGAGGGATTAGACGCGATGGTTATGAGTTTGGAATTGAAAAATCAAATAGAGAAAGCCAGACATAACCTTCATATGTTGGTAGAGCATAACGAGGGTAGATTTGGACATCCCGATGTGCTTCAGCAGTCCATGGTACTGGATGAATTGATCAATGAGTATAATCGAATGCACTTAAGCAAGCCGAGGGCTTGATGGATATAGATGAGCTTTTTTTGCATGCGCACATGATAATAGCTGGAATAGACAGCAGGAAGAACGAATGCTGTATCATTCCAGTTCAATCATGAGCGCATGTTTTTTTTGTTACTCCTCAATGCAACAGCCGCTTGGCTTCCAGATAAAGTACCTGAACGAACTTTTTGGTATTAATGCGGGTCTGAGACAAGGAGGGCTCCACATTGTTTTGTAGTTCCAGCATTTTCTTGCGAATCTCCGTAAAGTCAAAGAACTTCGACGCGTAATTCTCAAACTTCGGATGTGTGTAATCCGTGAGTCCGAGCGATACGACATGGCTTAATGTTTGGAAAATTGCACGGCGAACGCGCTGCTCAGATGCTTTAATCTCCTTCGTTACTTCCGCTGGTGAGGCATCGGAACCCAGTTTGCGTATGGCTACATTCTGGAAGATATCCTTAAGTGATGGGAACGTGTATGGAGAGAGCTTATGCTCCTCCGTTTCAATCTGCTCCAGGTATTCCAGCATGTCCAGCAAATCTCTGCTGCCCGCTTCTCCGATCATGCCCATCTCGGATAGTAGGAAATGTCCTGCTGTGGTAATCGTTTTGTCGGGGGCTGGTGTTGAAGCACGTTCGGAAGATTGCAGTCTGGACAGTCCTTGCAGCGTACGCTGAATATCTGCGATGGATTGCTGCATACGCAGACGTTCGTCCACCAGACGCAGAACAGACAGGATCTCCAGCCGATTAATCGGCTTCGTAATATAATATTCGATGCCAAGCGAATAGGCTTCCCCGATCATATTTTTCGACTCAATCTGGGAGATCATCACGATCTTGCCATCGAACCTTCCTTCAAGTGCACGTATCGTCTGAATCCCGTCTCGCTGCGGCATGAGCAGATCAATCAGCAGTACATCCACCTTATGCAGCTCCAGCAGTTCAGCATGAATATGAGCCCCATCTTCAGCTTCCCCCGCAATCTCGCCGAGCCCCTCATCTTCAATAATATCCATCAGCATGGATCGAACCCCAGGATCATCATCCACAATAAAATAACGCATTTCCGTGTCCTCCTTTCTGATTAAGTTAACTCCTATATATTCCGTTCTCTGCATCTATAAATGATCTTTCCCTGCTATTAATGTCCCCTATTATCATACTTGGTTGTATATCCCGATGTGAAGACCCGTGCATGCTAACAAATATGTCAGATAAAGTGACAGTGAATGGATAAACGTTGCTTATTTATAAAAAATTTAAATGTTTCTGTGTAGGTATTTGTCGGTTTCCGTAGATGCCCCTGTAGTATAGGTAACATCCGAAAATGTGGATTCCGAGATATGCAGAATGGTACAAACGATCTCTTAACCTATCGTACTTCAGCAGAAAACGGTCCGTCTGAGGCGATAGAACTGCATGCCTTTATGAAGTAGTATGAGAATTTCTCGCTCAGTCATACAACTGGGGAACGCTTTTTAACGAACCATCAACGAAAAGGGGCATTGCCAATGGAGCAAACAATACAAGATATTATTGCAGTTTTCAATGATTTTCTATGGTCCAAGCTGTTAATCATCTTGTTGGTCGTATGTGGTTTGTATTTTACGACCAAGACCCGGTTCATGCAATTCCGCATGATTGGAGATATGGTGAAAGTGCTCAAGGAGCCAAAGAGCAAGGAGCCCGGCAAAATTTCGCCGTTTCAGGCATTCTGTATCAGTATGGCAGCGCGCGTGGGAACCGGGAATATTACCGGTATTGCACTGGCAATCGCACTGGGGGGACCAGGGGCTGTATTCTGGATGTGGGTTATCGCGATTTTTGGTTCGGCTTCGAGTTTTGTGGAGAGTACGCTTGCTCAAATTTATAAAATCAAAGATAAGGGCGGATTCCGCGGGGGTCCTGCTTATTATATGGAGCGTGGCCTCGGGAAACGATGGATGGGGATATTATTCGCAATTCTCATCACGTTGTCGTTCGGTTTGGTCTTTAATGCTGTGCAGTCCAACACGATTACAGTGGCATTCAAAAATTCATTCGGCATCGATCGGTTGACGGTAGGTATTATTATGGCCGTTGTGTTTGCGGCAATCATCATGGGTGGTGTTAAACGGATTGCCAAGGCGTCCGAATACATCGTCGTTGTTCTTGCTGTGCTGTATATTGGCGTGGCTGCATTTGTTGTTCTGTCGAACATCACACAGCTTCCGGCCATGATTGCGCTGATTGTGAAAAATGCCTTCGGCATTGAACAGGTCGCTGGTGGTACACTTGGAGCCGCGCTGATGAATGGTGTCAAACGTGGTTTGTTCTCCAATGAGGCGGGTATGGGTAGTGCGCCGAATGCTGCGGCTACGGCGGATACAACACATCCGGTTAAACAAGGGCTTATTCAGGCGTTTGGCGTGTTGACGGATACCTTGGTCATTTGTACAAGCACGGCCATGATTATTTTGCTATCAGGTGTATACAAAGGTTCCAATCTGGGTGGAATTGAATTAACTCAAGCGGCATTAAGTGTGCATATGGGTTCATGGGCGTCCGGATTTTTGGCAGTCATGGTGTTCCTGTTTGCCTTTAGTACGCTCATCGGGAATTATTACTACGGGGAGACCAATATTGAGTTTATCAAATCCAATAAAGGTTGGCTGTGGGTATACCGTGTGTGTGTTATCGCGATGGTGCTGTTCGGTGCCGTTGCCAAGGTCCAGCTGGTATGGGATTTGGCCGACCTATTCATGGGGCTGATGGTTGTGGTGAATCTGATTGCCATCCTGATGCTGTCCAAGGTGACATTCGATGCGCTGAAAGATTACAAGAAACAAAAGGCCGAAGGACGTGACCCGATCTTTACTCGGGACCGTATTCACATTCCGGGCGAAGTGGAATGCTGGGAGTCGGAGGCCGAGGTAGTAGGAACAAAATGAAGTGAAGTTGCTAAATAACGAAGAAATAACGGATACAAATACAACAAGAGATCCACATACACTACGATAAAAAGACAAATGAAACAGGACTTAGAATTTCCGTCACGGGGACGGGGATTCCAAGTCCTGTTTATTACATATAAAGTAGTTAATGTTCAGTATATCTGGTGGAATGGGTAACCATCCTATCGGGAGATGTACCTGCCCTTAATCGTTCACAGAGTAACTGATGAGTTGTTCAGACAGAGCTTTCATGCGTTCTCCGGCTTCATTCAGCTTCTCGATGACATCCGTAAAGGAGGATACGAGCGTGGCTTGCTCTTGAGAAGAAGCTGCAATCTGGGATACTTCGACTTCCATCTGTTTAATAACCTGTTGTACATCTTTTAAGCTGATATCAATATCGCTGGTAGCCTGTTTGGCATCGACAGAAAGTTTGCGCACTTCCGTTGCGACCACACCAAAGCCTGCTCCGGCTTCACCTACACGCGCAGCTTCGATAGCGGCATTAAGCCCAAGCAAGTTGGTCTGTTCCGAGATTTCACGAATGAACCCGGCAACCTTGTTGATCTGAGACGAATTCTTTACCGCCAGGCGTGTATTCTCCAGAATCTGTTCGCTGGTGGCCTGCAATTCCTCCGCATGAGCGGCAACGTGCTGGACCATTTCAACCAGGTTTCCATTAATCGTTTGGTTTTCTTGTATAATAGCTTCAAGCTGATTCTGGTTCGATTGATCATACGATACGCAGAAAATAGCAACGACCTGATGATTGTCATCAAAGATCGGTATATTAAGGACATCCAGCTCAATACCGTAGTATTCTGCCGGCAGGTGGGTCAGAGAGGCTTCGTTTCCGTTCTTGAGAGCGGTGAAGTTCTTATATCCATCCAAAAGAGGATCGCCTTCGTTGAATCCGAGATTGAACTTTTCAGTGGAGACAGAATACAATACCTTCTCGTGATCATACACCGTTAGACTGGCTGGTTCTCTAAGAATCAGACGGATATAAGGCATTACTTTCAAAAGGGCATCTACAACGTTCATAGTAGGTCGAACCATCCTTTCTTTATTTGGATTCTAAATTAGCAGTTGTAACTATGCTTATCGCTTTATCTTTCATCGGATAAGAGTGCGCTATCATGTACTCCATTTTCCATAAAATATTGTCATTTTGAAGGCTTAATTTTAGAATATTTCCCATTTGAATGAATGTATTGGATATAAAATCTAGTTGTAACTATTTTTATATCAAGATATTTGTACGAACCTATATCGTTTATGGGACATGTGTCCATTGTATATGTAGATTCACACAGGGGGTTTATCCGAGATGAGAGAAATTATGGACTTTGGATTGCTGCGCCAGCTTGCGCGGGAGCATGGCCTGGATCAGGTGCTCGACGAACCTGCGCTTGCTGAATTAAGGTTGCTCGAAGCCTCCAAAGGTGAGATTATATGTGCCAAAGGTGAACGTCCCGAACGATTATATTTTCTCGTCCAGGGTAAGCTCAAGATTTATACAACACTGCCGAATGGAAAGTCTTTGTTGCTTCGTTTCAGTATGCCTCCTGCGCTGGTAGGTGATCTGGAGCTGGTCAATGGCAAGGAAGCCAAAAACACGGTGGAATCCGTCAATAAGAGCCTGCTGCTCGGCGTAAGCTATCGCTATCTCAAGAATACATATGCTGAAAACCCGAAGTTTCTCCATTTTATGCTCAGTCATGTGACCCACAAATTATATACCTTCTCGAATCTGTCGAGTCTTAATCTGCTTTATCCTGTCGAGAGCCGTTTTGCAAGCTATTTGCTGTCCACGATGGAGCAGGGGGAGCAGATCACAGAAGAAATCCAGACTTCCAAGCTGACAGAACTGGCGGATATGCTGGGCACGAGCTATAGACATTTGAACCGAGTGATCCATGACCTCCGCGACCGTGAAATCATCCGCAAAGAACAGCGCAACATTGTCATCTGCAATCTGGAGCAGTTGCGCGAAATTGCGGGAGGTAATATGTACGAATAAATAAGGATAGTTCTGCTATTTTACAGCATTCTTAAACCATTAGTACGACAAAAACACCCTCTGCATGTCCTATGCCAGAGGGTGTTTTGCATCCACCTGTCGGTGGATGATCCATTTGAATTGCTGTGCTGTAGCTTTATGTTTGAATTGGATTAAATATCTCCACGCTGTTCAAATAATTGAGCAATTTCCACGATGACCTGTGTGGCCTTCACCATATTATCAACCGATACATATTCGAATTTGCCGTGATAGTTCTCTCCGCCCGTGAAGATGTTGGGTGTAGGCATACCCATGTACGAGAGCTGGGAACCGTCTGTACCTCCCCGAATTGGGCGGATGACAGGCTCGATATCCAGGCGAGTCATCGCTTCATGTGCAATATCGACGATCTGGCGCACAGGTTCGATTTTCTCACGCATGTTATAGTATTGATCATTCAATTCAATGGAAATGCTTTTCTCGCCATATTTGCTTTTCAATTCGCCCACGACATCCAACAAATACGCTTTACGTTTCTCAAACTTCTCCCGGTCGAAGTCCCGGATGATGTAGCTCATCTTGGTCAGTTCGACGTCTCCCTCGATAGATAACAAATGATAGAATCCTTCATAACCTTCTGTGAATTCGGGAGCTTCCTCCGCAGGCAGTCGGCGGTTCAACTCCATCGCAATTTTAGCGGAATTGACCATCTTGTTTTTGGCTGTGCCCGGGTGCACGTTGGTGCCCCGTACTGTGATTTTGGCAGCAGCCGCGTTGAAACTTTCGTATTCCAGCTCACCGAGAGGTCCGCCGTCCACCGTGTAGGCATATTTGGCGCCAAAAGCAGGCACATCGAACTTATGCGGCCCACGGCCAATCTCTTCATCCGGGGTAAAAGCAACACGAATCTTTCCGTGTTTTAATTCCGGGTGTTCAATCAGGTAGGCCATTGCCGTCATGATCTCGGTAATACCGGCTTTATTGTCCGCACCAAGCAGTGTTGTGCCATCTGTTGTAATCAGAGTGTGGCCTTTATATTCACGCAGTTCAGGGAAATCAGTGGTGGATAACACTACATCCAATTCCTGATTCAGCACAATATCCTGTCCATCATAGTTGTCGATGACCTGTGGTTTGACATCTTTGCCTGTGAAGTCGGTTGCTGTATCCAGATGTGCGAGGAAACCGATCACTGGAACATCCTTGTCGGTGTTGGATGGCAATGTCGCCATTACGTAGCCGTTATTATCCATGGTCACTTCCTGCAATCCAATGGATTTACATTCTTCAACCAGGTATTTACCCAAGACCAGCTGGCCTGGTGTGGAAGGGCAGGTTTCACTATTTTCATCAGATTGCGTATCCATTTGAGCATAGGTTGTCAGTCTTTGAATTAAAATATCTTTCACCAGTAATCGCTCCTTCGGCTCGGTTTATTATAGTTGGGTATATTATAACCTGTATGTCTGTATGGCTATCATATCATGTTTTAGATTCATTTCGAGTTGTGGTGAATGCATCAGAGGAAAGGGTCGACTAGGTATAAAAAAGGGTACTATCTCACAAAAAAGTACGTACTTGTATTTCTATAGGTTAGGTTCATAATAGTGATTGAGGATTTGAAGCAGGACGACAACTGCGGCAAGCATGGGCAGCTGTTTTCCGATCTGGAAAACAAGGAATTGCCTCAACATATATCATCATATTGAATAGGAGATGTAATTGAAATGACAGAGAAATTATTTTCCCCGTATCAATTCAAGGGACTTCAACTAAATAACCGTGTCGTCATGGCACCGATGTGCCAATATTCCGTTACTGCCAAAGATGGTATTCCGAACGATTGGCATCAGGTACACTATGTAAGCCGTGCGGTTGGGGGTACAGGATTGATCGTGATTGAGATGACGGATGTTGATCCGGACGGACGTATTACCGACAATGATTTGGGCATCTGGTCAGATGAACACATTCCTGCCTTTACCAAGCTGGTGGATGGCATTCACGCTTATGGCTCCAAGGTGGCGATTCAGATCGCGCATGCTGGACGTAAAGCAGAGGATGCGGCTCGACCTGTAGCTCCATCGGTGGTTACCTTCCCTGGAGAGAGCTTCAATACGCCACATGCTTTAACTACAGAGGAAACACAAGCCATGGTACAGAAGTTTGCGGACGGTGTACGCCGCGCAGTAGCTGCTGGGGTCGATGCTATTGAGCTGCATGGTGCACATGGTTACCTCATCCACCAGTTCCATTCTCCGCTGATGAACCATCGCGAGGATGCGTATGGACAGGATCTTTCCCGTTTTGGTGTCGAGATTATTCATGCAGTGAAAAAAGAAATGCCTGAAGATATGCCTCTGATTATGCGGATTTCGGCAGTGGAGTACGCTGATGGCGGATATGATATTGATCATACCATTGAAATTTCCCGTGCCTATCAGGCAGCAGGCGTGGATATATTCCACATTAGCTCCGGTGGTGAAGGGGCTTCCGGACAACGTAAACCGGGTAACTACCCTGGTTACCAAGTGCCTTTTGCTCGTCGTTTCCGTGAAGAACTGAACGTTCCTGTCATTGCGGTAGGTATGCTTGAGGATTCAGCACTGGCTCAAGCAGTTATCGGCAACGGTGATGCAGATCTGGTCGCGGTTGGCAGAGGTATGCTGCGCGATCCTTACTGGGCGACTCATGCAGCTCTGGAACTGGGTGTTAGCAAAGATAAAGCGCCTGTTGCACAGCCATATTCCCGCGGATACTGATCTTAATTAGAACATTTATATAAATGCAATTAAAAAGGGATGTCCCATAAGTCATGAACATGACGGAGGACATCCCTTTTCTGTATCATTACGATCTAACGAACCGTAGGCACGTTTCTTCCTCGATCTTGGATCCTTCCCGGTGAGATCGATTCGTTAGCGCTTTGGCCTGAAAGTGAAATCACTTCGAGGGTATTCCTCGTGTAGCTTCAAACACAAATTTCTGATCAGAACGCGAAGGTGCCTGTTTGGGATCGAAGTCAGCATATACAACTACGTCGATGAAACCGATCTGTTCCAGAATCATACGCAGCTCCTCCACACCGTACCAACGTAATGCAAGTTGTTGCAGTTCTGTGGCTATGAGGGTGCCATGGCGCCACTTTTCATAGCGAATTAAACTTACTTTGTACTGCTGAAGCATATTGACTTCGATGTCTTTGCTCTCCATTGTAATCGTATCGCCGTCCGGTAATTTAACAGTCGAGGTGCCTGAGTAGTATGAAGTCGTATTTGTTACATCGGGTAGAAAGAGGTCCAGCACAAGTCGACCTCCCGGTTCCAGATGTTGATACAGATTACGCAGGGCCTTTATGGAAGCCTGCCTGTCTTGAATAAGCAGCAGGGAGCCTGCGGCAATTATAATGACTTCATACCGGTAAGGAAGATCAAGTGTCTCCAGATCAGCAGCGAACAATTCAGGCATGGGCAATTCCCGCATGGAGCAAAGAGCACGGCATGAATCGAGCATATCCGTTGAATAATCAAGACCGTCTACGTTCAAACCAGCCTCAAGTAATGGAATCAGCACTCGACCTGAGCCAGACATCGCTTCCAGGATGCGTCCATTGCAGTTCGTCAGATAATTACGGTAAAATTCAATATCGCCTCCAAGGGAGTGGCCAACAGGCTTGGTGGCATTATAAACCTCAGTACATAATGGACCATAATAACTAAAAGACATGTAACGTTTCCTCCACAACATAATTAAAATGAGAATGTGGAAGGGACTAGCTACGAAATGTTTATCCCTTCCGGCAACGGTTGGAATTGAATTTTTCAGAGCAGACTATCATAGGGAATCACGCACCTTTTGTGTAATATATTCCAATTATAGGGTGGGGTTGAGAGTGGGTCAACAGAGTACCTGCCATAATACCTGTTGTTAGCAGAATTTATTTGACACTCATCACTTCATTTCGAACAATAAGTTAAAAGGGGATTTTGCATCAATTCCATGAGCGATAAATGGAATGATGCAAAATACTGATATATATCTAGGAGGAGATATCATGGAATCTTCAAGTGCATTGCCAGATATTCGGGAGCAGCTGTTGCTTCACGCGCCTGTGGAGAAAGTATGGGGGATTGTATCGACGTCAAAAGGCTTGGAATCATGGTTTATGCCAAGCAATCTAGAGCCAGTGGAAGGGCATGAATTTATACTGGAAGCTGGACCCTTCGGAAAATCACCGTGTAAAGTTACGGAAGTTCAGCCGCCACGCAAGCTGTCATTCCAATGGGGTAAGGACTGGACGCTTACGTTTGAACTGACGGAGCAAGGACAAGACACCGACTTTACCTTGATTCACAGTGGCTGGGACGCGGACAAACTGACTGAATTTGGACAGGCTCATGCCATCATTCGTGAACGGATGGAGCAGGGATGGACTGGAATTGTGCAGAAACTGGCCCAGGTCGTTGGACAAGCGTAAGGAAACGAGAAAAGTAAAACAGATAGCCAACAAGTTCAAAAAAGTCACAGGTCCTACTCCGGTCTGCATTCCGGTAGCTGAGCCTGTGGCTTTTTTGACGTTAAAATATCATGTAAGAACTATTTCCGTCAGCAACAGAAACGTGTAACATGGAGTTATAGGTATAAAACGACAAAATTAGACGTCTCTCGCCATGGAGGCGGAAGGATTACATAGATGAGAAAACACTGGATTATGCTCACCATTAGCTTTATATGTATTGTTGTTTTTCCTCTGGGTTCCATTGTACAAACGTTATTTACCGAGCGCGGCAACCCTCATGCGAATGATGGGGTTATGGACCTGACCGGCTGGAATTTCGATAGACAGGGGGCTGCTTCCCTGGATGGTACGTGGGATTTCTATCCGGGCCAATTGTTGGCACCCGTTGACTTTGAGGCGGATGTCTCCGGACGCAAGCCACTTTCCAAGCCTCTCCCCATCCATGTCCCATCCCGATGGAATGGAACTCTTGGAGAGGCGCACGGGTATGGGACCTATCATTTGCGTGTTCGCATTCCCCCGAGATTAGAGAAGAACGATTATGGGATACGTACTCAAAATATCCGCATGGCCCATCGTTTATTCATAGATGGCAAAGAGATTGGCGGCAAAGGGCTGCCAGGTACAACGGAAAATACCGATATTCAGCTCAATTTGCCTTTTACGGGATTTACCTCCATAGAAGGTGATGTCGCAGATATTATCATTCAGGTATCGAATTACAGCTACTCGTCTGGCGGCATTGTTGCATCCATTTTGTTCGGAGACGAGCACAGCATTCTGAAAGGCCAACAGCAGGACTGGCTCAAGGATCTGATGACACTGTTCGGATTTATTCTGCCAGCGGCCTTCTTCCTGATGCTCTTCCGGCTGCGGCGCAGTGAAAAAGAGCTTCAGTATCTGGGATTATTCAGCCTATCCGGTGCGTTGTACGCATTGACTCATGGAGAGAAGTTGCTGGGAACACTGTTACCGTTCTTACCGAATAATGATATTCTGCGGCTGCAATTAATCAGCGCAGCTCTTGCGTATTATTTCTTGCTCCGTTATATGGATGCACTGGTACCTGGAGCTGTTCATCAATGGTTTGTTCGCTTGGGTGTGGTTCTGGTACTCGTCCAATGCACGGTGGGTCTAACATTGTCTCCTGTTCTGTTCTCCATGCTGGAGCTGCCCATGCTGCTGATCTCACTCGTGGTGATTGGTTACACGCTGCGAGCCATGCTCCATTGGCTGAAAAGTCGACCGAATGACGGTCATTTTGTCTTGATGAGCATGATGAGTATATTCATGGTGGTTGTGCTGCACACCGTTGGTGCTTTCACTACCGTGGATACGACATTTCTAGCACTGTATGAGCTGCTGTTATTTGTCTTTGCACAGATGATTCTAACAGCGATTCGGTTTGCACAGTCATTCCGTGAAGTTGAAGCGTTGTCTGAACGTTTACTTGCCATCGACAGTCTCAAGGATGAGTTTATGGCGAATACGTCCCATGAACTAAGAACTCCCCTTCACGGCATCATTAATATAGCTCAATCGATGCTGGAAGGGGCGGCCGGGGCGGTCACACCCAAGCAGGCCAAAAATCTGTCCATGATCACCTCAACTGGAAAGCGGCTTTCGCTGCTGGTAAACGATATTTTGGACTTTTCCAAGCTCAAAAATGGTGAAATTGAATTAAAACGGAGTGCTGTGGACCTCGAATCAGTTGCCCGATCGGTCGTTGAAGTCTCTGGTTTTACCTTTGAAGATAAACCGGTTGTACTGATCCAGCAATGGCCTCCAGCGTTGCCGTTGGTTGAAGCGGACGAGGATCGCCTAAGGCAGATTCTGTACAACCTGCTGGGCAATGCGTATAAGTACACGAAGCAGGGTGAGATTCGTATCTATGCTCGTGTGGATGGAGCTATGGTGACGGTATCTGTCGCTGATACAGGTGTCGGTATCACCCAAAATAAACTGGAAGACATATTTCAGTCTTACGAACAGGGCAATGGAACAAGTGAGAGGGTTAACGGGGGAACTGGTCTTGGACTGAGTATCACTCGCAAACTAGTCGAGCTTGGCGGAGGGACCATCTGGGTAGATTCGGAGCCAGGTGAAGGTTCGACCTTTCATTTTACCCTGCCAGTTGTGCAGTTTCCTTTGCTGCAAGCGAGTTCGAGGCCTGTTGCAGCCCAATATGTATCTACTCAAGAAAGAAGAACGCAGGATACGGCAGCAGCAATGGATTGGGATGAGACGGATGATAATCTGGAAGCAGAGCATACCATTCTGATTGTGGACGATGATCCTGTGAATCGACAGGTATTGTTCAATCTTCTATCCACGGAACGTTACCGTGTCATTGCAGCAGATAGCGGGGCAGCAGCACTGAAGCTTCGTGAAGAACACCCCTCCATTGATCTTGTCATTACAGACTGGATGATGCCGCAAATGTCCGGGCTTGAGCTGTGCCGTAAGCTTCGTGAGAACAGTTCCTTGTCCGAGTTGCCCATTCTAATGCTGACAGCTCGCGGGCTGCCAGAGGATATCAAAATGGGATTCCAGGCAGGAGCAAATGATTTTCTGAGCAAACCTGTGGATGCAGGTGAATTGCGTGCAAGAGTACGGACGTTAATTGAGATGCGTACCTCGGTACAGGAGGTTGTTCGTACGGAAATGGCTTTTTTGCAGGCCCAGATCAAACCGCACTTTCTATATAACGCGCTCAACGTCATCATAGCGACATGCGCCGTCAATCCGGATAAAGCGACCGATTTGCTTATTGAACTGAGTCATTACTTGCGAGGAAGTTTCGACTTCCAGAACCGCGACCAACTGGTTCCACTAGCGAAGGAACTGGAGTTAGTGGAGTCCTATGTACATCTGGAACAAGCACGTTTCGAGGAACGTTTGGTGGTCCATTATGATATCGACCCAGATGTTCGTCTTTACCTGCCACCGCTTAGTATTCAACCGCTTGTGGAGAATGCGATTCGTCATGGGGTGATGGAACGTGCTGCAGGCGGCATGGTTAACCTGGGCATTACCAGGGAGGATGAACACATCGTCATTGTGGTACAGGATGATGGAGTAGGCATACCTCCTGAGCGTTTGGCTCAGGTAAGTTCAGGGCGAATCGAAGGTCCTGGAGGTGTAGGGCTACAGAATATTAATCGGCGCCTGTTGTCTTTATATGGTCAAGGGCTGGAGATTCAGAGTCATTCGGGGAAAGGAACGCTAATACGGTTTCGCATACCTGTGGAGAAGAAAAATGGTTCCAAATAATGGGCCGAGTTAGGCGAATTTGGTTAACAGATTATTAAACGAATGCCAAGATAATCGGTATTCCCATTGAATAATTCACGGCAGGAGGCTGGAAGAGCATGAAAGCCATTGTAATCGATGACGAGAAACCGGCGCAGCTTCATCTGGAACGCCTGTTACGATCGGATGGGCGGATTACCCCCGTGCAGTGTTTTTCAACAGCCCGTGCCGGTCTGGATTTTCTGGCAAAAGAGCGTGTGGACGTTGTGTTTCTGGACATTGGCATGCCGGAAATGAATGGACTGGAAGCGGCTGAATATATACAGCAATTGGACAGCAGTATTCGCATTATATTTATAACGGCTTACGCCGATCATGCGGTTGAAGCCTTTGAACTTCAGGCGCTGGATTATGTGCTGAAGCCGGTAAGTTCAGCGAGGCTTGCCAAAACGATCGATCGCATTGCCGCAGGCATGATATCCTCATCCTCTCAGGTTGCTGCAACCGCTGAGGTTCAGGAATCTGAGGCTGTGGAGTTGGATACCCGTGTGCCTGGATTGCTTACTTTTAAACATCTGGATATCTACAGAAGCCTGGATCAGGAAGCAGAGAAGCACAAGTGGCGCACAGCCAAATCGCAAGAACTGTTTGCTTTTTTGTTTCACCATAGAGGGGATTGGGTAAGCAAAGAGATTCTGCTCGATAAGTTGTGGGCGGATGTCTCGCAAGAGAAAGGGCTAACGCATCTGCATACTTCCGTTTATCAGATCCGTAAACTGCTGAAAGAATGGAACATGACGGGCAAGTTGGAATACAACATGAACCGCTATCGTTTGTTATCGGGTAATCTGGTGAGTGATGTAGAGCAGTTCGAGCAAGGTATGGCATACGCTGACGTTACATCAGACAATGTCGATCAACTGCGGGATATCGTCCCCCTCTACCGTGGTGACTATCTGGAGGAGCATGATTATCGCTGGGCTCAAGCCAAAGCGAGAGATCTGAGAAGTAAGTATATAGGACTGGTTATGGATATCGCGGAATGGGACATGAAGCATGGACGGGGCAAGGAAGCGATGGAGCAGTTGAGTGAACTACAGGAACGGGAGCCATATGCCGAAGAAATCTGCCGATTAATGATGAGGGTAAGTGCATCCATGGATGATCAACAAGCCATACTCAGAATATATCATTCATTTACGCTGACCCTGCTTGAGGAACTGGGACATCAACCGGAGCCGGAGACAAGCAGGCTGTATGAAGATTTAACGGCAAAGTAGGCAGAAGTTCAGGCAGGAGGATGAAGCATGAAGTTATTCATACATCGCAAAGATTTGCGCACAGATGACCTGGTCGCATTCGATTATTTACTGCACCAGGATGCAGAGAGTCTGCATGTGCTCATCTATGATCCGTTTCTGCTGCGGCAAGGTCGTGAACAGGAACATAGTGGAGTGAATTTTCTACAGCATGCTGTAGAGCTTGGTAAGCGGTACCGCAAGTCAGGCCGTACGCTGCACATGGCTTATGGCAAACCAGCTGAGGTGATTGATTATATTCTCGAACAGATGCAAGGTCGTATAGATGAAGTTGTAGTTCATCGGGATATGACCCCATATGCAATTGAACGGGACCGTGGAATACGCAAGGTAACCGAGGAACGAGAAGTCACATTTACGCAGCTGACGGATCATCTGCTGATGGATTTGAAGGGATTCGCTGATTTTACGGGCAAGTCCGAGCCATATAAAGTATTTGCTGCCTTCCACCGACGCTGGGTGGAATTCATGAATGAGCATCCTAATCCAGCTTCAACCACTACGGTTGCAGAGGTGAAGGTCAGTGATCAGCAGATAGAATGGCCAGAGACCTTCCAGGTACCACAACAATTGCTGGCATATGATGTATCTGATTTGAATGATCCTCATCTAATGTTGGGTGGGTTTTTATCTGATAGAATTGCCGATTACGGCGACCATCGGGATGAATATGAAGCTTATGAACCGAGCCGGCTCAGTTCTTATGTAGCTGTGGGGGCTGTATCCATCCGCAAGATGTACGATGCTGCGAAACGCACGGAGCATTCGGACGAGTGGATCAGACAATTGTGCTTCCGCGACTTCTACCTGTATCGGGCAGTGTATGAGAGTCATTATTTTACATATGAAAAGGTATATGATCTGTCGCTGCTCAGCGAGGTTCACTTCGAACGATGGTGCAAGGCCGAAACAGGCATTCCGATTATCGACGCAGCGATGACGGAACTGAATGAGACTGGACATATGCCGAATCGGCTTCGTATTTTGACCGCAATGTTTCTTACCAAAAATCTGCAGTGCCCATACACGCTGGGTGAAGCGTATTTCAGACGTAAGCTCCGTGACTATGACAATATTCAAAACCGGGGCAACTGGCTGTGGTGTGCATCACTTGGCGAGAATGCAGCTCCATACTTTCGGGTGAACAATCCGGTGACACAGTCAGAGAAGTATGATCCCCAAGGGGATTATATCCGCAAATGGCTGCCTGACCTGAAGGGTTTGCATAGCAAAGAGATTCATCAGCCTCGCCAGGATGCCATTGTGGATCTGAAAACCTCAAGACAATCGGCTATTGAGATCTATAAACAAATTCTAGCTAGTCGTCAGCATTGAAGTTTACCATTTTCATCCCAGTGAACCAGCAATATTTTGGACAGATACGAAGCAAGCTCGCAGGCCGCGTCATAGCGGTCTTTTTTACATATATAGACATGAAAAGACTGTGAAACATGTTGAATATTTAGGAACTTTTAAGAATTTGGACTACCCATCTTAAGCTTTATGCTTTTTAATAGATAGTGTGCTTATCGTATTAAGTCATCTTAGACATATCAACGAAACATATTAAGGAGAAACGCTAATTATGAGTGAAACAATCAAAAGAGAGCGAATCCCAGAGCTGAATCTCGTGCGGGCAATGGCTATCATCGGCGTGCTGTGTGTGCATTCCACTTCATATGCGACGGTGGACATGACGGGTTCAGGGTATTACTGGCTGTACAATTTTATTAATATTTTTATGAAATATGGTACACCAACGTTTATTTTCATGAGCAGTTTTGTACTGTTCTATAACTATTATTCTCGCCCGCTAGATAAGAAGCTGGTCAGCAATTTTTACAAAAAAAGATTTGTTTACATTTTACTACCGTATTTTCTATTTTCATTAATGTATTTTGTTATCCTGCACTTCACGCATTATCAGGGCCGTCCGTTCGGTGAATCAGCAGTAAGCTTCATAACGAAACTGTTCACTGGCAAGGCGTATACGCATCTGTACTTTGTATTTATTAATATGCAATTCTATCTTTTATTCCCGTTGGTATTGTGGCTGCTTAAGAAATATCCCTCAGTTGTCAAATGGTCGGTACCGATTGGGTTGCTCATTCAGTGGGCATTTATCGTAAGTAATAAATATGGCTTCCAGGTGCCGAACAAGGGAAGTTGGGCATTCTCGTATTTCTCTTATTTCATGCTGGGTGCATTTATCGGGGTATACTTTCCGAAGATTAAACAATGGTTTGTCATTAGTCGGGAAAATGCAACCAAAGCTCGTGTAGTTTCATGGATTTTGCTGTGGGCGGTATGGATTTTTGCCGGACTCGGCCATGTATACATTTATTATCTGTTGCGCCTGAAGATTGCGACATATAACACGCTGTGGTACGAGTTTTTCTGGAATCTGCATACGTTCGCCTGTGCGTTGGTGCTCATTCAGATTGCGTACCTTCTCTATCGTAAAGGACCATCGCTGATCGTTAAGCCGCTCAATCGGCTTGGGGCACTGTCCTTCGGTATTTATCTGATTCATCCATTCTTCCTGTTGATCTATCGGAATTATCCACCACAAACCGGGGTATCCTGGCTGATTCACCTGTGGTACGCCGGAGGTTTTGGTGTGGCGTTAATCGCATCGTGGATTGTGGTTGGACTCACGGCAAGATTTGTTCCGTTTGCATGGGTAATATTCGGCAATTTGCCAAAACCGAAGCCACGTCTGGTACCACAACAAAACTCGGGACAACTCGACGTTCGTTAAAATATTTATGCTAATACAGGAATAATAAACCGTTTCTTGGTCGACCATTAGGGTTGAGCGGGGAACGGTTTTTTTGATTGCCGATTAGATTCATACATGGGGAACGGATGTTTCTTTTTCATAAGCGAAGGGTAATGAGAAGGCGGAACACATTTTAAATAATTTATAAGTCTAATCTAGGTTTGAATAAAAAATACACACTAACGGAGAGGGCAGAAAAAACCTGAAGAAGCGTAGCGCTCGCCTTTAGCACCGGATTTTACCTTTTAAAAAGGGGATTAAAGAAATCTGGGGGTAACAGCGATCGGAAGGTTGTTCTGCCAGCGTAGTAAAACAGTGTAAATTCATTTATTCAATGGATGTATTGACTTTTAAGAACAGGATTAAGGTGAGAACAATGACAACATGTGAACAATGCGGGAAACCGATGCAAGATATATTGGAATACGTGGAACACATCCTTCACGAATGCGTGGGGCAGACCCAGGAGTACAAGACAAAAGACTATGGGACATCTGGCTATGAGTGTGTTGGCGAGCAGATGTGATACAATAGAAAGAAACCGGATTCATACGGAACCGAGGTGACAACATGGAGATGGGCTCGGCCCCTTTCCGGCAGGAAATGACGGAACATGAAGCGCAACTGACCAAGACATGTATGTATTGCGGGCAAAAGCGACCTTTGTCCGAATTTCGACGAAGAACCGGAAAGCGGGCTGGCCCGGGAGCCAGACGTGGCGCTTGTCGTCACTGTCGTCAGCTCGGTGGACAAGCCGATAACGATAATACCTCACTCCGGCCTACGGATGAGGCGATAAAGAGTCATAAAGGTGCTGCGGCTGCACGGCCTTCTGCATCTGCAAGTCATACAGCAGAACGGATCGTGGATACAGCAAATAGTACGCCTTCTGTTGCTTCTACTTCAGAAAGACATGGGGAGTCTAAGCCGTCCGTATGTTCATCTTCTTCGATGGAAGGTGAAACGGCTGACTTCGTTGCTTCTTCAACTGTTTCTTCGCCTTCGGGCAACCGCAAGAAGAGGAGAAGGAGGAGAAAGGCGAAGCGCCCAGAGCTGCATTCGGGTAATGAGCAAACGGAGCCGCTCTCCGGAACTGAGGTGGAGAGCGAGAAGGTAGATCAGCCGCAGACGAGGGCTGATCTGCAAGAAAGGGATTCGCAGACGCATACAGCGAATGCTGATCCATCTGCGAAGCGTGCCCGCGCGCGTATAGCCGCTGGCACGGATCGGGCCGCCGAGCAGGAGATTGCGGCGGCCAAAGCTCTGCTGCCAGCTAAGCCGCAAGGCCCGGCAGCAGAGCCAGGGGCTGCGGATCAGCCGACCGCAGCCAAACGCAAACGCAAGCGGCGCCGCAAACGTGCTGCCGCGCTGCTGTCCGGCGCAGGACAGGCCCGCAGCATAGCTGAGGCCAGTGCGCCTAACCTGAGCGACCGTGGCGATGCCTCGGTCGCCGGACCCCCAGCGGCGGCCGCACAGCCTGCCGCTGCTGCAAAGCCCGCCCCCGGCCAAGCGCCGGGCACGGCCATGGAGGCTGCGCCTCCTGCACCCGGGCGCCAGCCAGGCTCGCCCGGGTCGAAGCCGCGCCCGGCACGCAAGGAGCGTGCGCCTAAGGCAGGCGGCGAAGACGCAGCCCGTGCCGGATCATCCGGGCAGCGGGCGCCTGCACATTCCAGCCGCAGTCACGGGGCTGGAACGGAAAGCCGTCCTCGCCGTCATACTCCGGCGGTGCCTGTAGCGATTGATCCGGATGATCCGTCATCGCTTCGGACGAATCGGCAGGGCATGGTGCGCATGCGTGGCAAGACGGACAAAGGGCGGCGCTGGCATCAGGAAGTGGATATGGAGCTGGCGGTCACGTTGGTCAAGGAAAAAGCCGCTGTTGTGGTTAATCGGTACACGATCCGTCGATTGTTTAGCAACAAGGATTTCAAACGGTTTATTTTGACCCGTGATAACTATACCTGCTACTTCTGTGGATCGTATGGAGACACGATTGACCATCTTCTGCCACGAGCTAAAGGTGGGCATACCACCCCACTTAACTGTGTCTGCGCCTGCAATCTGTGCAACCAGTCCAAAGCAGCGATGGATGCCGAAGAATTCATGCGTTCCGGTATTCCCGAGTGGAATGCTGCGCATCAGGAAGAGCTGAATGAATTGGCAATGCAGGAAGCTCAGCTAGAATAAACGGTTTATGCGAAATACAAATACTTCCCCAAGCTTGTTCACCATGGGTTTCAAGCGGGGTATCCGATATAGAGAGCACACCAAGACTGAACGGGTCAGGGTGTGCTTTTTTGTTTTTTAGCTTCGCTGGTGAAATTTCTTCAAATTGACAACGGTACAGCGCTCATATGTACGTTATACTGGGGAGAAGTGAGTCGTGAAACTTCACATCGGTTTACCAGATGTATTTTATAATGGGCACCACATCTTTAGTAAATTTGAACTGTATAGATTGGAGGGAAGCAGATGAACCCGGCATCTTTGGACATCATGTCCTATATTACGGAAGAGAATATTCGTTTTTGGCTGGAGAAGTTTCGCTCCCTGGGCCCTTTACCGGCAATTTTGCTTACCTTTATGAAATCGTTCGTGCCCCCGCTGCCTACACTGCTCATTGTTGGGGTTAACGGAGCGGTGTACGGGCTATGGGCAGGATTTTTATATTCATGGATCGGGATGGTACTCGGCTGTACCGTTACGTTCCTGATTGTACGGGAGATTGGGAAGTCGGCTTTTGTGGAACGTTGGGCTAATAAACCCCGTGTGCAGCGCAGCATGGTATGGATTCGGCGGAATGCATTCAGTTATGTGTTTTTGTTGAGTATTTTTCCGGTTGGTCCGTTCGTCATTATTAATGTAGCGGCAGGTATTGCGCGGATGAGATTAATGTCCTTCCTGCTTGCGGTGAGTTTTGGTAAAGCCATTATGATCTTCTGTGTGACGTATATCGGTTCCAATGTAGCTCAGTTTATGGAGCACCCTGTGCGATGGGGCGGCGTGTTGTTGTTTATCGCGGTATCCCTTTGGGCAAGTCGGAAGCTGGAGCGGCATTTTACCCGTTCGTCATCCAATCGTGAGGAAATGAATGATCTGAGTCACTCCTCTGGAAAGTCTATTTCGTCGTAAACTTACGATGATACAAATACGTACGTTCGATTTTGTATGGTTTAGTCGCAGATAACCATCGGTTTAGACTGTTTGGAGGGGGATAAACATGATTGACAATATCTTTGATTTTGATCAGGAGCTGTACCGTATGGATGAGGACGAGCTGCGTTCGTTATTGCGTACGCTCTATCTCAGCGCAGATATGGCAGTCAGTGATCAGTCAGCGGAAGAACATTCTGTTCATTTTGCAACGAAAATACAGTCGATATTTAAGACATTGGATGAGAATCGGAACCGGGAGAAAGCGGAGCAACAGGCATTAAAGGCACAGATACCACGTGAAATTCATATAGCGATTGGTGAATCGCCACTAGGTAGCATTAAGGTTGCGATGGGCAAGGTTCCAGGTCGCTCGGAGCGGCGGTTTTTCTCTATGAATGACTACTATGCCATCGGTCCATTGGGCGATCTGACGAACAAGGCGGATTTACACCGCAGGCACCTCTGGCTACTTGAGAAACTTTATTTGGGTGAGCATGGAAGTTATGCCGTCCAAGGCATGGATAAGCTGCTTCAATTAAACAACATGTTGAGTTCAATTGATGAAGATACGCGAATCACCATTTGGTATGCGAATAATGCTCATGAGAGAACGGGGCTTTTATATGCCATGCATTTGCTACGTAAAAGGCTGGGGCCTATCTATTTAATCGATACCGGTGCATTATATCAGGAATTATTCAAACCTTCTGAAGTTCAGTATGATGTTCCTAGAACAGGTGAAATTTTTTCTGAGAAGTTGTTATCGATGTGGCAACACTGTGTGAATGCTGAACCGTTGTCTGTGGAGGAACGAAAACACATGGAGCAAGAGTGGGTGAATCTGGCTGTACAGCCAGGACTTCTGCGATTAATGAAGGATGGCCAGATTCAGAGCGTGCCCGAAGACGCGATTGATGAGTACATTATGCAGAAGGCTAGAGAGGTCACGTTAACCAGACAGCCTGGCGAGTTTATAAAATCAGCCCGCGTCGTAGGTGAGGTGCTGGGCCATCTTGAACAAGCTGTCGGAGACGCATTCATTGAATACCGTGTTCGACAGTTGATCATAAAGGGACGGCTTGAGATGGAAGGGAAGCCACATGCCATGCGATTCTACAGTGTGAGGCTCCCCCAGTAACCGAAATGGACTGTTCCCGGTAGTTTTTTTATCCCGGAGCAGTCCATTTATTCTTTCATGTCTTATTCTGATTCCATAACTCCAATAGTGGCCCCTCTTGCCCATAGACTGGATCTGTATCCGGAATGGGAACCTCCTGAATTTCACGCAGAACTTTGGGACGCTCCCCCGGTTCACCCGTTCGGGTATTATAGCTCATGCCACCTGGATAGGCCCCTGCAATGCGGAAATCACGGCTCGCACTCAGCCGCTTATGTCCGGTTCCCGCAGGTAATACGACCACATCTCCTGCATGAAGACGCACAACCTTTCCATGTTGCCCACCAAGAATGAGCTCAACCCAGCCACTAACCACTGCAAGTACTTCATGAGCATTGCTGTGAAAATGATGATAATCAAACACACCGTTAATCCAGCTGTTTCCCCATCCATTTTGGTTCAGTAACGACTCTGCACGAGCGGAATTTGTTGCCCAAATTCCTTTATACAGAAGTACAGGCAGAATCGGATGATTGGGGATCACACCATCGTCCTGAAATAACATCGTTTGTACATTGTTGATGGCCTCTTTCATCGTAAATATCACCTCTCTATGGCATTACCCGTTTATTTCTGGTGAAGAACAAAAAACAATTGTAAAATGATACAAAATGTATCACTATAAGGTTATAATCAGAACATAGACTCTCTTCAGTAACTTGTTGTATTAATCCAAGGGGGAATGTGCTTGAATATTGTCATTACAGGGGCTTCTGGATTTGTAGGATTTAACCTTTCTCAGTATTTGGCGCAAAAAGGACATCGAATCACCCTGGTGGACCAGGATGATTATTGTCAGAGGCTTGTTCACAGCTCTCCACTTCATGAGATGGCCTTTATCTGTTGTGATCTCGCGAAGGACAGATTTAGCTTGCCGCACGAAACAGACTATATTATTCATCTGGCAGCGATGCCACACGTAGATTATTCGTATCATCACCCCGGAGAAGTGTTTCGTAACAACACCCTCAGTACACAGGCCATTCTGCAATACGCTTCCGATCACCATATTCCCGTGGTGCTGGCTTCATCTGTTGAGGTATACGGAGGGGAGATGGGCAGAGTGTATCATGAATCCGATGAATATGCTCCGGTATCCCCTTACTCCGCTTCCAAAGTAGCCTGTGAGATGCTCGCACGATCCTACGCTCAATGTTACCAGCTTCCTATAAAAATATTTCGTTTAACCAATCTTTATGGACCTTGGCAGTTGCCGGACCGGATTATCCCGCGTAATTTTGGCCGAATGATGGACAGCCTTCCTCTGGATATTCAGGGATCAGCTGTACGTGATTTTTTGTATGTAGATGATGCGCTGCGAGCGATTGAACAGATTATGCTGAATGGACAAGATCAGCAGATCTATAACATTTCGACAGGGCAAGGAACAACCATGCAAGAGATCGGAGATCTTTTGCACCAATTGCATACTTCTAATGGAACGGCGGAGATTCGGGAGCAGGAGCCCACCCAGTCCAGAGGTTCGAGTCTGGTCGTTCACTCGGGAAAATTACGATCAGAGACCGGATGGTTTCCCCAGATGACGCTGGAGCAGGGACTGGAGCAGACCTTTCGATGGTATCAGGAACATCCCGAATGGGTAAGACAATTCAGCCGTGAATACCACACGACAAGAGAAGCACGCAGCTTTATTATCGATATGGCGAGATATGCAGTTCCGGCTATCTAACCAGGGCAAAAAAAGCCAGGGAAGGGTGTAGTGAATAACACCTTCCTTGGCTTTTTTGCGCCCCCGTCGAATCCCGGCTTTCAACCGGTATGGACGGTCGGGCAATGATCCTATATTTACTGCACGAATTGTCGTGCGTGTTCACGTTTAACAAATGGATCTAGTGATGTTTTTTTACATCAGCAATTTTGTCCTGCACAGCACCTTTGGCTTTGTCTTTCTTGCCCTCAGCCTGAAGGGATCTGTTGTTAGTCGCATTACCGATCTGATCTTTCACTTCGCCTTTGGCCTTGTTTACGCCTGCTTTAATTTTATCGCTAGTTGAATTACTCATATCGAACATCTCCTTCGTTTCTGGTGTAGTCCTTATTAACCGGGATGCCCGTATTCTAAACGTTGCTATTGTGATAAGGGCAGAAATTTGTTCTGGATATTCTGTCAGAAATGATCAGTACGAAGAGTCAGTATAAGTATAGGCATTGCATAACCGCGTGCTTCATTAAAGAAATGAGAGGATGTTATGATATGAGCAATTATATTGGAAATGGTGCATATTGCTACGCTAATTCAGCTTCAATGCTGCTGTCGTCCATTGGAGAAAAGGTAGACCCCGGTCTGCTTGAAGCAGTCGGTGGCTTTTCACTAGGGGCCTTTCGAACGCAGGAAGATATGCTTTTTTTTGATAACTGTACCTCTAGTCCTGATCTGGCCATCAGCAAAGCGATGAGCATTCTGGGATTTAGTGTGCGCGAAAGTGTGCAATCACCGGGTACAGAGATGCCTGTAGATGAGCTAAGAGAGGCTTTGAAGCAGGGTCCTGTGATGATGGGTCCGCTGGATATGGGCAAACTCGTCTACAATCCCAACTCTCCCAACCTGGGTGGTTGCGATCATTATGTAGTGGCGTTGAGCATGGAGGGCGATGAAATATGCCTGCATGATCCTGCTGGATTCCCGAATGTCTTCCTGACACTGGATAAACTTGAGGAAGCATGGAAGTCTGAATTCCCGTGGAGTAGCGGTGTGTATCGACGATGGTGGAGTCCTGAACGCATTGAACAGCCTGATCTGGAGGAGATTAACCGTCGTGCTTTTACTTGGTTCAAATCAACGCTTACAGAACAGATCCATGATATTGCTGCACAGGAAGGACGAACAGGAGCTTCAGCGATTCTTCATAAGGCGGAACAGGTTCGTGCTGATGCAATCGATGGTAATGAGTGGGCTCATTATGTGTATTTTGCTCTGCCAGTAGGCGCGCGTCGTGCCCATGATTATGGGTCATTTTTTAAAACAATCCATCCTGACCTTTCTGCTTTGAAATACGCACAATCGCGCCAATTCGGGGAATGCCAATCCCGTCTTGTCTCCCGGAACTGGGAGGCTGCTGCGACAATCATGGTGGCACTCGCGGAGACGGAAGCCATGATCGAAGCTGCTATTTTGAAGATGGAATAATGTAATTGTAAGTGAAGCAAGGCTATGAGAAGGGGAGATACACATGAATGAATTAGCTGACAATCGCCATATCAGGCCAGGGGAAGATGAGACATTCGAGAATCGGCAAAAGGAGTCGGATGTCGCGCTTATCCAACGAGCCCAAACTGGGGATACAGAGGCTTTTGGTGAATTGATTCACCGTTACCGTGGGCAATTGTTCCGTTATGTGCGAGCACTTACACATGATTCTTATCTCGCAGAAGATATTTTACAGGATGGGCTTATTCGGGCGTTCATTCATATGGGGCAGCTTCAGAATGCCGAGCGTTTTATGGCTTGGATGCAGCGCATTGTGCGTAATCAGGCGTACTCACATATGCAACGCCGAGAGCAGCAGCGTGAACAACATTTTTCTTCTTTCCTTGCATTTGGAGCCGATGATCCCTCATGGAGCGATCAAGACTCGCTTGACATGACGCTGAACCATCTTTTGAATGACACCGAACGGATGTCGCAGGAAACAGGCTATGATCCGTATCAAGCTGTTGCTCAGCAGGAAATGAGGAATAATCTCTACAAGCTGCTGGGATGTCTGAATTTAAGAGAGCAGCAGGTCTTCACATCGTATTGGATGGAGCAGCTGTCACCGCAAGAAATTGCCTGTAAATTCAATCTGACAAGTGCCAATGCGTATCAAATTCTGTCCCGTTCACGTAAAAAAGTGTCGCAGCTTCATATTCATTTATCCGTAGAAGAAATGCTGGCAGAGTGGAATTCACTCGGGCAAAATCGAGTGATTCTGGAGGAGCCCCTTTCGTTTCGGGCTCCCCAAACCTGGAACTCGGCAGCAGCATCCATTCAAGAGATGTTAGGTTATATCGGTTCATCTCCATCTCTCCCCATGGTTATGGGGATGAGTGGACTTTCTTTTCGTCTGACCATCCTGCCTCAGGACATACATATCGCTGGACCCACCGCCTATAACTTCAAAGAGGTACTTATCAGAGGATTGCACCATATGGGTTATCGTTCCCATGCGGTTGAGGCTTTGGCGAGCGAAGCGGGACTCAATGCCAATCTGATCGATCCTTCGATGCTAGAGGAGAAAGCGAAGGGGAAAAGGTTGCTAAATCCAAGGCTTGTTCGGGCCCTCTCCTTGATTCGTTACTCCATTCATCGGGGAATTCCGGCCGTAGTATGGGACCTGAATATTCCCGAATTCGGATTGATTTATGGCTATGATGATGCAGCCCGGACCCTGTACGGTACAGATTTCATTAAATCAGGAACAATTATCTATGATCATGTAGGCCGGGGGGTGAATCAGGAAGTATTTGTACTGGCAGCGGAATCAGATGGCATGATAAGAGAAATGAACTTGCGCGCGGCACTGACAGCTGTTTTGGCTCATTATCGTGGGGAGGACCCATATACCTTGCCGAACACAGTCAGTGGTCTGGCTGCTTATGCGGTCTGGAGAGAAGCCCTAGAATATAGACGGGTAGAACCGAACGGTCATGCCTATAACATTGCGGTTTTGTGGGATGCAAGACGTTATGCAAGTGAGTTTTTCAAAGAACTTTCTGTAAAGTGGGCTTCGATTCCCCGCTATTCCAGCTTGATTCCATTCTGTCTTCAGGCGGAAGAGTTATATCGAAACATGTCCCAAAGGTTAAACGTGCTCAAACAGTGTTTTCCTTTTCCTGAAGGCGGAAAGCCAAACGAGAAGCTTCAGGTCGATCAAGCTATCTCGATACTTCTGGAGGTGGAGGAATTAGAGCGAGCTGCTGTCGTTGCAATAAAAGCGTTGCTTGAAGAAATGGATCAGCATTCCCCAGAAATCGTTATGGTGTGACCTGAATGTAATGATTAGATCGGGCAAACAGTGAAACAAATATCAGGAAGGCAGGACGATCCGTCAGGCCTTCTTTCTGTCTTTTTTGCTTTCGTGCTAGGATAGGTTCATACTTGAACAAGAAATGATGTCATTTCAGGAATAAGGCTGCACCCCTAGCTGCATAATAACGACAGTGACCAATTTCGTTGCATGAAATTCATGGTTTTGGAAAACAATTCCTGAAAAATTCAGTTGAAAAAATCCTTCCTTGTGTACATATCGCACATATGGTCATATGTGATCTTGTCTTCATACCACATGTGGTAGGATTACGGATCTGGGACAGGAGAATAATCGATTTTAATCCGACCACAATGCTTGACAAAAAAATCGATTTTGTTACAATGTTCACAATATCTTCACAAGTGTAAAAAATTTCTTTTTCATGTTCATGTGTAAGAGGTGTAATATAGGGGTATAGAGTTCGGTTTCGGCCTGCTTGTCGTTTTGCGTCAACACATGTTGTCCGCAATAGACCCAAGATACAATACACGATGTGGGAACGGCCCTTGGGCTATGCTCATTCTATTGTGTGAAATTTGGTACATTTAGTTGTATTGGATGTATTTGTGGTTCGGCTCTGCTTGACAGGCATCATGAAAGTCGCGGACTTCTATCCCAAAGTAAAGGAGGACTTTCTCTTATGTCACAATCGCCTACTCAACAAGAGGTGCCGGTTACAGAAGGTGCCGACGTTTCCCAACGCCAGTCCTTGGACGTACTGGATCAATTGATGAAGCCTGAGGTACAGGAGTCTCTGACCGTTCTGGTGGAGAACTTGCCTAAACTGGCTGAAATGGTCACTGCTATGACCAAAGCTTATGACTTTGCACAAAGCGTAGCTACAGACAAAGTTCTGATCAGCGACACAATGAGCGCAATGGGCGAGTTTGCTAAACCTGTTGTAGACAAAGCTAAAGGTGTAGCTTCTGCTGCCATCGAAGCAAGTGATCGTGCGCAAGCTGAGCAAACTTCGGTTGGTTTGTTCGCTATGCTCAAAATGCTTAAAGATCCAAACGTACAACAAACGCTGCGTTTTGCTCAATCATTCTTGAGCATCCTGAACGAGCGTCAACAACAGCAACGTTAAGATTAGAAGAACGGAGGATGGATATGTCGAAGCAAATTTTGATCTTGGGCGGAGGTTACGGTGGTCTGTTGACTGCGCTGACTGCGCGTCAATACCTGACACCGGAAGAAGCGACTATTACAGTCGTGAACCGTTACCCTACGCACCAAATTATTACGGAACTGCACCGTCTTGCAGCAGGAAGCATTGCTGAAAAAGCAGTTGCCCTTCCACTCGAAAAATTGCTGAGTGGTAAAAATGTGAACTTGAAAATCGATACGGTGGATACAATCAAGCCGGACGAGAAAAAAGTTCTCATGACCAGCGGTTCTACTTACTCTTACGATGCACTCGTTGTTGCCTTGGGCAGTGAAACGGCATTCTTCGGAATTCCGGGATTGCAGGAGTACAGCTTCACGCTGAAATCCGTTAGCGATGCTAATCGCATTCGTGCACACGTGGAAGCTCGTTTGGATGCTTACAAACAATCCGGCAACAAAGCAGACGCTACGTTTGTTATCGGTGGCGGTGGTTTGACAGGTATCGAGCTTGTTGGTGAATTCGCTGACCTTCTTCCGGCTGTATGCCAAGAAAAAGGTATCGACTTCAAAGAAGTTTCCCTGTACACGGTTGAAGCAGGTCCTTCCATCCTGGCAGGATTCCCGCCAGAACTGGTTGAGCGTGCAAAAGCGAGTCTGGAAAAACGTGGCGTTAACTTCATCGTTGGCGTAGCGATTACCGAAATGAAAGAAAATGAAGTTCTGCTGAAAGACGGAAGCTCGATCCCTACGAACACACTCGTATGGACAGGCGGCGTTCAAGGTAATGCAGTTGTTGCCAACAGCGGAATTGAAGTGGATCGTGGCCGTGCGAAAGTTACGGAAGTACTGCAATCCACATCCCATAAAGACGTGTTTGTTGCTGGTGACAGCGCAGTGGTCTTCCCTAGCGAAGGTGCTCGTCCATACCCTCCAACAGCACAATTGGCTTGGCAAATGGGTGAAACTATTGGTCACAACTTGGGCGTAATGTTCAAAGGTGGCGCAATGGAATCCTTCACACCAGTATTCTCCGGTACACTGGGAAGTCTGGGTCGTAAGGATGCTGTCGGCATGATCGGTGGCAACCAGACTCGTCTGAAAGGTCTGCCAGCAACCATGATGAAAGAAGCAAGTAACATCCGTTACCTTGCTCATATTCACGGTTTGTTTGCACTGGCTTACTAATACCTGTACGCCATGCAGCAGAAAGGCACCCCACGTGGGGTGCCTTTCTTTATTTTTAACCAGCATCCGTAGAGCATAGGGGCTAAGTTCCTTGAAGCGAGATATTGAAATATATTCGTTGTTATCAGAGATGTTTTGAAGAAAAAAGTGCTCGGTATAAACCGTATAGGGTGTATGGTATATTAAAGGAAAGACGTGTTATCCGCATCTTGCCAGATGCGCTGAACGGTAGTAATACATAGCAGCCGGCGCTTAGAAGCGTCGGCTTTCGTTTAAATTAAAGACAAGTCTGTTTTATAAAAGCTAGCTTATAAAAAGGAAAACCGAGAGGAGAATGACATATGAACGTATTAGTAATTGGAGCGAACGGACAAATCGGCAAATTTCTGGTGCAGCAACTGGCACAGGAAGGGAAACATCAAGTCACCGCGATGATTCGCAAACCGGAGCAGGCAGATGCACTGAAGCAGTTTGGTGCCAATGTGGTGATTGGCGATTTGGAAGGCAGCGTGGATGATCTGGCCGAGGCAATGAAAGATCACAATGCCATTGTGTTTACAGCGGGTTCCGGTGGATCTACGGGCGAAGACAAAACATTGCTCATTGATCTCGATGGTGCGGTGAAAACAATGGAGGCGGCACAGCAGCAGGGAATTACCAGATATATTTTGGTCAGTGCGTTTGGGGCAGATCAGCGGGAGAAGTGGTCCGACGCCATTAAGCCGTATTACGTGGCGAAGCATTATGCCGATCGGGCGTTGTTCGCAAGTGATCTGAATTACACGATTATCCGTCCAGGTGGTTTGAAAAATGAGCCGGGTACCGGCAAAATCTCTGTAGGAACAGATCTGAAACCGGGAAGTATTCCACGTGAAGATGTGGCTCGTGTAATCGCTGCTTCCCTCCAGGAGGAGAAGACGTATCGAATGGCTTTTGATCTGATCGCCGGGGATGAATTGGTAGAGGATGCCTTAGGTAAATTGTAATTCGTATTGTAATATAACGGGAGAATGGAATGACGGAATGAGGGGGAGCTCTGCATGAATGAAGCCGTGCTGGTGATCGAGGATGAGCCCAAAATTGCACGCCTGCTTGAACTGGAATTACAGTATGAGGGATATCAGGTAGGCAAGGCAGGCAGCGGAACGGAAGGGCTGGAGATGTATGGGGAGGGGCAATGGGATCTGATTCTGCTGGATATTATGCTGCCGGGTCTGAGTGGGATTGAAGTGTTGCGACGGATACGTGCCAAAGATGCGACCGTGCCCATTCTGATGCTCACAGCCAAAGACTCTGTGGAAGACAAAGTATCCGGACTCGATCTCGGAGCCAACGATTACATTACTAAGCCGTTCCGTATTGAAGAGTTGCTTGCCAGAGTACGCGCTGCACTGCGCCTGAGTGCTGCATCGGCTGCTACCCACTCTGCCACTTCGGTCCCACGGGATACGGCGCAATCATCGGAGCACACGGCGGAAAATGAGACAGGCTGGCTCACCGCAGGTGGATTGAAGCTGAATGAAGGAACTCGTGAGATATCCCGGGATGGTCAATCGATTGAGCTTACACCGCGTGAGTTCGATCTATTGGTGTATCTGTTGCAAAACCAGCGCCAGGTGCTGAGCCGGGACCAGATTGTTCAGGCCGTCTGGGGATATGATTATTATGGAGATACCAATGTGGTGGATGTGTATATCCGTTATGTGCGCAAAAAAGTCGATAACGGATTCACACCACCCTTAATACATACCGTTCGGGGTGTTGGTTACGTTCTGAAGGAGCAAGTATGAGTCTGCGCAGCAGAATCTACGGATATTCGTCCGTATTGTTTGCCGTGCTGCTGATTGCCGTCAACCTGTCGGTGTATATCGTGTTCGAACGGATGTCGATCGATAACGAGATCAAGCGGGTAGAGGCTGAGGCCGAGTCTATTGTAAAAGGAGTGCGCCAGTCTGCCGGTTCCATTCCGCCGGACGACTTGCTCCGGGCCTACGCGCCGCTGGACGGCATGCTGCGGATCGTCAATGAAGACGGCACCAGCTCCCCGCCGGTGACGACCTCGGCAGAGGAGCAGCTGAGCAAGCTGTCCTACAAATACGAAAGCGAAAAAAAATCGGAGTATACCCAAGTTGAACAAATCGGTTATGTCTGGGTCTCTGTTCCAGTGATCTGGCCGGATGGAGAAGTAGTGAATCTACAAGTCACCGAGAGCATTGAAGATACCGAGAATCGCCTGTCTGTGCTTCGTACAGTTCTAGTTGCCGTTACCATCATCGCGCTGATTCCGGCCATCATCTCCAGCCGTATTCTTGCGAACCGGATGACAAGGCCGATCCAGCAGATGACACGTACAATGAGTGATATCCAGTCGAGCGGCCAGTTCAAGCGACTTCCGCTCGATGAAAAATCGAAGGATGAGCTGAAAACGATGGGGCAGACGTTCAACCGTATGATGGATCTTCTCGAATCTAACTTCGAGCGGCAGGAGCGTTTTGTTTCTGATGCTTCTCATGAACTGAAAACACCACTCACCATCATTGAAAGTTATGCCAGTCTGCTGCAACGAAGGGGCAAGGAACGTCCCGAAGTATTCGACGAGGCGGTAGAAGCCATTCTGTCCGAATCCGTGCGCATGCGGGAGATGACCGAGCAGCTGCTATTGCTGGCAAAGCAGCCAGAGCAGTGGAATGTACAGCTGGAGCGGGTGGATATCACCCAACTTGCGCTGGATTCCACACGTGCATTTCGCGAAGCCTATCATCGGGAAGTCCACTGCGATGACCCAGGCAGGATATGGGCGATTAGCGATGTGAGCAAGCTGAAGCAGCTGCTCTTTATTTTGCTGGACAATGCTCGTAAATATAGTGAGGATGCCATTGAAGTCCGGCTGGAGGCAAAGGGGCAGGAATGTCGGATACGTATTGTGGATAAGGGAATCGGTATGCGGGAAGAGGAACTGTCCAAGGTGTTTGACCGTTTCTATCGTGTTGATCAGGCCAGAACACGCAGCGGCGAAGCAAGCGGTTCGGGTTTGGGGCTTTCCCTGGCCAAAGATATCGCAGAAGCCGTGGGCGCACGTATTGAATTGAACAGCACCGAGGGCAGAGGAACCGAGGCTTCGATTATTTTGCCCACATCCGTACAGAACGGATCACTCTCATGAAAATCTCATTCTTCTCTTATATACTGATAAACACAGTAGGATTACGGATCATAAGAGAGTGCGTAAGGGGGAGCCGTGATGGAAGAGCATGAGGGGCGTCCGGAAATGAAACGGGAAGAACAACGACGCAAAGGATGGGCGAAGCCAAGACGTTCATTTTGGTGGGGTGCGGGGCTCCTGGCTCTCCTTGTCGTTATAGCGGTCATGTGGTGGAGGCCGTGGCAATCAGACCGCGTGATGTTAACAGCAGATGCAGCGGCCCAAGCGGTCTTGGATCAATATCCGGGAGAGATCCTGAATTCCACGTTGAAGGACGGAACCTACATCATGCAGCTCCGCTCAGAAACCGGACTGTATGACGTACAAGTTGATGCTGTTACGGCGACCGTGAATTCCATTAAACGGCTGGAGTCCAACCCACAAGCCGAGGAGAAGACGTTATGGAGCCGAGAACAGATCAAGACGGAATTGCTGAAACAAACGGATGCCGAACTGGTGTCGCTCGAACTTGTCGAGCAGCAGGGGAGCCCGGTGTATCTGGCGGTATTCAAGATGAAGGACAATGGTCGGGAGCAATGGACCATTGATCCGTATAACGGGGAGAAACAGTCTTCAAAGCCGCTGGAGGCATCTTCGCCCGACCCGACAACAGGGGAAGGCACCAAGACTTCATTTCTGAGCGAGAAAGAAGCAGAGCAGAAGGCACTGGCTAAGGTTCCTGGTGAAGTGGATGATATCGAACTCCGTGGAACGAATAGTGGCAATCCGTATTATCTGGTTGAAATTGACCTGGATGACGGTCGTGAGGCTATTGTGCAGGTGAATGCCATTTCAGGCGCGATTCGTTCGGTCACATGGGATGATGACGAAGATTAAAGGTATAGAAGCCATTCTGTGAGATTCTCACTCATTTTCTCATCAAATTTTAATCTGACTCTCGCTGAACTCTCATTCGTACAGGTTAATCTATAACTGTAGACGAGAACGAGAATAACAACGAGGAGATGAATGATGATGATGAATAAACATAAACTATGGATTGGCAGCTTGTCGGCAGCGGTGTTGCTCGGAGGATCAGCCGCTCTGGCTAGTGGGAATGTAAACGGACAATCGGTACAGCCTACGCAAACGTCCACTACACAATCAGTAACACAAACCCAGAACAACACAGGTACATTGCTGACGGTCGCACAGGCCAAAGAAGCAGCCTTGAAAGCAACGGATGGTAAAGTGGATGATGTGGATCTGGAGCGCAGAAACGGCCAAACGTTCTATGAAGTTGAGATCGACAAAAAAGGTAGTAATGACGTTGTCGTTCGTTTGGATGCTTACACGGGTAAAATCCTTGCCGTAGTCGATGATGAAGATTACGATGACGACGATGATTATAATGGAACTGTGGCAGGTACGTCTTCCAATCAAGCTGCTTCAAAACAGGTTAAACTGACAGAGGTACAAGCTTCAAACATTGCCCTGAAACAGGTGACAGGCGGAAAAGTAACCGAAATCGAACTGGATCATGATAACGGCCGTTGTGTTTATGAAGTGGAACTAAGAACAGCAAACGGTGAAGCCGATGTAGACGTCGATGCCAATACAGGCAAAGTGCTTTCGTTTGACCAGGATTTTGACGACGAAGATTAAGAAATAACGTATATTATAGGGATTTAGATTGTGTATAACAGAGGACGCTTCGGATGAAGCGTCTTTTTGCTGTTCACTCCATAAGTTCAGTGTTTATTCGTACATGTTCCGCCGTATTGTTCACTATTCGAGCAGGGGGATGGCGGATACAATCGTAATCAGGAGGTGAGTGCCGAGCCAGTCTGAGAAACAGGTAATCCTATGAAATGCATCATCGATCGGAGGAAGAAGAGACGTATCGATTTTATTGTAAGCGCTTTATAAATTAATTACGGAGGTGCATTGTTCTATGAATGAGGGTTGGTTGAAAAAGAAAACAAAAACACATCGTTACACTCGTCGCCTTTGTTATCTGCTTGCTCTAATCCTGGCGCTACAATCGCTAGGTATGCTGGTCGCTCCAGGACAACAGGCTTCCGCTGCTCCACTCAGTGTAATCAACGGGGTACAGTTCAAGGATACAAACGGCAATGTCATTCATGCCCATGGGGGCGGGATGATTAAGGCTAATGGGTACTATTACTGGTTTGGGGAGAATCGCAACCCTAATGGAACGTTCAAGGCGGTATCTGTATATCGTTCAGCAGATCTGAAAAACTGGGAGTATCGCAATGATGTGCTTACCAGCAGCTCGGCTGCCGAGCTGAACATTTCCAACATCGAACGCCCGAAAGTCATTTATAACAGTGCAACAGGCAAGTATGTTCTTTGGATGCATAAGGAAAACGGGGTTGACTATGGTGAAGCGAGAGTGGCGGTAGCGACCTCAAGTACAGTGGATGGCAATTATACGTATGTGGGCAGCTATCGTCCGCTTGGCTATGATTCGAGAGACATGACGGTATTCAACGACAACGGAACGGCTTATCTCATCTCGGCGACCAAAGTGAATGCTGACCTGAATATCTACAAGCTGACTCCTGATTTTCTCGGTGTGGAATCGCTCGTAACGACGCTATGGCCGGGTCAATATCGTGAGGCACCTGCCATGTTCAAAAAGGGTGGCGTCTATTTCCTGATCACATCCGGGGCTACGGGATGGAACCCGAATCAGGCAAAATATGCGACTGCTACCAGCATAACTGGCACATGGAGCGGCCTGAGCAACTTTGGGGATAGTACAACCTATGGTTCCCAATCGGCGTATGTGCTTCCCGTGGAAGGCTCACAGACAACATCCTATCTCTACATGGGCGATCGCTGGGCTGGCGCCTGGAGCGGGCCAGTGCAGGATTCTAAATATGTGTGGCTGCCGTTGTCTTTCCCAAGTGCAACCAGTCTGGCGATGAACTGGGCAAGCAGTATTACCATAGATGCAGCCACGGGTTCCGTAACCGGAGTGGATACGCCCGATGTATGGGACCCGAATGCTTCGTATCAGCTGATTAGTCGCAAAAGCAATAAATTGCTTAATGTCATCGGTGGTTCTGCGGATAACGGTGCGGATCTGGAGCAGCGGGCAGACGGCGGAACGACCAGCCAGCAGTGGCAGATCACGGATGAGGGTGGCGGTTATGTCAAAATCATCAATCGTTCCAGCGGCAAGCTAATCGGTGTAGAGAATGGTTCCACAGCAGATGGAGCTGTTATTGAACAGTGGAACGATGGCGGCTGGGCCAGTCAGCAATGGCAGTTGGTTAGTGTGGGTGGTGGTTATTATAAATTGAAAAACCGCAGCACAGGCAAGGTGCTTGATATTTCGGGACAATCCCTGGCAGACGGGGCAGCTGCAATCCAGTGGACAGATAATGGTGGTACGAATCAGCACTTCCAGATTGTTAAGGTTCAATAAGGATTGATTGTTTTGTTGGTTAATCATCATAAAGATTCACAATTAAACCCTTGTCCCTCATTATGAGTGGGACAGGGGTTTAATTGTGAAAAATATGAAGCTCTATAAGCTAGAGATTAAACATTCCAATTGAACCTTTTATTCTAACTTTAGATTATCAATAGCAGAAATAAGGTATTAGTATAAATAACGGAAAAGCTTAATCCTCAGGACGATTACATTGCTAAGATATATTATTGGTAGGATCCTGCCACAAAATAAAAATGGTAAAACACGGGTGCGAGTTAGGAGGTTAGCAAATGTACGTTATTCTTCCTTTTTTGTTGTCGACATTAATCTCTGGATTGCTAGGTTATCTAACCTATAGAATATTATTAAAAAATAGAGCTGGGATTATTGTGACGTTGATATCATCCGCGTTTATAGCTTATATTTTTATAGATTTATATGCTTTTTTTGGAGTGGTAGGAGGTGTGTTGTTTTACATTTTACTAATAAGAATTTCAACTAAATAAAAAAATAATAATTACCAGACTTAATTGATAAATTAACAAAAATCAAATTCTATTCTATAAATTCAGGATCTTTGTTATGCACTTCTTTGTGCAGAGCAAAGGTCTTTTAATTTTTCTTTATCCCTCTCTGTTAATCCAATCTGTGGTAAACTAGTAGAATTGTAGAAATAGTAGAGACAGGGGCTGGATAACGAAGTGAGTGAAAAACAAGTACTGTCAATTGAAGGCTTGCGTATGCGGTATAACGGGCGTTATGTGCTAAATGGGATTGATTTAGAAGTGAATCGGGGCGAGATGATCGGATATATTGGTCCGAACGGTGCGGGTAAAAGCACGACGGTCAAGATTTTGCTCGGACTAGTTGAGGGATATGTGGGTACGGTCCGCATCTTTGGCAAGGATATCGCAGATGGTGACGCGGAATATAAGCGAAGAATCGGTTATGTACCGGAAGTCGCGGAGCTATACGAGCAATTAACCCCGGCAGAGTATCTGACCTTTATAGGAGAATTGTACGGGTTGTCCTATGAAGATGCCGATTATAAGGCGAAGCAGTTGATGGATTGTTTTGGACTGGAAAAATCATATCATTCCCGCATTGCTTCCTTCTCCAAAGGCATGCGTCAGAAAGTGCTGCTGATCTCCGCGCTGTTGCATGACCCGGATTTGTTGTTCCTGGATGAACCACTCAGCGGACTGGACGCCAACAGTGTAATGGTGGTAAAGGAGATTTTGACACAGCTGTCGGCCAAGGGTACAACGATATTCTATTCGTCACACATCATGGATGTGGTGGAGAAGATCAGCAGCCGAATCGTTCTGATTGCCGAAGGACGCGTGATGGCGGATGGTACGTTCAGGCAGCTCCAGCAGCAATCCATGGAAGGCTCACTGGAGGAAGTATTCAATCAACTGACGGGCTTCAATGAGCATCGGGCAATTGCAGAACGTTTTGTGTCCATCGTGCAGGAGGTGTACTGATATGGCGGAATCCTCCGACTTCCGCACGCTGAAGATTCTGGATCGTTTTCGGCCTATCATCGCCAGAACAGGAGCGGATTATGACGTACTGCGTTTGATTCTACGGGTGAAGTTCCAGATGGATCAGCGGAGGGTACCGACGGTATTGTCAGCACGCAATGGCAATAAGGAGCAGAAAGAAGGCAATCTGTATCTGCGTTCCCTCTGGTTGTATGCACTGATGGGGCTGATTATGGTTCCGTTTGTCGTCTGGGATACGGGACATTATATGCTTCAGATGGGTCTAGTGACCGCCATGCTGATGTTTATGATCATGACCTCCATGATCTCCGACTTTTCTTCGGTACTGCTCGATATTCGGGATCGTAATATCATCATGACCAAGCCGGTAAATGGACGCACTGTTGGCTTGGCTCGTGCCATTCACGCAGGGGTTTATTTGCTGCTCCTGACAGGCTCTCTGACGGCTGCGCCGCTGGTAGCCGGATTGATTGCCCACGGGATCGGCTTTTTCCTGCTTTTTCTGGTGGAACTGGTGCTGATTAATATGTTAATTCTGGTGACCACGTCCCTGATCTATCTATTCATGATGAAGTTTCTGGATGGCGAGAAGCTTAAGGACATGATCAATATGATGCAAATCCTTCTTTCCATCGGCATTGCCGTAGGCTATCAGCTGGTCATACGTTCGTTCAGCATCATCGACTTTAATATGGTGTTCACACCTGCCTGGTGGCAGTTACTGCTGCCTCCGGTATGGTATGCAGCGGTTTTTGAGCTGCTGTTCGGCGGCGGGGGAGATGCCTGGCTGTATACTTTCTCAGCGCTTGCTGTGATCGTTCCAATGGTCAGTCTGTTGGTGTACGTGAAGCTGATGCCTTCCTTCGAATTGTATTTGGAGAAAATGTCACACGCAGGTCAGGCCTCTGGACGAAGACGTGGGAATTGGGATCGCATCATGGCGAAGGTATTCTCCCGTTCCAGAGAAGAGCAGGCGTGCTTTCGTTTGTCTGCCAGTATGATGCGAAGTGAAAGGGAGTTCAAGTTGAAGGTATACCCGTCGATGGGTTTATCTTTTGTATTGCCCTATGTATTCTGGTTCACCCAATTGCAGAGTTCTTCGTGGGCAGAATTTAGGGAAAGCTCCTTCTTTTACACGCTATATATTGTGCTCTTGCTGATTGTGTCTGTTGTGACCATGCTGAAGTATTCCGGACAATACAAGGCGTTTTGGACTTTCCGGGCAGCCCCTCTGGCCAACGAGAATGTGCTATATAGTGGAGCGCTAAAAGCTTTCTTATGCAACATGTTCTTACCCGTATTTATATTGAACGCCATTGTATTTGTGTGGACCTTTGGGTTAAGAATTCTTCCTGATCTGATCGTAATATTTTTGGTGGCAACTGCACTTATTCCGCTGTCTGGAAAGTTGTTGATGCGAAAACCGCCGTTTTCCCAATCCTTTAGTGTGGCCGGACAGAGTGACGGCTGGCTCGTCTTTGCCTTCTTTCCGCTCATGGCACTGTTATGGGGACTACATGTATTCATCCGCACCATACCAGCAGGCATCTGGATCTATGTAGCACTCCTAGTATTTATTAACATGCTATTCTGGACGATGCTGCATCGGGTGAAGCGGGCTTCTGTAATGGTTGAAGTTTAAGGCGGGCGGTAGTAGGTTGGTTGAGGTTGCCTGATGAAGTTTAGCAGATGGAATCCTGAAGAAAAGCTGATTAAAGCCAATCCGGTGTTGATGAATCGGATTGGCTTTTTTACGTTTTTTCTAATTCTTTACGTGATGCGATGTACTTTAAAGATGGAGAAAATAAATGATATGCGAGCTGTAACAGTGATCTGGATTCTGTAGCACTTAAACGATTGGGAGATTGAATTAGTGTGTTAAATCGGTATCGGTATGCTAAGCATGGGGGTTTCCGCTTTGCAGGACAGCTTCTGCCAGCTGATCGGCTGCATCCGCCGTGGAGAGGGCAGATTGCTCTGCTATCGCATAGACCTTGGACAGCGTGCCCGCAATCCCCGCCACCTTTTGGCGGATCAGGTCTGGCCCTGCGCCTTCCAGCTCGTAGGCGGTGCTGATGATTCCGCCTGCGTTGAGCACATAGTCAGGCGCGTACAGGATGCCGCGCGCCTGCATGCCGCGAACAACCAGCTCCCGATGGCTGAGCTGGTTGTTCGCCGCCCCGGCAACGATGGAGCAGCGCAGCTCCTCCACCGTTGCCGGGGTCAATACGCCCCCTAGGGCACAGGGGGCGAACACCTTGCAGTCAGCGGCGTGAATATGGGCCGGATCGGCCGACATGGCGCCGCTGAACTGCACAAGGGCACGTTGTACACGTTCGGGTACAACGTCTGCCACAATGAGCCGTGCCCCGGCTGCATGCAGGTAACGGCACAGGGCATACCCGACCTTGCCCAGTCCCTGGACGGCAACGCAAATGCCCTGCAAGGCGTCAATGCCCTGCAAGGCGTCAATGCCCTGCAAGGCGTCAATGCCTTGGTGACGCAGCGATGTCACAATGCCAGTGTATACACCGTAGGCGGTCATCTCGGCTGTGAAGTCATCCTGTGCGCCAAGCGATCCGGTCGTGTCCGTCACATGTACCGTCTCCAGCCGGATCTGGTCCATATCTGCCGCCGTAGTGCCCAGATCCAGCCCCGTCACATAACGTCCGTTCAGTCGTTCCAGATAGCGGCCCAGAGAACGGAATGTTTCGGCACGCCGGCAGGCTTGTAGGCTGTTTTTGGATGTCTTATCTAAATCCTTATCTAATCCGTTCGATGTATCCTTGCCTTTTTTGGGATTCAGATTGTTGTCTGGGCTGGCATCGCCCGATTTGATGATCAATTCGGCTGGCACATCCCACACCACAGCTTTGCCCCCGCCATATGGCAGACCGGAGACCGCCGATTTGTAGGTCATGCCCTTCGCGAGTTTGATGGCATCCCGAACCGCTTCTTCCTCCGATGCATACGTCCAGCAGCGGCATCCCCCGAGTGCGGGACCCAGCACTGTACTATGGATGGCGATAACGGCTTTAAGCCCGCTCCGTGGATCATGGCAAAATATGAGTTGTTCCATACCTTCCCGCTGCATCTCGTGCCACAACTGCATGACAGTTCCCCCTTTTGGTAGCCGTCGTTTCCCGAACCTTTTTGCCTGTACGCCTCAATCGAATTGCTGTTGGTTCAGCATATTCAGACACGCCGCTTTTCGCCCCTGGGTCTCAGGCCGGGTTGATAATGAGTGAAAAGGGCTCTATAATGTCAGTTCCGGCTTGCCAGTGCGCAGAAAATAGAAAATGCAGTCCAATTTACGTTCAACCGTTTAAAATGACCGCATAACGTCCAATGATGGAGATAGAGTAAACAGGCAGAAGAATAAATGATATGTAGAGGAAGCGGAAAGAAGGCACGCAACAAACGGCCCATTTCGTTGTGAAAGTCAGGAAAGAGGGATTGCGATTGTTTAAAATATTGGTATTTATCTTTTTGATCCAGATTGTGTATGTATCTGCTTATACACTTCGGATGATTCTGACGCTCAAAGGACAGAAATATATTGCTGCGCTCATCAGTATGGGCGAAATTGTGATCTACGTACTCGGTCTGAATCTGGTACTCAAATATCTGACCCAGCCATCTGCGTTAATTGTATATGCTGTTGGTTATGGGCTGGGGGTATTGCTGGGTGCCTGGATCGAAGAGAAGATTGCGCTTGGTTACGTTACCGTTAAGGTTATTTGTAACCAGATGGGCGGGGATGTAGCGAATGCCTTGCGGGATAAAGGATACGGTGTCACCGCCTGGGTTGGTAGTGGACGAGATGGAGACCGGCTGGTTATGGAGATTTTGGCGAAACGAAAAAACCAGAAACTTCTATATCAGACGATTCTGGAGCTTGATCCCAAAGCATTTGTCATCACCGTTGAGCCCAAACAGTTCCATGGCGGGTTCTGGACACGTTCCATCAAAAGATAAATTAGGAATATTCGAGATAATAGTGAGCCCCTTTGGGGGCTTTTTTTCATGTCTATAAGTTGAAATGGGAATGCTCCGGGTTAAATCGGGTGTTATTTGAGGACTGATATCAGGATCCCAAAACGATCTGAGATAAGGATTATTGTTGTAATCGCTTCCAACATTTACATTGAGGACATGTCCTTCGTGACTCGCGATGGCAGAGATGGACAGACGCAATCATTATAATTAGGGAGGAATGGTTTTATGAAAAGCAAAATTCGAACATGGTGCAGTGCCGCGCTGGCTCTGACGTTGGGCTTCACCCTACTGTCTGGACCGACAAGTGTACAGGCAGCAGGCAATGCAGATTACAATCTTACAGGTTTCTCCCAAGGCAATACGGGTGGAGGTACCATCAGCGAATCGGACACGTCCAAGTATAAGAAGGTATACAATGCAACGGATCTCGCAGCGGCGCTGAAAAAGAACTCCGGTGTCAAAGTCGTCGAGATTATGAACGACCTGAATCTGGGATGGAACGAAATTCCGAGCGCTGCACAGACATCGCCTTTTGCCAAGCATAATGATGCACTGACTCATCCTGTATTGAAGCAAACGGGTGTCAGCAAGCTGACGATCGACAGCTTTAATGGCCTGACCATCTTCTCAGCCAACGGGGCCAAGATCAAGCACGGAGCCATCAGTGTCAAACGCAGTTCCAACGTTATTATCCGCAACCTCGAATTCGATGAGTTATGGGAATGGGATGAAGCGACCAAAGGTGACTACGACAAAAACGACTGGGATTACATCACCCTTGAAGAGAACAGCAACGTATGGATTGATCACTGCACATTCAATAAAGCCTACGACGGGCTTGTCGATTCGAAAAAAGGAACGAGCGGTGTGACCATCTCCTGGTCCCTCTTCAAAGGGGATGACGGCAGCTCAAACAGCTGGGTTACCCAACAAGTTAACGAGTTGGAAGCGAACAAGGCTTCCTATCCGATGTACAACTACCTGCGCAGCAGCGCGGTTGGGCTTAGCAAAGCCGATATCATTGCCATTTCATCTCCTCAGAAAAAAGGTCATCTGGTTGGTTCGACCAGCTTCGAATCGGCCAATGCTAATCTGTCCATAACTCTGCACCATAACTTGTACAAAGATATCCAGGATCGCATGCCGCGTCTGCGCGGAGGCAATGCGCATGCCTACAATATTGTGATGGATGCGACAGGGGCACGTGCGGCCAAATCCAGAATCACTTCTGCGATGGCAACGGCGATTTCGTCCAAAGGGTATCATTTTGATATCATCGGCAACGGAGCTATTTCCACTGAAGATGGTGCAGTACTGGTCGAAAAGTCGGTGATCAAAGACGTACTGTTCCCGGTCCGCAATAACCAGACGGACCCGGCCGATGCAACATATACTGGTAAAATTCAGGTGACTGACACGATGTATTCTCTGGATGGAAGCTCATTCCGTGGAAACAGTGATACATCCGGCAGTCCGCTCAGCCCGGTTCCGGCCGCAGTGAAAGCTTTCTCCTGGAACGGATTCTCTTCACTTCCTTACAGCTACGCTACCGATGATCCAGCGACGCTGAATGCACGCCTCACCGGTTCGAGCGGAGCAGGTGCAGGCAAATTATCCTGGTCCAAAGACAACTGGCTGAAGACGAGTTACTAGGCTGTAACAGGAGTTAGGTTTTTGGAATCGAGTGGAGAGTGGCCGTGATCTGTAGTGGTTCCTGACTACTTTCTCTTTTTTTCATAAGCAAAGAGTGCTCCTGCAGCCTTAATGGCCGGGAGCACCCTTTTTGTGGAATGGGAAGTCTTCGTACCTTTTTAGTCAGATACGTTATCCGAAAGGGCAGGTGCTGCACTCACCGAATCACGATAAATGATATTGCCCTTCACGTGTACGCGGCCGAAGCTGCGACTCGGGTTATCGATCTTTTTGAGCATGGAATGAACCGCAGTGCGCGCCATCTGTTCCACATCGACTTCAACCGTAGTTAATTTGGGCTCGGAGAGTGTGGCATAGATATCATTATCGAACCCAACCACAGAGCATTGTGCAGGCACCTGAATACCCAGGGAAGTCAGTTTCTGAACGAGCAGATGAGCCACCTGATCACAATTGCATACAAAAGCCGTAGGCAGCTGCTCTGGCAGATCAATTTCAATAAACGTACCTCGCTCATCGCGGTCATTAAGCACAAGATCCGGATTCATCGGCAACCGATGCTCCAGCAATGATTTGTAATAACCGAGGAACCGGTCCTGAATGCTGCTAGTAGAATAGAGATTCCCCACATAAGCGATACGGCGGTGTCCCTGCTGTACCAGAACGTTTGTCAGCTCATAAGCAGCGTAAAAGTTATCGGTAACGACAGAATCAATATCAGAATGCTCATCGTAGAAATCGAGAAACATTTTGGGTACCTCCATCGACTGGACCAGCTCGATATATTCCTTGCTGACTTGTCCAAGCACAATGAAACCATCCACTTTGTTGTCACTATAGAGCTTCGGCAGGATTAATTCCTCTTCGTCCTCCACATTCAGAATGTGCAGAATACCGTAGTATCCCTGATCCTCGAGATGTTTGGTGATGCGCTGGAATACACGTACATAGAACGATTGTGTAGGTCCGGTAAAACGCTCCGGGATAATAACACCAATATTATGAGTTAAGCCTTCCTTCATCGAACGGGCTGCGGCGTTATACCGATAGCCCATCTGAACGGCAAGCACTTTAATTTTTTCCTTCAATTCGCCACTGACGCCATCTTTATCATTTAATGCTTTCGAGACCGTCACACTGCTAACTCCGAGCTTGTCGGCGATATCCCGCATGGTGATATTGTTCTTCAGCTTTGGTCGCCTCCTTCAAGCCGGTTTACGTACAATGTGCTGTCATTATGGTTAGCGCTTCCTTCAAACATAACAACAATCCATATTAGTATACATCGTTACCCACATGGAATAAAGAAATTCTGGTTAGCGCTGCGCTAATTTTTCAGCATGCCACATTTTCCGTTGAAGGCTGATCTTCAGTTTTAAACCATTTGCTTTTGGAGAAGCTTCTCATTCCGCTCAATCAGGTCACCGCGCTGGTTGGCACAATCCAGGGAACGATAAGGATCAGATGGGGTATTGAAGGTGTAATCGACCAGTTTATCCAGCGTCGTTGTGGCCACATGACAGCGGGTATCGCTGGATGCGTAATAAATGAAGACCTCACCCTGTTCGTTGACCACCGCACCATTGCAGAAAATAACATTGGACACATCGCCTACGCGCTCGTCGTCATATGGAGCAATGAAGTGTCCGCCCGGCTTGGCGATGATGCGTGCCGGATCATTCAGATCCGTGGCGAACGTGTACAGCACATAGCGAAGACCCGCCGCCGTGTTGCGCACCCCGTGGGCAATGTGAATCCAGCCGCGATCCGTTTTGAGCGGAGCAGGGCCTTGACCATTTTTCACTTCGTATACGGTATGGTATTTCCGTTCATCGATGATTGTCTCTTCCTCAATTACTGGATTCAGAATATCATCGCACAGACCAAAGGCAATCCCGCCGCCGCTGCCTGTGGAGATGAATCCGTCCTGTGGCCGTGTATAGAACGCATATTTACCATTTACAAATTCGGGGTGCAATACAACATTTCGCTGTTGAGGAGAGTTGGTCGTGATGTTGGGCAGACGCTCCCAGTTGAGCAGATCGCGTGTCCGGACAAGTCCTGCCTGGGCTACGGCACTGGATGTATCAAATGCTGGTGCTTCAGGGTCTTTGCGCTCCGAGCAGTAAATACCATAGATCCAGCCATCTTCATGCTGAACCAATCGCATATCATATTGGTTGGTTTCGTCGGCATCGATATCTTCCCACACTAAGGGTTTGCCTGTGAAGCGAAATCCGTCGATGCCGTTATCACTCTCAGCTAGAGCGAAGATGGATTTACGGTCCAATCCTTCGGTTCGGATGACCATCACGTATTTGCCATTGAAATAGATGGCCCCCGGATTAAGCGTAGCGTTAATGCCCAGACGCTCCATGAAGTGGGGGTTCGTCGTTTCGTCCAGATCAAATCTCCAGTGCAGCGGTACATGATGGCGTGTGATTACCGGATAACGGTACCGATCATATACGCCATTGTAGAAGGAAGAGTCAATTTCATTTTGGCGCGTAAGCAGCTGCTCCTGTTGCTCCAATAATTCATTGTATTTGGGGTGTATCATCGTTATCCCATCCTCTCAATTAGTTCAATGCAGAATCGGCTATTGTGATATGGGCATTTCCACGGTCCGGCGATTTCGCTTTGATCCGGTGTGCCGTTCCCGTCTACCGACCAGTACCATTCCCCGCCAGCGCGGTGATCGATAATGTGTTCCTTCGTATATGTCCACAAGCGTTCTACTCTCTCCAAAAACAAACGGTCACCTGTACGCTCATAGGCGTTGTAGAAGCCGACCATCGCCTCGGCCTGAACCCACCATATCCGTTTCTCATCCACACGGTCACCCTCTTGTTCATTCATCAGGGAGCCATCGGCCTGTACAGCCACATTGGAAATGTTATAGGCAATATCCGTAACCATCGCAGAATACTCCGGGTGTTGATCCAGACGCAGCACTTTCAACGTTTCGTCGATCAGCCAGCTGGCTTCAATGTCATGCCCGAATGAGCGTAGATCGATGATGGAGTCCCAATCCTTGTTGAAAAATACCCCGAGAAACTTCGTGTCTTTGTCATACACCCGTTCATATAAGATGCCGAGCAAGCGTTCCAGCGCCGTCTTCACCTGCTGATCTGGCCACACTCGGTAGAGCGTGGTATAGGCCTCCAACACGTGAATATGCGTATTCATCGTGTAATCCGCGATCACACCATTCTCGCTCAGCATTTCATTGGGCTGTTCATTCCAGAAGCGATCAAATTGTTCCTTGTATGCAGGTAATTCGGCATTCAGCCCTTGATCCTCTATCAGGGCAAAAAGCGTTTTCGCAAGTTCCAAAGCAGATGCATCCCCAGTGGCACGATAGTACTCACTCAGTGAGTAGACGCCGAAGGATTGCGTATATACATGCTTGCTCGTGTCCATTGGTTCTCCTTTGGCATCCGCCATCCAGTACATGCCGCCATACTCCGTATCTATCACATGGTCCACAAGAAAACGGTAAGCATGTTCAGCGTGATCACGCCAGATTTCATTTCCGGTTACCCGGTAGGCTGCTGCAAAAGACCATAATTGTCGTGCCGTGGCGATTCCGCCCTTGGGAGCGAGTGGATCGACCTGAAGGTCATTACCGACCCAGCCGTAGAATCCGCCGTTGTTATGATCTTTGAGGGCAGACCAAAATGGCAGAATATGACCTTCCCAGTGTTCTTTTATTTCAGTTTTGGTGTCATTGGTGTGAGTCATAAGTGAGCGCTCCTTCAAAGTACAGGATTCAATTGATATTTAAGTTAACGTTAACTTTATTTATTAATATTAGTGTCGGGAAAATACGTTGTCAACGAATCTTGTGATAAAAACTTTTGCTAAGTAATAAATAATTTAATTGACAGGTAAACACTGCCATAATAAAATTCATTTTGTAACCTTAACGATAACTTAAATTAACTTAGAAAAGGGGTAGAACCAAATGAGAAAAAACAAAGGCTGGATGCTTCTGCTTACCATGCTGCTCATCACTTCTCTGCTCGCAGCTTGCTCTTCCGGGGGTGGATCTCCACAGGCAGGAGAGGAAATCAGTACAGATCCTGCGGATATTAAGGGTGAAATCACCGTTCTCACGCAGCGTACAGATATTGTTGATAGCGTATTCAAAGATTACGCCGCGGAGTTCAATAAGGAATACCCGGATGTCAAAGTAAACTTCCAGGCACTGGCCGATTATGAGGGACAAGTGAAGATTCGTATGAGTACCAAAGATTATGGTGACGTGCTGATGATCCCCACCAGCGTACCGATTGCCGACATTCCGGACTTTTTTGAACCACTAGGCACGTACGATGAGCTGAAAGAGAAGTACACAGGCATCGAAGAACGTATGGTGGACGGTCAGATATATGGAATTCCAACCGTTATCACGTTCTCTGGCATCATCTATAACAAGCAGGTGTTCAAGGACGCTGGCATTGCGGAAGTTCCCAAAACGCCTGAGCAGTTCCAGGCTGCACTGCAATTGGTGAAAGACAATACGGACGCAGTTCCATTGTACACCAACTATGCCTCCGGCTGGGCTTTGACACAATGGGAAGCAGATCTGCCGACGGTTGCAGGCAGTGTGGACTACGTAAACATTGACCAACCGAACACGGATGAAAACTTTGTGGCTGGCAAGCCGCACTATGAATTGTACAAAGTGCTTTACGACGCAGCCAAGAATGGCCTGATTGAGAAAGATCCGACCACAACCGACTGGGAAAGCTCCAAGGCTGATCTGGCGAATGGGAAAATTGCAACGATGGCGCTTGGATCTTGGGCGATTACCCAAATTCAAGGCTTGACGGATACACCGGATAATATCGGATTCTTGCCATTTCCTACGAATGCAAGTGATGTTGTCGTTCCACTCGCAGCAGACTATAACATCGGCATGAACGTGAACAGTGAGAACAAACCTGCTGCGAAAGCCTGGATTGACTGGTTCCTGGCGAAATCGAATTACGCGGTTGAGCAAGGCGGGGGTATGAGCGCAGACAAAAATGCGGAATTGCCACCGATTTTGGATCAATACAAAGACGTTACATTCTCCACACTGACTCCTGCCAAAGAAGGACAGGAAGGTCTGGTTGACAAAATCGACAACGAAGGCGAGATTGGCCTCTGGCAGCCTGACTTCAAGAAACGCATTATCGAAGCTGCCATCGGTAATCGCAGCGAATCGTACGACGACATCATGAAGGATCTGAATGATAAATGGGTTAAAGCGCGGACAGAACTGGCGAAATAAGCAGATTGCGGGGATTCATCGATCTGTAAAGGCGCTACCTGTTGGCCGACCACCGCTGAAATACAGCGAGGCACCACGCCTTGGCTGAGGGGAGAGGGTCTCCCCTTTTCCCACGGCATTTTGCATCTGGATGCAGCATATCGGATGTGAAATGCCACCTTCGGTGGTTGATTATCCAGCCGGATTTGTTCATTGGACGGGAGTCTTTCGATATAAAAGCGGCAGAACCGCTTGGAGGTGTGGAGAGCATGAAATACTTGAAGATTTCGAATTGGGGCTATTCAGCGCAACGCATATTTATCATCTGTGCCTTCTCGATCATTCCGCTGGCACTGCTGTTCACGTTTGCTTATTTGCCTGTCATTAATATGTTCAAATACAGCTTCACCGATTGGAACGGATATAGCAAAAGGTTCGACTATGTGGGGTTTGAGAACTACTCGCGGATATTCAGTGACCCTGAGTATTTTAAAGTGTTTATTGTCAGTTTGTATTATTTTGTGGCTACCTTCGTACAAATGGGTCTGGCCCTCTACTTTGCAACGATTCTAAGCTTCAAAATCCGCGGCAAAAACTTTTTCAAAGGCATATTGTTCTTCCCCTATCTGCTGAATGGCGTAGCCATCGGATTTATCTTCCTCTTTTTCTTCAAACCGGACGGGACCCTCGATACACTTATGCAGGCAGTCGGTCTTGGGCAGTACACCCAGCTCTGGCTTGGGAATCCGAACATTATTAACGTGTCGCTCGCAGGCGCATCGGTATGGAGATACATGGGCTTTAACTTCATCATCTTCCTGGGTGCGATCTCTTCCATTCAAAAAGATGTCTATGAAGCATCAGATATTGACGGGGCTAATCGCTGGCAGCAGTTCCGCCATATCATCCTGCCGAGTATCACACGCATCCTGCAGCTCAACCTGATTTTGGCGATTAGCGGCGCAATCAGTGCGTTCGATATTCCATACATTATGACAGACGGTTCCAATGGCAGTGAGACATTTGTGATTCAGACCGTTCACTTGGCATTTAAATACGGCAAGCTGGGCTTGGCATCGGCAATGGCTGTTGTGCTGTTGTTTATTGTCATTCTTGTTACGCTGGTTCAGCGTGTCACCATGAAAGGGGAGGAATGAACGTGCAACCATTCAAATATACCCTTGCGAGCATATTTAAATATGCTTCACTCATTCTCGCAGCGTTCATTGCGCTTGTACCCATCGTTGTGGTGCTGTTTGCATCGCTCAAAACCAATGCAGAATATGCGACCAGCAGTCCGCTGGCCCCACCAGCCAACTGGCTGAACTTTGCGAACTATACCAAGGCTTTTGTGGACGGCAACATGCTGGTCGGTTTCAAAAATACGATTATCATCCTGATCATCTCCATCGTGGGTGCCACTTTAACGGGTTCCATGATCGCGTATGTGCTGGATCGTTTTAAATTCAAAGGCAAGAAAATTATGGTCGCCGCGTTTCTGCTCGCTACCCTCATTCCGAGTGTGACGACGCAGGTCGCCACATTCCAGATCATCAACGCGCTCGACCTGTTCAATACCAGATGGGCAGCCATTGTGATGTACCTTGGTACAGATATCATCGCGGTATATATCTTCCTGCAATTCCTGGGTTCCATCTCGAATGCATTGGATGAATCCGCCATGCTGGACGGCGCTTCCTACTTCACAATTTATTGGAGAATCATTCTGCCACTTCTGAAACCGGCGATTGTAACGGTCATTATCGTGAAGGGTGTCAACATCTACAATGACTTTTACACACCATTCCTGTACATGCCCAAGACAGACTTGCAGGTCATATCCACGGCTCTTTTCAAATTCAAGGGACCGTTCGGATCACAGTGGGAGGTCATCAGCGCAGGTATCATGATCGCCATCATTCCAACGATGATCATCTTCCTACTGCTACAGAAGTACATCTACAACGGCTTCGCACAAGGCTCCGTTAAATAAAAACGAAGGGAGAAATGAAACGATGACAGTTGTTGATACGAAAAACGTACACATTGTTGGGGATGCATTGCCGAATATGCCTTGGGAGGATAAACCGGAGGGAACGGAAGGTCCTGTATGGAGACACTCCGCCAACCCGATTGTGCCGCGTAACCCGGTCAAGGGAGTTGCCCGTATTTTCAACAGTGCGGTGATTCCTTATGAGGGGAAATTCATCGGAGTATTCCGCGCAGAAACCATTAATGGACGTCCACACCTGCACATGGGATCCAGTGAGGATGGCCTGAAGTGGAATATTGAAGAACAACGAATAACTTTTGTGGACGAGAACGGCGATTCCTTCATGCCGAACTATGCATACGACCCGCGTCTGGTGAAAGTGGAAGATACGTATTACATCATCTGGTGTACCGATTTCTACGGTGCAGCGCTGGGCTTGGCGAAGACGGAAGATTTCAAAACGTTTGTACGTCTCGAAAATCCGATGCTTCCGTTCAACCGCAATGGCGTGTTGTTTCCACGCAAAATCAATGATAACTATGTGATGTTGTCCAGACCAAGCGACAGCGGACATACGCCGTTCGGGGACATTTTTCTGAGCGAAAGTCCGGATCTCGTGTACTGGGGCAAGCACCGTCATGTCATGAGCAAAGGCGGTCAAGGCTGGTGGCAATCGGTCAAAATTGGCGGCGGTCCGGCACCGATTGAAACGTCCGAAGGCTGGCTGATGTTCTACCACGGCGTAACCGGAACGTGCAATGGTTTTGTTTATAGTATGGGCGCAGTCATTCTGGATCTGGATGAGCCATCCAAAGTGAAATATCGTTCCTCCAACTTCGTACTGACCCCGGAAAAATGGTATGAGGAGCAAGGCTTTGTGGACAATGTCGTCTTCCCATGCGCCACATTGCATGATGCAGAGACAGGACGGATTGCCATCTATTATGGTGCAGCCGACACATACGTTGGAGTGGCTTATACCACTGTCGAAGAGATTGTGAACTACGTTATCGAGACCGACGAAGTCATTGCCGGAGACCGTGAGGAAGGCAAATTATAATTGAAGTGAAACAATTTTAAATAAAGCTGATGGTACTGCAATCGTAGTTGGACGTGTATACATTCGGTCATTCATTTTACATTAATTGAAAAAGGGGCATTGCGGAATAATGCATATGGAATACATCAAGGGATTTACATTTGGCTGGATGAGTGGTAGGGGAGACTTCCGCAAGCCGGAAGCGAAAGAATCCTTGCGTCTGATGGCTGAACGCACTGGTAGTTCGCATGTTATTTTTGCACTGGCGGCACATCAGGATCGTCCGCAGGCTGTAGAGGTCAAATATGAGGGTGAACATATGGTGGAAGACGATGAATTGGTGGATATGATACGTTATGCCCGCACACTGGGACTGCGGGTCATTCTGAAACCAACCGTCAATTGCACCGATGGCACATGGCGTGCACACATTAACTTCTTTGATATCGATGTGCCGTGTGAGCCGAAATGGAAAGACTGGTTCCGCAGTTATACCGTGTATCAGAAGCATTATGCAGCCATTGCAGAACGAGAGAAATGCGAGATGTTCATCGTGGGCTGTGAGATGGTGCAGTCTGAGCGTCGGAGCGAGGAATGGCGCGAGGTCATCGCGGGAGTGCGTGAAGTGTATTCCGGGCTAGTATCCTACAACACCGACAAGTATCAGGAAGGGCAAGTGAAATGGTGGGATGCCGTGGACGTCATCTCGTCCAGCGGGTACTATCCCATCGGAGATTGGGAAGCGCAATTGGATCGGATTGAACAGGCCATTGCACCTTATGGTAAACCCTTTTTCTTCGCAGAAGCGGGCTGCCCTAGCCGCAGTGGATCGGCACAGGTGCCGAACGACTGGGGATTGAAAGGTGAAGTGAATGCGGAGGAGCAGGAGCAGTTCTATGAAGCCATGTTCCGTCATGGAAGTAAGCGGGACTGGGTACGAGGCTTTGGTCTGTGGGACTGGAGCGCAAATCTGCATCAGGAGCAAGATGCCTTGAGTGATGATGGATACGGAGTTTATGGTAAACCAGCCGAGAAGGTCATTCGTCGGTTCTATGAAGGCATTGCATTGGAAGCTTAGTCTGTCTTGGAGTTGAGTTATCCCATCTACTTGAATAGCGTTTATATATGGACAAAGATACTGCTGTGCTTATGCACGCAGTATCTTTTTTGGTTAAGTTTAATTTCTTTCTATTAAATGTAAATAGTCTCGAATATAAATTGTTAGAAGAATATATTGTTTAATTTAGTGATAACATTATATGAAAATCCCTTCAAGAACGAGTTGTTTTTTTACCCCAATTTCTGTCCAAGCTGCTCAATTTTCTCCAGCCATTTCTTTCTCTGTTCCTCGGACTGTTTGCCGACCAGATCTACAGGTGTTATGCGCACAGGTTTGATGCCTGTCAGAGCAAAGGTGGAGATCTTCATCATTTTGTGTGCAGGTTCACCCTGGAACCATTTGTAGTACCAGTTCGGACCATCCATGGTGGTGATCATGCGTGCGGTGCGACCTTTAAGCAGTTGATCAGGGAAAGGTTTTCCTTTTTGATACTTGAAGGCATAGCCTGGCATAAAGATTCGATCAATGAACCCTTTTAACAGGGCAGGGGGGCCTCCCCACCAAATCGGAAACACCCATACGAGATGCTCTGCCCATTTAATCGCCTCTTGGGCTTCCAGCAAGTCGGGTTCAAGCGGAAGTTTATTGCGGTATCCACCGGCTAAATTCATGTTGAAATCCAACTCATTTAGGGTGATCATACGAACCTCGGCACCTGCCTGCACAGCGCCTTTACGATAAGCTTCGGCGATTGCGCCATTGTAACTTGGGGAGACGGGGTTGCCTTGAATAATTAATATTTTCTTCATAATGATGACACGTCCTGACTATTTTAGTTAATGAACACTAACCTCATGTGCAAAAAGAAAAGGTCACGAATGACCTGGTAAATATTCAGGAACCTCCTGAAAGTCAGTTGAAGCCGGCGCTTCTAATTTAAAAGAATGTTTTTACACAGGAGCACTGTGCGATCAGATGCATCTCTTGATCGCCGACAGACCGGAACGATCTTCGCAAAGCTATTCCGCCCGCTTCTGCCCCATATCATTTGCCCCCTGGCCCAACATCGACACAAGGCGGTGAACGGTTTCTCCGGTGTATGGAACAAGCAGCTCTGGCAGTTCACCTTGCATACTGGATACGGCCAGGCGCGTAATAGCACCAATGACCAGAACGGCCGTGAGCCGTGAATCCTGAGCGGGCAGCTCACCTCGCATAATTCCCTGATTGATTAGATCAATCAACGCATCCAGCGGTTGGCGGTAATCCTCACTGCTTCCAGCTTCAATGAAAATCTCATGATTTTGTGAAATCAGCAGCAGTCCGTAGGGATCTTCATCATGCAGGTGGAGAACTTCGGTAATCAGTTGTCGGAAGCGTTCCAGCACCGGGCCCTCCTGGCGAACATACCCGTCAATCAGGGCGGTATAGTCCGCACAATATTGGGTGAAAGCCTCAAGGGCAACGGCATCTTTGTTTTTAAAATGTTTGTAGATCGCCGCATCCGTTACTCCGGCGGCGTCACCGATCTCTTTGACGGAAATGCCGTCAACGCCTTTGGTTGCAAACAAGCGCATTGCCGCTTGTAGGATGTCTTTCTTTTTGCTGTCGACATGAGGTTTGTTCTTCATGATTGTATAGTAAGTGATTACTAACTAAATTGCAACTACCATTTCAGAATCTCTTATTTAACGCTAGGAAAAGTGCTTTCGCTCAAAGCTTGCAGGCTTATGAACGGCAACGTATGATGGATAGAAATAATAACGGATAGACGGGCAAAGGAGCTTGGACAGAAGTGGGGCTGCAAAGCAAACATCAGCGGCACCAGCTCCAAGCCTGGGGAATGAAATGGAAGGTGAATGGCGTGAATGAAGACGTGCAGGCGCATCGCTGGGTGACTCCCGAAGGGACGTTGAATGAACAATATATAACAAGCCGGAAACGGCTCTACAAAGGCATGAATGGCAAGTATGTGGAGCGTTTCACTGTTCATACCGGGGAAAGTTATATTTTCAAACCGCTTACCAATCCTGCGCAATATGGGCGCGAACAGTGGATGTCCAGGCATGTGCTGTCTGTATTGCCGCCTATATATCCAGCGCTAATTGCTGCATCAGACCGTGAAATTAACGCGGAACAGAGCTGGATTATTTATGAGGATCTGGGCGAACTGGTGCATGATTCGCGGGAAGAGACGTTGCTGGCTGCTGCTGCACATATGGCGGAATGGCACACGTTATCTGTTGCAGATTGGGCTGAGCTGCCCCGGGTGGGTCAGAAACCGCCAATCCGGGACATGCTGGATGATCTGCTTGGGCAAAAGGAATCCACCGCTGATTTGTTGTCCAAACTGGAGATCACGCTGTCACCATCGGATTGGCACAACATCGCCGTGCTAATCCATAAGGCAGAGGAGGAGTTACCTCGTGTTTTGTGTCACGGAGATCTGCATCCCGGCAACATGGCGGATGTGAATGGCAGGCTGGTGATTATCGATTGGGAGCATGCGCATCTGAATACGGCTCTCTGGGACGTGTATCATCTGGTGGATCTATCGCATCCGCTGTTCCCGAGAACCGTTACGCCTGAGCTGCGGGAGCGGATTATCGATGTTTATCTGGACGGGCTGGAGCGCCATAGCGTTCAGGTTGAACGGGTTTCTTTTAAAAAGTGGTACCGCGCATATGCCATTGTATTCTCGCTCTGGATGCTGCGTCTGATTGATGGGGATCTAAGAAGTGCAGACTGTGTATGGCCGGAGGAACAGCTGCGGAACCAGTGGCACGAGACGGCAATGACGCTGAAACAGTGCATGAAGCAGTGTTGAAGGGAATAGAAATGAGGGGTGCAGAACATGCGTAAAGTAGGACTCGTAATGCGTAAAATTCAATTCTCGGAGGCACAGGGCCCGCGCGTATTTGCGGATCGGTTGAAGCAGATCGGGCTAGAGCTGGGCGTGGAAATTGTGTTCATCTCGCCGGAGCGCCATGTCAGCGGGTATGACTGGTTACCGGGTTATGAGCATGAGAAAGGCGACCTGGTGAACTATGATATCGTATTAGACCAGATATATAGCCAAAATATAGAGCATGTCATCTACACCGTATCCGGGTTTACGTTTTTGAAGATGTTTTTACCGAAGAGTGTGTTGTTCCCACACAGTTTTCCCGACCCGGCGCTGACGGGGTATGAGATGATGAAGCCATTTTATACGATGGTGGATAAAGCAATTGTGCAGACGGAGTTTTTGAAAACAGAACTGGGCCGGAATTTCGGTGTACATGACGTGAACGTCATCCCGATCGGCTTCAACGAAGAGCTCGCAAACCGCCACTACGACCCGAGTCAGGTTGTGCATAATCGTGTGCTCTGGATTGGTCGGGATGAAGCAAATCGTCGCCCGGATCTGGTGCTGGAATACGCCCGGCAGAACCCGGACAAGGAAGTATACATGGTATTCGGCGGTCGCCGCTATGAGGAAAGCATGAAGAAATACAACATTCCGGACAATGTAAAATTGCAATTTGCGCTGACACAGGATGAAGTATTTACCCTGATGAACTCGTCCAAGGTGTATTGGAGCTGTTCGGCCTTTGATACGTTTGCGATGCCGCTGACTGAAGCCATGGCGATGGGCAAAATGGTTGTGAAGCCGGAGCATGCCTGCTATGGTCACATTCGATCAACGCATGCCTTTGCAGGCAATGAGGATAACTGGTTTGAACTGGTGAACATGGCTGCTGCTGCACCGCGCAGTGTGTCGGAAGACAACCGTGAGTATGCCTTTGGTGCTTTTTCGCGCACGATCATGAAAGAGGGATACCGGGAGTTCTTTGCCAACTGGTTGAAGTAATGAGAGGTCTGTAGCGAAGGCTCTAACCATTCAGCAAGAAGGAGGAGAACCTTATGGAAGTACTCATCCTGTGGACGCTTGGCATGTGGGCTGTGCAGCTGCTGATCGAATGGCTTATCTATCGGTTGCAGGGACGTCGAATGACCGGTGTTCAATATATACTGCCATGTGTGGCCTTGCTCGGCGGAGCCGTTGTGATCATGATTAGCATTGAGATTGGCGGGTGGAACGGTATCGGTTATGCCTTGCTTGGTGCATCGCTGGGTGCAGCGGGAATGTTGACACTAATTACGGTGGCGATTACGGATGTAGTGTTTCGGCGTCGGAGACGGAATTAATCGGAGGGTTAGCTGCTGTACAGTAAGAGTGAATTGGACGATAGGGCGGTTGCAGGAATGCATTCGTCTGTGATATATTGACATTAATTATGACAAGGGAGGTGAAGACAGGTGAATCACGAGATGCTTAACAACCGTATTAGCCAGCTGCCGATTGCTATGGCTGGCATTGTTCATACTTTTCTGACCAACGGGAGAAGTCTGTCCAATTTTGAATATACGGAAATTAACATTTGCGAGAAGATGCCTGCCTTGACCTCATTCGGACGATAAGCGATATTGCTTGAATTCTGAAGGGCCGCGGAGCTAACCTCCTGCGGCTCTTTTTGTGTTGCGGTCAGGATCTTCCAATCCATAGGAGGAACCTTATTATGATGATTATTAGCGCGCAACAACTGACTCAATACCACGGAGCACATCTGGTGCTGGACGGCATTACGTTTGAAATTATGGAGGGCGACAAGGTCGCCCTGATCGGCCGCAACGGCAGCGGTAAAACGACATTGATGCGTCTGATGGCACGACTGAACCAGCCGGATGAAGGACAATTGATGATCAAGAAGGATACACGTATCGGTTACGTGGCTCAGGTGCCGGAGGGAATGGATAATTACACGGTGCTAGATGTGCTGAGTCTTGGATTCAGGGAGCTTATGGCGTGCCGGAGTGAAATGAAGGATATGGAGCAGCAGATGTCCGATCCGGACTGTGCATCCGATCCGAACCAATTGGAGCGACTGTTGAAGCGGTACGCGGCCTTGCAGGATCAGTTCGAGCGCGAGGGTGGATATGAAATGGATGCCCGGATCGATCAGGTGGCGGACGGTCTGGATATTGCGAAGGAGCATTACGGATGGCGTTTTGGTTCGTTGTCTGGTGGTGAACAGACCCGGGTTGTGCTGGCTTCACAGCTAATTGTAAGGCCTGATCTGTTATTGCTGGATGAGCCGACCAACCACCTTGATCTGGAGCGGGTGGAATGGCTGGAAGGATTTTTGCGTGACTACACAGGTACGATAATTCTGATCTCACATGATCGCTACTTTTTGGACCGTGTAGCATCCCGGACGTTAGAACTGGAGGATGGAGAAGCGCAGACGTCAGCTGGTGGTTATACGGAATATATGAAAGTGAAGGAACAACGACTGATGCAGCAATTCGAGGAGTTCAAAGAGCAGCAGAAGGTGATTAAAAAAATGAAAGAAACGATCCGCCAACTGGAAGAATGGGGCCGAGTCGGGGGTAATGAAAAGTTCTTCCGGCGTGCAGCTTCGATGCGTAAAGCAATCGAACGGATGGAACAGGTGAAACGCCCGGTACTGGAGCGGCGTAACGCCGACTTCGATGTACGCCCTACAGACCGTACGGGAAAACGAGTGGCCGTTATGGAACAGGTCGAAAAGGCTTATGGAGAACGTCCAATTCTGCGCGGTGTATCAGGATTGCTCGAATATGGCGACAAAATTGCCCTTATTGGACGCAATGGTTCAGGCAAAACAACGTTGTTCAAGCTGTTGCTGGGCGAGGAACAACCCAGTGCAGGCAACCTGGAGTGGGGTGCACGTGTAGATGTTGGCTATCTGGCCCAGCAGGAGGAGCCTTCCAATCCGAAGCTGAATGTGTTGGAGTACTTCCGTCTGGAAGCGGGCGTGGAAGAAGGAGAAGCACGCGGCATTTTGGCCCGATATCTATTCTATGGAGCAGATGTATTTCGCTCGGTAGGACAGTTATCCGGTGGGGAATGGACACGGCTAAGGCTGGCTCTGCTGGTTCAGCGCAAGCCGAATGTGCTTCTGCTGGATGAACCGACCAACCATCTGGATATCGCTTCAAGGGAAGCGCTCGAAGAGTCGCTTGTTGATTTCGAAGGCACGGTGCTTGCCATCTCGCATGACCGCTACTTCGTCAATCGACTTGCTTCCCGCGTGTGGGAACTGGAGAATGGGCGGATGACCGCTTATCTGGGAGACTATGAAGCCTATCGCGAGAAGAAGCTTGATCTGCAAATCCGCGCAGCCGCGGCAAATCAGCATATAGCAGTTGTTGCCACTCCATCACGTGGGAGTTCAAAACCGAAACAGGAGACGAAGTCCGGTAGCACGCTTAATACAACGGCCACTTCCAAAAAGCTGTCCGCTGAACAATTGGAGCAGAGATTGGCCCGTCTTGAAGGGCAAATCCAGGAGATGGATCGTCAGCTTGAATCCTTGCAGGATAATCCAAACGAGCTGGAGCAAGTGTGGAACGAACGCGAGCAATTGTCTGGTGAATACAATGATATGTTGGCCCAGTGGGCAGAGCTGTGAGACAGGTCAGATTACGGAACTTATCTTGAAATAGATCTTGAAATAGATGAAGAAGGAAAGAAGGCCGGAGGGAGATCTCTGGCCTTTTTGATTTTCAAAGTTAGCTTTATAACGGGATGATATCCGAGGTAATTAGCTGGTAAAATTGTGTATCGCCACAATCTTATCTTTACTAGCATTTTGCATAATTCGATTCTTATTGTTCGCGGGCAAAAGATCTAGACGAATAGATTCATTTCGATCTATATCTTGCTGATTGAAAACCACTCTTGGGATTTATGCAAAATGCTTTTTTACATGTCATCGGGAATAGTGTAACTTTTTTCCTTCTCATGCGTTAAATACGTTTGTGTGTATTGAAACGGCTCCTCTTAGAGCTCACAGAAAGGCAGGTTATCGATATTTATTATTCATTGACTTATCGGAACTGGTCGGATGACCGGCAGGTGGAGACGGGCGTACTGGAGCAGGTATCAGGTACTCGCGATGAGCTTTTCATGCGCAAGCTGGTCGATGCTACCCTGATGAAAAATAAGCTCTGGGCGCATCTGTCCAATGAATGCGAGGATCGTCGGGAGCATGCAGTTTACGTGACCGAGTATGACAATCAAAAACCTGCGGAATACGGTACAGCGATTGCGGACGCTGCACTGGCAATGTGTAAAATGTCCTCCATGTACAGTGCGGAATACATGCTGTGGAATGGGTGTGCATTTCAGGAATTGGACTTGGCAGAATCCTCCTCGTACACGATGGAGCTTGCCGAGCAACTACTGGACCATTACATGGTCCGGGGCGGTACGACCTATGAATTTGTGTATTCCGTGCTGGATGCGGATCGCAAGAAAGTGTTGTTTTTTATGAAGGAGGTAGATTTGTAATGGACGAAAATCCCAAACCCAAGCCTGGATCACGCGCCAAGCTGGTTGCCTTCTCGCTAATGCTTGCGTTTCCAGCCGTATTATCCGGTTGTAGCAGCAATAGCGACGAGTGTGACCCGGAATACGATACCGGATGTGAATATGACTCCAGCAGTGGGCACTATTATTACGGTGGCGGATCGTCCTATCGGAGCAACAAGGACAGCAGCTCCTACAGCAAATCCAGTTCAAAATCGAGCGGCTTTGGCAGCTTCTTCCGCAGTTCGGGAGGTTAGAACCTGATGAGGCATATCTACCAACTGCCGTTCAGTCATGAAGAAGTATTCAGGGGCGAAGCAGGGCAGCAGGTTCCCTACCATCGCATGTATGGCAAGCAATATTGTGTGCCTGCATTGACGGTTTATTCCCCTGCGGAGATGCAGGAATTGCGTGCAGCAGTTGAGGCTGTAGACGGGATTTATTGCAAGGTGATGCGTTTTATTCAGCAATATATGCCCGACTCTTTCCTGGAGCAGCAGTTGGGCATTCATCCCGGCCTTATTCCGGCGGCTCGTATGGAGATGGTGACAGGCGGGATTACTCGGCAGGACTGGATTATTGGGGAAGCTGGACCTAAATGTATCGAAAATAACACGGATACCCCAACCGGCATACCTGAAGCAGCTGCATTGGAAGGTATTTTGGTGGGGATGGTTGAAAAAACATCGCTCCATGCTCCGTCCAAAGGAATGGATGAATGTATCCGGGAATGCTTTCACCGCTGGCTGGATGCTTACGCACAGCAGGGTTTGCTGGGCCCGGTGACCTTTACTTCATTTGGAGAGCATGTGGAGGATCGGACCAATACGGAGTATCTGATGAAGCTGTGCCAGGAGGCGGGGTATGAAACGTTCTACGCTCCACTGGAGGAGTTGGAGATTATTCCAGGGAAGGCGCTCTACCATCATGGACGCGAGATCAACCTGTTGTACCGGCTCTATCCCCTGGAATATCTAATCGATGATCGAGATGAAACGACCGGCGTGGACATCGGCGCAGCACTGCTTGAATTGGTTCAGGATGGCCGCCTGGGCCTGATGAATCCTGCACAGCATGTGCTGATGCAGAGCAAGGGTTTCATGGCGGCGATCTGGTCACTCTATGAACGCAATGAACAAACCATGGAATATTGCGGGTTTCGGCTGTTTGATGATGCAGAGTTAGCGGCGATTTCGCGTTATCTGCTACCGACTTATTTCGAAGCTGGACCTTTCGAATGGAGCGCAATGCCTTATGTGGCTAAAAGCTATTGGGGCCGCGAAGGTCGAGGCACATCGTTGCTGGGTGAGGGATCGGATCATCATGCGGGCCAAACGGCTGCTTCTCATAAGTTGCACGCCCCGATGAACTCCAACACAACAGACGAACTGCAAGAAGATGAGGAGATCGCAGCCTATTATAATAATCAGCCTAAAATATATCAGCAGCTGGTACCGATGGAACAGGCCGTGATTCAGACAGAGGATGGCGAATACAGCGGTTATTTGCTGACAGGAGTGTTTGTCATCGGTGGACGTTTTGCCGGTGTGCTGCCCCGGATCGGGGAGAAGGTAACCGGAGATATGGCCTATTATTGTGCGGCTGTGGTCAATGAACGGATGGATGACGAGGAGGAGAAGGAATGGACAATTTGGGATTGAACCTGCTGAATGTAGCGGTAGGTGTAGGCATTCTGCTGGTAGTATTGGTATGTGGGTATTTCGCTTTTAGCCAATTGACCCGGTATAAAGATAGCGAGGAAATCGCGAAAGGTAACGAGGCGGCAGGCATGTATATGGGCAGCAAATTGCTGGGCCTGTGTATCATTGTGGGCATGGTGTCCTTCTCCACGCATTCATGGCTGGATATGCTGCTCTGGTCGGCGCTTGGAATCATTATTTTGTGTCTGGTCTATATTATATTTGACTTCCTGATTCCCAAGATGCGGGTCTGTGACGAAATCGCAAGAGGCAATATGGCGGTAGCACAGCTGCTGCGTTCCATTATCATCGGCGTTTCCATCGTCATCGGTACGTTTTTGATGTAAAATAAACCCTAGTGTTTATTTGGAATGAATATCAATTCAACGAAGAAGGAGCGCGGCATCATGAGAAAAGTCATCATCGATACAGATACAGCAGGAGACGATACGATTGCGATCCTGACGGCACTGCACCATTTCCAGGTGGAGGGCATTACGATTACAGGTGGGAACGTACAGTTTGACCAGGAGGTTGAAAATGCCCTGTACACGGTACAGGTTGCGGGACATGGCGGCAAGGTGCCTGTGTACAAAGGGTGCGAACGCCCATTGATGGCCTATGGCAAGGCCCAGCACCGCACGGTGGAAGACGTACATGGTGATGACGGCATGGGCGGAGCCCATTTCCCGAAGGCGGACCAGCGTCCAGAGGCAGGGCATGCAGTTGATTTTATCATTGAAAAGGTACACGCACATCCGGGCGAAATCTCGCTTCTGGCCATTGCACCTCTGACCAACATTGCGATGGCAATCCAGAAGGACCCAACCATTATTCCGGAGATTGCTCACCTCTACATCATGGGTGGAACGAATAATGCACTGGGTAATATCACACCAGCCGCGGAGTATAACTTCTATGTAGATCCGGAAGCAGCCAAAATTGTATTGCACGCAGGCATTCCGACGACCATGGTTGGCTGGGAAATGTGTACTCAGTATTCTGTTATGGATGATGATGATCACGCTGAAATTGCAGCACTGGGTACATCTGGTGCCGATTTCTTCACAGCCATCAACAAAGTGGTTATGCAGTTCAACAAATCGGTACATAAACTGAATGGCACCACTCACCCGGACACGTTGCTGATGGCTGTTGCCGCAGATGAGTCGCTCATGACCAAATCCGGTCAGTATTATGTGGACGTAGAAGCAGCAGGAGAGTTAACACGCGGATATAGCGTTGTGGATATCAACGGACGTTTCGGTAAAGAGCCGAATGTACGTGTCTGCGAGGCCATTGACCGTCCGAAATTCAAATCCATGCTGCTGGATGTGCTCTCTGCTATTCAATAAAATTGTGGTTTTAACTCCAATAAAAGTATTCATCATCCGTGCCTATTCCAGGTACGGATTTTTTTTGCCCATTCCATTCCTATGAGTGTGTACAATGCGCGTTCTCTGTCCAGTTGGTGACAACGCTTCGGGTGTGTTAAAGTGAAGGAAATGTTACAGCGGAGACCCTTTAGTTTAACTTTTGAGCGTCCGGCAGGAGGAGTGGCACAATGTTATTTTATTTTGTAGCACTGCTGGTTACCTTGGTTGATCAGGGAACCAAGATGGCGGTGAGGATGTATATGGAAGTTGGGGACACGATGAGGCTTGGCGACTCGGGAATGCAATTGCAGCATTATGAGAATAGTGGAATGGCAGGCAGCCTGTTTCAAGGGAATGCGCGTCTGTTCGGTGTGGTCGCCATTCTGTTCGTGGCGGGTATGATGTATTATCGGAGAAAAGGTGAGATTCGCGGTTTCTGGATGCAGGCAGGTGCCGGTTTCATGGTCGGTGGTGCTTTGGGTAATGCAATTGATCGTTTTATCTACGCACGTGTAACGGATTTTCTCGTATTTCCGTCGGGACGTGGTATTCTCAATTTGGCGGATGTAGCAATAAATGTTGGTGTGGTTATGCTGGTCATCGGCATGTTAATCCGTGCATTTCAGAGTTACCGAGCCAAGCGTTTACGTAATGCTTTGCCGAAAATAGAGCGTTGATAATGAGTTAACAACAGCTGTGATGTAAGCAGCGTAACTGGATACATGAGGGACATTGGATATTTCCGATGTCCTTTTTTGTTATGTCGACGAGCGGACTCGCGGTCAGTGGGACTGATTCATTTTTGTCGAAACCGTTTTAGGAATAATAGGACACATTATAGTCAACGCTCTAAGTATAAAACGGTGGAAGGATTAACCACGTGGTTACTTCACTAATTTAATGGGTAAATCTTTACGTATATAAGCTGAGGGAGGTACAACATGAGAACATCGCTTACCAAGGCACTCGGGTTAATGCTGCTTTGTGGAATAACGGCTGTATTTCTGTCTTCCTGCACTAGCGGGAATAATGCCAATGGCAAAGTGCAGGTTGAATTTTTTCAGAACAAACCCGAAGCCAAAGGAACCTTTGACGAATTAATCAAAACATTCAACGCCGAACACCCCGATATTCAGGTCACTCAGGTGAATCCACCTGACGCGGAGACGGTGCTGAAGACACGTGTGGTGAAGAACGATGTACCAGACATTATGGCAATGGGGGCAACCGATACCTATTCCATTCTTGCACAGAGTGATATTTTCGCCGATCTGACAGACAGTCCACTGTTAAAAACGATCGATCCCAACTACATAAAGATGCTGAAGGATGTCACGGGCATGGATGAAGTGACAGGTGTTCCTTACGCAACAAATGCAAACGGCATCATGTACAACAAAACGTTGTTTAAAGAAATGGGTCTGGACGTACCCAAGACCTGGGACGAGCTGATTGCTACAGCCAAAAAAATTAAGGATGCGGGTAAAATTCCGTTTTACTTCACATACAAGGATGATTGGCAGACGAATCTGCCGTTCAATGCACTCGGACCTAACTTGGTTGGTATTGATTTCTACCTGGAGCGTCGCGAGAACAAAGTGACCTTCAAGGAGAAATACCGTGAGGTTGCGGAGAAGCAGTTGGAGCTGATGAATTACGGTCACGGCGACAACTTCGGTAAAGCGTATTCGGATGGTAACCGTGCCTTTGCCAATGGTGAAGCTTATATGTACATCCAGGGTACCTGGGCGATCTCCGAGATTCGTAAAGCGAACCCGAATGTGGACATTGGTTTCTTCCCATTCCCGACAGGCAACGATCCGAGCCAGATCAAGTTGGTGAACGGAATCGACTCTCTGTTTACCATTTCAGCGAATACACCAAACAAGGAGCAGGCCGAGCAGTTCATCGCGTTTCTGCTGGAGCCTGAAAATATAGGCAAGTACATTAAGGAACAGACGCTGTTCTCTGCGGTGGAAGGTGTAAAACAAGATGATCCTGCTGTACAGGAACTGACACCTTACATTGAGCAGGGCAAGGTTATCGACTTCGCCGATCACTATATTCCGGCTGCTGTGCAGCTGAATTCCATCGTACAGTCCTTTTTGCAGAACAAGAACATCGACAACTATCTGGATACACTCGACAAAGAATGGGACAAGGTAGCGAATCGGCGATAACGCCTTGTCCGAAGGAGGATGGAGTATGAACAAGCGCATCGCGCCTTATTACTGGATGACGGTTCCGGCGGTAATACTGTTCTTTGTATTTATGACGCTGCCGGCCCTCCAGGGGATCTATTATTCATTTACGAACTACAACGGATTCGGTAAAGGTTATGATTTTGTTGGATTCAAAAACTATTTCAATCTGTTTCAAGATGACAATGTAGGCAACGCCTACTGGTTTACCTTCAAGTTTGCGATCGTTGTAACGATCCTTACGAATATTCTAAGCCTGCTCATTGCACTCGGGCTGAATGCCAAGATTAAGTTCCGTAACTTTTTCCGTGGCATCTACTTCTTGCCGAATATCCTGAGTGTATTGATTGTAGGTTACATATTTAACTACCTGTTCTCCAACGTATTCCCGATCTGGGGACAAAACCTGGGCATCAACGCCCTATCCACCAACATTCTGGGCAGCGAAAGCCTGGCATGGATTGGGATCGTGATTGTAGCGGTATGGCAATCAGTTGCGTTGAATACGATTCTGTATTTGGCGGGATTGCAAACCATCCCTACGACATTGTACGAAGCATCAAATCTGGACGGCGCCGGCAAATGGCGTGAATTCTGGAGCATTACGTTTCCGCTTATTGCCCCGTTCTTCACGATTAATATGGTGCTGGCGATGAAAAACTCACTGATGGTCTTTGACCAGATCGTGGCCTTGACGAATGGTGGACCGGGACGGGCAACACAGTCCATCTCCCATCTGATCTACACGGGTGGATTTGAAGGCGGCGAATATGCATATCAATCTGCGAACTCGGTTATCTATTTCATCGTTATTGCGGTGATTTCGATTCTGCAAATCCGGTTCCTGCAAAGAAGGGAGACGGATCTGTAATGAGAAGCCGTTTACGTACCAACTGGCCCGTTATGTTGTTAATTATTCTGGGTACCTTGTTCATTCTGTTCCCTTTATATATGACGGTTACAATCGCATTGAAAAATCCGGAGCAAATGGCCCAATCAGTCTTTGCTATTCCGACAACGCTTCACTGGGAGAACTTTGCAAGTGCAATAGACATGACAAACTTCTTCCAATCGTTCCGTAACAGTGCCATTGTTACTGCGTCAACGGTCATTCTGACCTTGCTCAGTAACTCTATGGTTGCTTACGCGATTGCCCGGAATATGGAGAAGCGGAAATTTTTCAAAGGGCTGTATTATTACTTTGTCAGCGCGATGTTTATTCCGTTTCCAATCATCATGCTGCCGATTGTTAAGCTGACTGCATCACTGGAAATGACCAATCTTCTGGGTCTTATCCTGCTGCATACGGTGTACGGTCTCGCCTTTAACGTATTTGTATATGTAGGTTACATTCGGTCCATTCCGGTAGCACTGGAGGAAGCAGCCTTCGTAGATGGAGCAACAACCTGGGGCACATTCTGGAAAATCATTTTCCCATTGATGGCGCCGATCAGTGCCACGGTTGGTATTCTAACTTGTCTGTCTACCTATAATGACTTTCTGCTGCCACTCATTATTATTAGTGATCCGGCACAATACACGCTTCCACTGGTACAATATGTGTTCCAGGGTCAATTCAATACTGACTTCAACCTGGCGTTTGCATCGTACCTTCTGGCGTTGCTGCCGATGATCATCATTTACCTGTTTGCACAAAAATGGATTATCAACGGTGTAACGCAAGGATCAGTGAAATAAATTGGGGAGTGATTGGTGCGACACTGATGATTAGCATCCTGCCGATCCTGATCGCTTTCCTCGTCTTGAGCAATCGAATTGTGGAAGGTATTGCTGCCGGATCGGTAAAAGGATAGATCTGAGCACCACACATGAGTTATTGGCTAATTTAAACCTTGGACCCTTACATATCCCGATCCAATAGGGATGTGTGAGGGTTTTTGCTCATCGTCTCGGACTTCGTATATCTCCTGAGAACATGTATTTAGAACGACTATATGAATGTATTTCTTCTCTATAATGCAAACTAAATGAAAGGACTGAAAATACCTATTATTGGAATTTCAAAAAACTTTCAAGTTTTTTCGCAAAACTACTGCATTTTCAAACCACCTGTGCTAACATACCCTAAGAATTAAAGCCCACACGGGAAAGGTGAGAAAATGACAGCAATATCCTCAACCAAAGAGTCCCTGCGTTCGGATGCCAAGGATCTGAATCTGATTCGGCTAACATGGCCTATTTTCCTGGAACTCTTCTTGTTTATGTTGATGGGGAGCGTGGATACGTTCATGCTCAGTTCAGTGTCCGATAATGCAGTATCCGGAGTCGGAGCAGCCAACCAGATTATTTCCATTGCGATTCTTGTACTGGAAGTCATTGGACATGGCGCTGCTATTGTTGTGGCACAATATATTGGTTCGAAGAAGTTGAGTGAGGCGGCACAGGTCACAGGTAATGCGATTACACTAAATCTGATTGTTGGACTGATCCTGAGCGGAAGCTTCCTTCTGTTAGGAGGACATCTGCTTACACTGCTTCATATCCAAGGTGAAATATACGATTTTGCCCGTTCTTATATAAGTATTGTCGGAGGCGGGATCTTCCTTCAGGCGCTGATTAACGCGCTGGCCGCGACGATTCGTACGCATGGTTACACCAAAGAGACGATGTATGTTTCCGTTCTGATGAACGTGATTCACGTCGTTGGTAACTACGCCCTTATTTTTGGCCATTTCGGCATGCCGAAGCTTGGTGTAGAAGGGGCAGCGATCTCAACGGTCGGAAGCCGTCTGATCTGTTTGATTATTTTCTTCTGGTTGCTCTATCGGGTTATGGATGTAAGGGTAGAGTTTAGCTATTACATCAACCTTTCGAAGAAATTTATCAGCAAAATCTTGCGAATTGGTATCCCCTCTGCACTGGAATCCGTTGTATATCAGTCCTGCCAGCTCGTCTTCACACTGTACGTAACCTATCTGGGTGCTGAAGCGATGGCAACCCGGCAATATGCGGGTAACATTTCAAGCTACATCTATCTATTCAGCATGGCGATCGGAATGGGAACTTCCATTATTGTTGGCCGACTGGTCGGTGCACGGCGCAAGAACGATGCATACAAACGCGTATTCGACAGTGTAAAATGGGCGCTGCTCGCAACGGTTGTGATCGATGTAATTATTATTCTCTTCCGTGTTCCGCTGATGAGTGTGTTCACGGATAATCCGGAAATCATCAAGCTAGGGGCACAGGTCATCCTGCTAAGTCTTCTGCTGGAAACCGGGCGAACCTGCAACATTGTGATTATTGGTTCCCTTCGTGCCGCAGGTGATGCGAAGTTCCCGGTATACATGGGACTGATCTCTATGGTCTGCATGAGCCTGCCGCTAGGCTACCTGCTTGTGTTCAAGCTTCACATGGGGCTCGCCGGTGTATGGCTTGCGATTGCCGCAGACGAGTGGACACGCGCTGTCATTATGTATTTCCGCTGGAAGAGCCGGGCTTGGGAGAAACATGATCTGTTGGATCATGAGGAGGAAGTTGGAGCCCAGCCGGTGCCGGCAGTATGATGATGGTTTGGAAAATAATTTCGATTTGAGCGGGGTACAGAAATAAAAAGGCGCCGCACTTGGAGCCGTTAGTCTTATTAAAGAAGAGCCAATCATGGGATGGAGCATTTCTCCTGATGATGGGCTCTTTTTTCGTTAATTTGTGCGTTATTACGTTGTTGCCTTGGAGAGGTTCAGATCATGGGTGCGGTTTGTATCGGAGGTTGTCTCCAGAACAGGTTAGCAAAAATGATCAAAAGCGAGATGTGCAGCCTCACGTGTAGTAAGGATATGGAAAGGGGCTGTACTTTATTTGAATTCATACAGTGAATTGATTCAGCAAAGTCTCTACTTTATTGAAACGAATCTGTACGAGGATATTGGGCTTGAAGAAGTGGCATCTGAAGCTCTCCTGTCACCCTATCATTATCATCAGGTGTTCCGCAGGGCAATGCGGTCATCTCATTCGGGGTTATTTTGAACGGCAAAGGAAAAGTTTGGGTGGATAGTTTCCGTTTCGAAGAGGTTGATCCGAATACACCATTGACTCATATGGAGACAGAGTATGAGATGTCGGACGAGCCAATGAATTTGTCTTTTGAAGAGTGATCAGATGTGAATGCAGGTCCAACGTTAAGCTGAAGAAAGTATGGGAATTATGATATAATCCTGGGTAAGAATGGAGCTGATGCAGGATGACGGATTTGCTCGATCCTCGAGTTGATTTTGTATTCAAACGTATTTTTGGAAGTGAGCAAAGTAAAGATGTTTTGTTAGCTTTCCTTAACAGCACGTTTATTGAAACCGGTGAGTCGCCTCTTACGGAGATTACACTTATTAACACGTTTACGGACAAAGATAGTCCGGAAGATAAACAATCCATTTTAGATATCAAAGCGCGTACGGTGGAGGGTAAGTTAATCAACATTGAGATGCAGCTGTTTAATCCGTATAATATGGAAAAAAGGACGCTGTTCTACTGGAGTGAAATGTACTCTCACCAGATCAAGAAGGGCGAAAACTATAATCTTTTGAAAAAATGTGTGACGATCAATATTTTAAATTACTCATGTCTGGACAATGAACGATATCACAATGTTTTTCATTTACGCGAAGATCATACAGGTATTGGTTTGACAGATGATATAGAAATTCATGTGATGGAATTGACCAAACTGGATCAACACCCTGTCCCTATGGATAAGGGTGGACTGGTGAACTGGCTTTTATTCTTAAAAGGGATTGATCCATCAAACTGGGAGGTGCTGGCGATGAATGAACCGATGCTAAAAAAGGCGATGGACACGCTGGAATTTCTGAGTCAGGATGCAGCTACGAGAATGGCTTATGATGCACGGATGAAAGCACTAAGCGATGAAAAGTCGATGATTGAAGGTGCACGTGCTGAGGGTGAAGCCAAAGGGAAAGTAGAAGGTAGAGTAGAAGGTAAAGTGGAAATGGCTCGCGAGCTTCTTGCACTTGGCGTAGATATGTCAGCTGTGGTGAAAGCCTCCGGACTCTCTGCAGAGGAAATCAAAAAACTGCTGCCTAAGCAGTGATATGAAACTGAAATTACACTTTACAGGGCTAATCCAATTACGGGTTGGCTCTTTTTGTTGTGTTTGGGGTATAAAAAAAGTGGAGCGAAGTCGAAGCTGAGAGGATACAGACGTTTCTGGAGTTTCTCACAAATCGAAAAGTCCTCCATAGCTAATCAGGCCATACCTTGTTAACATAGATCCAAAGAATACGATAACTCATGACACATATAGAGGATGATTTCGATGAATAAAAAAGTATTGGTCGTGGATGACGAGTCAAGCATTGTCAGTGCCATTGCTTACGCGCTGCGGCGCGAAGGATATGAAGTAGAGACAGCAAATGACGGCGAAGAAGCGCTGGTCAAGGTGGCGTCATTCCATCCGCAGGTCATGATTCTGGATGTGATGATGCCCAAGCTGGACGGATACGGCGTATGCCGCAGGCTGGAGGATCGAGAGGATATCGGCATTATTTTGCTGACTGTCAAAAATGATATCGTGGATAAGATCGTAGGCCTGGAAATGGGCGCGGATGATTATATGACTAAACCGTTTGAGATCCGCGAGTTGCTCGCCCGGGTAAAGGCATTGATGCGCCGTGTGGAGAAAAGCAGCCCGTCCCCTGACGACCAGAAGAATCAGGTTATCGTCAATGGAACACTGCGCATCCATATCGCTCACCGCACCGTGACGGTGAATGAGGAGAAGCTGGATTTGACGCCAAAAGAGTTCGACTTGTTGACCATTCTGATGTCCAACCCCGAGCGTGTATACACGCGGGATGATCTGCTGGACCGGGTGTGGGGCATGGAATATGCCGGGGGCACACGCACGGTGGATATTCATATTCAGCGGCTGCGCAAAAAGATCGGCGATACCGACCAGCAAAAATTGCAGACGGTATACGGAATCGGCTATAAGGCATCAGCCCCTGAACCGGGCGGCTCGGTATGAGAATCAGCATCAAGCTGAAGTTCAGCGTTTTTCTAGCTGCATTGCTAATCCTGACCGTCGTTGTGCTCAGCTCGCTGGTATTGCGAGGTATTGAGCGCAACCAGCAGACGCAGATCGAGACCATTCTGTCCCAGCAGACCCGTCTGGTGAATCTGAATGTGCGGCAGTCTTACTATACCGAGTCCGTTCGTCTGGAGCAGGAGGTTTTTTTACAGCAAAATGGCCGCAAGTTGGCTCAAGAGCTTGCAAGCTCCACAGGTCTGCCCATCGCGCTTTATGATATGAAGGGACAGCAGGTTGGTTCATCAATCATGTCTGAGGAAAGTGCAGATATCACAGCGACGCTGAACTATGCGCTGCAAAATAAAATTGCTTATCACGAACAGGGGGATACCCTGCTATATGTAGCACCGCTGGACGGACCGGATGGACAGATGGGTGCTGTGCGCATGCAGTATCCGGTTCAGAGCTATCATGAATTCTATGCCCGTATCCTTCAGTTGTTTATGTGGGCTGGGATTGCGGTTGTTGGGTTAAGCTTCATTCTGGGATATCTCTTCTACAATCGTTTTGCTGTTGCTATAACCCGATTGAAGAAGTCTGCCGATTCCATTCGTGAAGGGCATTATATTACCAAATCACCAGTGAGTCGCAAGGATGAATTGGGCGAACTGGGACAGGGCATTTATTATATGAGCACATCGATTCAGCAAAATATTGAAGCCATGCATGCGGAACAGCAGAAGCTTCAGCTCGCTATCGAGAAGCTTCAGGCTCTGGAGCAGCAGCAGAAACAATATATCGGTAACATTAGCCATGAGTTCAAGACACCACTTACGTCGATTAAGGCATATGTGGAGCTGCTGGACATGTATAAGGATGATCCGCAATTGCTGGATGATGCCACGAGCAATATTGGCAAGGAAACGGAGCGGTTGTACGAGATGGTTGAGAAGGTATTACATTTATCAGCCTTGGAGAAATATGATTTTGAGAATCAAGCGGAAGACGTGGAGGTTCGTGCTCTACTGGAGGATGCCTGTGGCCGGATGCGGGGCAAAGCCGAGAAGTTTGCACTGAACATGGAGCTGGCGTTACTGCCTGCGGTGATCCGCAGCGATCGGGAGAGCCTGATGCATATTTTCATCAATCTGTTAGATAATGCGATCAAATATAATGTGCCGGGAGGTGTCATCCGGGTAAGCAATGAACTGCGAATGCAGGAGCGACAAGCGGTGATTTGCATCTTCAACTCGGGTACGCCCATTCCGGACGAGGCGAGCGAGAAAATCTTTGAACCCTTTTACACCATCAACAAAGACAGGGCCAGAAAAACCGGGGGAACCGGGCTGGGACTATCACTCGTCAAGCAATTTGTAGAGAAGCAGGGCGGCACAATCACATTGTTGCCGAGCGATCCGAAGCATGGGGAAGGAACGACGTTCCAGCTGGTTTTCCCTCTGGCCCATTCAAGTTTACAAGTTGGAAACAAGTCTGAATAACTTTGGAAGTATGCGATGTGTATGCTTGGTCTATAGAAAGCACTCAGGAGGGACCATGATGAATTGGAAGCAGGCGGCTATGGGCACGCTCGGGGCAATTGTCCTATTATCGGCAACAGCATGCGGGGGAACAACGAAACCAGGGGATAATACACAGAACGGGAAATCCGGCACGGATATTACGGTGAAGGACAATACAAATACATCGGTATACCAGAGCTTTAAACTGGAGAAAATCGATAAACTGTCGAATATGCGCGGGGTAGCGTGGCTAAGCAATGACTGGATTTTGTCGGATAAAGTAAACGAGTCCATGAAGCCTGTCACTGTTGAGGGTGAGAAACGTTACCCGCATAACTTATACATGTACGATCTTACGAAGGGCACAGATACACCCGTGAAGGAAAGTGAAGTGAATCTGGGCTCACCACTCGTGTCCCCGGATAGTCAGTATATTTTCTACAGAGAACCAGAGGAATCGACAGGCAAAGGCTTCATTCTGAACCTGCACAACGGGGAAGTGGTTCCTGCAGGCAATGACGATGGATTTGTCTTTGAAGGAGCATGGCTGGATAAGGAGCATGTTGTTTTTCCAAACATGAATGGGGATATCATATCAGCTAGTGTGGATGGAACGACCAAAGCGCTGGTCAAGACGGGAAACTTCAATGTAAGCAGTGTCAGCGTTTCGGGTAATGTGATTTACTACATCACAGGCACGGACGGACAGTTGAATAGCTACGATACGAAGACCGGTGAAGTGAAGCAGGTGTTGAAAAGTGTAGAGAGGGTAATCCCGTCCAACGATGGATCAAGACTGGCGATTGTGAAAAAAACAGCCGACACCAAACGGGCGCTGGTGCTAACCGATCTGGAAGGGAATGAAAAAGCCACGCTTGCCAGAGGCACGCAGATCTTCGGCACGAGCTGGTCTGGTGACGATTCCAAAATCGCCTACACAATCAATTCGGAAAGTGATGATGAAAAAGGGCTGTTCGTCTCTAATACGGAATCGGCGGAGCAGTTCCAGATCTCGGCCGAAATGGATAACGCATCTGATCCACTGAGCTGGAGTCCAGAAGGCAACCGAATTTTGCTGTCACAGGCAGTGCAGGAAAATGAATCATACCACTTTGTCACCTCGGTCATTACGATCTCGCAGTAAATCATCATCGAAGAAGAAGTAAATTAGCAGAGCGGGCCTGACTCATATCGAGTTGGGCTTTTTCTGTACCTTTAACGCTGGTTTTCTGGGTTATACTGAAGAGACGAGAAGTAAAGGGGGAACATGATCATGGATGAAAAGGACTGCCGTCTGCTGCTGAGCGTTTCCGAAGAAAGTAGTCTGACCAAGGCTGCGGAGCGCATGTTTATGACCCAGCCGGCTTTGACATACCGTTTGCAGCAATTGGAGAAGGAATTTGGCGTGCCACTTATCGATAAAACGTTAAAAGGCGCAAGATTTACTCCCGAAGGAGAGCATCTCGCGATTTATGCCCGTAAAATGCTCAATGAGCTTAATCAGGTCAAGGAGCAGCTGTCGAACATTCGGAATGAGGTTAAGGGAACGCTGCGTCTCGGGATTGCCAATCATTATTCGTTGTACAAGCTTCCTCCCTTGTTAAAGCAGTTCAAGGAGCTGTACCCGGAGGTTCAGTTTGCTGTGACCTGTGCTCTGAGTGTGGAGGTTATGGAACTGTTGATGCGGGATGAAATTCAAGTGGGTGTCATACGGGGGGAGCATCCATGGTATGAGGGGAAACATCTGCTGCACGATGAACCGGTCTGCATTGTATCCCGTGAACCCATCAACCTGGATGAACTTCCCGAGCTTCCGCAAATTGCATTTCAGGAGCCCTTGACGAAAACGGGTGGAACTCCTGTGAGTCCTTTCCGAGAGGGAGTAGCGGCCTGGTGGTATGAGCGCTATGAATGTTCACCAACCGTAACGATGCGTGTGGACAGCTATGAGACATGTAAGGAAATGGTGCGTTATGGGCTTGGCTATGCCATTATTCCGGGTATTTTCGTGTCTGATTCGGATGGCCTTCTCAAGCAGGAATTGATTCGACAGAATGGACAGGGATTGCGGCGTAATACGTGGTTAGTGTATAAGGAAAGTGTGCTGCAGCAGGCAACGGTGGGTCGCTTTATTGACTTGATGAAAACGGCTGGAACACAGCATGTTGTGGACGGAAGCTAGATACAGACATAGCGGAATAGATGCATTTCTTTATGCATAATTATCCGATATTTTATTATCAAATAAGGAATTTTATTGCTATTTGGCAGTGTCATTTTTATAGGGAGTACCCATTCGAAGGATGTACATAAGATTAAAATATATACCGATGCCGTCTTGGCTAATATGAAAAATAACCAGTAATATACTGACATCTAATGATATCCATATGTTATTGTCTAGCGAGTCCATAAAATTTTTTATGGGCTATTCCTTAATTTTTTTGAATTTACTTCTGGCTTGGTCACACATACAATATATCCAATCTGATTGTATATTTATTCGATTGAATTGAATATAGAAATGCTGTATTTGGAGAAAGGCGGCAAAACAATATGTATCCTGACCCAGCTCATATGAAGCAAAAAATCAAAGAAACCGTAGATCGGTTGGACCCCGACTTGCGGGAATTATCCCTGCGCATTCACGCTAACCCTGAACTTAGCTTTCAGGAAGTCCAAGCACAACAATGGTTAACCGAACCGCTGGAAGCGGCCGGATTTCAGGTGGAAAAAGGCATTTCAGGCCTCGACACCTCGTTCCGTGCTGTATGGGAAGGCCAGCCAGGTGGACCCACGATTGCACTGCTCGCTGAATATGATGCGCTGCCCCGCATCGGACACGCCTGCGGACACAATCTGATCGGAACCTCTGCTGTAGGTGCAGCACTGGCGCTCAAGGAATCTTGCCCTGATCTTCCGGGACGGATCGTCATTCTTGGCACACCGGCTGAAGAAGAGGGCGGCGGAAAAATCATTATGGTGAACGATGGCGTATTCAATGAGATTGATGCCGTCATGATGTGTCACCCGCAGCAAAAAACGATGGTACTGAGAGGTGCGCTGGCCTGTGTGGACGCAACCTTTACGTTCCACGGCAAACAGGCACATGCTGCCTCATCTCCTGAGAAAGGTATTAGTGCACTGGATGCCTTGGTCAACGCGTACGCGGGTATAAACTCACTGCGTCCTTATTTGAAGGATGACGTTAGGGTGAACGGGATTATCACCAAGGGTGGAGATGCGCCCAACGTGGTGCCTGAGCTGGCTGAAGCCGTATATATCATTCGGGCGAAGACAGTCGAAGAGCTGAAAATCGTCATGGACAAAGTATATCGCGTCGTGCGCCATGCTGCGGAAGGTGTTGGGGCTACGGTAGATATTACGGAAGGCCTGATCTATGCCGAGCGGAATAACAACAAGACTCTGGCGGGTCTGTTCCAGCAGAACCTGGAGGATATGGGTATTGAAGTGCATGATCCACCGCAAACAGGTGGTGTTGGTTCATCGGATATCGGTAACGTAAGCCAGATTACAGCCGCAATCCATCCGTATATTCGGTTAGGAGATGCGACAACACACACACCTGAATTTGCCCGGCTTGCCGGAGCAGAGGAAGGCATGATTGAGCTAAACCGTGCGGCGAAGGCACTTGCACTGACGGCGTTCGATTTGTACGCAGACAAGGCAGCATTGCAGCAGGTACGTGATGAATTTAAAGCATGGAAACAACAGAAGGACGAGGGATGATGAATTGGAAAACATAACAAAACAACCACAACAACGGCGCAAATGGTTTAAGATGCCTCACACCTTCGTCATCTTGTTTATTCTGGTGCTGGTAGCTACCGTGCTAACCTACATTATTCCAGCAGGGGAATTTGATCGGGTTAAGGATGAGGAGACAGGCAAATCCTTGCTCGTTCCGGGTTCATACCATCATGTAGAGTCCAATCCAACGGGATTATGGGATATTCCCAAGTCCATCGTTCGCGGACTGGTTGACTCCGCGGACGTTGTATTCTTTATTTTCATCATCGGCGGAGCATTTCAGATCATTACGAGTACGGGAACGATTGAAGCCCTTACAGGTAGGGTAGCCCGTTCGTTCGCCAACAAGGGATTATGGGTCATTCCGGTATTCATCACCTTGTTCTCAGTTGGTGGATTCACGATGGGCATGTCCACAGAGGTTATGGTCTTTGTACCGATCGGGATTGCCATTGCGCGTGCGCTGGGGTATGACGCTCTAACTGGTACGGCGATGATCTCGCTGGGGGCCTCGTGTGGTTTCACTGCCGGACTGCTCAATCCGTTCAACGTAGGACTGGCTCAGGCCATTGCAGAAGTTCCAATTTTCTCAGGGATGTGGCTTCGTGCGATTATTCTGGTGTGTCTCATCTCCGTGACAAGTATCTATATTATGCGATACGCGTCCAGAGTGAAGTCTGATCCAACACGTGGTTTGGTGCATGAGCTGGAGCAGGAGCAGGCAGCAGATACACCTGCGGTGGACCTGAACAAACTGCCAACGATTCGCATCACACATATTCTGACTATCATTACAATTGTAGCTGGCTTTGCCCTGTTAATCTGGGGTGTATCGAAAGAAGGCTGGTGGATGGAAGAACTGGCGGCTCTCTTCCTGAGCATGGGCGTGATCGCGGGTCTTGTCTCCGGGTTCGGTCCTAGTCGAATTGCAAGTGAATTCGTCAAAGGTGCAAGTGGCATCGCTTATGGTGCCTTTATCATCGGTCTGGCAAGAGGTATCATGGTTGTCCTCGATCAGGGTAACGTGATTGACTCCGTAGTATACGGAATGTCTACAGCGGTTGGCGAATTGCCGTCCTCCGTGCAGGTATTGGGTATGTATTTCTTCCAAAATATCATGAACGTGTTCATCACGTCGGGTACAGGTATGGCCGTGACTACGATGCCGATTATGGTTCCATTATCGGATCTGCTCGGAGTTACCCGTCAGACAGCCGTACTGGCGTTCCAGTTCGGAGACGGATTCACCAACATGATTCTGCCAACGTCTTCAGCCTTAATGGGCAGTCTCGCGGTATCCGGCATTCCGTATCAGAAATGGGTTAGATTCTTCTGGCCGCTGATGGTCATGTGGATCGCTATGGGTATTGTATTTATGCTGATCGCCAATGCCATTCAGTATTCTTAATCGTTCGATTGAGACAAGCAGCGAAAAATGTATTCCATAACTTACATTCCTTTCTATACATTTATATTGACTAAGCTATTCCGCTTCCGATAAACTAGAATGCAGGAATAAAAGTCGAATGTTCAAAGCAGCAGTTCGAGACATTGTTTCGGACGGCTGTTTCTTTTCTTTTTCATAAGCAAGGTTGCAACGTTGTAGTCTTGTCGGATGATCCGGCCAATAACAACATGGAATAGGAACAGGTGATACACATGTGTAACAGCGCGTACCGCGTGCTTTTATATTATAAGTTCGTGAAGATTGAAGACCCTGAAACGTTTACGCAAGAGCATCTGCAATACTGTAAGGACCTGGGTGTAAAAGGACGTATTCTAATTGCCTCGGAAGGCATTAACGGTACCGTATCCGGTACACCAGAGCAAACCGAGCAGTACATGAAGGATATGCATGCCAACCCGCTGTTCAGCGATATGGTATTCAAGATTGATGATGTCGAAGAGCATGCGTTCAAAAAAATATTTGTTCGTCACAAAGCTGAGCTGGTTACATTTCGTGTGGACGAAGACTTGGACCCGAACGAAATTAGCGGTAAACGGTTGTCCCCGAAAGAATTTTACGAGCATCTTCAACAGGAGGATGTCATTGTAATTGATGGCCGCAATGACTACGAGTACGAGATTGGTCATTTTCGAGGTGCGATTCGTCCGGACGTGGAGTCGTTCCGCGAGTTTCCGGAATGGATTCGGGATAACCTGGGCGACATGAAGGACAAAAAGATCATTACTTACTGTACTGGCGGTATTCGTTGTGAAAAGCTGACCGGGTTCATGATTAAGGAAGGTTTTCAGGACGTGGCACAACTTGATGGCGGAATCGTGACCTATGGCAAGGATGATGAGGTACAAGGTCGTTTGTTTGATGGGAAATGTTATGTTTTTGACGAGCGTATTTCCGTGCCGATTAACCGGACGGATGAAGATATCGTGATTGCCAGCTGTTATCACTGTGGAACGACGCATGACCGTTATATTAACTGTCCAACCTGCAACCTCCAGCATGTAAGCTGTGAGGATTGCGAAGAGACGCATAACCGCTTTTGCTCGGATGCCTGCCGGGAGGCAGCACCGGTAACCGCATAAGCAGGGAGAGCAGGTGCTGATCGTGAAGCGCGAAGAGGAACGAACGACGCGTGAACGGATTTTGTTCATGCTGAAGCAGCAAGGCACAATGACCGCAAGGGAAATGACAGCTGAGCTTGGTCTGACCGGCATGGCGATTCGCCGTCACCTCACGGCACTGGAGCAGGAGGGATGGATTGAAGTTCGGGAAGCCAGAGCTACAGCTGGACGTCCCTCCGCCGTATACCATCTGACGGTACGCGGGGATAGCTTTTTCCCAAAATCATATTCATCACTGACCCTGGAACTGCTGGAGGAACTGTCGGATTCAGCGGGCAGCGGTGTCGTGGATGCATTGTTCGAGAGCCGCCGGGACAAGCTGCTTCGCAGCGGACAGCCACAGATGCAAGGTCAGGATCTGGCCGGACGTGTCGAGGAACTCGCGCGCATTCAGAATGCAAACGGATATATGGCCGATGCCTCCAAGGAAGAGGATGGCACCTATGTGCTTACCGAGCTGAACTGCCCTATTGTGCAGGTAGCCAGTGTCTATAAACAGGCTTGCCGATGTGAACTGGAACTGTTCCGTTCATTGCTGCAGGCTGATGTGGAGCGCACCGAATGTTATGCAGACGGTGGCAAAAAATGCACGTACCAGATTCGCGAGGCGGCTGGGAATTAGCATGTATGGAGATTGTTTCGTTCACTCGGAGCAGTCTCTTTTTTTGTTTGGAAAATGACGTAAAAACGTTATATTAAGTATTAGATGCGTGTTATTATTAAATTTACATCCAGCTCAAAAAAATGCGTAGCGATTAACATTGTTAATTTCAATATGCTCGCTAATGATCATTATCACAACGTATTTCATTTAAGAGAAGATCATACAGATATATCCCTGACAGATGATATAGAGATTCATTTTAGGCGAAATTTCGAAGTTAAAAGACAACAACATTATGATGAATGATGGATTAGTGCGATGGCTATTATTTTTAAAGGGGATAACCAAGTCTAGCTGGGAGGAGTTATTGATGCACGAACCGGAACCGGCGTTGAAAAAAGCCATGAGTGTATTGGAGTTTCTGAGCCAGGATGAGCAAGCACGTCAACAATATATCGACCGTCAGAAATTTCTATGGGATGAAGTTTCCATGATTGAGGGCGCACGAGAAGAAGGTCTCAAGAAAGGCTTGGAGGAAGGCATCCAAAAAGGAATCGAAGAAGGCATCAAAGAAGGAGAAGCAGAGAGTAAACGTAAAATCGCAATCAATATGCTCGCTGTGGGGCTTGATCAAGATACCATTATCAAAGCTACCGGGCTAACATTATCTGAACTAGAAGAATTGAAAAAAGAAAAAGAATGATGTGTATTTTCTCTTCACCCAGTTGTATATCCTTTCTTAGCAGAGGCCTTATTGCAAAATTGCAGAGGCCTTTTTTTGTTTTATGTAATGTTTTCTCTCACGTATCTGCAATGAATGCAAATTGGAAGCGGTTCAACCATTGACGGGAAACAGGTCGCACCTTAATATTAGGGAAACAATAAAATACCAACACGAGTCATGGACTTCAGTCGCATGAGAAAAGTCTATATTTGTCTGCTTTTGTCGGTCAAAGCAACAATGCGTTGAAGCGTTCGTTTTGTCCCGCCCTATCGTGTCACTTGGATAACGATGAGGGCATCAACATTTTAGAAGATGGAGAGGGGTTCTCACACATGAAAAAGAAATGGTTAATGTCTCTGATGATGGTTGCATCTATGATCGTAGCGGCAGGTTGCGGAAATAACAGCGGCGGTAGCACAACGACCGAGGGATCAGGCAGCACAACAGGCGAAGGTACGGCAGAAAAATCATATCGCATTGCGATCTCACAAATCGTCGAGCATCCATCGTTGGATGCCACACGTGAAGGATTTATTGCAGCGCTGAAGGATGCTGGTCTTGAAGAGAACAAGAACTTGACGATTGACTACAATAACGCGCAAGGCGATTCAACGAACAACCTGTCCATTGCCCAGAAGATTGCCGGGGATTCCAAAAATGATCTGGTCCTTGGGATTGCAACGCCATCCGCACTGGCCCTGGCTCAACAAGTGAAGGACAAGCCATTGCTGTTCGCGGCAGTGACGGACCCGCTGGGTGCCAAACTGGTGAGTGACATGGACAAGCCAGGTGGTAACGTAACAGGTGCATCGGATACGAACCCGGAGGCGATCGTGCAATTGGCTGATTTTATCGCCAAATATTTACCGGATGTGAAGACGGTAGGTCTGGTTATTAACGAGGGCGAACCGAATGCGGTGGTGATGGCGAACAATGCGGAAAAAGCGCTGGCAACACATAATATCAAGCTGGTCAAAGCACCAGTTACGAACACATCCGAAGTAAAACAGGCAACCGATTCTCTGGTTGGCAAAGTGGATGCCTTCTATATCACACTGGATAACTCGGTAGTTAGCGCAGTGGATACAATCATCCAGACCGCGAACAAAAATAAAATTCCATTCTTCTCCAGTGACCGGGATACCGTGGAAAAAGGGGCTTTCGCAACCGTTGGCTTCAAATACTACGATCACGGATACCAAGTGGGTGAAATGGCTGCGGACATTTTGAAAAATGGGTCGAAACCGGGCGACATGAAAGTCACCGTGCCGGACAAGCTGGATCTGATTCTGAACCTGAAAGCGGCTGAAGCTCAAGGCATCACTGTTACCGATGAGATGAAGGCAGAAGTGAAGGACCAGGATAACAACATTATTCAATAATCTGACCGGAGATCCTCCGGCAGTACGGATGCGAGGCGGACGTGCAGGCGGGTTCGCCTCATTCTTTTCGATAGACAGGGAGGAAGCAATGTGAATTTGACTTGGGGTTCAATTGAAGGGGCAATCGAGCTTGGATTGTTGTATGCACTGATGGCATTGGGTGTATATATTACATTCCGCATACTGGACTTCCCCGATCTCACCGTAGACGGAAGTTTTACAACTGGAGGCGCAATCGCGGCGGTCATGATATCCAACGACTTCTCTCCTTGGCTCGCTTGCTTGGCAGCAATGGCTGGAGGAATGGTGGCTGGCGCCTGTACAGGTCTGCTGCACACCAAAGGCAAAATTAACGGGCTGTTATCCGGTATTCTGATGATGATTGCTCTGTATTCAATTAATATGCGTATTCTCGGCGCACCGAACAAATCCATTATGGGCATGGATAACCCCTTCTCGGGTGAGCATGTCATGGTTATCATTATCGTAGTTGTGCTGGTATTCAAAATCATGCTGGATCTGTTTATGAAAACAGATATCGGACTGGCACTGCGCGCCACAGGTGACAACAAACGCATGATTCGCAGCTTCGGCGCGAATACGGATGTGACCACCATTGTTGGTGTCAGTCTGTCCAACGGACTTGTTGCGCTGTCTGGAGCATTTATTGCACAGCAATCTGGTTTTGCAGACATTACGATGGGAATTGGGATGATCGTTATTGGACTGGCCTCCGTTATTATCGGGGAAGCGATTCTGGGTGCAAGAACCATATTCTGGGCCACTCTTGCGGCAGTTGTCGGTTCAATTATTTACCGGATTGTGGTCGCGATCGCACTCCAGGTCGAATGGTTCGACACATCCGATCTGAAGCTAATCACCGCGGTGATCGTTATTATCGCACTTGTTTTCCCAACCATGCAGCGCTCCATGAAGCAGAAAAGCCTGGCTCGCAAACGAACCGAAGAGCTTATGGGCTCGTCGAGCCAACAGGCGAAGGGAGGCATGTGATTATGCTTGAGATTACACAAGTGACCAAACTGTTTAATCCGGGAACGACCGACGAGAAGACCGCACTGGTTGGTGTAAATCTGACCATGAATCCGGGAGACTTCGTGACCGTGATTGGCAGTAATGGCGCGGGAAAATCAACGTTGATGAACATTATCTCAGGCGTCATGAAGCCAGATATGGGCGATGTGCTGATCAATGATCGTTCCATCAAAAGCCTGCCTGAGCATAAACGCAGCAGTTGGATTGGCCGTGTGTTTCAGGACCCGATGGCGGGTACAGCACCGCATATGTCCATTGAGGAGAATATGGCGATGGCGTACAAACGTGGCAAGGGCCGTGGACTGGGCTTTGGAGTGACCCGTGCAAGACGGGAGATTTTCAACGCCCAGTTGGAGAAACTCGGCATTGGACTCGACAAACGCCCCAATGCCAAAGTGGGCCTTCTGTCTGGCGGTGAACGCCAGGCGCTCAGCCTGCTCATGGCAACATTCACCCAGCCACAAATTTTGCTGCTGGACGAGCATACGGCTGCGCTTGATCCTTCTCGTGCGGAGCTGATCACAGAGCTGACAGAGACGCTTGTACGTGAGATGAGACTTACAACGTTGATGGTCACACACAATATGGAGCAGGCCATACGTTTGGGCAATCGTCTAATTATGATGGACAAAGGCCGAATTATTTTGGACGTTAGTGAAGAGCGTAAGCGCACGCTGACCGTACCTGAGTTATTGGGTGAGTTTGAACGTATCAGCGGTAAAAAAATGGCCGACGATCGCGTGGTGCTGGGTTAAATCCAGGGAGCACCTTGCGATTACCGAAGAGAGCCAGTACATCTCATTACAAAAACCTTTTGCGTTCTCGCAAAGGGTTTTTGTGGTATGTTGAACAGAATAAGGATCACAAGTAGTAAGCATACATAGGAGGGCCAAGCATGTTGTTACAATTCGATGAAGGAACATACACGGTAATCCAGCGTACCGATTCCATCCGCCTGCTGGCGAAGGAATTTGCACTGCTGTATTTTTTGTATGAGAACAAGGAAAAAGCCTTTACTCGCAGCCAACTGCTGGATCGGGTATGGCCCTTGGAATATCCGGTTGAACGCACCGTGGACGACCATGTGTATCGACTGCGCAAGAAACTGAAACGTTGGGAAGAAATTGCACTGGAGACCGTGCGTGGTTATGGTTACCGACTTATCATCCGATCGAATATGGCAATATTGCCCTCTAACCCTTCCGCCCAAGATCAGGAGATGCGAGAAGTGATTCATGGATTGTTCCGCAAATATCATCTGTATGGGCAGGGCAAATCGATGCTCACGCTGCTGGATCAGCAAGAAGCACTGGGCATTGAGATTGATCCATTTTATCAGTTGTATATTCACTTTATTCAGGGAGATCTGGAATGGTTGATTACAACGACGGAAATTCCCTTCGAGGAACGTTTGTATTGGCTGCTAATTTTTACACATACCCTAATTGAACCATCGGAGAGTCTGCCCTTGTACGAAAAGGCTCTGAAATCATCCGCTTTGTCTGCCGATCAGCTTCGTGAACTTCGTATTCTGAACATTGTTGAAGTCTACGCAGAGGTGGGCCAGTATGAACGAGCCAAGGCTCGACTCATTGAAACGTATCACGTGATGGAGAAAGATGAACTGGTTCATTTCAGACTTCCGGTAAAGCTCTCAGCGTTGTATGTGGAACTGTGGGGTGGCAGCGGCGAAGCGGTAGAGGATCAGATGTCTGCTCTGCGTTCCGGGTTGAAAGATGCGCCATACTTGCGGGAAATCGGACGCTTTCAAGTTATGGAAGGCCTATGGTTGCTTAGACAAGGGAGAATCCGAGAGGCAGAGCCTAGAATGGACGATGGTCTGGACGTATTGAAAATGACATTGAACGCACCGCTATATCTCAATTCGGCTTACCAAATATTGTTGTTCATGGCACACCACCGGATAGAGGGGCGACTTCGCACTAAATACCATCAAATTTATGCGGATATCTCCAAAAGTTACGGCGTGCCTATTTATGGACAACAAATTGTGGATGAAATCCGCACATTTTTATCCCCGTTTGCTCCATCCTCTGATCTTCCTCTGATATAACACCCTTATGATTACAGCCAAGGAACATATAAGCCAGCAACAAGGCTGTAATCAGGGGAGGAAGTATACGTATGAACGTCATTTCAAATGAACCCAATCCATCATCCATTTCGTCCAATGGTTCATCCAAAAGCCTATGGACCAACTTCCGCTTCATGCGGATGTTTATTGCTTATTCGCTCGCAACCTTTGGAGATTGGTTTGACGCGCTCGCCATCCAGGTAATGGTCGCTTATCGTTGGGGTGCTGATCCTCTGATCATAGCCCTTATTCCGGTATGTATGGCTGTTCCGGGGATCGTACTTGGCTCGGTGGCAGGTGCACTGGCTGATCGTTTGCATAAGGTGAAAATCATGATGATATGTGATGTGATCACCGTCTTATTAACGATTGCAATTCTGTTCGCGCCAAGTGCGGCTTGGCTGCTGCCGCTTCTTGCTTTACGAGCGATGATGGGGGTATTCCATGTACCTGCGCAGCAGGCACTTACGCGTCAAGTGGTAGCAGAGGAGCATTTGTTTCAAGCATCGTCACTGAACGGTTTTGTGAACCAATGCTCCAAAGTAGCGGGACCGCTGCTGGGTGCAGTCATTGTGGCCGTCTTTTCACCGCAAGTCTGTATTTTAATCAATGCTTGTACACGTTTGTTGTCCGGAGTCGTGTTATGGCCTTTACGGCGTCTAACAGAGGATCCAGAACCTTCTGCATCGGATGGAGGTCCTTTGGAAACGGGGGAGACCGCGGAATCTCTATTCATTCAATGGCAGAAGGGTTGGCGTTTTATCCAGAGCAGCCGCACCCTTCTGAGTACGATTCTGTTTGGTTGCTTTGGATTAATGGCGATCCTCATGATCGATTACCAGTTTACGACGCTGTTTCGGGAGATCAAGCCTGGCAACGAAGCTCTGATCGGCTGGCTGGGATCATCCGCTGGGGCAGGTGCGGTTGTGATTATTCTACTATTGAATCGACTTCCGCGAATAGGGTATGGCTGGGGGTTGGGTGGAGGATATTTGCTGATTGGTGCCGGAATTGCTGCGCTTGGCTGGGTCAGTTCCCAAACGTCCGAGTTCTGGATTATCATCTGGGGCTTATGCATCGGAGTGGGCAATGGACTGTTCATGGTGACGTTGAATTACTTGCTGCAAAAAGAAACCCCTCCTGCCTTTGTCGGCCGTGTATTCGGTATTCAAAACTCGCTTTCGAGTGTCGTGCTGGTCGTTGCTCCACTTGCTGGAGGTGCCTTGATTCGGAGCGTGGGGCCCAGTCCCACATTTCAATATATTGGCATGGTGACACTGGCCATTGGTTTGGCCGGCATGTTGCTGCAACGAATCTTATGGAAGGGGGAACAACCACTTCCGGCAGAATCGACTGGTGAACATGGGCAGAAGCCAGTCAGACAGCCATAACTGCCATCGTTACGGTAAAAAGAAGATCGAACGATGAACAGCCGCTACGGTTACTTATCCGTAAGCGGCTCTTTCCATCTAATAGGGCAGTACATCATACTTCCCACCAAGAGAAATAGGAGGTGGAGGCCATCAGCCCCCCAACTGAGAGTGAGCCACTCACCGACAGGTTAATGGACTGACCGGGAGGAACCACGTAACGTCCTAACTCATTGGATAGAAAGGGACCTACCTGCAAGGGCATAGCCAATAAGGTTGTGGTACCCGTGGGAGCGGCAGCGGAGAATCGCACCGTTGCAATGCTCGTGTTACTGCTTGATAAATTATTGTTTACCGGTGTGAGTGTGCTCGGTGATGTCAATGTTCCATTTGCAGACAGAGTCATGGTACCACTGAAGGAAGAAAGCAAGTTGAGCGCGACTGTGATTCCGCCAGAAAGCCGTGATATATATACATTTTTACCGCTCCCGGCTGGGTTGGTCAGTTGGACAGTAGCAATAACACTGCCCCCCAGCAATCCTAGTGTTGTGGAGTTGGTTGAGCCTGCATTGTACAGATTGCCAGTACTACCTGCATTATTCTCAGGTGGAGCCACAATGCCGGGAGAGGTAAACGTATTCGTAATGGATGTATAAACGGGACGGTTTAGCGGGTTGAACACGTGATCATTCGGCATTGTGCACACTCCTTTTTTAAATGATATGTCAGAATTCCCACCAGGAAAGATTAATGGAGGCGGTTTGGGAGCCTGTTCCCGCACTGATGGATAGTGTCTGTCCTGGAGGGACGATGATAGAACCGTTCAGGTTTAACATATACATGCCCGCTGTAAGAGGAATGCTTAACAAGCTTGTTAATGTTCCCGTTAATGTGCCGGTATTTTGCCTTGTTGTCATTACACTCGTATTGGTATTGCCCAACAATGTATTGACTGGCACAGGTGTGGTACCACCTGTAATGGTTCCGCCGGAATAGACAATGAGTGTAGCAGCTGCGGTTGTGCCTCCGCTGATCCTAGAGACGTACAAGGTACGCCCACTGCCCACTGCATTAACGACCTGCAGCAACAGATTTAGTCCAGCACCTACACTGACATTATTGGTAGTCAGTGCAAAAGAACTGCCTGCGGCTGCCGCCCCGCCCTCTGGAGTGGACTCAATGCCAGGGGCAGAGAATGTATTAGTCAGTTGAGTATATAAGGGACCGTTAGATTGATTGAATACATTGGAATTGGTCATATAATCCACCTCCAATCTGCCTGAATAAGATAACCAAAGTGAATTTTTTGGAATGTGCTGCTTCTATGAAATTTTGAAATAGAGACGTGAAGAGGTTGTACTTGCAGTGTATGTGGGAAAAAGGGGAAGGGTTTGGGATACAAACAGTAAATCCTCAAATAACGGCGTATGCCGTGCCCGTATTTTACATGCAGGCATACGATGCGTAAGCACATTTTTTAAGGGGAAATCGATATGAGTCGAACAGCGAAGCGTAGCAAGAAGAGAACGAACCAAACAACTAAATATGTCAGCCGTCGCCAATCCCGTCGTTCCTGCCGCGCTAAATTGCTGAAACCTCCTTGTTCCCGGATTACTCGTCCCCGGTTCAAGCAGGGTACTTCCTCACGTACGACACTCCCTGGTGCTACTCACTGTTTTACAGAGCATACGTATGTCGGAGCCGAGACAAACGGTAGTATGAATTCTCTTCCGGCTCAAGACACCTCATCGCTCAGCATGTACACATATGGCATTGTAAATCGGGGCGAACATCCGGCTCTTGTGCAGATTCAGATCAGCCCTAATGCCAGGGACTATGCTGTGGACAGCCAGGAAGTGATTGCCGGAGGGCAGACCAAAGCGCTTGTGCCGCTGCGATTCCTGCGTTATACCCGGCTGGTTATCCAATCGGTTGAACCGGATCAGCCGACCCGGCTCGATGTTTATTTTCAGGCACAGCGTATGCCGTAAGAACGTGGAATTCTACAACCGATTTGACCAGGGAGGAGGACGAGGCATATGCCTAACTTTACAACGTTTAACACGAATCCGGATAATCTGAGAACTCTGATTTTTGGTCATGATAGTACAGGCGCAGCCCAGCCGGTTCACACCGATACAAGCGGGAACGTACTCGGAATTATTTTGGATGGTACGATCAGTAATATCTCAGGTCTGACTACCGTTACGATTAATGCCGGAACTATCACAAATATTCTTAACGGAACGATTACCAGCGTCCTCGGAGCAACGATCACGGCGGGTACAATTAACAGCGTGCTTGGCGCAACCATCACAGCCGGAACATTAACAAACCTGCTGAATGGTACAATCACCAGTGTTTTGGGAGCCACCATTACTGCCGGAACGATCACAAGTGTGCTCGGGGCAACCGTGACGGCGGGGACATTAACAAACCTGCTCAATGGTACCATCACCAGCGTGCTTGGAGCTACAATCACCGCAGGAACACTGACGAACTTGCTGAACGGTACAATTACCAGTGTACTGGGAGCGACGATCACAGCCGGAACGATCACCAGCGTGCTTGGAGCCACAGTGACCGCGGGAACACTGACGAACTTGCTGAACGGTACAATTACCAGTGTACTCGGGGCGACGATCACAGCCGGAACAATTACTAGTGTACTGGGAGCAACGATTACGGCGGGTACAATCAATAGCGTTCTAGGAGCCACAGTGACCGCAGGGACACTGACGAACTTGCTGAACGGTACAATCACGAGTGTACTGGGAGCGACGATCACAGCCGGAACGATCACCAGTGTGCTTGGAGCCACGGTGACGGCGGGGACGCTGACGAACTTGCTGAATGGTACAATCACAAGTGTACTGGGAGCGACAATCACAGCCGGAACGATCACCAGTGTACTGGGAGCAACAATCACGGCAGGTACAATCACCAGCGTGCTTGGAGCGACGATTACCGCAGGGACGCTGACCAATCTGTTGAACGGTACAATCACAAGTGTACTTGGAGCAACGATTACAGCCGGAACACTGACGAACTTGTTAAATGGTACCATCACTAGTGTACTGGGAGCTACCGTGACAGCGGGAACGTTAACGAATTTGCTGAACGGTACGATTACCAGTGTACTTGGTGCCACCATTACAGCCGGAACGTTGACCAATTTGTTGAATGGTACCATTACCAGCGTATTGGGAGCCACGATTACGGCGGGTACACTCAGCAGCGTGACGTCCATCTCGCAAAAAAGCTTTCAGGAATCACAGCTTCTCAGCACGCCAACGGCAAACACGTTTACACCGCTTCCGGCGGTCACGACGAGTGTATTCGGCACTTATTCTTTCTTTGTATATAACAGGGGGCCGGGGCTTAACCGGGTCGATGCCCGCGTGGAAATCAGTGCCAACGGTACCAACTGGTACGATGATGTGGACACGGTGACCGGGATTTTGCCAGGCTCGGTCGATGTTCTGGTGCCGCAGCGTTTTCTCAAATATACACGTCTTTCCTACCGCTCCAGTCTGCTGGGAGCATCCAGCACGATTGATGTGTTCTTCAATGGACAAGGCACATAACCCGGTTTGTTGTCATATAGGTACATGGAGTCCCTTTGGTGGGCTTCATGTACTTTTTTTTGCATTGGAGGTGGCTGCATATGCAGAACAGGTTACTCGGAATTCATATGATTGTGCAAAATGAAGAACATCATCTGGCCCGCTGTCTCGACAGCTTCAAGCCGATGGGCAGCGAATGCTTCATTACAGATACCGGGTCAACAGATCGTACACCGGAGATCGCCAGACATTATGGAGCAACGGTGCTTCACGCCCGTTGGGAAGATGATTTTGCACATGCCAGAAATATAAGTTTGCCTCTCGCGAGCACGGAATGGATTCTGTGTCTGGACGCGGATGAGTATGTCATACAGGGATTGGAAGAGCTTTTGGATTATCTACCGAAGGTCCATAAGAGCGTTTCGAGACTGCGGATTACGATAGAGAACCGAATTGGCGAGGGAACGGGAGAGAGTGTCATCTTCCAACCTGTGCGTCTTTTTCGCGCCCACCAAGGATATCGGTATGCGGGGCGTATCCATGAGCAATTGGTTCGTGGAGGAGCAAAGGATGATGGAAAACAAGAAGAAGGCGCTCTGGAAATAAACGACTCCTCTACCCGTGAGGAAGACGGGATCGCTGAGCATGAACCCTTGGCTCCACTGTGTTTGGTTCATGATGGTTATTTGCCGTCCACGATTGCTCTAGGACATAAACCCTTGCGTAATCTAAAGCTTTTGCAGCTGGAATTAGCTGATCGTCCGGGGCAACCTTTTCACCTCTATAATGTGGGGGTAACATACTGTCAGCTAGGGAATATCGAACAGGCAGCAGAAGCCTTTACTGAATCCTTTCTTCATACACCCCTGCAAGCTCCGTATCGCTCCACTCTGGTTCGGGACTATGCCAAGGTTCTTCTGGCAATGGGGCGCTATGACGAGGCTCATGGGTTATTGGCGGTAGAAAGACAGCGTTATGCAGGGTATGCCGACCTGCATCTGATATATGGAGAGATTTTGGAGCAACAGGGTCTGGAGGAGAGGGCCTACAAGTCTTATGCAAGAGCAACAGATTGCCGGGAGGGCTTCAATGGAGCTGATCTCAAGGACAATAACAAGGCAGAGATTCGAGGCGTACATCAGCAGGCAATTGAACAAACAGATAAACCAGGAAGCGATGAATTATGTGAGGGCAAGTCCTCTGAAGATGTTCACAGAGAGCCAGCTCGAATGGAAAGATATTACGTAACGGATATAGGTTGCGATAGCTACAAGGCCTATACAGCCATGGGAAGGCTTGCACAGAAAAGAGGCTTTCTGCAGGAGTCTGCTCATCTGTACAGCCTGGCTCTGGGGAGCGAGATCACGTATGCTCCTGCATGGACAGGGTTAGCCGATGTATTGCAGCAATCCGGAGAGACGGATGAAAGCATAACAGAGACATTACTCGCACGCTGGAAAGAGATTTCAAAGAAAGAGCGCTCAAAGGAAGAGGATTCAGATCCGAGCGTAATAACATACGAGGATGATCTGGCGCATGTGGTTTATGCACTTGCTTCCAGTGGAGCGTATGGGCAGGCATTGAACTTGCTACATGGAGATGCCCGAAATACGCGTATAAAAAATGAAGAGTACCTGTATTGGATGTTATGTGACAACAGGGTATCAGATGCGTTGCAGTACGTGCAGAATCAGTGGAGTGAGGAACTGAGTGAGGCTAGGAACCTCCATCCTGAGCAACGATCGGACTTGGCAGTGACCTTTTGGACAAATGAATTATCTGTACCGGAATCATTGGTGGCAGCAGCAGAACCACAGGAAAGGGAAGGCTGGAGGCTGCTGAATGACCTGCTGGATACGGGAAAACGGGTGCATGTCGTGGATGACAGAGATGGGAAAACAGCTCATCAGACGCTTCAGGTTGCAACGGAGCTGAGTAAGAACATATTGACTCGGGCAGTGCAGATGGGGCAACTGGCGTTTGTCAGGAAGCTGTACGAGAAGATGGCTTCGACTAATCCTGAACACGACGAAAATGATGTTCATAGCCAATGGCTGGCCGCTGTTCTTTACCGCCAGGGATACACCATGGCGGCCGCAGATCTGCTCATTCAATGTATGTCACAAGGCGATTTGGATGCGGAAAGCCTCTTTTACCTTGGGGAAGCCGTGTATGCTAAAGGGCATTACAATCAGGCATTGATTCTTTTCCAGCAGGTATTGGAGAAGGATTCAGAACAGCGACAGGCGAGAGCTGGAGCTGCTGTCTGTTATATGAGGTTGGCGCTAGAGGTTATCAGACAGGAACGAACTCGCTCACCCGCTGACAAGGTACTTTTGGCACAACAGACTGTTTTGGAGCAGCAACTACGCACCGCAGAGGGTATCCCTTGGCGCACGGTGTTCCGTGCGAAGGAGAGGAGGAACCAGCTTGCCGACCAAGCACATTTCATTATGCATGATCGTGAAGGATGAAGAAGAACTGTTGCCTCATTGTCTTGAAAGTGTCCGCGGGGCGGTGGACGAGATCATTGTTGTGGATACCGGTTCGTCGGACCGAAGTGCTGCCATTGCCAGGGAATATGGGGCAGTAGTTGTGCCGTTTGTGTGGAGCGACGATTTTGCCGCGGCACGAAATGCTGGGCTGGAGCGGGCTTCGGGCGAATGGATTCTTTTTCTCGATGCGGACGAGGCGTTGGATGAGAATGCACGGGAGCAGATCAGAAGCTGGACGGCAGCCAGCGGATGTGACGGATTGTTTTTAAATATCCATAACTATACGGGTTCAGGTCAGCAGGGGGTGACGGTAAATCCGGTATTGCGCCTCTTCAGGAACGAGCCGGAGCATCGGTTTGAGGGTCGGATTCATGAGCAGATTGCGGTGGCAATCTGTCGGAAGAATCCACAGGCTGCTTTTCACGTGACAGACATGATCATTCACCATTACGGGTATCAGACAGCCATTGTGGAGCGCAAGGATAAGGTGAACCGGAATTTGCGTTTGCTTCAACAGGCGGTGGAGGAAGAGCCGGAGCAGCCATTTCATCACTATAACCTGGGTGTCGAGTATCTGCGGATGGGGGAAACGGAACAGGCACTGAAGACGTTTGGCGTAGCAAAAGCGGGAATTGATCCAACCCTGACAAGTTATGCGCATCTGTTGTTCAAATATGAGATTCGCTGTTTCCAGCATTTGAGTCGCTGGCAGGAAGCATTGGATCATATCCATGCTGCTCTTGAACTCTTCCCAGAATACACGGACCTGCTGCATCATCGCGGAGTATGTGAGGAGGCGCTGGGGGAGACCGAAAAGGCAGAACTATCGCTGCGTGAAGCAGTTCGTATGGGACCGCCGCCACCCATATTTCATACAGAAGAAGGAATTGGAACCTATCAGACCTGGTATACCTTGGGTAGGCTGCTGGAGGGGCGGGCGGATCTTGAAGGTGCTGTGGATGCTTATGTGGAAGCAGTCCGTGCGAAATCGAGCCTGCTGCCGCCGTTGTACCGGATTTTTCGGATCATGCGGGTTTCGGGTCAAGAGCAACACTTGGTGGAGCTGATTAAGGAGCGATTTGCAATTACTTCAGAAGAGGCGATCCAGAAAGTATTGGGCATTCTGGAGCAGTGTCGTTGCTATGATACAGCTGTGAAGTTGTTGCCAGACATATCTTCAGACCTTTCCGGGGAGATGCGGGAGAGGTTATCCATGGCTGAGGCTTTGCTTCAGATTCAACAGGGGAAATGGAACAAGGCACGCCTTAAGCTGGACACGGTACGGCGAAAAAAAGGAGAGCTTTCTGTATCAGCTACCCATTGGATAGAGCGACTAAACTGGATTGAAGGTAGACCAATAGAGGGGAAAGATCAACTGACTGCGTGGCTGTATCGTCATTCGCAACCGGGTACGGAGTCGGAGCGATATCAACAGACAGAACGAATCGGGAGTTCACAAGCCGATGCCCAAAATGACGACACAAACGTGGCTGCTGGAACAGCATATAATGGCTGGCAGGCAATTGGATTAATGATGGAGGGATGCGTGTCATCCGGTAAATGGGATGTCCTGCATGCGCTGGTTCAGCTTGGTCAGGGGCAGTTGGCAGAAGGAGTATATCCATTGGTGGAAGGCGCCCGGCAGGAAGCGGGAGAACCCTTTGTTGGAGCCTCCGATTCACGTGTGGGAACCAGCTGGTTGGTGAAAGGGCTTGTCAGTGCTGCCGATCATCACTTCGAGGCATATGCTCAAGGGACAGAAGGACAGCGAGACCGTTGTTGGCCTGTGGTTCAACAGATTAGGCTGGATTTACCGGGGCCGGATGGTTTTGAGTTTTGAAGATTGAATGAAAGAGAGCAGAACCCCGTATAGGAAGGAGGGAGGATGAACATGCAGACAGGAATCAGCCTGTGCATGATTGTGAAGGATGAGGCCCGGTCGCTTCAGCGATGCTTGGATGCTATTCAGGATGTTGTGGATGAGATCATCATTGTGGATACGGGATCAACGGATGAGACGATCGATATTGCCCGTCGTTATGGGGCGGTTGTCATCAGTGCGGCATGGACCGGAGATTTTAGTGCTGCCCGCAACCTGTCTCTTGCTGCGGCCACTCATCCTTGGATTCTGGTACTGGATGCGGATGAAGTCTGGATGCAGACCGAGCACAATCTGACGAAGATGAAGCGGCTGCTGACCTCAAGTCAGGACGACGTATGGGGCTACTGGATACAGGTCACGAGTTTGCTCGGAATGTCTGGAGAAGAGCGTGTGACGGATGCGGTGTGTCGTTTATTTCGGAATGATCCCCGGATTGCTTTTCAAGGCATGATTCATGAAGAAGTGGCATCTTCGATTCTATCCTTCGCTCCGTGGGGTGTGGTCGATTCCGAGCTTGAGATTATTCATTATGGCTACCTGGAGCACGTTATTGTTGGCAAAAATAAACCCGAGCGCAATATGCGGCTGATTCGCTCCGCTCTCCATAAGTCGCCGGATCAACCGGAACTGTTATATGCCATGGCTGCCGAGTGGTTTCAGCAAGCGAGATACGATGAAGCGCTCAAGTTGTTACAATCTTTGCTGGCAAAGCTTACGCCGGAATGTGGCTATCATTCGGATCTGGTACTCAAAACGGCTTATGCCTGGCGGGAACGTAGCCGCCCAGAGAGAGCACTCGCTATCGTTGAGGAATGGAGGCCGCTATATGCTGACTTCCCTGACTTGCTGGAGCTTGGTGCTGTGTTGGAGCTCGATCAAGGACGGGATGCTGCGGCGCTCGACTGGCTCAAGCAGGCCAAAGCAGCAGCTTCCACAGCCAGTCGATATACGTCCGTTTCCGGTGCCGGAACGTATCGCAGCCTGACTCTGGAAGGCATGGCCCATGAACGGCTGGGCTGCTGGCAGGAGGCAGCTAAGGCTTATACATCTGCGCTCGCCGTACAGCCCGGCAGCTTGCCAGCATTGCAGCGGCTGTTGCTGCTGGCCGCAGCTAGCGGGCGGCCGAACGCCATCGCAAGCGCAGCCCAGCGGATCAGTCTGCCGCCTGCGGCCTGGCAGGCGCTGATCCCGGCCGCGCTGGATGCGCATCGGCCCGAATGGCTGCTGCGCCACGCGGCATCGCTGTCCGCCGCGCTGCGGGCGCAGCCCCTCGCCGCCGGGCTGGTGCTGGCCCAGCTCGGCGAGGACGCCGCTGCCCGGGCGGCTTTGCAGCCCTGGGCGACGCATGCGCAGCACGGGCCGGAGGCGGCGCTGGTGCTGTGGGCGCTCGGCCACAAGCAGCCCGGCGAGCCCTTCGCCAGTGCTGCTGCGGGCTCAGCGCGAGGCGCAGCCGCGTCGCCGCCAGCGCGGCGTAAGGCCCGCCAGCAGGCAGCCACGCCCGATGCAGCCCGCGCAGCCGATGCGCTGCTGCGGGGCGCTCCGGCCAGCTGCGCCGCGCCAGCGCCGCAGGCCGTGCACGCCGCGGCGCTGGCGCTCGCACGCGTAGGCGCCTGGGCCGCATGGCTGCGCCTGCTGCAGGCCCTGGCGCCCGGCCAGGCGCCGGAACTGCTCGCGGCGCTTCCGCCTGCGGCCCGCTGCGGGCTGCTGCGCGCGCCCGCAAGTGTGCGTGAAGGGCTGCTTGCGCTGTTCGGCACGCCGCATGGCGCGCAGCAGTCCTTCACGCACGAAGTGCCCGCCATGGTACTGGCGGGCACGCTCGCTTTGCTCGCCGGGCGGCAGCGCACTGCGCGTGATTGGGCCGAATGGGCCCAAGTCACTGCACGGCAACCTGCCGCTTCCGGCAGCCCGACGACGACAATCCCGCCGGGCCTGCACACCCTGCTGCGCCTGACATCACCCGGCGCAGCATCCACCGAAGCATACGCTAACCAGTGCAGCATGCTGCTGGTTCATCTCTAACGGCTTCGGTATTCAAAAAATTTAAGGATGTAGAGTTAATCTTAATCTATGCCCCTGATCCGTGATCCCGTTTATCCATCCCAATTACTCTTTACGAATAACAGCACGAAAACAACGGATTGCCGGGCCGTACATGTCAGACCAGATGGCATCCTCTGGTTCTTTCACGCTCAGCTTGCCTTCGATCGTCAGTCCGGTAACAGCCATAATCGTCTCCAGCAGGTCTGGACGCATCTCGGGCACATCAAACGTGGCTATCAACCGTCCGTCCGGCTTCAGCACCCTGGCGAATTCGCGAAAGGCGCGCAGCATCGTGCCTGTATCCAGATGCTCCAACACAGAGATGCAGAATACGCTGTCAAACATCTCCGATTCATACGGAAGCTGAGCCAGATTGGCCTGCGCAAGATTTAGTCGGTCCAGGCTCGATTCCGGCAGGTCACGTGCGGCCTGTTCACCAAAATCAGAAGCGATATCCAGCCGGATCGCTTCTCTGGACAAAATACGCTCATCCCAATCACAGGCATGAACTTCCCGGCAGTGCTCTGCCAGCCAGAATTTGAACGGATGGGATATACCACAGGCAGCGTCGAGTACGACGTCTTCCTGCCGCGCAAACAAGCGTGCCCATTCGTACTCGTACGGACGGCTCCACCACGCAGGATGCAGTGGAAAAACCAATGTATCCGTTTTGGGGTCACCCTCCCGAATGTATCTTGATTCCGTGAAATCCGTTGCATTTGGCGTATCCATCATCCCCGAATTCCCTCCTTTAATCCTGCTTCTGCCAAAAAAGATTCCAATACCGTACTCCACCTGCGCCGCCAGTGGGATATGTCGTAGGACAGCGCCGTCTCGCGGGCATAGATACCCAGCCGCTCCCGCTCAGCCCGATCCTGAACGAGGCGTACCAGCGCAGCGGTCAGCGCTTCTTCACCTGGAGGTACCAGCAGTCCGTTGAAGCCATCCTGAATCAGATCATTCAGACCGCCAACATTGGAAGCAACAACCGGAAGCCCACAGCTCATCGCCTCCAGACAAGCGTAGGATGTTCCTTCCGAGAAGACGGTCGGAATCACGGCGATATCTGCCTGATGGTAGGCCTCGCGAATATCCCGAAAATCATACGTGCGCTGTATAATTCGATCCGCATGAGGGTGCGTGCGATGCCAATACCGGAAGGATCGGCCCACCGTGCTGCCTTCAACCAGCTCTCCGGCAAATTCGACCTCTAGATCAGGAAAGGCACCGAGCAGTCGGTCAGCTGCCAGCATCATCGGAATAATGCCCCGTTCCATGCTGATGCGGCGTGGATATAAAATGCGTAGTGGACGGGAAGGGCTCACATGGATTGCAGTCGTTGTTTCATCCTCCTGCTCCTTCAAATGATTACCCGTTAGCACATTTGGCTGGTGACCAGCCATGCCCTGTCTGATATTTGGCGAGTCCAGTTCTTCAGCGATTACTGTCACCTCGGATCTGTCCGCCCGCACCATGCCGTTTCCATCGCTTCTTTCCTCCACGGATGACGGAGCATTCAACCCCGAGATGGCAGCTTCACTATGATCTTCATGACTTGCAAGATCCTTCTTCCACGCTGCCAACCATTCTTCTTCCTGTTCATGCTCGAATGTACGCCTTGGCGGAGCAGGCGTGAAGTAGGAGGTATCCACTGCATTGGGAATGAGCACAACCTGACCGGCATCGGCAAACGTACAAGCAGCACGGCAAAAGGTCTGAAAATGTGAATCGACCGACACGATGCGTACAAGTCCATCCAGTGCCAGCTGAATATGCTCAGCGACTTGCTGCTTGGTTTCGAGCGGCAGCGCGGGACGATCCCAGTTAATACCGTGGCAGATGCCGAGACTGCCCGGCTTGTAGGCAATGGGCTGCCACAGGCAGCTTGCATAGATCACAGGTCCTCGTGCTGCGGCAGCCATTCGGGCAAAAGCTTCGGGCACATCATTCATATCGTAGGCATATCCGTATACATCAATCTGTTCCGTACGGGTCTGAAAAGCTTCAAAATAGGACAGTTGATGAACCTCGGGGATGTGTCCCAATCCGCGGATTACACTGCATAAATCCAGGACGTAACGCTCCAGACCGCCCCCGAACACCCGGCTGAATTCCCGGTTATATCCATCGGTGAAGCTGTGTGTCAATATGCTGACCACGCCCATTTCACTGCTCCTCCTTCCACGGAATCAGTCGGGGCTCCGGATCAAGAATCGATTCATAGTGCTCCAGGCTGCCCCACTCGCCGTGTGGATCAATTCGTTTATAACGCAAATATTTCCGAACCCGATCCTCCAGACTTCCGGCCCAGCCCAGATGCTGGACTTTCAATTCTGTGCTGATTCCAGGCAATACAGTGCAGGGCAAGGGAAGACGAGGCACATGATGATTTTGCTGCGGATAAAAGTAAGGATAACCTGGCATATAACGGACCAGGGAAGCGGTATGACGTCGGTGAAGCCCCCAAAGGTCATCTTCCCGATAGTGGGTTCGTCCGCCCCACATATCGTAGAAGCGGAAAGCGATCCAGTCCGCGTGGTCCTGGTTAATCAGAGCGCGTATCGCTTTCTTCGCTTCCGTGCTGTATAGCTCATCGGCATCAACCGAGAGCAGCCAATCCGGGGAGGTACCTGCCGCTGCTTGCCATAGAGCGTTGCGTAATCGCCATTCCTCCGCAAATAATGGCTTTTCCAGCACTTCCAGACGAACGACCTTTGGATAGGCTCTGCATATATCGGGTGTTCCATCAGTGCTGGCATCGTCCACAATGACGATCTCATCTACGAATTCACTCAGATCGTCCAGCACTTCCTCCAGATATCGCCCGCGCTCGTTACGTACCTGAAGCATGGCGGTCAGTTTATTGCCCTGACTTTTACGAACCCGACGAACGGAAAACGGCTCTCTGAATAGGCCTGTGTCCTGGCGTTTTACAGCATCCTGCTGATCCCCTTGCCCCTCTGGGTCAGCATGCAGCGATTCCAGCGTTTCCGTTGGAGTATGAGTTGTTTCGGATCGTATATCCTTATGCACCATCGGTCCATTCACATGTTGTCTGCGCTTCTTCGGGTCCAGCATCATGGCACCTCCCCCAGCAATTGCTGGACGGCTTGATCCAACAGCTCCATCTCGACGATTCGTGCAAGAGCATCTTCATCCTCCAGTGCCGTCTCCAGAAATTGTCTCACCGCCCCGTGACGTTCTCCGCGCAGAGCCAGAGCTAGACCCGATAGCTGCCGATAATCCTGTCGGCTGGGGCTATCCTGAATATCCACTGCATGCACCAAATCTAATGCATCTTCCACACGTCCAGTCTCCTGATAGATACGAAATTTCCAATGCCGCGCCGTTTCGCCTCCGAGTTCATCCAAAATGTGCAATGCATTTCCATAGTCATCATTCAGACGCAGCAGTTCTGCCCGGACAAGCTGTTCCTCCCCGGCCTCAAGCCAGCGACAGAGTTGTTCATAATGGTGCCGTTCCTGCTCGTTACCTGCGCTGATTCCATACACCTGCAACGCATTCTCGATTTCCCCGGCCCTTGCATGAATGGCGGAGAGGAATCGATAGTGGGAGCTTACACAATCATTGCGCCCGTTTAATACCGCGTGAGAGAAGGCTTCCTTGAGTGAAGTGGCCGCTCTGGAATCCTCTAGCACATATTCATAGGCTGCCAGCAAAAAGGAAATCGTCTCATGCGCTCCTGCTTTGGAACGAAGCTGACGATAGAAGTCGGCCCGCACACTGCATTGCAGCTGGGTGACCGTATCCTGAACACCCGAGAGCGTCTGTCGCAGCGCATGCAGGAATAGCAGTTCATAGTCCCGGAGAGGGACCTCGAGGTCATCCTTTTGCATGACACCAGCAGGAGAGGTATCCTCTCCATTCAGCCAGATGGCGCGTACGCCCTGGAATACCAGCTTCATATAGCGTGTTTCTGAAGTCGTGCCCACCAGATCGGCGATACCGACCAGTCTTGAAATGCAGCTCTCCCATAAGGGAGACTCCGCTTCTTCACCAACTGGCTCGGGAAGAAGTACAATACAGAGCCCCGGATGGAGCGAGGCTGTGGCGGTCAGCCAGTAGGGATGCGCAACCACAGCAACCGTACGGGGCTCCTGCAGCAATTGTTCTGCTTCGGGAAGCGTGATGACGGTGATATTCGCAGGCATTTCCTCGGAGCGCTCCAGGCTACTGACATAGTAGACAAGCCCTTCCGCAACCATCAGAGCAGCGATGTCTGGATAGGGAAAAGCAGACCATCCTCCCTTCCGGGGGAAAAGGACATAACGAAAGGCAGGCAGGGCCGTACTTAACTCTTCTGCATCTACCCCTTGATGAGGCTCCGGGTCTGGGATCGGAGACAGCTCTTCCATCGATGAATCACCTCACTTGATTTGCATTTTTGTCCGTTCATGGATTGAAGCAGCACCATCTGATAAACATCGGATTGGCGCTGCTTTGAATGATATCAATGAATCCAATAATTCAATATGTAATGCCTTTTTTGCCCGGCGTATTTTATGCCTGAGACTAACATATGGGCGTTCCGTCCTAAACATGAGCATCTTCCGTGAATAGACGAAGCTGGCAAGCTCTAACATTAGGCTTGTTTTTTTCTATTGTGTGACCATCATCACTTTTTTTTGCTGTCATGGCAGGGTTTGTGATAATTGTCACATGTATAAAATAGTCTATCTGGCACAATACGTTCATCAATACGTGTTTGGCTGACAGAAACTGAAGAAGGGGCTTCAATGCCAAATACGAAAACTGCGATATGAACAGAAAGAAGGGGTAACGGTATGGATCCGATCATGTTATCGCGTATCCAATATGCGCTCACAACGATTTTCCATTTCTTTTTTGTACCGCTGTCCATTGGTCTTGTACTGCTGGTAGCAATTATGGAGACGTTGTACGTAGTAAAGGGTAAGGAAGTTTACAAAACGATGGCCAAATTTTGGGGCAAACTGTTCCTGATTAACTTTGCCGTCGGTGTGGTCACAGGTATCTTTCAGGAATTCCAGTTCGGCATGAACTGGTCCGAGTATTCCCGGTTTGTCGGGGATGTGTTCGGTGCGCCACTGGCGATTGAAGCCTTGCTGGCGTTTTTTATGGAGTCTACCTTTATTGGGCTTTGGATTTTCGGATGGGATCGCTTGTCCAAGAAAGTGCATCTGGCCTGCATTTGGCTGGTATTCATCGGTACATTCTTGTCCGCGCTGTGGATTCTGGCAGCCAACTCATTCATGCAGCATCCGGTTGGCTTCGAGATTAACAACGGCCGCGCCGAGATGAATGATTTCTTTGCACTGATTACGAATGGTCAGCTACTAGTGGAGTTCCCACATACGATCTTTGGCGCATTAATGACAGGTGCTTTTGTGGTAACTGGGATTAGTGCTTACAAGTTGATGAAGAAGCAGGATGTGGAGATCTTCCGCAAATCGTTCAACATTGCCATCATAATTGGTCTGGTTTCCTCGCTGGGGGTTGCCTTCTCGGGTCACTTCCAGGCGCAATATCTGGTGGAGACGCAGCCTATGAAAATGGCGGCCAGTGAAGGAACATGGACGACGACGGAAGATCCGGCACCATGGACGGTGGTAGCCTTTGTTGATCCGGACAAACAGGAAAATTCCGGCGAGATCAAAATCCCTGGATTGCTCAGTTATCTGTCCTATAGCAAGTTCTCTGGCAGTGTCAAAGGCATGAAGGAGCTGCAAGCGGAGTATGAGCAAACGTATGGACCAGGGGACTATATTCCACCGGTACGGACGACGTTCTGGAGCTTCCGCATCATGATTGCTGCGGGCGGATTGATGATTTTGCTAGCGATCTACGGTACATTCCTGGCGATGCGCCGCAAATTAGAGGGAGCAGGCAAATGGTTTATGCGCTTGATGGTGTTTGCCATCTCTCTGCCGTTTATCGCCAATACATCGGGATGGATTATGACTGAGGTAGGAAGGCAGCCGTGGACGGTATTCGGTTATATGACGACGGAAGCCGGGGTATCCCCGAACGTAAGCGCAGGTCAGATTTTGTTTTCCACCATCGCATTTACAGTCACTTATGCAATCCTGGGAGCGGTGATGGTCTATCTGTTCGTTCGTGAAATCAAGGCAGGGCCATATGCAGTCGAAAAGCCGGAGGAGCATGATGAATCGGCCGATCCGTTCGGCGTGGATGGGGGTTATTCTGTTGTCACTAAGTGAATTGTGGTTTTTGCTGATTGCCGTCTTGTTTGTTGGTTTTTTCTTTCTGGAAGGTTTTGATTTTGGTGTGGGCATGTCCACTGCAATGATTGGCAAAACGGATCGTGAACGTCGTACTCTAATCAACTCGATCGGTCCGTTTTGGGATGGCAATGAGGTCTGGCTGATTACGGCAGGGGGTGCAATGTTTGCAGCCTTCCCGCATTGGTACGCCACGCTGTTTAGCGGGTTTTATCTGCCACTGGTCGTGGTGCTGCTGGCTTTGATCGGCCGCGGAGTTGCCTTTGAATTCCGCAGCAAGATGAGACATGAACGCTGGCGCAAAACATGGGACATCATTATCGTAGTCTCCAGTGCGCTACTGCCATTCCTGTTCGGGGTTGTTTTCGCTACCTTGATGAAAGGACTGCCTATTGATGCGCAGATGCAGCTCCGTCCCGGCTTCCTGGACATCGTCAATCCGTATACGGTTGTAGGTGGGTTGAGCGTTACGTTGTTGTGTCTGGTGCACGGTTTGCTGTTTGCTTCATTGCGGACCGTCGGAGATCTTAGAGAACGTGCCCTGAATATGGCCAAAAAACTGATGTTGCCGCTGGCCGCGATCCTCGTGATCTACGCTGTGATGACATACTTCATGACCGATGTGTTTGCCGTACGCGGCTGGGCTCTCTGGATTATGGTTGTCCTTGGCGCTGCTTCATTGGGTTTGGCCGCTTACTTCGTGCGACAGAAACGTGAAGCCTGGGCTTTCGGCATGACTGGAGCCGTGATTGCAATCGCGTTTGCCTCCGTATTTATCGGTCTGTTCCCAAGGGTCATGGTGAGTTCAATGGGTTCGGCGTTTGACCTGACGGTCTACAATGCTTCATCCGGTGCATATTCGCTAAAAGTGATGACGATTGTGGCTTGTACGCTGCTTCCGTTTGTACTCGGTTATCAGATCTGGAGTTATTATATTTTCCGCAAACGTCTGAACGACCAGCATCACCTGGAGTACTGATATGGGACGGGGGCTGTTGAAGCTGCCGGGCATTCGACCGGTACTGGCGCTGGCTTCAGCGCTGGTACTGTTGCAGGCAATGACGATTATCATGCAGGCGAAATGGCTGGCACAGGCGATTACGGCATTGTTTCAAGGTTCACCTGTAACGGAGCAGTACCCAGTGCTGCTGTTGTTCCTGGCCGCTTTTGCCGCCCGCTATGCCCTATCGTTCTGGTTGCAGCTCATCGCTTCGCGGTACGCGGAGAAGACAGGGAACGATCTGCGTAGACAGATGGTGGAGCAGTGGTTCCGGCTGGGGCCGCGTTTTGCCAAAACGGAAGGAACAGGGCACCTGGTAACCTTGGCACGCGAAGGAACAGCCCAGTATAAGACGTATCTTGAACTGTTTATTCCCCGAATGCTGGGGATGGGGTTCACGCCAATCGTTATTCTGTTCTATGTATTCAAGCTGGATATGATGTCCGGGGTTATTTTGACGCTGACGCTGCCGATCCTGATTGTGTTTATGATTTTGGTGGGGTTGGCTGCACAACGCAAGATCGATGGACAGTTCAAGTCGTACAAAGCGCTGGCCAACCATTTCGTAGATACGCTCCGTGGACTGGAAACACTCAAAACACTGGGACAAAGCGTTAAGCATGGAGAAACAATCGTTCGGGTCAGTCAGCGATATCGCAAGGCTACGATGTCTACGCTGCGTATGGCTTTTCTATCCTCCTTCGCACTCGATTTCTTCACCATGCTGTCGGTGGCTTCGGTGGCGGTTGGATTGGGGCTGCGCCTGACGGAAGGACATATGCTGCTTGGACCAGCGCTGACCGTACTCATTCTCGCGCCGGAATACTTCCTGCCTGTACGAATGGTAGGCGCAGATTACCACGCTACACTGGACGGTAAAGAGGCCGGGGAATCGATCAGCCAGATGATTGAACGAGGGAAAATGGCCGAACGTAAGCAAAAGGAAGCATACACGAGTGCTGTTCTGCATGGGGTGTCAGAAAAGAACGGAGAATCCTCTTCTTCTGAGCTTTCTTCTGGCCTAAGCGGTGTGGCTCCATCCACCATACGGGTGGTCATGCGTGAGGTGGATGCCCGAAGTGGTGTGGCTGCTTTCTCATCGAAACCCTCTTGGGAGGCAGCGAGCAGACTGGCGCTCACTAACGTACAGGTACGGCATCAGGAAGACGGGCCATGTTCGCTGAATGATGTGACGTTTCAGGTTTCTGGTCTTGGTAAAGTAGGGATTATCGGAGCGAGCGGAGCAGGGAAATCGACCCTGATTGATGTACTGGCGGGTTTCCAGCAGCTTACTTCAGGTCAGATTTTATATAACGGCCAGCCCTTATCTCCAGAGATGATGGAAGATTGGAGAAAACAAACGGCGGCGATTCCGCAGCATCCAACTATTTTCAGTGGCAGCTTAGCGGATAATGTTCGGTTCTATATGCCTGAAGCTTCGGATGCGGAGGTGGCTGACGCCATTCACGCAGCAGGTCTGCATAAGCTTACCTCCTCTTTGCCGAATGGGTTGCAGGAGCCGATCGGGGCTGGGGGAAGGCAGCTCAGTGGGGGACAGGAGCAACGGGTAGCTTTGGCGAGAGCTCTGCTTAGTGCGCGCCCGATCCTACTGCTGGATGAGCCGACTGCGCATCTGGATGTGGAGACCGAGTATGAACTGAAACAGACGATGTTAACGCTGTTTGAGGGTAAGATGGTGTTTTTGGCAACACATCGACTGCATTGGATGCCCCATATGGATCGCATTATCGTGATGGAGGGCGGCACGGTTGCAGAGACAGGAACACATGAGGAATTGTTGGCCCGACAAGGCGTATATTACCAGATGATTCAGGCCCAGATGGAGGCGGTGTAAGATGAAAGCCGGATATGAGCAGACAGAAACAGCCCGGAGCGGGAGCAAAAAGAATAGCTGGATCACTCCGTACGTGGCACAGTACCGCTGGAGACTCGTGGCAGTCATTGCGCTGGGGATATGCGCTACATTATGTGCTGTGCTGCTGCTCTTCACCTCCGGGTTTCTGATCTCCAAGTCGGCGCTCCGTCCTGAAAATATTTTGATGGTATATGTACCTATCGTGGGTGTTCGTGCATTTGGGATTTTCCGTGCCGTATTCCGGTATGTCGAACGTCTGGCCGGACATGATGCGGTTTTGCGTATACTGGCGGATCAGCGCGTGAAGCTGTATCAAATTTTGGAGCCGCAGGCATTGTTCCTGCGCTCTCGTATGCAGACGGGAGACGTACTTGGTGCCCTCGCAGAGGACGTAGAACGACTGCAGGATATTTACCTGCGTACGGTATTTCCAGCGGTTACCGCGCTCATGATGTACGGTGGAGCTGTTGTGGTCTTTGGCAGCGTTGATCTGGGGTTTGCACTGTGGATGGGGTTGTATATGCTGTTTCTGGTTGCCGTGCTGCCTGCCATCTCCCTCCGCGTGACGTGGAAGTTGCGGGTGCGACTAAAGCGGGAGAACGCCAAGTTGTACACTCGTCTGACAGATGGTGTGCTTGGCCTCGGTGATTGGATAGCGAGTGGACGAGCTGAAGAATTTGTGCGTCAGCAGGAAGAGGCTGAAGGACAGGCGGATATGATTCGACTCCGCTTGCGGCAATGGACGCGCTGGCGTGATCTGGTTGCGCAGTGCGTGATTGGACTGATGGTGGTATCCGTGACCTTATGGGCGGGAAGTGCGGCTTCTGCCGGACAGCTGCCTGCGGTTATGATTGCTGCATTTGTGCTGGTGTTGTTTCCACTCACGGAAGCACTGCTGCCCGTAGGAGATGCGGTGGAGCATATCCCGCAGTATCGTGAATCGCTGGAACGATTGCAGCACTTGGAAGGTGAAGAGCATCTGCCAGAACAGTCTGGAACTGAAGAAGCGAAAGCAGCAGCCGGAGCCAAAGATGATATGACGACAGGTATATCAGGCAGCAATCCTGTAGAAGGACAACAGCTGGGTTCTCTGGAGCGTAAGGAAAAAGCGTCGGACCGACGTATCCGCCTACGTATTCCTCCCAGATTGCGAGCCGATATTCAGATCGATCAGGTGAGTTATCGTTATACGTCAGGTGCTCCATTGGCTGTGCAGGAGGTGTCTCTTCATCTTCCGCAGGGCAAACACTTGGCTATACTCGGTCGCAGCGGCGGTGGGAAATCAACCCTTCTGAAGCTCATTCAGGGAGCGTTGCTCCCATCTGCCGGGAACATATTCATCAATGATCTTCCAGTACAAACGATGGGCGAAAATATAACGGATGTCATTGCGGTGCTGAACCAAAGTCCACATCTATTTGATACAACAGTAGCTAACAATCTGCGGATCGGCCGTCCGCATGCAACAGACGAGGAAATCCAGCGAGTGGCTGCGCAAGTAGGTTTATCCGATCTCATTGAATCTTTACCGCAGGGTTATCATACCCCGATGCTGGAGACAGGACTTCGTTTCTCTGGTGGAGAAAGACAGCGGATTGCACTGGCTCGGGTACTTCTTCGCGAAACGCCTGTCGTTATTTTCGATGAACCGACTGTAGGACTTGATCCTGTAACGGAGCGAGCGCTCATGCGGACGATTCTGGACAGCATGCAAGGTAAAACAATGATCTGGGTCACCCATCACCTGATGGGAGTGGAACGGATGGATGAACTTATTTTTATGGAAAATGGACAGATCACCATGCAAGGTTCTCACGAACAATTGCTAGCCCGGGAAGAGCGTTATCGCCGTCTCGTTGAACTTGATCGACCGGGTTGGACAGATGGGCAGCAACCTGTGGTCCTTCTACCACCTGTAGCCTCAAGATAAGAGCGAATATAAGGTGCAGATGCAGGCAGGGCAGGGATCGGATAGAGTATGGCGCGTTGACAGAAGTTTGTGCATGAATCGGTAGTTACTCTATTAAAAGGATAATTCACTTCGTCAGTGAAATAGCAAAGAGACGAGCCACAGGATCAGTGGGCTCGTCTCTTTTTTTACATCTTTTGTTGAAACGTTTGTTACTAATATTACATCTCTACCAGCATCAAAATAATGGAAGAGAGGCATAGACAGGTACTGATGAGATACAGGACGCCAACCACCTGTTTGTGATTCAGACCAGCGCGCAGCAAGCGATAATGGGCTTGACTTGCATCTGCCTGATAGATGGCTTTGCCTTGAATGAAACGTTTGATGACCACAAAAATGTTGTCGAAGATCGGCACACCGAGTGCCAAAATCGGAATGAAGATAGACAGCATGGTCGCTTGTTTGAAAGCACCATCCAGGGCGATTACCGCCAGGATGAAGCCGAGAAACGTAGCTCCTGCATCGCCCATGAACACCTTGGCGGGGGCTTTGTTATATTTCAGATAACCCAGGGTGACCCCGACCAGCGTAATGGCCATAAGGGCAGAATCGGTTTGGCCTTTGGTCATTGCCACGATAAACAGTGTAATGGCTGAGATGGCGGACAAACCGCCTGCCAGTCCGTCCATGCCGTCCGTGAAGTTAATGACTGTTGTCACACCGAAGATCCACAGGATCGTCAGAATAAATTGCAGCCAGATCGGAAGCATAATGTATTCGGAATTGAAGGGATTCACGAACCCGGTGAACGCAATGCCGGAAGCAAATACGAGCACTGCGGCAGAGATCTGTACGAGCATCTTGGGCAGGGCAGGGAAGTCTTTGCCTTTGGTTTTGTACCAGTCATCAACTGTACCAATCGTTAACAGAAGCATTCCGCCGGCGACCAGGGCCGCCGTTTCCCATGAAATTTCTTTCGTAAGAACAATGTATGTCAGGAAGAATCCAGTAAATATCGCGTAACTCGCCGTCAGTGGAATGGGCTGCCTGTGCAGCTTACGCTCCACATCTTCTCGGGGCTTGTCCACAAAATCGAGCCGATGTGCCAGTCGACCAAGCGGCGGAATAAGCAGAACCACGACAGCAAAAGACAGCATAAAAGCCAGTATGTATACCATAAATTCGCTTGATTCACTCCTATCTACCAATTTCCCCCTATTATACGAGCTAAACAGGAAATCTGTCGATGTCATTATTGTAACCTAAGCTTCTACCCAGATAGTTTAGTATGTTCTCCCCTTTGTGAAAAACCAACCACCGGCTACGAACACGATGAAAAGCACAAGATTAAATCCAACACCCTTGATTAGTGAGTCGTTGAATAACAATGCTTCGAAAAAAGAAACAACATGAGCGCGTAGCGCGGGAATCGCTGTTCCGGTTGGAATCGCCACAATGAATAGCACCCACAGCAGCCAGCCGACAAGGTGGTGGTAGCCGGAGATTAGCATGCTTAGGAGCGCCATCGTCATCAAATAAAAAATAGTTTGGTAGAGAAAAGAACCTGCCACGCCAAATTCGTTCCAATGAAACGCTTCAATAAGGTTTACGGTGTTTTTGTGGAGTAGATTCACTTCAAGCATAGGCCATAAAGAATTAAATAAAGCGATGGCCACTGCCCACACAGCATAAACGAATTGAAGACCAAAAAAATATTGCTTTCGGCTTGCTCCTAAATGTACGATGCGGTTGTAATAGCTAAGCGGAAGTACGATTGCGAAAATGAGCAAAATAAGCAGCAGCAGGTTGCCATCCGCGATTCCTGTGTTCTGACTGCTGTCTATAAAGAGGCCAACAATGAATTCTGCCAACCTGCCAAGGAGGATTAAAATAATGACCATCCATATATAAATCCTCATTTGCAAATAGGTCGCCTTTAAATGAACGGTCAATGCACCCAATTTAACGACCTCCTTCGATCAAATACGAAAAAAACTTCTGAAGCGTCAAATTTTCAATAGTTATGTCTAGTTTGCGGGCCTGAAGCCTGTCCTCATCGTTAAATTTTTCGTAGATGGCGGCAAGCTTTCCGTGGCCGTAAGATTCTGTATGTAATACTCGCTTTCCTTTTGTAAACAAAGCTACGGCATCTGAATTTCCACGAATCAAATAAGCTGCCATCCGTATCCGATTCATCTCGTCATGAAGCAGGAGAGAGCCCTCATCAATGATATAGACTCTTTCTGCGATTGGGGCGATTTCATCAATCAAATGCGTAGAAATTAAAATCGTACGGGGATGATTGGCGTAATCCTCCAAAAGCTCCTTGTAAAACCTTTCCCGCATCAATACATCAAGGCCAATCACTGGTTCGTCGAATAATGTCAATGACGATCGGCTAGACAGACCGATAATGTTTCCTACGAGTGATTCTGTGCCTCTTGAGAGCTGCTTGATTTTTTTGTTGGGATCAAGCTCAAACGTTTGAAGAAGCTTATGAGCAAACGTCCAGTTCCAATTGGGATAGAAATTTGCAGCGAACTGCAAAATCTCAATCAATCGAGCTCCTCCAAATAGCTTATTATTCTCCCGTACGAAACAGCAATCTTCTGGTAAGGCTCCTTTACCCAACTTTTTACCTCTTATCTCAATGGTGCCGTCATTGGCGAAGAGTCCACCTGCTATGATGTTTAGCAAGGTTGTTTTGCCTGCGCCGTTTCGTCCGAGCAAGCCATGAATAACGTTTTCCTCGAGCTGTATATCCAGATCCCGTAATGCATAGGTTCGACCATATTTCTTATTTAATTTGTCGCAACTCACCAAGATGCTCACAATGAATTCATTCCTTCCTTAATTGTTTAATCATCTCAATGATATCCTCGGTTGCCAGTTCAAGTTTGTCAGCTTCACAAATGAGATTGGACAGCAATTCCTTATAAAAACGATTTCTTCGCTTATTCTTAATCTTTTGTTTGGCATCAGACGAGACATACATACCAAGCCCTCTTTTTTTATACAATATTTCTTCATTTACGAGCAGGCCAATTCCCTTCACAACAGTCGCTGGATTGATTTGAAAGAGCTGAGAAAACTGAGCAACGGAAAGAATTTGCTCATCCTCTCGGTAAGTTCCGTTGAGAATATCGTCCTCAATGATATCTGCTACTTGTTGAAAAATTGGCTGCTTTTCGTCGAAAGTGACGTTCATTACCTCACCACTCAGCATTGTAGTTTGTTACACATCTAGCAGGAAAACATAACTTATATGCGAAAATTTGTCAATAAACAATCGTTCTGAAGGGTAAGTGATGATTTTTTTACACCGAGTCCAGTTATTGACAATTGATTGCGATGGAATTATAGTATGCTACATGAGTGACATACTCATACACTAACATACCTACATAAATAAAAATACACTTGCAATAGGGAGCGCTCCAGAAGTATGTCAAATAAATAATGGGGAGAGAGAAATTTATGAAAACATTAATTGAATTTAAAAATGTAACGAAAGAATACAAAATTGGCGAAGTGCCGATCAAAGCGCTGAACGGTGTTGACTTTACCATTAACGAGGGTGAATTCGTTGTTGTTCTCGGTGCAAGCGGAGCCGGTAAAAGCACGATTCTCAATATACTTGGTGGCATGGATACGGCAACCTCGGGTAAAGTGACTGTTGGCGATAAGGATATTACTAGCTTTAACGAGAAGAGGCTTACGGGATATCGCGCCGAGAAGGTAGGGTTTGTCTTTCAATTCTATAACTTAATTCCCAATTTGAATGCTTTAGAAAATGTTGAATTCGCCACTGAAGTATGCAAAGACCATTTGGATGCCAAAGAGATATTAAATAAAGTCGGTTTGAAGAATCGGATAAAAAACTTCCCGTCCCAGCTCTCCGGAGGAGAGCAGCAGCGAGTTGCTATAGCACGCGCCGTTGCAAAGAACCCTCTGCTATTGCTATGCGATGAGCCGACTGGTGCGTTGGATTATGTAACTGGCAAGTCGGTTTTGAAGCTGCTTCAGGATTTGAATACGGAAACGAAAAAATGTGTTGTGCTGGTCACGCATAACTCCGCGATTGTGCCGATGGCGGATAAAATCATTCGGGTGAAAAGCGGAAAAATCGAAAGCGTAACGGTCAATGAGCATAAACAAAGCGTTGAAGGGATTGAGTGGTGATGAAATTATTCAAAAAATTGATAAGGGATATCAAGCAATCAATCGGTCAATTTCTGGCCTTTGTATTGGTTATCACCATAGGCGCTTTTTTCTACACGGGGCTGGTAACGTTAAGTGATAACCTTAGCTCTTATTCAAAGAATTACTTTCAAACTCATAATTTAAGTGACTTAAACGTTTACTACGACCAAGTATCCAAGAAGGATATGTCGAAGTTGAGTGGAATTGAAGGGATAAAGAAGGTGGAGGGACGGTATACCTTTGATGCGACGCAATCATTTGGTGATACTAAAGCAACTTTAAAGATCCACTCCATCCCCGAAATCAATAGCATTAATACGCCTACTATAATTGAGGGCAACATTCCGTCTCGCCAGGATCAAATCTTGCTTGATTCCCATTACGCCAAGGAACATCAGTACAGAGTCGGGGATCAAATGAAGTTAAGCGTCAATAACGAGGATGTGTCATTCACCATTAGCGGCTTGGGCGAAAATGTGGAATATGCCAAAAAAAACGAAACTCAGGACCATAAAACTTCCGGATTCGCATATGTGGCTGAAGCGGGAATTCCTCGAATCGCAGGTAGCCTTTATTATAATGAGGTTTTGATCGATGCGGAAGAAGGGTACAATTTAGACCGGTTAGGACGAAACGTTGAAGCGCAATCCCAAAAGCTTTCTTATGTAAGCCAAATAAGTAAAGACCGAACATTCAGTTACTCGCAACTCCAACAAACAGTCTATAACAATAAATTAATGAGCAAGGTTATTCCGCTAGTTCTCTTTATAATCGAAGCCATCATTCTCTTCCTCACCATGTCTCGGATCATCGATTCACAAAGGAACCAGGTAGGAATTATGAAGGCTTTAGGAGTGAAGAACAGCAGTATCATGCTCCATTACATGGGGTTCCCGATACTTGTCGGTATCATAGGTTCCATTCTTGGCTGTATCGTTTCGGCAATCATATTTGTTCCAATGATTGAGGCGTCAAATGCTAGATCCTACTCTTTGCCGAACATAACATTCTCCTTATCCCCCTTCTCGATCATTATGCCTATCCTGTTCTCGAGTGCATTCGGCATGCTGGCTTGTTACTTGAGCGGCATAGGTATTCTGCGAGAACACGCAGCACAGGCGATGAGGCCTAAACCGCCGAAGAAGATGAAAAAACTGCTCATTGAACAGCTTCCGAAAATTTGGGGAAGTATTCCCTATAGCAATAAACTCATTTTGAGAAACATCTTTCTTAATAAGCAAAAGGCGATAGCAAGTTCCGTTGGCGTTGTTGTGAGCACAGTGTTGTTGATCACTGCGTTCGGGACACAAACGTCCTTACAAAGGGTCGCCGACCAGATCGAAGAGGTGAATACCTATGATCTGAAGGTTGAATACACGAGTGGGGCAGAGCTAGAAAAGGTGGAATTACCCACTGGGATTGAAAGCAGTTATTATCAATCGACCTTTCCTGTGGAATTCGCCAAGGGAGATGATCATGAGAATGCCACTCTAACCGTTACGCAGAAGTACAACGCACTTATCCAATTTTTCGACGGGAAAGATAATCCGATAACACTTATGGACAGTGGTGTGCTGGTACCAAAATCATATGCGGATCACTATAAGGTTGCAATAGGGGATACGATCCGAATTCGATTCACTGATCCTTCGTTTGCGAATAAAACGGTCGATATGAAGGTTGCACAAATATCTAATCAGTATTCCAATCCGTCTTTCTTTTGCTCGATAGCGTATCTGGAGAGTTTTGGGATCGACTACAACCCAACCACAATTCTAGTGAAAGCTAGCAATGCCACAGACCTTACTAACGTACGACAGTTCTTCGAACAAGACAATCTGGTAGATACAATCGCGGACAAGGATGATTTGAAAAAATCTGCACAATTTATTATGAAGCAGAATAGTTTTATCTTTATCATGTTTATCATTAGTGCTGTCATTCTTTCGTTTGGTGCCATCTACACCATATCCTCCATCAACATTTATGAAAGAAATCGCGAGCTGGCTACTCTTAAAGTATTGGGTTATCAAAAAAATAAAATAAATCGACTTATCTTCTCTGAGAACATGATACTCACCACCTTTGCGGTCATTATAGCACTGCCAATCAGTGTATATATGTATTCCATTATTATTGAGGCGCTGTCGAGTACCCATCAACAAATCCCAGATCAAATAAATATGTTTGTTATGCTGATATCAATCATTATTGCATTTTTACTTACCGGGCTCTCTAACTTGATGCTTCAGAGAAAGGTCTCCCGAATTAATATGATTGAATCGTTAAAAAGTTTAGAATAAATCGGGCGGTAAAGAGTGGATTATTGCCAATAATATAAAAAACGACAAGTGTGAATTGATTCCACACATAGTAAGTCGTCCTTCAAATATGTCTTGATTCTTGATGCCTATCGGAAAATTAATGGTCAATTTTTGATGAAACACTACGAGCCTCCAAGCTGTAGTGTTTTTTACTATATAGACCTAAGTATTTGTTTGTTATTCATATAACCGGCTTAAACAGATCTAGAGCTGGGCTGTTTAAGGGCTTAGAGTTTCTGGGGCAGATAGGAACCAAAGAGGGAAATCGCCGCATCTGCGCTGTACCCATCATCGCCCTGCCAGGTTGCTGCAAAGTGGAAGTCGCTGTACCCGCCTCTGCTTTTTCGTGGCGTATCCTGCGGAACAAGCAGACCGGATGCACCCCAGATTTCGAGGATCGCGTCGCGTTCCTGTTTGCTCGAAGGAAACAAGCCTTTCCAGCGTTTCTCCAACCCGCGTGCACTCTCATGGGGTTCGCAGGTTTGCGCTGCTTCAAGCATGCTCACAAGTATAGCGATGTCTGCGTCAGTCACTTCATAGATGGCTTCCTTGCTAGCCAGCAGTAGATCCAGATCCATCAGGCAGTATAACAGGTTGTTGTGGCGAACCCCGCCCCATTTCACCCGTTCAAAGTTCAATACATTCAGATCGACGTCCGTGTACGTCTTGTCCGATTGCAGGCGCAGGAAGTTGCAATCCCCGCAGGAGCTGGTGTTGGCATGCAGTGCACGGCGTTCCTCGTAGGTATGCAAAGGCAGTTGCGATGTTAAAGCCCAGCTGGAAAGGGCGCTGCGCAGATAACCTTTTTTGGTAGATAAACTGTGTAAAAATGCTGATACTACCCGTCGCTTGATGGAGTTGTCCTGATGAATCTCATGCAAACGTGCGACGATCTCATCATGGGTAATGGTCAGTGGATCGAACATAACACCTCTGCTTTTGGCATATTCAAAGTCATCCCCCGAGAAGGGAGCAGATATTGTTTTCCAGCCGCCGCTTCCCCAGAAGGTGCCCAGGAGAATTTTTGCCGCTTTTTTATCCAAGAAATCAACCTCCTTTATACAATCCATAAGATGATGTATCGCAAGATTCAAGCTTCGTTTTCCTTAATGTACATATTCCTCGGTTGTATTCAGAATCAGTTCAACAAGACCGGGAAAAAGGGAGTTCAAATCGTCCTTTCGTAGAGAATAAAAGTGCTGTTTGCCTTCAATGCGAGGCCGGATAAGGCCTGCTTCACGCAAGATTTTGATGTGATGAGACAACGTTGATTTGGAAATATGGTCTACTTCGAAGGCGGAACAGTTTTTCTCGCCAGAGCTGGCCAGACAGTGTGCAATTTTCATCCGTACCGGATCACCGAGTGCGTTGCAGACCGTGGTCAGATTCAATTCCGAAGCCATAGGTATCGTTGGAGTTTTCATATCTATGACGGTAGCATATTCGACAATCTCTTTCAATGTTTGATTTTTTTCGAACTGAGGGTTGTTCTATGGACATAAAGTGTGGTACATTTCTTCTAGATTAGTTTGAAATTTTTCGAACTGAAATCCAAATCAGCTTATCAACCTCAGGAGGAATACCCATGACTACCTTGTTAAACAACTATTTCCGTTTATTTGACGCTTCCCGTACAGACGAACGCGCGATGCAAGATTTGTTGTCCCTGTTTACACCGGATGCAGAGATTGTGTTGAACGGCACCAGCAGAACGGGATTTGATGGTTTTATGAAGGCTTTCTATGAATACAATAGCGATGTGAAACACATGTGGGACCAATGGAAGCTTCAGCCGGACGGTAGCTATCAAACGAACTGGGCGGTATGCGGACAAGCTGCGGACGGAACGGTGTATGCCAAAACAGGCATCGATATCGCTCGTGTGAATGAGGCGGGACAGATTGTGTATTTGGAAAATGTGCCGGCAGATAAGGATGCATTCAGCAAATATAATGGATGATTGCAATAATTAGGATATAGATGCATATCCAGATTGAAATAGAAAGGGAGCAACCGATCGATTACTTTTCGATTAATTGTTCTCTTTTTTTGTCGTACTCCGGATCAGTTAGGCGTTAACTTATTTCCTACAGATAGTTCAAAGTTAAGTGTTTTATTTGGATGCATAAATGTTCTTTTGTGGTTCTTCTTATTGAGATACTTCGTTATCTATCTTGCATATCATGTCACCATTGCTGATGGTGTGGTGGGCAATGCAACTATGGTACTTGGGGTATTTGTACAAAAAAAGTACATGAAGAAGGGCCATCCCACATGCCATAGATATGGCATGTGGGATGGCCCTCTTTAACGTGCAGCGATTCGTTGGCGTAGCTAACTCACTTCTGCATCGTTTTATTCTGAAAAGCAGCGATATCGGCATATTCCTCTTCAAACTTGCGGGAGATGCGGATGAAGATCGGCAGCAGTTCGCGATAGACGCGAACGCTATCCGGGTCTGGCTGATGCCGATGCGTCGATCCAATCATGCCGGAGACGGCGCTGAGGGAATCGATGCGGCCAAGAGCATATAGCCCCAGTACGGCTGCCCCTAGGCAGGAACTCTCGATACTTTCGGGAATGATGACATCTTGGTCAAAAATATCAGCCATCATCTGGCGCCACAGCTCAGAGCGGGCGAATCCGCCCGTGGCCTGAATCTTTTTGGGACGTCCGATCTTCTCTTCAATCGCCAGCATGACGGTGTACAGGTTAAACAAGACACCTTCGAGAGCAGCGCGAATCATATGCTCCTTCTTATGATGCAGCGTCAGGCCGAAGAACGAACCGCGTGCATTCGGATTCCAGAGTGGGGCCCGCTCACCCGTCATGTACGGATGGAACAGCAGGCCTTCCGAGCCTGGAGGTACATTTTCGGCGACACGGGTCAATACTTCATACGGATCAATGCCGAGTCGTTTCGCTGTCTCTACCTCAGATGCCGCAAACTCATCCCGAATCCAACGGAATATCACCCCGCCATTGTTGACCGGACCGCCAATCACCCACGCATCCTCAGTGAGCGCATAACAGAAGAAACGCCCTTTCGGATCAGTGACTGGCTTGTCCACGACGGTACGAATCGCTCCGCTGGTACCGATAGTAACGGCCACGACGCCTGGATCAATGGCGTTTACGCCCAGATTGGAGAGCACGCCGTCACTTGCCCCGATGACAAATGGCGTCGAATCCGCAATACCCATCTCCTTGGCATACTCAGGATTCAAGCCTTTCTTGAGTACATGTGTCGTCGGCACGAGGCGGGACAGATGATCCGGAGTGATGCCTGCGACATGGAGAGCTTCCTCGTCCCAGTCTAGCTTTTCGAGATTCATCATTCCGGTGGCTGAGGCCATGGAATGGTCAATCACATACTCGGAGAACAATTTATAAAATACGTATTCTTTCATTGAAATAAATTTGTGCGTCTGTTTGAACAGCTCAGGTTGATCTCTGGTTAGCCACATGATTTTGGTCAAAGGTGACATCGGATGAATCGGCGTACCGGTTCTCAAATAGATTTCGTGACCGTTCATTTCGGTTTTGAGTGCTTCCGTCCACTCGGCACTGCGATTGTCTGCCCAAGTCATCGCCCGCATCAGTGGTTTGCCGTGTTCATCAACAGGCAGAATGCTGTGCATGGCTGAACTGAACGATACAAACAGGATTTCATCCGGTTTGATGCCGGCCTTGGAGGTCGCTTGTTTAACCGATTCTACTACCGCTTTGAAAATATCTTCTGCATCCTGCTCTGCAATCGCAGGAGTAGGGGTATACAGCGGGTAATCGGCACCGCCTTGAGCCACAATGGTTCCGTTCTCTTCAAACAGGACGGCCTTGGTGGAGGTGGTGCCGATATCTACGCCGATCATATAGGGTGAAGAAGCCATTTTGTCATCCCTCTTTCTTGAATATATAAGTGAAATGAATGCTGTTACACGTTTACACTCCGGGTACAGAAAGCCTTCCGATCGCCGTTATCCCCAAATTTCTTTGATCCCTCTTCAAAAGGAGAAATTTGGTTATAAATGCGAACATTTCATTTCTTCAGGCCTTTTCTGTCCCCTCCGCCCACGTGGCGCTATTCATCCAACTTATATGGCATCTGGTATTTATCTATAGATAAGAATATCAGACTTGAGGGATGGATCAAAATGCGCGATCCCTAATCCTTTACAGCTCCTGCGGCAATATCGGAGATAAACTGGCGGCTGATGAACAGGAACATCACGATCAGCGGAATAACAGCCAGCAATGTACCCGCGATAACCATCGCGTAATCCGTATTGTACAGTCCGTTTAATTGAGACAACGCAATCTGCAGCGTATACTTTCGTGCATCCGTCAGGACGATCAGGGGCCAGAGATAATCATTCCATACGCCAATAAACGTGAACGCACCGAGGAAAGCAAACGCAGGTCGCAGAATGGGCAACGCCACGTTCCAATAGAGCCGAAAAAAGTTACAGCCGTCGATTCGTCCGGCATCCAGCAGGTCATTCGGTATGGACTCCGTGGCATATTGGCGAATCCAGAATATGCCGAAGGCGTTCACCATGCCCGGAATAATGAGGGCTTTGAAGGAGCCAACCCATCCGAACGTCGCCATGAGCACAAAGGAAGGGACCAGCGACAGCTGGGAAGGCACCATCATGGTGGCGAGCAGTAGGACGAAGAGCCATTTTTTACCCGGGAATTCAAACTTCGCAAACGCAAACCCTGCCAGTGAGTCAAAAAACAGCACCAGTACCGTCACCAAGCCCGATACAAACAACGTATTCATGAATGCGCCCCAGAAGTCGATCTGCTGTAGTACTCGACTAACATTATTCCATAGCTCGCTCCCAAACCAGAGCTGAGGTGGGAACTTATAAATGTCGGACGTCGTCCGGGTGGACATTACAATCAGCCAATAGAACGGGAACATGGAAATGAGCATGCCCCCGATAAGACCGGTATACAACACCAGCGATTTGAGAGATTTGGACGTCATGAGCGCTCCCCCCTTCACTTCAGGATGACTTGCCTTGAACGAGCTTCCAGTTCACAATCGAGAACAGGGCGATAATGAGGAACATACCCCAACCAACCGCAGCACCGTAGCCGAAGTAGTTATTAATGAACGATTCTCGGTAAAGGTACAATACAATGGTCATTCCGGCTGCGCCTGCGCCGCCATCGTTACCCACGAGAATTTGTGGCTCGGTGAATAGCTGCATGCCGCCGATCGTCGATGTGATCACAGTGAACAGAATGACGGGACGCAGCATCGGAATCGTAATTCGGAAAAAAGACTGTATCCCGGATGCCCCGTCAATCTTGGCAGCCTCGTACAATGTCTGCGGGATGCTCTGAAGTCCAGCCAGATAGATGACTGCGTTGTATCCTGTCCAGCGCCAGACCACCATGGAGGAGATTGCCACTTTGATGCCCCATGGCGCGTTCAGCCACTCCACCACTGGAAGTCCGACGGACTGTAATAGATAGTTGAGAAACCCGTAGTTGTTGGCAAATAGGGCACCGAAGATAATGGCGACGGCCACGATGGACGTCACGTTCGGCAGGAAATATCCCACGCGAAACAGCGTACGGAACTTCACAAAAGGTGCATGCAGCAGAAACGCAATGATCAGGGCAAAGAACAACATCGGGATGGTTGCGTATATCCAGATCATGAACGTATTGCCCACCGCTTGCCAGAATTCTGCATCGGTCAGCATATATTTAAAGTTGTTTAGTCCGTTATAGGTCATCACACCAATGCCATCCCATTTGTGGAAGGCCAGATATAAGGAAAAACCGATCGGAAACAGTCCAAACACGGCAAACAGAATGTAAAAAGGGGAGATCGCCACATAGAGTGCACGTTGTTCCCACATCCGGGACAAGAGTGATTTCTGCCGATCCAAATCCGGACTTACCTTTCCGGGATCCGGAGTGAGGCGAGGTTCGGTTACAGCCATATGAATTCCTCCTTTGCGGATTGCCATCTCATAAGAGTGTTTGAATTAACGCTGTAACTCCCGCTCAACACGGTGAACCGTATCAGGCCAGACCTGCTCCGGGTTGGCATTTTGCTTCGCAATATCATTCAGCCGCCGAGTAATGATGTTGTGCACCGAAGGGTATCGTTCGCCAAAGAAAGCCTCGGGCACATGCTGTGCCGATTCGGCAAATACAGGCCCAGTTGCCTGTCCGCCGAAGAAGGGTTCTTCTTCTTTCATCGCCGGTGTATCGAACACACCAGGTGCCGAAGGAAACAGGTTCAACGTCTTATATTGTTCAAGCTGATTATCCGGGCTTTGCAGCCACTGGATGACTTCAAACGCTTCTTTTGGGTGTTTGCTCGACTTCAAAATGGACAGGAATGATCCACCGTTGTTGCCGTCTCCACCAGGAGCGCGAGTGACTCGCCACTTGCCAGATGTATCCGGCGCGGCTTCCTGCAGTACCTGCTTCATCCAGACGGCTCCCACAAAGGAAGCAATCTCACCATTATTCATCGCTGCGTTCCAGCCCGGGGTCCAGCCGTCGGCATTAGCGAGCAGCCCTTTTTGCTTGAAGGATACGGCGGTATCCCAGCTCTGCTTGACGAGTGGAGAATCCATGCCGATAAACGAGCCGTCAGGACGGAAATACCGTTCGGTTCCTTGCGATAACACTTGATTGTAAACGGTTCCAATATTGTCGGTTAGAAATACCTTGCCTCCGAACTTTTCCTTGATCTTTTCTCCTGCAGCAGAATAGGCATCCCAGTTGTTGATCTGACGAGCCACTTCTTCAGGCTCGGAAGGCAATCCGGCCTCTTTAAATAGATCTGCACGGTAGAAGAGGGCTGTCGGTCCCGTATCCATAGGGAAACCGATCATTTGTCCACCTGGTGTAACGCCTTGCTTCCATTTCCAATCCAGATATTGGTCTTCGACGTCACCTGCGCCGAGATCATACAGATTATAGAAACGGTCCTCGCTGGGAAAGAGCTCCATGATCCAATCGTTCAATGCGACAATGTCGGGCTCACCTGAGCGCGCAGCGAGTGTCGTTTTGAGTTTTGCTTTGAAATCACCACCGATTTTCTGAGCGGTCAGTTCAATATTGGGGAACTTTTCCTTGGCCTTGGCAATCAGCTTATCATCGATGGAACGGTTCCAGTACCATAATGTAAGCGCTACCTTTTTATTGCTCGATGAATCGTTCTGTCCCGGCCATATGGAGCATCCGCTCACCAGCATGACACAGACTAGCAGAATGGCTGTCCAGCATGTTCTTTTCCGGCGGATCATGTGATAACCCCCTCATCGTTAAGTTCGAGGCATGAAGTGCGATGGACTACAACATAAGTGTATGAGCAGTTTATAAACTCATACCCAATATTCCTGAAATGAAACACAAATTTGTGTCGGTTGCGTATCATAAATTTATTAGTTACTTTAGAAACAAAAGTTACTTGACACAACATAATTTTTATTTTAAACTTGCTTACATAAAGTAACTAATGATGATGACAATAATATAGATACGTATGATATGCAATCCAGTGATCCATTTTCCGTCTGGATGCGAATCAATTCATAACCAAGATGGCTTAACAGGAGGAACTTACTAATGATTAATTCACATATTATTCAACTGCTTGCCCCCAAAATCCAGACTTTTCCGAGTGGAAAAGAATTCATTTACCTCGTTGGGCCGATTAAGCTTCCGGTGAACCTTGATGGAGAGACACACACCTTCCAGTGGTACAGCTGGATGAAATCGGAGAAAGCTATGGAAAGCGGCGAGCTGATTGAATCTCTCGCTACTGCCGAACTGGCTGAACGTCAGCAATCCAGCGTATTAGTGTACGGTGATTTTGCCGAAGCACAGGAAGCACTGATTCGGATGCACAGCATCTGTCATACGGGCGACATCTTTGGCAGCAAACGTTGTGACTGCGGCTTCCAACTGGAGCAATCGATGAAGATGATTGCTGCCCATGGAGCAGGAGCACTCTTTTATCTGGCGAATCATGAGGGCCGTGGCATCGGTCTGTTCAGCAAAGCGATGGCATACCTGTTGCAAGAGGAAGGTCTGGATACCGTTGACGCTAACCTGCAACTTGGGTTTACAGACGATGCGCGTAATTATGATGATGCCATTGCCGTATTGCGTGCGCTTCGTTCAGCTCCTGTTACATTGATCACGAACAATCCACGCAAGCTTGCTGCTTTGCAGGAAGCGGGACTGAATGTAGGTGGACGTGTGCCACTGTGGGGAGATCGCTCGTCCTTTAACGAAAAATATTTGCAGACCAAAGTGAGCCGTTCTGGTCACTTGGCAGAAAATGATGCATGGGCTGGCGAAGAGACCTTGCTTCCACACGTCCAAGCCTAAAAGGTTGATCCCGATCCCGATCGATCGTTCAATATGATTTTGACATAAAGCCTGTTTGCCATTCTGTTCAATAGACAGGACAATTTAAGCTGTTTGTGTATGCTCCTTCTGGGGTGTACATGAACAGCTTTTTTAAGTTTAGAGAATGGAACGGTCCCGTCTCACGCCAAGAATTAATCTGACGGTCCTGACTTTGCTTGCCGTTCATACCATACGAACTATACAATATAGGCATCTGATTTATGCGGGAGGAACGAAGGTGCCATTTGAGGGACAGTATGTGTTACCGGCTGCCAAGAGCATGAAGCAGTTTGAAGCAATGATTGAAGGCCCTTACACTTATGGGGTTATGCTGGATACGCATATTGCACAGCTTCATAGTCTGCTGGAAGAAGCACGGCGACGTGGCAAGAAAATAGTGCTGCATGCCGATCTGGTGCAGGGGCTGAAGAACGATGAATATGCCGCAGAGTATTTATGCCAGCATATTCGTCCGGCAGGACTGATTTCGACGCGAGCCAGTGTAATTCAGAAGGCGAAACAGAAAGGGATTACAGCCATTCAGCGTGTTTTTCTGCTGGATACAAATGCGCTGGAGAAAAGTTATCTTTTGCTGTCCAAGACCCAACCGGACTATATTGAAGTACTGCCCGGTGTTATCCCGCATATTATTGCAGAAGTATCCATACGGACAGGTATACCCATTATTGCAGGTGGGTTGATCCGCTCAACGGAAGAGGTTGAACTGGCGCTGGAAGCTGGAGCTACCGCAGTAACCACTTCCAACGTGGACCTGATTCGGCACTACAAGAAATCGCATACAGAATATAAGCAGTAATCCCACAACAGGAGGTTGTCTGTATGGAAAAATATATATTGGCCCTAGATCAGGGGACGACAAGTTCCCGGGCTATTCTATTTAACCGGAGCGGGGAGATTGTACATATTGCACAGCAGGAATTTCCACAGTACTTTCCCAAGCCGGGCTGGGTGGAGCAGAACGCCAATGAAATTTGGAGCTCCATTCTGGCAGTGATGGCTTCATGTCTGGCCGAAAGTGGAATCAAGCCCGTCCAGATTGCCGGCATCGGCATTACAAACCAGCGGGAAACGGTTGTGGTATGGGACAAAGAAACGGGCCGGCCCATCTATAATGCAGTAGTCTGGCAGTCCAGACAAACGGCTGATATTTGTGATGAGTTGAAGGCGAAGGGATTGGGTGACCTTTTTCATCGCAAAACAGGCTTACTCATTGACCCTTACTTCTCGGGAACCAAGGTGAAATGGGTTCTGGATCATGTGCCTGGTGCCCGGGAGCGTGCAGAGAAGGGTGAACTCCTGTTTGGTACGATCGACAGTTGGCTGATCTGGAAGCTGAGCGGTGGTACTCATGTCACCGATGTATCTAATGCTTCTCGCACCTTAATGTACAACATTTATGATCTGCAATGGGATGATGAATTGCTGCAAATTTTGGACATTCCCAAAGCGATGCTGCCGGAAGTGCGCGGTTCATCCGAGGTGTACGCACACACGGTTGACTACCATTTCTTTGGTCATCGGATTCCGATTGCCGGAGCAGCAGGAGATCAGCAGTCGGCATTATTCGGTCAGGGCTGTTACACAAAGGGAAGCATGAAAAATACGTACGGCACCGGCTGTTTCATGCTTATGAATACTGGAGAACAACCCGTACAGTCCAACCACGGGCTGATTACAACTATTGCATGGGGCATTAATGGTAAAATCGAGTATGCGCTGGAAGGCAGTATTTTTGTTGCCGGTTCGGCGGTACAGTGGCTGCGTGACGGCTTACGGATGCTTCGTTCCTCAAAAGACAGTGAGGATTATGCGGCACGTGTACCCTCTACAGACGGCGTTTATATGGTGCCTGCATTTGTGGGTCTGGGCAGCCCTTACTGGGACAGTGAAGTTAAGGGAGCTGTGTTTGGTTTGACGCGAGGAACCACCAAAGAACATTTTATCCGTGCAACCCTGGAAGCACTGGCGTATCAGACCAAGGATGTACTGACGGCAATGGAATCCGATTCAGGTATTCCGGTGAATGCCTTGCGTGTGGATGGGGGAGCGGCTGCCAATGATTTTCTGATGCAATTCCAGAGTGATATTCTGAATATTCCTGTGGAGCGTCCCAATGTGAACGAAACGACAGCATTAGGTGCGGCTTATCTGGCAGGACTTGCAGTAGGCTATTGGAATAGCGCGGATGAATTGGCGAATCACGAGAATACGGAGCGTGTCTTCCATCCGGTTATGGCTGAAGATGAGCGTACAGGACTGTATGCAGGGTGGCAACGTGCAGTGAAGGCAGCGATGGTTTTCAAATGAGTGGATTATATTTCGAATGGGCATTTGTACTTTTTCGTTAAAGTTCTACAATAAATGATATTTATTGGTGGAAAATGATGCATAACTTACAGGGGTTATTTTCCTGGAGAAGAGAAAACATATACCCACTATAAGGAAAAATAAATGATTAGTGGATCAGCTTGAAATTCCATCCGCAGGCAGAACAACTTTTTGAAATTTTTTTGAATAATGTGTCATTTCAGGCCTTCACGCCGCCTTAATTGTGTGATAGGATTAAGTCACAAGTTAAAAAAATGATGTCTGGAGATCGGGAGAGACCACGTACCGCTCAGCAATTGCTGAAGCGAATGACGTGGTCTTTTTTTGTGCTTTTGTGGGTAAAACAGAGGTAATCAATGGGAGGAATCAGGATGACAACATCGTTCTCGGCGGAAAAGCGTACGGAATATCTGGATCGGATGGCGAATGCACATTTTGACATATTGATTATTGGTGGGGGAATCACGGGAGCCGGGATTGCGCTGGATGCAGCTTCCCGTGGATTAAAGACAGCACTGGTGGAAATGCAGGATTTTGCAGCAGGCACATCCAGTCGTTCGACCAAACTGGTGCATGGCGGTCTACGGTATCTGAAGCAGTTTGAAGTGAAAATGGTGGCTGAGGTGGGACGGGAGCGAGCGGTGGTGTACGAGAATGGACCGCATGTGACGACACCCGAACCGATGCTGCTCCCCATCTATACGGCGGGTACCTTTGGCCGCTTCAGCACATCCATGGGCCTGATGGTGTATGACCGGCTTGCCGGAGTGAAGCGTAGTGAACGACGTCAGATGTTAAATGCCGAGGCCGTCTCAGACAGTGAGCCATTGCTGCGCAAAGATGGGCTGCTGGGTGGTGGACGTTATGTGGAATACCGCACGGACGATGCCCGGCTTACCATTGAAGTGATGAAGGAAGCGGTACAGCGCGGGGCACAGGCCGTGAACTATGTAAAGGCAGCAGCATTCCTGAAGGAGAATGGGGTCATTACCGGAATTCAGGCTGTGGACCAGATCAGCGGTCAATCTTATGATTTGCGGGCAACCAAGGTGATTAATGCTTCCGGTCCATGGGTGGATGAGCTGCGCAAGATCGATGGGTCTCGCCAGGGCAAAACGTTGCAGATGACCAAAGGTATTCATCTGGTATTCGACGGTACGCGTTTCCCGTTAAGGCAGGCTGTATATTTTGATACACCGGATGGACGAATGGTCTTTGCTGTCCCGCGGGATGGGAAAACCTATGTGGGAACCACAGATACCGTATTCGAAGATGATCCCGCACACCCGTTAATCTCTGAGGCAGACCGGAATTATGTCATCGATGCCGTCAACGGCATGTTCCCGGACGTTCGGATTCGAGCCGAGGATGTGGAGTCCGGTTGGGCAGGTGTGCGTCCGTTGATTCATGAGGAAGGCAAAGGACCTTCCGAAATTTCCCGCAAAGATGAAGTGTGGGTAGCCCCTTCGGGGTTGATCACGATTGCCGGGGGTAAATTAACCGGGTACCGCAAAATGGCCGAGATGGTTGTTGATCTCGCTGCTCGCCAATTGGAGCAGGAGACGGGAAAATCGATAGGACCATGTATAACGAAAGAGATGCCAATCTCTGGAGGCCACGTTGGCGGTTCCGCCGGATTTGGCGCGTATGCAGAACGCAAGATTAAGGACGGCGTAGCACTTGGGCTCGACAGATCTACTGCGGAACGGTTAGCCCGAGTGTATGGTTCCAATGTGGACGCACTGTACGAGCGGATGCCTGATCCGCGGGCAAAGGCAGAGCTGCATGGTATGTCGCAGGAGCTGCTGCTGATGCTGCGTTATGCCATTGACGAGGAGATGGCTGTGACACCTGCAGACTTTTTTGTGAGACGCACCGGAGACCTGTTTTTCCGCATTGACGAAGTCCGTCAGTATAAGGCAGTAGTGATTCAGTTTATGGCTGAACGCCTGGATTGGCGAGAGGAGCAAGCGATACGGTATACGAATGAACTGGATCAGTTGCTCTTGGAAGCATCGGGCAAAATGTAATGCAGGATTTCGCATCTGGGGGTCGAATGGAACATGTAAGCGTGTAACAAGGAGAGGGGTTTACATCTATGACTTTACAGATTGGAATCATTGGAACAGGTTGGTTCAGCAAGGTACATGCAGATATTCTGGCACGAATGGAAGGCGTTCGTGTAGCAGCTGTCTGTGGAACAACGCTGGAAAAGGCGGAGGCTATGGCTTCCGTTTATGATGCTGTTGGCTACGGTGAACTTGAACATATGCTGGATGGTGAAAAGCTGGATGCAGTCTATATCTGTGTTCCTCCGATGTCTCATGGATCGATTGAAGCTGAATTGATTCGTCGGGGTATCCCGTTCCTGGTGGAAAAACCGCTGAGTACAGGCATGGATATTCCTCGTCAGATGCTGGATCAGGTACAGAAGTCTGGATTGTTGACATCGGTAGGTTATCATTTCCGTTATCAGGAGGCTGCACAGGTACTGAAAGAAGCGATGAAAGAGCAGACCGTCGGCATGGCGCTTGGGCGCTGGATGGGCGGAATGCCAGGAGTCGCCTGGTGGCGTCGCCAGGAAGGATCCGGGGGGCAGTTTGTGGAACAGACGACCCATATCGTGGATTTGCTGCGGTACTGTGCTGGTGAAGTGACAGAGGTATACGCTGCAGCGGCCCAGCGCAGCATGCATGAGAAGCACGAACATGTCACGGTAGCCGATGTGGCGAATGTAACGCTTAAGCTAGAAAGTGGGGCGATCGCGAGCATTGCCAACACTTGCCTGCTGCCAGATGGTGAAGGCGGCGCAGGGCTCCAGTTTTACACAGACGCCGGAGTCTGGGATTGGACGCCTGAACGTCTTCTTCTGCCAAGTGCTGCCCCTCATGCGATGGCAGGTCTGGAGATTCCAGCAGGGCATAACCCGTATGAGCGGGAAAATGAAGCGTTCATTCACGCCCTTCGTACCGGAGATCGTTCACGCATTTTGTCCGATTATGCGGATGCCTGCCGTACACAGGAAATTACAACGGCGGCATTGGTTTCGGCAGATTCGGGATTGCCGATACAGCTTCAGCGCTCCAAACATCTCTCTCATTAATCCTTTTATGACGTAACCAGAAATATAACCACATGAAAAAGACGCCTGAATCTGGACTGATCCGAAGATCAGTTCAATTCAGGCGTCTTTGTGTTGTACATGAATCAGAATCTGGCTACTTAGTAGACTGCTGCTGTTTCAACCAGTCTGAGGACCAGTTGTAAATCTGATTGATGACGGGTTCGATGGCTCTTCCTTTGGGCGTCAATTCATACTCTACGCGGGGCGGAATTTCAGGATACATATGCCGGGTTACGATACCTTCCATTTCCATCTCCTTTAGACGTTCGGATAATAACCGACCGCTAATCGCCATTTCTGCTTCCAGCTCTGTGAATCGTTTCGGTCCGGATAACAGTTGGTACATGATGAGCAGTACCCATTTCTTACCGATGATATCCATGGCCTGAGTAATGAGACAGGGACTTGGTGATTTTACTTTTCTCAGCTTCAACGTGTTCACCTCGATTCAAGTATTGATGGATTTCTTCGTATATTCGTATATATAAAAGTGCGTGGCTTTCTGCCGCTCTGACCAAAGTAAGGGACAATGAAGTCAACATGTTACTACAAAATGTACTGTAACATACCTTTTGTATGTATTATACACTATTCGTCAAAAAATTACTTGAATAAATAATGTTATTATTATATACTCACTTCATAAAAGTAAGTTAATGATTATTAATATGTATAATATCAGCACGTACCTTTTTTTGCAGTGCAAACTGCCCATTTTAAAAATAGAGTTACGCAGTAACTTTTACATAGATTGCTTTTTATACAACAGATGGATATGGACATTCATTTTCAGGAGGATTATACATATGAACAAGGGCTTAAAAATTTTGGGGTATATTGCGTTGGTTGTGCTTGCAGGTGTGTTTGTAATGGCGGGGGTTAACAAGGTTAGTGGAGCAGAGATGATGGTGCAGACTTTCGAAGGTTTCTCTTATCCTACATGGACGATGTATCTCATTGGTGCAGTAGAGCTGCTCAGTGCGGTGGGTCTGTTGATTCCACGAACTCGTATTCTGGCTTCAGGAGTATTGACGTTTATTCTGATTGGGGCTGTGGGAAGTCATCTGATTTACGGACAATATACGGCTGTTCCTTTCCCGGCAGTGCTACTGGTTGCCAACATTGTCGTTCTTATTATGGGCATGCGTAAACTGGAAGCAGAAGAAATGGATATGGATCTCGTGCAGGTCTAAAGAGTTAGACGCTGGAGTAACGAATATTGAAAAAGATGACCACTGTGATTAAGCGGTAGTCGTCTTTTTTACGTTTATCTCAAAAAAAAGAAGAACCCACGGATTTCAAAGGGTTCTCTTGCAACGGGACTTCTTGAAACGGAAGGTCTCCTGATTAATAAATAATCGAATAAATTCCTATTATAGTAGTTTTTTAAGTTGGGAGACGCGTCCTTGGCTAATGCCAAGCTTTTCCGCAATTTGCTGTTGAGCCAAACCAGGATTCTGTTCAACAATTTCCTTCATCTGTTGCAGCATGCGTGCCGTCTTCGGCCGCAGGTCCGGGTACTCATGGTTGGCAGCTGTAGTCCCTTCTTCCCATGCGGGAGATGAGACTGTGGCGGATTCGGTAGCAGGACGCTCCACGGGTGCAGGAGCCTGTTTGTTTGGAGGAACGAACCAATCGGGAGTGTCATCCGGGTGTTTTAATTGAATTGCACAAGTCCGGCAGATGAATTGCTCTTTGAAATACATTTCAGTATCCACATCACCGCAAAAAATACACAATGTTGATTTGTACTTTCTCAAAATCAACTCTTTCCCTTCAATGAAAAACTCGAGCGGATCGCCGATATGGATTTCCATCGTATCCCGCATTTCTTTGGGAAGGACAATTCGTCCAAGGCGGTCCAGAGATCTCTTCATTCCGGTTCTTTTCATCGCATCTCCCCCGCAATATTCACAATTAAAACCTGTCCTTATTGTAAGGAAGAAAGGGCTTTAATACAACAATAATATTTCAAGAAATAGGGTTAATTCCATCTATTATGGGAAAATAAGTTTGGATAGCACGGGTGCAACCGCTAATGTGAACAATGCGGCCAGTACCATGGAGATGCTGGAGATGGTTCCTGTCAGTGAACTGAGCTCAAAAGCCTTGGATGTGCCTGTTCCATGGGCACCGGTTCCAAGCAGCGTTCCACGCGCAATCTCGCCATCAATACGCAGCATTTTCACAATGGATGGCCCCATAATCGCTCCCAGCAGACCGGTCATGATGACAAAAACCGCCGTAACCGCCGGAATGCCTCCAATGGTAGCCGATACATTCATGGCAATAGGGGTCGTGATCGATCTTGGAATCAGACTATGAATGAGTCCGGAGTCCAGGCGCAGCCATTTGGCGAGCAGGGCAGAAGAGAGGACCGCCACAACGGAGCCCGTCATAACGCTGAAGACGATCTCGGAAATATGTTTTTTGAGTACATGGAAGAATGTATAGAGCGGAATAGCGAAGGCTACCGTTGCCGGTTGAAGCAGCAAACTTAGCCATTTACCACCACTGCTGTAGGCTGCGTAATCCGTGCCTGTTGCGAGCAGCACACCGACGACAAGAAGCGGCGTAATCAGCAGCGGAGACAGATACACTTTGGGCAGGTTGCGATACATGCGTTTGGCGACCAAGTAAATACCGACGGTTAACAAGAGACAGAGGAATCCAATCATCCGGTGTGACGCTCCTTTCGTTTGGCGATTCGGGTGGCAACAAGGCCTGTGCAGGCCATGACCAGAAATGTGCTAAGCAGAACAATAAACAAAATTTGCAGTCCATCTTGCTCCAGCATGGGCATGTAGTTCATAATGCCGACGGCTGACGGGATGAAAAACAGCAGCAGCTCACCGAGCAGCCAGGCAGCTCCAATTTCGATCCAGCGCAGCTTCACGACCCGGGTCTGAAGCAGAATGAATAGCACGATCATACCGAGTATTGAACCTGGTACAGGTAGATGGAGAGCACGGGCCAACTGGTCCATGAGCAGTGAAAAGGCCATCAAGAGCGCAACTTGCAAAATGCCAAGGCCCCATTTCTTCACTTCAATCCCTCCTTGTATAATGAACGTGATGATTTTGAGTTGTTTATGAAAATGAATGGAAGCGTTGTTTGAATCAATTTCATAACTCACTAAAAGTGAATTTAAGTAACTAGATATAGACAAATTGAATCGTTTTGATCTATATCTAGCCCTGATTGAAGCAGCCAAATGTATTATGAAAATGATTCATTTGATATCACAAATTTTACATCGCATTCTTTCATGAGTAAAATGCATATTAAGAATGTTTACCATTCCATTTATCTATGAGAGATGGGGATCAGACGATGGATATCCGCCATTTGCAATATTTTCTGGAAGTTGCGCGGCAGCAAAGCTTCACGAAAGCAGCCGAAGTGCTGTTCATTACACAACCGACGATTAGCAAAACCGTCAAAAGCTTGGAAGACGAATTGGGCGTAACTTTGTTGGATCGTTATGGCAAGAAGGTAGCGTTAACGGATGCAGGGCATGTCTTTTTTCGGCAGGCGCTGGAGATTGAAAAGTCATTTCGCAGCTTATCGTCCGAATTGGATGACTTGATGAATCTGAAGAAAGGACACCTGCGGATCGGCTTGCCGCCGATGATAGGTTCGAGCTTTTTTCCGATGATTATCGGTGAATTTCATAAAGCTTACCCACAGGTAACCATTCAGCTCTTCGAAGACGGTGCCAAAAAAGTAGAGGCCGATGTGATTAGTGGTGCACTGGATATTGGTGTCTCCGTTCTGCCTACCGTGGATGAACTCGCGGACCACTTTGTTTTTGTGGAAGAGAAACTGAATCTGATCGTACACCCTTCACACCCGCTTGCGGGCAAAGAGTCCATCGCGCTGCGCGAGCTGGAGCATGATGCATTTGTGCTGTTTCGGGAAGATTTTGCGCTGCATGACCGGATTATCGCCGCCTGTCAGCATGCGGGATTCCAGCCTCGGGTGGTGTACGAGAGTTCCCAATGGGACCTGCTCAGTGCAATGGTAGCGGCCAATCTGGGTGTGGCTTTGCTGCCAGAAACGATCTGCCGTGAGGTGGATCATATGCGTGTGCGCATTATACCTGTGATGGAACCTGTGATTCCGTGGCAGCTCGGCATGATTTGGCGGAAGGACCGATATTTATCCTTTGCAACCCGGGAGTGGATCAGTTTCACACAGTCCATGCTGAGTGAATAAGAAAATAGGTGTAAACGGGGAAGAGGAACCGGAGAGATCGTTATCTTAACTCCACTGAAAGCTATAGAATCATATTAAAGCGCCCCTCAACACGGTTGAGGGGCGCTGCTTTTCTGTCTATTTATAAAACGAGTAATATTAATGTTCCTCTATATGCACAATAAGAGTAGCTACAGCGTACATGCTAATGCAGTTAGTGAAGCTCTGGCTGTGTTTTTTTCAAATATGCACGCCAAGTAATACACCATTGTTTCGGGTCGTCCAAAGATGATTCGTCATTGCGATGCACCGTGCTGTTATGCGGAGCTGATTTGACGATATCTGGCTGAGTATAAGCTTCATTTGAGATATGCTCCAGCGCATGGATATATTCGTCGAGATCCTCCTTGGAATAGGATTCCGTTGGCTCCAGTGTGAACGGCTGTGGAACAATATACGGGTGATGAGAGGTCCAGTAATGCAAGCCAAAATCGCACATTCTTCGCGTAATATCCTCCGTCGTCACTCCAGTCTCATCCGTGAGCTGTTTCCAGCTGTAGCGGACCTGTTCTAAACGGCGTCCTTGGACATACGGGGCACTCGCTCCGCGTATTTGAACAATTTTATGATATAGATAGTTGTTATTCAGCACCGCCACCTGAGCGACATCCTTCAGACCGTCCGGTCCGAGGCTCATAATCCAGGCGTAGGAGCGGAGTACAGTTTGGGCTACACCGTGAAAACTCCGTACCTTACCAATGCTGACTTCCGTTTGATCTCTCAAAATATAACGTCCGTCATCTTCCTTATCCACCAAAGGGCCGGGCATGAAATTCTTCAATTCTTCCGTCACTCCGAGAGCGCCCGTAGCAGGACCACCGCACATATGGGGCGCAGCAAAGGTTTTGTGAAGATTGAAAAAGCACATATCAAAACCCGCTTCCTTCGCTCGTGTAATTCCGAGCAGGCCATTGGCGTTAGCCTGATCATAGTAGCAGACACCACCAGCTTCGTGCACGACATCCGTAAATTCGCGGATACGATAATTGTAGATGCCTGTGTCCTCTGGATTAGCCACAACAAATCCGGCAGTCCGCTCGGAGACAACGTTCTTCAGCTTCTCAAGGTCCGGGAATCCATTCTCGTCTGGATGCAACGTAATAATCTTATATCCCTTAACCGCAGCTGTAGCGGCTTGCGAAGGATGAGAGAAGATCGTTGTAATAATCTCATCACGTTGCTCACCTTCACCGCGCGAATCATGATAGGCGCGAACGATGGAGGCCATAGCCAGAAGTGCCTGGGTTCCGCTACTCGGCTGAAAGGAGAACGCATCCATACCCGAAATCTCTCGCATTGCCAGATCGAGATTGTGGAATATCTCCAGCATCCCCTGAACAGAATCCACATCTTGTAGCGGATGAAGCTCGGTCATACGTGGATTTCGGATAAGCATTTCGTTAATCCGGGGAATATATTTCATCGTGCAGGTTCCCTGACCAATCTCCACGTTCATATCCGATCCCAGCGTTTCCTGGGATAATCTCAGATAATGCCGCAGTACCTTTGCCTGCCCGATTTCTGGCAAAGCGGGAATAGTGCGCCGCCACATGGATGCCGGTATGTTGTCTTCTGCGGAGCCTACTTCAGCTGCTACAGTCGCTTCCGTTCCCGGCGGCACGACGCCTCGCTCCCCGGGTCGGTGAAGTTCAAAGATAACGGGCTCATCCCATTTAGCTTGGTGAAACTTCCGAACCTTATGATCTCTGCGAATTCGTTTCATGGCGTTCAGTCCTCCTCTATATGATCGTTATGATGTGCTGACAATGGAACGAAGAGTATCGACAAGTCGGTCCAAATCGGCCTGGGTATGCGTTTCCGTTACGCAGTACAGTGCACATTGACCCCATGATGGGTAGGATAATGACAGATCCTTACCTCCGAAAATCCCTGTTTCCATTAATCTCTGGTTAATCTCATTAACGGTTAGACCAATTCCATTAAAATCAACAACAAATTCTTTGAAAAAGGTGCCATTTTCGAAGTGAAGAGATACACCTGGAATTCGTGATATCTGTTTTGCAGCGTAATGCGATTTCTGGATAATGGTGCTGCCAACCTCTTGCATTCCAGCAGGACCGAGAAGAGCCAGATATACTCCTGCCGTAATGCCCCATAATGCGGTCTGAGTTCCTACCGATTCCTTGCCTTTCTCCCGAAGAGCGAATGATGTACGTTCATAGGCCACATCTCCGAAGCCATATTCGCCTTCCACTTCGGTTGGCACGATGCCAAATAGCCGGGAAGGGTATTCCATGACGTATTTTTCCTCATCACGTGTTGCAATGAAGCCAGCCTGCCCACCGCCAAAGTTCATATGCATACCCAGCGGCTGTAAATCTCCGCAAATGATATCGGCCCCGTAATGGCCCGGAGGCTCCAGAACTCCAAGTGATATGGGATCAACACCTACAATAGAAACGGCATTAATCTTATGAGCTAGTTCAGATATCTCGGCACCCTGATCCTCAATGATTCCAAGATAACCGGGATTTTCAAAGTATACTGCCGCCGTATCGTCATTTAATTTGCTGCGCAGATCATTCAGATCCATTCGTCCTGTTACCTGATCGATGTCAACATACTGAATGTCCATGACCGGAGTACAGTAATTACGAATAATCGCCGCCTTATCCGGATCTACGGAACGCGGGAGCAACACGGTTTTGCGCCTTGTAATACGCCCGGCCATCCGAATCGCGGTGGAAGCCGCCTGAGCCCAGTCAAAGGTTGGAACATTTACGACATCCATGTCCACGAGCTCGGCAAGCAGGCTCTGATATTCGAATAGGGCTTGGAATCGACCATGGTCTTCATAAGGTTCTCCGGCATAGGCCGTCACGAACTCAGAACGCTGATTGATCTCGTCGCATACAGCCGGGATGAAATGCTGCCAGCATCCTGCACCCAGAAAATTAAGATAATCTCCACTGTGCTTGTTCTTTGCTAACAGTCCATCAATATATCGGCGCAGTTCATACTCGTTCATGGCTGGCGGAAGGTCCATCTCCCGCTTCAGCTTCAGGCTGTCAGGGATCGCGTCGTGGAGTTGCTCCATAGACGTTAAACCAATTTCTTTCAGCATCGCGTCCCGGACCTCCGGAACGGTATTTGGAATATAGGGATGGGCATATGTTTTGTTGTCAGCCACAATTAACGCCTCCGTTCATATGTTGGGAAAATGGTAATTCTTATCGTCCTAAGCGATCCCGCCTCCGTCAACAACGAGCACACTGCCTGTTACCCATGAGGACAAGTCACTCGCCAGGAACAATACGGCATTCGCGATATCACGCGGTGTACCTAGACGCTCCAGCGGTCTGCCTCCTGCAGAGGCAACCAGAAATGCTGACTCATCCTGCTGTAGCTGCTTCGCTTCGTCACGCAGGAGAGGTGTATCCGTATCCCCTGGTGATACACAGTTGACTCGAATATTCGCCGCTCCATGGTCGATAGCCATGGCACGTGTCAGATTGACAACGCCTGCCTTTGCTGCGCAATACGCTGCTGCGCGGTCTCCACCTTTCAGTCCCCAACCTGAGCCTGTGTTAATGATGCTACCGCCACCGCTTTGCTCCATAATGGGAATTACATATTTAGAGAGGAGGAAGACACCTTTGAGTGAGACATCTAGTACAAGATCCCAGTCTCTTTCATCCAACTCGGTAACCGTTTTGCGGCGAATAACCCCTGCGTTATTGAACAGGACATGAATCCCTCCAAGAGCTGATTTAATCTCTGAGGCTGTACGTTCACAATCTGCGGCAGAGGTCACGTTACAGCAGTAAAAGCTGGCCTGGCCTCCCTGTTCACGGATACTGGCGACTGCCTCGTTACCCGCAGCCTCATTAATATCAATCAAGACAGCATGTGCCCCGAAGCTCGCTAGAAGCTCAGCGGTGGCCAGCCCAATGCCTGATGCCCCACCAGTAACGACGGCTACCTTGCCAGATAAATTCAAAACGTCCTGTGTATTAAGCATCTTTATCTTCCTCCATTTCATATTGCATCGCTTCTGTACTCATTCGGCGGCTCAGCCTTGTAGGCGCGCTATCCTCCGCCATATACGCCTGAAGCAAGATGCGGAACCGGAACGTTTCCGGTTTAACTGTATTCTCAGGCGACTGTGCTGGGCCGCAGCTGTTACTTCCCAGTCCGTTCTGTCGGTAATCCAGATTCAGAGTAATGAAATCACGAGGTGCCAAATCGCTCATATGCTGCGCCTTCTCCAGATCACCATCCGTGTAACGTCTAGCGCTGAAATCAAGCGTTGGCGCTCCTGCCGCCAGCAGACCGATTCCTGCTCCATCGGCAATCGAAACCCATCTTACATCTGTCCGATTTCCATTCTCTTGGGGATAAATATATGACGTGAACAATCCATCTACACTGCTCTGATATACGCCGAAGCGTCCGGCCTCCCGGCTATCCGAATAGCTCTCTCCCGGCCCACGGCCATACCATTTCACACGATCTATATCACCGGGAACTTTCATCTGAAGACCGATTTTCGGGAGCATAGCAGGTGGTGTTCCTTCCGGCATTCCCTTCACATCTATAATGATTAGTCCGCTTGCAGTAACCGTATAGGACGTTTCACAGCGGAAGCCCCAATCGTAGACAGGAGGTGCTATGCGTGAAGTCCAAGTCATACGCACAGATGTTTCATTCAATCGATCCCAGCGGAAGTCGTCTATCCGCTCGGTCAGTCGATCGAGGTGTGCCTTGCGCCAATCCGGGAGCACATACATATCGTTATCAATGGGAGCACGCCAGAAATTCAGTCGTGGTCCATGTTGAATGAGTTCCTTTCCGTTCAGGTGAAGTGAGGTGACCCCTGCACGTAGACGATTAAAAGAAATACGGAAACTGTCATTCGTAAGGATTAGCTCTCGCCCTTCTTCGGTAACTGACAACTTCTGCTCTACAGACAGCAGGGATGAGGGAGATACGGCTGAGGTGGAATGATTCGGCAGTGCAAACTGCGCCCAAGCCACCTCATGCCCCTGTGCCGCCCAAGCGCAGTCTGCTGCCAGCGTAAATCCGACATTCAGCCACATCTCCGTACCCGGCTCAAGATGAATCGACTGTTGATCTGTTAAATTCAAATGTGGAATCAATACGTTTGCGCTATCACCCGGACCAATCTGAGGAAGTACGAGTGCACCACTGTTTATGGTTCTTCCATCAGCCGTGACGCTGTAGTGAATCTGTAGATGATCTAATGTCACAAAGTCATACCGGTTCGTTACGCGAATTTTTCCTGCGTCTATCATTTCGACCCTTACAGGTTCGATGATTTTCTTATATTCAATGAGTCCCGGAGAGGGGGTGCGGTCTGGGCGAACCAGTCCGTCAATAACAAAATTACTGTTATTCGGTACATCCCCGTAATCTCCACCGTAAGCGTAGTCAGCCTTGCCATCGATTGATTTTCTGCTAAGCCCATGATCGATCCATTCCCAGACAAAGCCGCCTTGAAGACGCCGATAAGCATCAAAGGTGTCAAAATACGTCCGTAACCCTCCGGGTCCATTACCCATCGCATGGGCAAATTCGCATAGAATATGCGGTTTCGGATGATCGGTTAGCTGGCCGAATCCTTCCATTTTCTCCACCGAAGAATACATCGTGCTCACCACATCACATACTTCCGCTTCACGGTCTTCTTCATAATGGATAAGACGTGTGGAATCATTGGCTTTGCACCACTCAGACATCGCACGGAAATTGCAGCCGAAGCCCGATTCATTGCCAAGTGACCAGAAAATCACGGAAGGGTGATTCTTGTCGCGCTCCACCATACGGCGGATGCGGTCAACATAAGCATCCTTCCAAGCGGGGTCATCGCTAAGCCGTGAAATATTACCCAGCGGCTCAAAGCCGTGCGTCTCCAGGTCCGTCTCTTCCATAACGTATAACCCATACTCATCACACAGATCATAGAACCGCGGGTCGTTCGGATAATGTGCTGTCCGCACCGCATTGATATTGTGCTGCTTCATCATTTGAATATCTTCGAACATGGTGGTTACCGTGACGGTTCGTCCCGTATCTGGATGATGGTCATGCCGGTTTACTCCTTTGAGAAGGATCGGTACTCCATTCACCAAGAACTGTCCATCCTTGACTTCCACACGGCGGAACCCAACTCGCTGGGCAATCGTTTCTATAACCTGATTCTTCGAATCAACCACTGAAATGATTAGATGATATAAATAAGGAGATTCAGCATTCCATAAAAAAGGCTTCGCCACAGGCAGATTGAACTCGACACTTGCAGGATGGTTTAGATTCTTCTCAGCAGACAGGATCTGCTCGCCAACGTTATTCAGCAGTTGCAACTGTACCTTGCCCTGAACTTCTTCTCCATCCAGATCTAAGCGGACCGACAGTACCGCATTGGTAAACTCTGTATCTAGCTCCGTTACAATTCGATAATCTGTAATACGGGATGCTGAAGGCTCGGAAACCAGATAGACATCCCGGAAAATGCCACTCATCCACCACATATCCTGGTCCTCCAAATAACTACCGTCAGACCACTGGTATACCCGGACCGCCAATCGGTTAACTCCCGCCTGAAGGAAAGGGGTCAGATCGAACTCTGATGTCAGGCGGCTGCCTTGGCTGTAGCCGACAAATGAACCATTCAGCCATACATGAAAGGCGCTATCTACACCGTCGAACTTAAGTGAAACAACTCTTCCGTCCCAATGGTCTGGCAGCGTAAATTCCCTTATATAGCTGCCCGTTGGATTATCATTAGGTACATGAGGAGGATCAACAGGGATTGGGTACTCGAGATCCGTGTAATGCGGATTTCCGTAGCCTTGCAACTGCCAGTGGCCAGGGACACGAATATCATCCCAACCTGAGGTGTCATATTCATTTTGATAAAAATCCGGGGTGGCCAGATCTGGCCCCTCAGCAAATTGGAACTTCCAAATACCGTTCAGCGATTTGAACCACGGAGAGCTTCCTCTGTCATAGCTCAGAGCACTTTCTTTATTGGAATGAGGAATAAAATAGGAGCGACTCTTCGCACGGTTTCTCTCCAGCACGCTGAGGTTATCCCAGTCGCGCTCAATGTTCATAACAGTCATGATCGTCAATCCTTTCCTCTATCTGTGTGTCCTATCCTTTAATACCTGTCGTGGCAATTCCGCCGACAATGTAACGCTGGGCGAAGAAGAAAATCGCAAGTGGCGGAATCGAAATTAAGCAGGTGATGGCCATGATGGATTGCATATCAACACCGTACATGCCCTTAAATTGAGATAGGCCTAACGTTAACGTATATTTCGTCTGATCATTTAGGAAAATGAGAGGCCCCAGATAGTCATTCCAACAACTCATGAACTGGAATACGGAGACCAGGATCAGCGAAGGTCCCATTAGCGGCACGATGATTCGCAGCAGAATCGTCATTTTACTAGCGCCGTCAATCGTCGCTGCTTCATCCAGCTCCCGGGGGAGGGTCATAATGAACTGCCGCAATAAAAAGATATAATAGGCAGAGCCGAACCACGATGGAATAATCAGCGGTTTGAGTGTGTTAATCCAACCCAAATAGTTAAACTCCATATACTGCGGAATCATCGTTACTTCCCAAGGGATCATCATGGTAGCCAGAACGACAAGAAACAGGAAATCACGACCCTTGAACTGGAATCTGGCGAAGCCGTAAGCGACGAGCGTACAGGATATCAGCTGTCCAAGGGTGGATAAGACCGTAACGATCAGTGTGTTTTTCAAAAATAAATTAAAGGGCTGGATGTTCCATGCCTCTGCGAAGTTACTGAATTTCCAGACGGACGGAATCCATTTGGGAGGGAACAGATAGAGCTCCTGCGGTGATTTCAGTGCCGTGGTTACCGCCCAGAACAGTGGGGCGATGAACAGCAGTGAGAACCCAATCAGCAACGTGTATGCAACTATTTTTTTCATCAGGACCGCCCCCTTGTACTGGCCTTAAGTTTCTTCTGCGGCTGCTTTTTCATTTCACCTTCATAGAACACCCAGGCTTCCGAAGATTTGAATACCAAAAATGTCAAGGTAAGCACGATCAGAAACATAAACCAGGCGTTGGCGGCAGAGTAACCCATCTTAAAGTATTTGAAAGCGTTCTCATACATGTACATCGCATAGAAATAGGTTGATTTCATTGGCCCGCCTCCCGTAAGTAGCAGGGCGAGAGTTAACTGCTGGAATGCTGCAATAATCGATGTGATGAGATTGAATAGAATGGTTGGCGTAATCATCGGAATGGTTACACTCAAGAACTTTCGGATTTTACCTGCTCCGTCGATTGAAGCCGATTCGTACAGGTCCTTAGGAATGCCTTTAAGTCCAGCTAGGAAAATAAGCATCATCGATCCTTGTCCCCAGAGGCTGGCAACGACCATTGCAACAAGCGACCAGTTTGTATCATTCAGCCAATCGGGCCCTTGAATACCCAGGACAGACAAGAAGTAGTTCAGAATTCCATAGTCTCCGCTGTATACCCAGGACCAGATCATAGCAAGCGCAACACCTGAAATTACAGAGGGGAGATAAAATGCCGTACGGAAAATGGCGCTTCCTTTAACCCTTTGATTGAGCAGCATGGCAAGTCCGAGTGCGACTATAATATTGAGCGGAACGAAGAGGGCTGCAAATTTCAAAGTTACAAATAAAGATTTCCAAAAAAGCGGATCATTCGAAAACATCTCTACGTAGTTGTCTAGCCCGATAAAAGTTACCTTACCGACGATTGGCCAATCAAAAAATGAAATGACCAATGAGAACAGCAGGGGGCCTAAAGTGAAGAAAACAAATCCAAATATCCAAGGGAAGATAAAGAGGTAGGGTGCAAGCCCACCCCATCTACGTTTTTTCAAGGCCTTAAGGGTAGCTGTCGGTTCTGATGTATTCTGCAGGTAGGTCTGAGCCATCTCCTAACCTTCTTTCTACAAGTGTTATTTCAAATATCGTTCGCTGTCCTTAACTGCCTGATTCAGCGCTTCTTGGGCATTGCTGCCGTGCATAACTGCTTCCACTGCAGCCGACAGCTGTCGGTTCACTTCATTCCACTTCGGATTGAGTAGAAATGCAGGTGTATTGTCCGAACGCTCAAGCATGGTGTAATAAGGTTTGTAGAGCGGATCTTGATCCTTCTTGAGTTCGTTTACAACACTTTGTCGTACTGGCAGGTCAGCAACACGCATTTTGATCGATTCATTAGAGACATAGAATTTAACGAATTCCCATGCCAGATCTTTGTTCTTGGAGTCTTTGGCAATAGACAGGGCAGATTCTGCAAGTACACCTTTAACCGGTTTGCCTGGAAAAGCCGGAATTTCGACCGTACCTACATCAACTCCCGCTTGTTTGAATGATTCGAGCGGCCAGATTCCGCTTTCCCACATGGCGATCTTACCGCCTTTAAAAATATCATCACCGCTTTGCTGGCCTTTACCACCTGTAAGTACGGCGGTGCCGTCCTTCACCATATCACCAAACATTTGGATGGCTTCAGCGGTTTCTTTACTGTTCATGTAGCCCTCGATGGTTTTACCATCTGGGGAAATAAAGGAGCCACCGTTGCTCCAGACAAAGCCCTGCAAGTCATACGTATCATTCTCGGCACGGGCACCGAAGCCGTACTGCTTCTTGGAGGTGTCCGTCAGCTTCTTAGCGATATCCTGGAAATCGCTCCATTCCCATCCGTCTTTAGGATAAGGGACACCGGCAGCATCAAAGAGCTTTTTGTTATAATAGACGACACGAGTCGTGAAGCCGGCCGGAATGCCGTATAACTTATCGTCAATTTTTCCATAGTTGAACAATCCTTTGTAAAAATCATCTATCTTCAGGTCTTTATCTTTTTCTGCAAAGTCATCCAGTGGTTCAAGAGATTGATGGTAAGTAGGGAAGTCCCACATGTACATGACGTCTGGCGGGTTGCCCGCTCCAAAGCCTGCGGCAAGCTTCTGGTCAAATCCGTCCGCATAGGCCTCAACCTGCACCTTTGTACCGGGATGTTCTGCTTCAAACTTCTTGGCGATATCCTGCTCAATTTTGAGCGCGTCTCCCGTATCCCAGGTTGCAAAACGAAGCGTCTTCGTCTGATCCGAACCGCCGTTCTCCGGATTGGCTGTTCCAGCGTTACCGCTGCATGCAGACAGTATAGATACCATCAGCGTCGTTGCAAGGACAATGAGTGAAATTCTTTTTTTCATATTGTCAGCTCCCAGTCAGTGAGGTTTATAATAATTGAACCGCTTTCATCGTAACGCCAATGAAAGCGGTTCAAAACGTGTATCTATTCGAATGTTGTTGTGATTTTGTTCGAATTATTGAAGCAGGTGTCAATCTGTTCGAGAGCTGTCGTCTTTTTGTTGGGCACGGTAATGACTCGGTGTCTGACCCGTACAGCGTTTGAACCATTTGCTAAAATATTTGCTGTCTCCTAGTCCTGTTCGCTCCGCAATTTCCTGCATAGTTAGATGTGTATCCCGCAGTAGGCCATATGCAAGGCGCAGTTTCCGTTTATATTGGAAGGCAATGAAGCTATCGCCGACAGCCTTCTTAAAGAGAATGGAGAAATGACTGCGGCTGAGCCCAACCTCTTCCGCCAGTTCGCTGGCTGACCAGTCAGCTGCGGGATTAGCATACAGTAGATTCACGGCTTTCCAGATCGGATCTGGCCAATGATTTACGGATATCCCATACAGCTTCTCTAGCTCAGCTTCTTTATGAAGGTTTTGGAACGCCTGCTTCAGATCATCGCTGTGGAGCAAGGATTCTTTACGAGTCCACTTCAACTGACTGCATTTGCTCTTACTCTCTACCAGCAGGCTTTCTGCAGACCCTCGCAGCGTATCAGGAACGATCCAATAGTAGTATTCTTCTCCATAAGGAATGATCGTACCCTTGCGCATGCTGCGGTCATTCTTCTCAGCTTCTTGTAGTAGCTCGGTCCAAGATGCTCCGCATTCTGCCGTTCGAATCAGATATATCAACAGCGGCTGACCATTAACATGCGATTGACCGCCATGCAGCTTCTCCAGCTCCTCTGGAAATTTACAGCTATGTCCGTTCAGCCATGCAAAGAGCAGTGTTTCCATACGCACTTCATCTTTTGGGGAGGGGGGAGCGGAGACAGACAGTTCCTGCTGGAACTTCTTTAACATGTCTTCAAGTTCTTCGTCCTCAAAAGCGGTTTTCAAAAGATATCCGGAGGCCCCAAGTTGAATTCCCTGCTGTGCGTATTCAAAGTCGCGGTGACAACTGAGCAGAATTATTTTGGTCTTCGCCGCCATCTCCTTTATCTTGCGAGACAGCTCGATGCCATCCATCTCTGGCATTACAATATCTGTTATTACAATTTCAGGCTGATGCTCCAGGAAGGCTTCCCAGGCTTTTTGTCCATTGGGCGCGTCAGCTATAACTTCCATTCCATATTTCTCCCAAGCTACGGTCGAACGTAGGCCTTTCCGTACAATACTCTCATCATCTGCAATCAGCACCTTAATTCTCTTTGCTGTATCCATCCGGACGCTCCTCCTCTTTGGGCCAATGAATGACAATCGCTGTACCTTCACCCTTAGTCGAAAATACCGTAAGCCCGTACTGCGGGCCGAAATGCAGTTTGAATTTCTGGTCTGCGTTCTGGACGCCTAATCCTCCGCGTCCACGACGTTTTGGATCTGGAACAAGCAAACGCTCCCGTTTTTCTTCCGTCATACCCGCTCCATTATCCCGGAGAGTCAGCAGAAGCTCATTCTTTTCTACGGTGACATCGAGCTTAATTAGACCTATCCCATCTGTGAAGCCGTGGAAAAATATATTTTCAAACAGCGGCTGTAGAGTCATACGCGGGATCAGATACTGCTTCAGTGAGTCCTCGCAATTCAGCTCATAGCTGAACACATTTCCGTACCTGATCTCCTGAATTTTCAGGAAATGCTCAATCATGCGTAGTTCTCTGCCCACCGTGATCAGTTCCTGCGATATATCCAGATTTCCTTCCAGCACCATCGTTAAGTGATATAACATCTGACGGATATCATCAGCCCCTTCCAGACGGGCCTTCCACTGAATGGAGTTCAACGTATTGAACAGCAGGTGGGGGTTAATTTGATAATGAAAAGCCTTCAGTTCCGCTTCCTTCTTGAGTCTTTCGCTCTGTTCCACTTCTTGTACAAGCGATTGAACGCCACTTACCATCCGGTTAAAACTCATATCAAGGCTACCTAGCTCATCTCTGCCTTCGATCGGCATCCGTGTATCCAATTTACCGAAGCTGACCTTCTGCATCGAATCCTTTAGCGTACGAATACGCGCTGTAAACCTCGATGAGAACAGATAGGCGAATCCAAAGGCAAGCAGACATGAAATAACGGCCACAACAATGGTATTCGACCGAATAATGCCCGAGGACAGGTAGAAGGCTTTGGCAGGTAATCTCGCTTCTATGGTCCACTGGTTCACGGCAAGCTTCCGAATCCATGTAATATCACTATCCTTCTTCGTGAAATTGGGTGCGCTTTCATATATAATTCTTCCGTCCGAAGCTTTAATGGTCAGATGCGACTTCGTATCTGTCTCAAACAGCTTGAACATTTGGATCAGTTCCTGCCCATTCTCCTCTATGAGTATGGTGCTGCCGTTTTGCGTTCCGTTGGAATTATGAATCGGAACAGCGAGCCCAAGGACGGGGAGATTCGAATCGCCTGAGCTGCTCATTGCGTGATTTTGCATATAAAAGCCAAGCCAGTATAATCCTTTATAAGAAGCGGGTTTTGTCTTCCATTCTGGTATATTTCTCAGCTTGGCAACATCCAAATTGTTCTCTCCATAATAATAGCCAGAGGGTGTAATGATATAGATTCCTGCGGTTTGGTCCGTCCGCAGTGATTTCAGTAGTGCTTCAAAGTCATTCTTCTCAATGATTTCACTATAGCTTGCAGGTGCTTGATTCCTTAGATCGGTATGGGCGGGATCAAGCAAATACGAATAGATCGTTTCACTCATTTGTTTCATTCGGCTTAAAGATGAGCTCGTTTGTTGCTCCAACTGCGCTACAGCATTTTCACCATATTTGCCAAACTGGGAATTAATGATTTTGGCGGATTGGTAATAGGACAACGCACCAAGCGAGAGCAGCGGAATCAGAGTCACGATGAGAAAACAGAAGAGCAACTTGGTCCGTATACTGCGGTAGGAACCAGAGAAAATGCGTTTATTAAGCTGCCTGATCCATTGGATGTTCATAAACGGTTTCCCCTCTCGCTATAACTATATCTACCTGCATTCTAGCATGGACAGGTAGCCTATAGAAGAATCCAATCATTTTATGGTAACGCTTTCAATTTGTTGTTTGCAAATAAAATTTTTCGAGGAAACGGGAAAAGCACCTCCCCGGAAAGCTGTTTAAAACAGCAGCCAGGGACGTGCAATAATGGTTTTAAATTGTGTACTCGTGCCCCAGAACCAGGAACACACTCGATGTCCATGTGAATGCCCTGTCACGTAGGCCTTCACCAGTCAGCGCATCGAAGTTCTCCGCCATACCACTCCGGTTAAGCATACTGCAGAAGCGGCGGGATACTTCCCGAGCCAGTTCCAGGTCACCGGCTGCAGCTACGCCCTCCACGAGCAGCATGGTTGATGGAGCCCAGATCGGTCCACGCCAGTACCCGTCTGGGATATAGTAAGGGCTGCTTATGCTCTCGGTCGCCCAACCATTTTCCGTTAGGAAGCGATTCTCCTCCCGTAACCCTTTTAGAAGAAGATCTCTGATGGGTTCAGGCAGGCGTTTGCCCAGTAGAATCGGAATGAATAACAGCAGACTGTCTCCAGCTGAAGGTTCATGTGTACCTGAGCGTAAGGAGATAAATCTATCCTCTTTCCAGAAGTGGCTGATCATCTTCTCCAGCGTATCATCCGCCAGTTTTCTCCATTCAGAAGATTCCGTGGTAAGCCCAAGCAATCCAGTAATTTCAGCCAGAAGCTCTGTCTGGATAATCAGAAAGGCAGCCAAATCTGGACTTTCTACAGGAATTCCATTATTAAATGCGGTGCTGTTATCCCAACCGGAATCATTACCGTGGTTATATTGGGGAATACCATCACCATCATCATCACGATACCGGAACCACCATTTCGTCCACTTGGACAATGGGCCGTACACTTCACGAAGCTGCGCCTCGCGGATATAATCCGTACGTTGCATCATCCAAGCCAGTGTCCATCCATGAATAGGAGGTTTGTTGCAGTTCCACAGCTCATATTTATCGTTCACAAAGTCAGGAATTAATCCACTCTCATCTTGCCGATCAAAAAAGATCATGAACTGGTCCCACGCAAGCTTTGGATCATGGCGAACAAGCGTCATCGCATTGAAACAGTGGTCCCAGCTCCATATATTTGTCATCCAGTTCTTTGACATATACATAGCTGGACGCGTCAGACAACCCTCCGCCGGAACGAGGCAGGACCAAGTAATGTAAGCCGCAAGCTCGCGCGCATCCTGCCAGCGATCAGGGATCGCAAGACTGCTGTCCAGCCAGTGGCTGAATTCAGTCCGAACCGCTTCTACGTCATCATCAAAGGACTCCCATTGTGGGCGAGGCTCCCATACTGTGCGGAACTCCTCAACGGCAAACTCAGCTGTATTCGTGTCTGTATCCGGATTGAACTCTGCGATTACGCGTGAGCTCTTGATTTTATCCCACGGCACTTCCAGCTTCATGTCACCTACAATTCCAGTCAGCATGAAGCGGCATTCATGGGTGAAGCTATTTACTTCCCAGCTGTTCTTATTCACCTCATATGCATAATCATAAGTTGACGGGATAAAGGTCAATCTGATCCCGCACCCTTCCGAACGGAATCGGACCGTGCGACTATCCGAAATACAGATTTCCGCAAAGATTGCGGGCTCTGGTGAATTCAGCTGGACAGTTTCTGGAGAAGCTTCTGTCGTGAATGGAATCGTCTGATTCTGCTGATCCAACAGTTCGATACGGAACGCCTCGCCAAATTTATCATCCCCACCCCGCACAGTTCGTAGGTAGAGGCCCTGCTGTCTATTCTTGCCTTCAGGCAGAAGAGAGACGGCAAGGAACGACTCTCTGCGGCTGAAGGGTACAAAGTTCAGATCGAATTTCATAATTCTCCTCCTTCAACAAGGAATAATACGCTTTCATTGTAAACCGCTGCTCAAGGAACAGGAACGTCCAGGTGTCTTCACTAAAGAGGGGAATTTGTTGGCAATGGATCATTCGGGTAGTTATAGGTGTCTTTTTGTTAGAGGATTGGGGAGAATGTGTTAGATATAGAGGTCAGAAGGAATGGAAAGAGCCCATGAATCAGGTCGTTTCAGACCTTTCTTGGGCTCTTGTCTTTTTTCATGATGGATTAAAATTGTTAAAGTTAAAAATAAGTTCATTTCGCATGTTGGATCATTTTAATGCATTTCGATTCGGTAACTGACTCAGATAACTGTTGGATAAGTGTAGAAGATCCAAAGCCCGATCGTACTGTTCCTTCGTAATATATTCGGGAGAGGTCGATTCTTCTTCAGATGGTATGGCAGATGCGGGCAAGGCCGGTTGATCCTCCAGACTGTCTGGAATCGTTCCCTTCTCCTGATCAAGCTCTGCCGAGACGACATCCTGTCTCCCGGCATCCGCAAGGGAGTAATGAGTACCGTCACCGTACCCCGTCTCAGGAACGAACAGTGAAGCATCGTTCAGTACGGAACCGGAGGGCAGATAATAGCGCTCTGGCAGCAGATTATTTCCATCACGCAGCAAATCCTGCCCGAAATACAGTTGGTTTTGAAGAGAGGCACCGGTCAACCCGGCGATCGTTGGCAGAATATCCACCTGTCCTCCGATCTGTTCCAGCTGAGCTGCCGGCGTGATGCCAGGAGCCGTGACGATAAGTGGAATATTAATCATGTCCGCAGACGTGTACTCCCGACCGTAGATTTCCTGCATGAGCTTCTCGTCAGTCCGATCCAGCGAGTAGATAGGCAGACCCAGATGGTCACCGTAAACGACCAGCACGCTATTTTCCCATAGTCCACGTTCCTTAAGTCCCTCAATAAATTGTCCCACCGCCTGATCGGCATAATGCTGGGATACAAGATAATCCCCTGGCAACGTATTAACGTACCGTTCCGGCAACGTCAGACTTTTCTTATCTTCTGGTAAATGGTAAGGATGGTGCGCAGACATGGATATGATTTGTGCATAGAAAGGTGATCCCGTGTCCTGCATGTCCTCCAGTTTATCAAGTGTTTTGCTGTACAATACTTCATCCGATGCCGAGAAGGCGATTGAATCCTCTGTTCCGAAATAATTGATGTCATAATACTGATCAAATCCAAGCGCCTTGTATAACTGATCGCGATTCCAGAAGTGCACATCATTCGTATGGAATGTGGCTGTCTGATAACCGTTCGCGGACATCAGTCTGGGCAGACTTGGCAATTCTTTATTCGCGTAGACGGTAGCTGCGGCCCCGTTGGGCGGTGTATAAAACGATGTATTCACGACAAACTCGGCATCCGACGTGTTTCCCTGTCCCACTTGCTGATAAAAGTTGGGGAAATACAGGCTTTGCCCTGCCAACTTATTCAGATTGGGTGTAACTTCCTGTCCGTCCACCTGCAATCCGATCAGGAAGTTCTGGAATGATTCGAGCTGGAGGACAATGACGTTGCGTCCCTTGGCTGCACCCTCCTCCACAACAGCGGGTAGTGCTGTCGTTTGTTTAATCTCGTCGATATGATTCTGATCGATTTGATCAAAGGGCACGGGTTTGTCAGGCCGATCAGCCAGGATGGTGTACGCTTCGTAACCGAGAATCCCCATCTGCTCCGCCTGTGTAATCTCGCTCATACTCGCCCGATTGGGGTATATGTTGAGCATGCACAGCATCATCGACAGAATCAGAATGACTGAGGCAATCCGTCTTCTGGCCCTTCGTTCAAGCGGCACTCTGCCTGGACGTTCGGTCCCGCCGAGCTTGATCCGCCGACGAATCAGAATCCCCGTGATAACCAGAATATCTGCAAAAATAAACAAATAATACGGATCGAGCAAAGAGAACATGCTGCTCTTGACCGAGGTTACCTGATTAACCTGTGCGAGCGCGTGATAATTAACAATAACACCATAATATTTGTAATACATGATAGCTGCGAAGAAGATGCCCGATAGCAACAGATTTAGTCCGAGATAGAGCCACATCCGGCGTTTGGCTGCGAACCATTCAATCAGACAGAAGCAGATCCAGATCAGCGGCAACTCTGTCAGTAGCGGTTTCCAGACGGGGATGTCATCGAAGATCACAATCCAGGCCAGAGAGCTTTTGATCATCATAATAACGGTGAACACTATAAACGGTCCGCTTAGAAACCGGGTGAGTGAATTGCGTGACAAGTTACCGCCTTCCTTCCTTTCCGAAGTTTCATTTAACAAGTATTATGCTATCTCATGGCATGTCGTGTCAAAAGCACCGAACTTATTGGTTGCTCAATTCTTGCAATTATTGGAAAAAGGAGAGAGGAGCTTGGGATCATTCTTGACCTCACGTATACAAAAAGCCCCTTCCATTGAAGAAGAGGCGGAAGGGGTTATCATTTTAAAGTACAAATAATTAAATGATGCTTACCCAAAGTGTAATCACAGTATATTTGTAGACTTGCATACAGGTTCTGGGGCGTAACATCAGGTTTTTCCCGTTCGTTTACTCTATGGTGAATGTCGTGACGAATGAAGGTCTTGGAAACATGGTGGGCTTCTGTGCAGTCAGCCCTTCACTCGTGCTGCGGTTGCGGTGAGCATGGTTATAGGCTTGGGACTGCTGCCAGTTTTTGAAATGATCCTCGGACTGCCAAAGTGTAAGTACGACATACGTATCGTCCTTTAAAGGACGAAGCACACGAATGCCGACAAAGCCGGGTTCATCCTCCACTTTGCGCGCACGGTTCTTGAAACGTTCCTCAAAGTCGTTCCGTCCATCTTCGGTTACCGGTATATTGTTGAGAACGGCATAACCGCCGCCTGTCCAGGAGCCTGCGGCATCGAAGGCTTCGTACGCCGCTACGTTGTCATCGGACTCGATGTTCATCAGACGTTCTGTCGATTCAATGGCCAAACGAACCTGTTCCTCACTGCGCAAAGTCAGATGCGGAAATGCAGCAAGTGAATCCGGAATCGGTGAAGGGACCAAATAGATATACATAGAAGATGCCTCCTTATAAGTACATTCAATATAAGTTTAACTACACTTTTACACGAGAACGTAGAGGACAGAAATAAGCTGGAGAAGCGAAGCGTTCGCCTGAAAGCTTTCTGAAAGAAAGCTGCATCGGAAGCATACGCTTATCCCCGGATGTTTACCTTTGTAAAAATGAATCAAAAAAATCTGGGGATAACAGCGATCGGAAGATTGTTCTGTCATCGGAGTGGCAAGTGTAACTTTATCTAGTTCAACTTATACACCCCAACATAGCATATGGGAAGGGGCGAGTCCAATCCGCTAATTGGCTGGTTTGAGCACCGCTTTTCGTGATAAAGTATAGTCACTACAAACAGAACGGGTGATCGCATGACAACCGCAATTCGAATATCAGTCAGGCCTTTGGTGGAATATGTGTACCGCAGTGGTAGCATACGTCCAGGGTTCCGCTCGAATGCATCGATGCAGGAGGGAACCCGGATACACCAGCGAGTGCAGAAGGATTACACAGAAGAGGATTTGAAAGAAGTGGTTCTCGAAGTGGAACTGCAGCATGGAGACTTGACCTACGTGGTGGAGGGACGATGTGACGGACTGATTCGTCTGGATGGTCAGCTGACGGTGGATGAGATCAAATCAACTGCGGGCAATCTGGACGATCTGGGCGATGGGGCCCCCGTACACTGGGCGCAGGCCATGATGTATGCCTATATGTACGCCGTTCAGCATGATGAACCCCGTATGCAGGTACAGCTTACATACGTGCACACCGTGAATAATGAGGAAAGACGGTTTCGGCGGATGCTGGAACGGCAGGAGCTGGAACAGTTTGCAGCAGAGCTGGTCGCTGGTTACGCGCCATACGCAGAGATGATTGTGGCTTATGAAGAGAAGCGCGATATAAGCGTGCGAGAGCTGCCTTTCCCTTTTCGCAAATACAGAGAGGGACAGCGCAAGCTGGCAGGAGCCGTATACAAGACCATCCGCGAGGGGCAGGGACTGATGGCGAAAGCGCCAACGGGTATTGGCAAAACGATGTCAGTCCTGTTTCCCACGGTCAAGGCCATTGGTGAAGGAGAAGCCAAACGATTGTTCTATCTGACCGCAAGAACGACGACGCGAGTGGCGGCAGAAGAGGCTTTTGCCCGGATGCAGGCGGAAGGATTGAAGATGCATGTGATCAGTCTGACCGCAAAGGACAAGATCTGTTTCAAGGAAGAGGAAGCCTGTGATACGGGACAGTGTGGCATGTGCGAAGGATATTATGACCGTATTAATGGAGCCGTGCTGGATATGCTGGAACATGAGACGTTAATGACACGCCCGGTTATAGAACAGTACGCACGCAAGCATCGGGTATGTCCGTTTGAATTTTCACTGGATGCTGCGTATGCAGCCGATGCGGTGATCTGCGACTATAACTATATTTTCGATCCGCGTATCTCGCTCAAACGCATGCTGGAGGAGCAGAAGCGCAAGACGGTATTACTGGTCGATGAGGCACATAATCTGGTCGATCGGGGCCGAATGATGTTTTCGGCAGAGCTGGAGAAGGCCGTCTTTCTGGATGTCAAAAGGGAATTCCAAACGCTGGGCAGCAGTGTGACCGCGGCTAAAGCCATCGCGGATCGGACGGGAGCCATCGACAAATACCTGATTACGCTTCGCAAAAACGGTGGGGATGAGGGCAAATTGCTGCAACAGGAGGCGCCAGAGGAACTGATTGAACTGCTGGAGCCTTTTGTCATGGTTGCGGAGCAATGCCTTGTTGAAGGCGGTTCGGGAAATGCCGAGACGGATGAATTGCTGCTGGCAGCCTACTTCACCGCACAGAATTTCCTGCGTATTGCCAAGTTGTACGATGAACGCTTCATTACCTATGCGGAATGTGTACGAAGTGAAGTACGAGTGAAGCTGTTCTGCCTGGATCCATCTGTGCTGCTGCGCCAGACTGCCAAGGGGTTCCGCTCTACCATTCATTTCTCTGCGACATTGTCACCTCTTGGTTATTACCGGGATATGCTAGGTGCGGAGGAAGAGGATTATACCTTGCGTATTGCTTCGCCTTTCCAGCGGGAGCAGCTAGATGTGAGATTGCTGCCATTATCGATTCGCTATCGGGATCGTGAACGTTCCAGACAGCCAATTGCCAATATGCTGCGCCAATTGGTTGCAGAGTGGCCACATAGCAACCTGCTCGTCTTTTTCCCATCCTATCCTTATATGCGCGAAGTACATGCGACGTATATGGAACAGCCGGGTGAGGCAGAAGTCGTGATGCAGGAGCAGGGCATGAGTGAAGAGGAACGGGAGGCGTTTCTGAGCGCGTTCCAGCCACATCCTGAACGAACACGATTGGTATTTGCCGTTATGGGCGGTGTATTTTCCGAAGGTGTGGATCTTCCGGGTGATCGTCTGAACGGAGTGGTGGTGGTGGGGGCCGGACTTCCCCAGATTGGTCTGGAGAACAACGTACTCCGCGATTATTATAGTCGGACAGGGCGCAACGGATTTAATTATGCCTATGTTTTCCCCGGCATGAACAAGGTATTGCAGGCAGGTGGAAGGCTGATACGTACGGAAGAGGACAAGGGCGTACTGGTACTGGTCGACGATCGATTCACCGAGGAACCGTATCGTTCATTGCTGCCAGAGGAATGGCAAGACTACACACGGATCTCACCCCAATAACGATATATAGCTAAAGATCGATCGCAGACTTTTTCAGCTTTCTTTTCTATGCATGATTGAAGGATAGGCCGAAAAGGGTATTACTTGGATAGCATACGAACGAACAAGGACGATACAGATGCGTGCCGTGGTCCGCTTCGAAAGCAATCAAGGAGGTCGGTTGGGAATGAAGAGAAATCATACGATGATGCAGTTTTTTGAATGGCACCTGGCCGCAGACGGAAATCACTGGAAACGATTGGCCGAAATGGCGCCAGAACTGAAAGCCAAAGGCATTGACTCCGTGTGGGTGCCTCCGGTGACCAAAGCCGTGTCTGCCGAGGATACCGGTTACGGCGTATATGACCTGTACGATCTGGGCGAATTTGACCAGAAAGGCAGCGTGCGCACCAAATACGGTACCAAGCAGGAACTGGTGGATGCGATTGCCGAGTGCCAGAAGAATGGTGTTGCCGTCTATGTGGATCTGGTGATGAACCATAAGGCGGGGGCCGATGAGACGGAAGTCTTCAAGGTGATTGAGGTTGATCCCAATGATCGATTGAAGGAAATCTCCAAACCGTTCGAGATTGAGGGCTGGACCAAATTCACATTTCCGGGCCGCGGGGATCAGTACTCCTCTTTCAAATGGAACGCCGAACACTTCAACGGTACCGACTTTGATGCCAAGGAAGAACGGAGCGGTGTGTTCCGCATTGCAGGGGAGAACAAGAACTGGAATCAAAATGTCGACGATGAGTTCGGCAACTATGATTACCTGATGTTCGCCAATATCGATTACAATCACCCGGATGTCCGGCAGGAAATGCTCAAATGGGGAAAATGGCTCATCGATACGCTGCAATGTAGCGGTTTTCGACTGGATGCGATCAAACATATCAACCACGAATTCATCAAGGAATTCGCTGCTGAGATGATCCGCAAACGCGGGCAGGACTTCTACATTGTAGGTGAGTTCTGGAACTCCAATCTCGATGCATGCCGTGAATTCCTGGATACGGTGGATTATCAGATTGATCTGTTCGATGTGTCCCTGCATTACAAACTTCATGAAGCCTCTCTGGCTGGCAGGGATTTCGATCTTTCCAAGATTTTTGATGACACCCTGGTGCAGACACATCCAACGCATGCTGTAACGTTTGTCGATAACCATGATTCCCAACCGCATGAAGCGCTGGAATCCTGGGTAGGCGATTGGTTCAAGCCGAGCGCATATGCGCTGACGCTGCTGCGTCGTGACGGTTATCCGGTTGTCTTTTACGGTGATTATTACGGCATTGGTGGTCCCGAACCTGTCGAGGGCAAGAAGGACATTCTCGACATTCTGATGTCAGCCCGTTACGACAAAGCTTATGGAGAGCAGGAAGATTACTTCGATCACGCGAACACGATTGGGTGGGTACGCCGCGGGGTGGACGAAATCGAAGGTTCTGGTTGTGCAGTAGTTATCTCGAATGGTGATGATGGTGAGAAAAGGATGTTTGTTGGCGAACACCGTGCTGGCGAGCTCTGGACCGATCTGACGCACAGCTGTGAGGACGACATCACTATTGAGAAAGACGGTTGGGCCACTTTCCATGTATGTGGTGGAGGCGTCTCCGTGTGGGCTCTCCCGAATCAGGGTGAGGAATCTTCCGCTAAATAATACGTTGAGGATCAGTAAATCTTCATATAGAATGTTAAACCACCTGAACTGGCGATCTATCTGCCAGGCAGGTGGTTTATTTATGTTAGGTAGACTAAGCTTATTCGTGTTATCCTTATATGGAATAATAAACCAATATAATGATTGCTATTAAAATAGATTCGTGATCATTTTAGATCGATCATACCGAGGGGGAAATCGGGTGAGGAAATTAGTACAGTTGGGGTTGTTTCTGCTTGTGCTGGCGGTTTGTCTGGGGGCTTGCAGTTTGGGAACAAACAAAGGGCCAAGGGGAGAACCGAAGCGAACGGATGATTATACGCTGAATACCGAGCGAAGAGATTTGACCCAGCGTTTGCTGAAAAATCCAGATTCCTTTCAGGAGCGTTTGCCAGATGATTATAGCTTGACTGCTACCGTTAGGGTTAATCATGAATCGGATCTGGACCGCATTATATATGAAATTTCTGTTCAAGAGGCCCGGGTACCGATGGTCAATGTAATACAGTCTTTTACACTTGATCCATCCTTGATGAACAGCATTAACGCAACTGAGCTCCTCAACTCCAATGCGGTAAATACGCACGAGACTACTCTGGGTCCTGGAAAAGAACCATTGGGATTAAGTTTACTCAGAGATTATATTTTGAAGCCCAAAGCGGAGATCCATAGCAATAGCATTAAAACGTATCAGGATATGTATATCAAAATTTCCTACGGACCAAATGATCAGCGTACGGAAGATTACATTCATGTTAAAGCCAAACCATCTCCTGAAACTATTGAATATATGAAATCATGGAATGCAGATCAATAGAAAGGCAGCACCCGAAAAGCTCCTTCAAAGGAACCTGAATGGATGCTGCCTCTTTATTTTGGTGATATATATCGTTCGAGTTACGTACTACACTTTCAATTCAAACGACTCCAGCGTGCCCACCATTCTTAGATCATGTTCTTGGTTGAACTGTGCCCGTTTGTCCGCATCAGCGTATTCATCATGATAATGCATGAGCACAGTTTTCTGTCTCACTTCGGCAGGAAGTTGTTGCAGATCCTTCAGTGAGGTGTGTGATTTGATCACCAGATCATGCATATGACATTCGTGGAAAATTAGCTGTACGTCTGCGGCGGCCTGCTCAACCCGTTCCTGATCCAGCGTGCTATCTGCGCTATAGTAGAAGTAGGGTTTTGCGAGAAGGCCATTGCTGACCATACCCGGCACGTGCTGTGTTCGAAAAGTCTCAAACGTTACGCCCTCCAGCTCAAATGTGCCTCCATCCGGTAAAGGTACGATATCATAATAGTCGCTCATCGTACGCTCCCCATCGGTTGTATAACGCATGCCTGGGGATAAAATGTTCCATAACGGATCAACCAGTTCTTCGTGAATAAACAGACGTGGCTTGCGGTCGCCCACAATCTGTGAATAATATCCGAGCATCTGTACTCCGTTAATATGATCTTCATGCAGATGGGTAATAAACACATTGTGAATATCCGTCATTGGAAAGCCGTATTCCTTTAATGCTTTTGCATTGGATTCCGGAAAATCAATTACCAGATGTGTATCGCCGAATTCGGCCAACATACTGTTGTGGTGTTGCTCTACACTGAACATGTCTCCTGTACCGAGAAATGTTATTTTCATCCATTTCATCTCCTTCTATCATCTTCAGATCAGCATTAATTAGATTAAAACCAGTATACCTCGTTCCATGAAATATGCCTAAATCAACCTTTTGTGATAACGCTATCATTTTATATTGAACTTTGTGGGCAAACAGTGTAGCGTAAAGATTGGGAAGTGAACCCATATGAACGTAAACTCACCTAAAGGGAGCGTGCGAGGCGAATGAAGTCTTTTCTGGATGAACAATTTTTGCTGCACAATGAAACGGCGATCAAGTTATATGAAGACTATGCGAAGGACATGCCGATTATTGACTATCACTGTCACTTGAGTCCACAGGAGATCTACGAGAATAAAACCTTTGGCAATATTACAGAGGCTTGGTTATACGGTGATCACTACAAATGGCGGCTGATGCGCGCAAACGGGATTGAGGAGCAGTACATTACGGGAGGAGAGGGCGTAACCGATTATGATCGTTTTCTGGCGTACGCCAAAACTGTACCGATGATGATTGGTAATCCGCTGTACGCGTGGTCCCATCTGGAATTACAGCGTTATTTCGGTGTCTATGAAGTGTTGAATGAGACGAGCGCCCCGGCCATCTGGGAAAAAGTAAATGCCAAGCTGAACAGTGACGGATTCGGTGCACGTGATCTTATTACCAAATCCAATGTTACCGTGGTATGCACGACGGATGATCCATGTGATTCCTTGGAATATCACCTGAAGATTCAGGAGATCGAAGGTTTCGATACCGCTGTACTGCCTTCATTCCGTCCGGATAAAGGATTGGAATTGAACCGTGACACCTTCTCGGAATGGGTAGGCAAGCTGTCGCAGGCAGCCGGAACGGCGATTTCCGATTATGACTCATTCCTCTCGGCCCTAGAGTCCCGGGTAGAGTTCTTCCACTCCGTAGGAGGCCGGGTGTCTGACCATGCACTCGATTATGTACCTTACGGCACGGCCACACGTGAGGAAGCAGCAGCGATTTTTGCCAAGGCTATTGCAGGGGAGAAGGTTAGTCGTGAGGAAGAGGACAAGTACAAGACGGTAACACTGACTTTCCTCGGCAAGCTGTACGCAGATCGGGGCTGGGTAATGCAGTTCCATATTAATGCGGCCCGCAACAATAACAGCCGTATGTTCGCCCAGCTTGGCCCGGATACCGGTTATGATTCCGTTAATGATACGCCGCTTTCCTCAGCCATGATCGGATTACTCGATGCGCTGGAGCAGCAGCAGGCGCTGCCGAAAACGATCCTGTATTCCTTGAATCCTCGGGACAATGAAGTGCTCGCAGCGATTATCGGCAGCTTCCAGGGCGGCGGCATTCCAGGCAAAATCCAGCTTGGTGCAGCCTGGTGGTTCAACGATACGAAGGACGGCATGCTTGCTCAAATGAAGGCGCTGGCGAATGTAGGTCTAATCAGCCGTTTCGTCGGTATGCTAACCGATTCCCGCAGTTTCCTCTCCTACACACGACATGAGTATTTCCGCCGCCTGGTCTGCAACCTCATCGGTGAATGGGCCGAACAGGGCGAGGTACCACATGATATGGAACTGCTTGGACAGATCGTACAGGGCATCGCCTACAACAATGCGAAGGAGTATTTCCCTTTTGCTTCCGCGTTGAAAACTGTTTCTGCTTCACAGTCCTGATTCTTATATTTTGGTTCAAAACCGTGACTTTAAAGTCACGGTTTTTTGGTGTGCATTTGCTATTTGACATTCAACTTTTGCAGGAATATACTTAGTACACCTAATTAATTGATTGGCTATTTAATTGGAATGCTATTTAATAGATGTCCTATGATGTTGGACGTCTATGGAATGATAATGAAATTAAAGGGGGGACAATAATGACTGGCATAGATCCGGTAGCCCAGAAGCTTTTGTATTCCATCATGCAGTTTAATAAAGGCAAATGGAGGCAACATAAACCACATGGGCGTAATCACAATGAAATTATGGTACTGGGTTGTTTGCTCCACGGCATGCATCCGGGAGAACGATTGAATTGGCAGGATAATCCTCCTAATTTCAATGACACACTACATTCAAATCATCCAGGACTAAAAGTATCGGAAATTAGTGCTTTGTTGCGTGTGAAATCGCCGACGATTACTCCTGTCATTCGAGGACTTGAAGACGAAGGGCTGGTTGAACGAACCATGGACCCGGAGGATCGTCGCGCAGTCCGCATCACCATTACCGAAGCAGGTCGTGAAATTATTCGGGCGGCACATCAGGAGCGCATGGAGATATTTAATAAGCTCGTTGAGCATCTGGGTGAGGAAGACAGTCTTCAATTAGCGGCATTGTTGACCAAGGTGTACACCTTTTTTGATACAAAGGTTTCCCAACAGATGGATGCGTCCACACAAGGAGATGATAAGCCATGATGAAATTGTTTCGCATGCTTAAGCCTTACCGAGTCCCCATTTTCTTCATACTGGGTCTGGTGCTGTTACAGTCGTTAGCTGAACTGTATTTGCCAACCCTGATGGCGGACATCGTTAATGGCGGCATAATAAAAGGAGATGTTCCATACATCTGGCAGATTGGTGGCTGGATGCTGGTGATTGCGATAGCAGGCACGGCTTGTTCCATCACAGCCAGTTACCTTTCATCCCGCACAGCGGGTGGATTTGCCAAACAGCTGCGCAGCAGAGTATTCCGCCATGTGGAGAACTATTCGCTGCAGGAATTTGATAAATTGGGTACAGCTTCACTAATTACCCGTACCACCAATGATATTACGCAGGTCCAGAACGTATTAACGATGATGCTGCGCATGATGGTTATGGCTCCGATGATGTGTATCGGTGGTATCTTCATGGCGGTATCCCAGGATGCCAAATTATCGACCATCTTCCTGGTTGTCTTGCCTGTACTGGCTGGAGCCATTGCACTGATTGGTGCGAAAGGTCTACCTTTGTTCAAACAAATTCAGAAAAAACTCGACCGACTCAATCTGGTCCTGCGTGAGCAACTAACTGGGATTCGCGTGGTTCGTTCCTTTAATCGTGGGGAACATGAACGTGCTCGCTTTAATGGAGCCAATACAGATCTGAGAGACGTTTCCATTAAAGTGAATGTGCTCATGGCAACATTAATGCCTGTTATGATGCTGGTTATGAACTTTTCAATGATTGCCATCCTGTATTTCGGTGGACAGCGTATCGACAGCGGGAATATGAATATTGGTTCATTAATTGCCTTTATTCAGTATGCGATGCAAATCATGTTCTCCCTCATTATGGTTTCCATTATCTTTGTCATGATTCCAAGAGCTTCGGCTTCGGCAGAGCGGATCAACGAAGTATTGGATATGCATCCGGATCTCAGCAACCCAGAGCAGCCTCGTGAGATGAAATCGTTGCAAGGCACGATTGAATTCGATAACGTGACATTCCGTTATCCGGGTGCGGAAAATGCTGCGTTGTCAGGCATTTCATTTACGGCACGCCCGGGTGAGACCACAGCGATTATTGGTGGTACGGGCTCAGGTAAATCCACATTGCTCAGTCTCATTCCACGTTTCTATGATGTAACGGAGGGCAGTGTACGGGTAAATGGAACAGATGTCCGTGAGCTACGGCAGGAAGATCTGCGGGCCAAAATCGGATTTGTACCACAAAAAGCGATTCTTTTCACCGGAACAATTGCGGAGAATATCCGCCACGGGAAGGATGACGCTACGATGGAGGAGATTGTTCGAGCCGCTCAAACGGCCCAGGCAGAGAACTTCATTACGGAGATGAAAGACGGTTACGATAGCGTCATTGCGCAGGGAGGTAACAACGTATCCGGTGGACAGAAGCAGCGTTTGTCCATTGCACGCGCACTGGTTCGCCGTCCGGAAGTATATATTTTTGACGACAGCTTCTCGGCTCTCGATTTCAAAACCGATGCCAAACTTCGTGCTGCCCTGAAGTCCGAAACGACTGAAGCAGCAGTGCTTATTGTGGCTCAGCGCGTAAGTACGGTTATGGATGCAGATCGCATTCTGGTTATGGATGAGGGACGGATTGTCGGTTCGGGAACACATAAAGAGCTGATGGAGCACAATGAAGTATATCGCGAGATTGTATCCTCCCAGCTGACAGAGGAGGAGATCGCATGAGTGAACGTACAGAACGCAAGTCATCTCGTCCCCCTGGCGGGCCGGGTCATCCCGGAGGCGGAATGGGCATGCGGCCTCCCGTGGAGAAAGCGAAGGATTTCAAAGGTACACTGCGACGCTTGATGCGTTATCTTCAGCCCCACAGCTATCGTTTGCTGGGTGTGCTGGTTGCTGCAATTCTAAGTACCGTGTTCAGCATTATCAGCCCAAAGGTTATGGCAGAAGGTACGGATATTCTCAGTAAAGGCGCTATTGCCATCCTTCAGGGTGTACAGGGGGCCGGCATTGATTTTCCTGCCTTGATGAAAGTATTGTATCTGCTTGGGGGACTCTATCTGTTTAGTGCAGCTTTCATGTACATTCAGCAATATCTGATGGCTGGTGTTGCTCAGCGAGTTGTGTATGACATGCGTGAGCAGATCAGTGCCAAGGTTGGACGTCTGCCACTGAAATATTTTGACTCCCGTACCCACGGGGAAACATTAAGTCGGGCGACGAACGATGTGGACAACATCAGTAATACGCTCCAGCAAAGTTTGGCGCAGTTCATTACGTCTGTAGTCACCATTGTCGGGGTTATCATCATGATGTTGACCATTAGTCCATGGATGACCCTGATAACCATTTTGACACTGCCATTAAGTGTAGTTGTTGTTATTCTGGTGGCATCCCGTTCGCAAAAACACTTTGCAGGCCAGCAGAAATCACTTGGTGAATTGAATGGCCATGTCGAGGAAATGTACACCGGACATAAGGTGGTCAAAGCCTTTGGACGGGAAGAACATTCGGTAGAGCAGTTCGAAAAAGTGAACGAAGAGCTGTATGAATCCGGTTGGAAAGCCCAGTTTATCTCAGGGATTATTATGCCACTGATGACGTTTGTAGGTAACCTTGGTTATGTGCTGATTTGTGTGGTCGGTGGGATCTTTGTTACACGTGGTGCCATCTCCATCGGGGATATCCTTGCATTCACACAGTACTCCCGTCAGTTCACTCAGCCAATTAACCAGATTGCCAACATCTCGAATATCATTCAGTCCACCATCGCTTCGGCGGAGCGGGTATTTGAATTGCTGGATGAAGAGGAAGAGGTTCCAGAATCTTCGAAACCAGTACAATTGCAGTATCCACAGGGTGCCGTTGCATTCCATGGTGTGAATTTTGGATATAAAGCGGATGAGTTACTCATTCAAAATATGAATATTGATGTAAAACCGGGACAGACAGTGGCCATTGTCGGGCCGACTGGAGCGGGTAAAACAACGCTGATCAACCTCCTGATGCGTTTCTACGAAATTCAGGACGGCCAAATTACAATTGACGGTGTTAATATTGTGGACATGGAGCGCGGCAAGCTGCGCAGCCTGTTTGGGATGGTGCTTCAGGACACATGGCTGTTCAACGGAACGATTCGTGACAACATCGCCTATGGCCGAGAAGGCGCAACGGAAGAAGAAGTTATCAAGACAGCCGATGCGGCCCATGCTGATCACTTCATTCGTACTTTGCCTGATGGATATGATACGGTGCTGAATGAAGAAGCATCGAACATTTCACAGGGGCAGAAACAATTGCTGACTATTGCGAGAGCAATTCTGGCGAATCCGGCCATTCTGATTCTCGATGAAGCGACGAGCAGTGTCGATACACGGACCGAAGTGTTCATCCAGAAAGCGATGAATGATCTGATGAAGGATCGCACCAGCTTTGTCATTGCCCACAGATTGTCCACCATTCGCGGAGCCGACCTGATTCTTGTCATGGATCATGGTAACGTGATTGAGCAGGGTAATCATGAGGAACTGATGGAGAAACAAGGCTTCTATGCTGATCTGTACAACAGTCAGTTTACGGAGCAACAGCCACAGGCGATCTGATCCTAGATGGCGTTAACATAATAGCCGGGTTCACCATTTAGGTGAACCCGGCTATTTGTTTGCTGCCGCGGAAAGTCCCACGATATAATTTCTTCTTTCTTTAGTCCTTTTTCGAATCTTCTGGAGCTTTACCTTCGTTGTCGCCGGATGACGTCTTTACCTCCAGCTTTGGATCTTCGTCTGCTTCCTCAAGCGCAGAAGGTGCCGGCTCGCCCGGTAGTAATTCACGCTGCTCGATCATACGTTTCACGACCTCATAACAGTCCTCAACATGTTTGTTGCCGACATACCGCATGGCTGTAAAGCTGAGCGCGGCAGCCAGTCCTTGACCTGCAAAAGGTACAAATTTGGCGACTGATTTGGTAGCTACGCGTACTCCGACCCTTTTTAGCACGACTACTACCAGTTCTTTGGTTACCATACGTCCAATAACTTTACTTCCGATGGACATGACGAATCCGTAGATCATGGATTTGGTCTCAGGGTCCAACCCGTCGAGCTGTTTTTGCGATAATCCGAATTTATTGTTTATGGCAGGCAGTAGCTGCATGAGCATTCCCACATCAGCCAGGACGTCTGTACCTGGAAGAGGAACGAGTGTTGTACCAGCGGAAGCGGTGGCTCTCTTTTTGACCATGGTGCGGCATTCCTTGCGAACTTGCTCTAATTGTTCCAACGTTGCTGGAATCATAGGGAATCCCTCCATTCGTATATGGTATAGATATAACCGTTTTGACTCGTTTTGAATGGTGTTTTCTACAGTAGAAATTGGTGACCTTAGCATATGAGTGTAAAGTAACCTTTTTTCTCAACCGTACGTCTAGTAAAAAAAGGGAATCAGTAAATTGCTATGACGGGTATCTGAGTATTACGGAGGAGTCAGAACGAAAAGCTGCTCTGAAAGAGATCGAACCTGAAACAATCCAATCCATGAACACCATGGGACTGCACATCCTTCAACAGATGGGCGCAAAAGAGAAGACTGATGGGAATAATCTGCTCATCTCTCCTTATAGCATTGCGGCAGCGATTGGCATGGCATATAACGGTAGCGTAGGTGAGACTAGGCGAGAGATGGCAGAGGTCATGGGCTGGTCGGAGCTAGAAATGGAGCAAGTGAATGCTTCTCAAGCGGCTTTGCAGCAGTTGTTGACCCATCCGGGAAAAGGCATACAGATCGGTATTGCGAACTCCATGTGGATGAAGGACGGAATCCCGGTAGAGGAAAATTACCAAACAGCCGTACAGAAAACGTATGAAGCTGAGATCAGGACACTCAATGGACAACCAGTACAAGCAAAGGAAGAGATCAATCAATGGGTGAAGCAGCACACCGAAGGCATGATTCCAAACTTGATGCAGGAGCCACCTGCAAAGGAAACCCTGATGATTCTTGTGAATGCCATTGCATTTGATGGAAACTGGATGGCTGAGTTTGACCCGGAGTACACGACGGATGATGAGTTTAAGCTGGCAAATGGAAAGGCATTATCTGTGCGGATGATGCATCAGACAAAGCAGTTCCAATACTCGGAGAATGAGGATTGGCAGGCGGTGAGGCTGCCTTACGGAGATGGCCAGATGCATCTGCTTGTCGTTTTGCCACGAGAGGGGCGTACGCTGGATGAGGTTCAGCAGCAGTTGCTGGATGACCCAAAACGGCTTGATCGTGGCTCCGAATATAGCCTAGTTGAGCTGTCCTTGCCACGTTTTCGTGCGGAGTATGGCATGAACCTGAAAGAGACGTTGCAGCAGATGGGGATGGAAATGGCCTTTGATCCGTATGCTGCCAATTTCACGGAAATGATGTCTCCCGGGCCGAACTTGCAAGCATACATTGGTCAGGTACTGCATCGTGCCGTGATGGAAGTGAGCGAGCAAGGGACTGTAGCGGCAGCTTCAACGCTGGTAGAGATGCAGGCTGGAAGTGCTCCACCAACTGATCCAATCAAGATGGAGGTTAATCGTCCATTTATGGTTGCTGTAGTGCATAAATCCACTGGAGCATGGTTATTTGCCGGGAACGTAAACCAACCGGAAGAGATTCCCTCCCGGTAGCACGTAGTCTTCGTTATCCAAGTATGCTGACATGCCGCTCTCGGAATTCATTCTCCAGCATGCTCATCTGAATGGCATCGTGATATTGATGATTGTAATACAAGGCATCTCGCCGTAAACCTTCACGTTGAAATCCTAGTTTCTCATATGTACGAATCGCACGTTGATTGAAGGCATACACTTCAAGCTCGATTCGGTGCAGATTGCAGATACCGAAACCATAATGCAGCATAAGCAGCAATGCCTCACTGCCATATCCTTTTCCTTGATGCTCTGTATGATCAATGGCGATTCGGATGTGCGCACTGCGATTTTTGGTATGCATATCCATCAGGGCAATCTCTCCGATGACCTGGTCATTCTCCTGCAAGGCAATCAGCAGCATCAGGCGTGAGTCATCCTGGGCCGCGTTTTCGATGTAACGTTCTACTTGGGTACGGGTGAAGCTGTTTTGTGTTCCAGTAAGTCTGCGCATCTCGGCGTCAAACAATCCGGGGAAATAGGTATCAATATCAGTCGATTCAAATGGACGCAGATAGATGCGCTTAGTTTCCAACAGACGTGGGATGCGTGCGGATGGTGTTGGTTGGGACATGGTTTACTCCTCCTATGGGTTCAAATCGTCATGCAGGACTGATTGAGCTGGTATCGCGGCATTGGCAAAAGCATGGAAAGATCTTTACGCCTTGTGAGCGGCTCCGTCCAAAAATAAAGCGACCAGCTCACGTGCCAGATCGGCAATCGTTGCATGCATGTCGCGTACGCCTTCGCGGTTTGCCAGCATCAGCAAGGACGTAAACGCATGGGCAAGCAGCATCGGATTGGCAGATCGCAAATAACCGTTGTCCATCTCCCGCTTAAAGTGGGTGGCGAGGACTTCAAAGATGCGGACTTCGGCTTCACGGATCTGGGCCAGCTGATCTGCATCCAGATAGGTATTGGCTTCACGCATCATGGTCTCGGTATCGACGTGGGATTGTTGCATCCGTCCTTCCGCAACTTTCTCCAACCGCTCTTGCAATGCACCTGGTGCATCCATACGAAGAGCTGTCTGCTGCATGCCCATGGCCATCATACTGGTGATGGCGACGGTGAACAGCTGCGGTTTGCTGGAAAAATGATAATAGATCGATGCCTTGGTCACGCCGCATAGCGAGGCGATTTGCTGGAGAGAGACGGGCTCATACCCGTATTCCATAAATAGCCGCGAGGCGGTCATTAGTATTTTTGACTGGGCTGATGCCTGATCGGCACCGGCTTTGGGCCTGCCCGGCGAGCGGGGAGGGTTCGTTTTTTTGCTCATGGTTGCATACCTCTTTACTTATTCATGTTGGCTGTACAAAAGTGTTCACAAAATTAGTATTTGCAAAATTAACCTTCCGGTATATATAATTAAGTCAATTATACTATGACCCGTGGTTCATTTCTATATTTATCACATAAAAACGGCTTCATAGAACCAAAATAGGGAGATGAAGAGACAATGCAAGAAGGTTCGGGCTACGGCCGCTGGGTTGCTGGCAAACGAAGCAAATGGATTACACTGTTGGTATGGATCATCATCGCGGTTGTTCTTGGTGTGGTGTGGCCTGCTGTTGGTGACCGTGAAACGAATAACGCGCAGGATCTGAGTGATTCCAAGCCCTCGGTGCAGGCGGCAGCAGTTGCCCAGAAAGAATTTCCCGGCGGCGAAGGTGTTCCCGCTCTTATCGTATGGCGTCAAGCCGGCGGGCTGACGGATGAACAGATTAAGAACATTCAGGCGTTAACGGAGCGACTGGATCAAGATCCGGTGGAGCAGCAGCAATCTGTGGTGCCACTATATCAGTTGCCGCCAGAGGCTCTGAAAGGTCAGCTTTCGGAAGACGGAAGCACCTTGGTTATGCCGCTCTTTTTCAATCAGGAAGCTGATTCGTCACAGTTGAAAGAAGGCATTGAAGCGCTAGAGCAGAAAACGAAAGATATTTTTGGCTCCGATCCATTTGATGTTGCCATTGATGATGCGAGCGCACTAAGTGCACGGGTTACAGGTCCGGTGGGGATATCGATTGACGCAAGCGGATTATTCTCATCTGCGGATGTCTCCTTGCTGATTGCAACAGTTGTGCTGGTACTCGTGCTGTTGCTGTTGATCTACCGTTCGCCCGTACTGGCGATTATCCCGATTATTGCAGTTGGGTTCGCTTATATGGTCACCAGTCCGATTCTCGGATTTATGGCGGATCAGGGCTGGATTACAGTGGACGCGCAGTCCATCTCTATTATGACGGTGCTGTTGTTCGGCGCAGGAACGGACTATTGTCTGTTCATGATCTCCAGATTCCGTCAAGTTCTCTATCATGAGCCGGATAAAAAGAAAGCACTCTTCCAGGCGATTACCGGATCGTCCGGTGCGATTGCCATGAGTGGATTTACAGTTGTTGCAGCATTGCTTGTACTGCTGTTCGCAGAATATGGTGCCTATCACCGTTTTGCCGTACCATTCAGTTTATCCATCTTCATCATGTTTATTGCGAGCCTGACACTGGTTCCGGCTTTGCTCGCGATCTTCGGTCGGGGTTCATTCTACCCGTTTGTACCGCGTACGCATGATATGGAAGTAGAACGTACGAAGAAAAAAGGCAAACCAGCGCCTGCTCCGCGTAAAATCAAGGAAAGCTGGATTGGCCGTACAGTAGTAACCAAACCGTGGACAGTACTGGCGATTACACTGGTGTTGTTGGGTGGACTGGCTGCTTTCTCTAGCCAAATTAAATTCACGTATGACTTGCTATCATCCTTCCCGGAGAATGTTGCTTCTCGTGAAGGTTTCAAAGTCATTGGAGAACAGTTCTCGGAAGGTGAACTCGCTCCGGCGAAAGTGATTATCGATACAGAAGGCAGCCAGACAGATCTGAAACAACGCCTGGAATCGCTGGATTACGTAAGCAAGGTAGGTGAAGCGCAGCAGGGTGCTGAGAATGCAAACATCACCGCTTACGATGTGGAATTCAATCTGAATCCATACTCTATGGAGGCGATGCAGCATATCCCGGATCTGCGGGCAACGGCTGAACAGGCATTGAAAGATGCTGGAATAACAAGCGTGGACAGCCATGTCTGGATCGACGGTCAGACGGCTGAGCAGTATGATATCGAAGTCACTGGAGAGCGGGATGCCAGCATCATTATTCCAGTGGTGATCGGAATGATCACATTGCTGCTGCTGTTATACCTGCGTTCCGTCGTAGCGACGGCGTATCTGATTGCGACAGTAGTACTGTCCTACTTCTCCGCATTGGGCCTGGGTTGGCTCATTATTCACTATGGACTGGGAGCAGACGCCATTCAGGGAGCGATTCCGCTGTATTCCTTCGTATTCCTTGTGGCACTGGGTGAGGACTACAACATCTTCATGATCTCAAGCATCTGGCAAAAACGCAAAACGATGCCACTTCGCCAAGCGATCAAGGAAGGTGTGGGTGAAACCGGATCTGTTATTACTTCCGCAGGTCTGATTCTCGCAGGTACGTTTGCCGTACTGGCAACACTGCCCATACAGGTGCTGGTGCAGTTCGGTATTATCACGGCTGCGGGTGTCTTGCTTGATACGTTCCTTGTTCGACCGTTCATGGTGCCAGCCATTACAACGTTGCTGGGCAAATGGGCTTTCTGGCCAGGCAAGTATGTGCCTGTTGCAGAGAAGGCCAAAGAGAAACAAAAACAATCCATGTAATCGATGGATAGATTCAGACAAGGACAGTGGGGCCTCTAGCCCACTGTCCTTGTTTTTTTTCATTTTCCTATTGGAGTGCAGGCTGCTTCGGGCAAATGCTGAGATGGAATGGGGGAACTGTAAAATATCAGCAGAAACAGAACTGGTCGTTATTTTCTTTGTACGAGGAAGGTTTACGTGGCCAAGGGTTTTGGGACATAATAGAGGTAACGTCAGCCACAGGCAGACGGACGGGATGAACATCAATGGGACAACCAGGGGGAAGGATGAAAACAAGCATGACGAACCAACTTAATGTGTACTTTAACCATGACGGCGGCGTGGATGACCTCGTATCGCTGTTCATGCTTCTGCAAATGGACAATGTAAATGTAACCGGTGTATCGGTTATTCCGGCAGATGGATATCTGGAGCCAGCTACAGATGCCAGCCGTAAAATTATCGATCGCTTCGGCACATATTCCGTAGAAGTAGCGAAATCCAACTCCAGAGGGAAGAATCCGTTTCCTGCGGCGTGGAGATTGCACTCCTTCTATGTAGATGCACTTCCAGTACTGAACGAGTCCGGCAAAATGGAAGCTCCTTTGTCTGCCGTTCCGGCTCACCAGCATCTGATTGAGAAAGTGCGCAACACCGAAGGCAAAACGCTGCTCCTGTTCACAGGACCGCTGACTGACCTCGCGCGTGCACTGGACGAAGCACCAGACATTGAAGAGAAAATCGACAAGCTCGTGTGGATGGGTGGAACGTTCGAAAGAGGGAACGTTGAAGAGCCTGAGCATGATGGTACAGCAGAATGGAATGTATTCTGGGACCCGGAAGCGGCTTACCGTGTATGGCAGAGCGGTATCCAGATTGATCTGGTTGCCCTGGAAAGCACGAACAAAGTACCTCTGACACCTGCTGTACGTAACCGTTGGGCTGCAGAGCGTCGCTTTGAAGGCGTTGACTTCCTGGGTAACTGTTATGCAGGATGTCCACCACTGGTATACAGCGAAACGAATTCCACGTACTATCTGTGGGATGTGTTGACTACCGCTTCCGTTGGACGTGAGGACATCGTGAAGAAGAAAACGGTGAACTGTATTGTTATCCCGGATGGTCCAAGCCAGGGCCGTACGGTGGAACAAGCAGACGGACGTCCAGTACAACTCGTGTATGATACTGATCCAGAAGCGTTCTTCACATACATGACGGATTTGGGCAAAAAAGCTGCTCCGCAGCGTTATTAATTCAGGTAGCCTCAAGGCCAGCCTCCATTAAAGGTAGAACAATAAAAAGCCGCAGGCAGAGTGAGCAGGAATGGGGTAAACCCCATGTTCCTTTTCCCTGCCTTGCGGCTTTTTTGTATTCATCTGGTGGGCTCCCATGGATTGCCCACCTGCATTCCGATTTATATTTTGAATCGGCTTATCAACCCGTTCAATTCACTAGACAACACACGAAGGGATTCCGCGGACGTACTCATCTCATCCATCGATTGAAGTTGCCCGTCAGTTGCAGCCGATACTTCCTGAATGCTGGAAGAGGACTTGCGCGAGATATGTTCCATATCCTCAACGGAAGCGGATACTTCTTCTGCACTGGCGGAGAGCTGTTCGGAAGCGGCGGACACTTCGTGCAGGCGTTCATTCATCGTCTCAATGCCGGAATGAATGGACGTGAATGAACGTCCTGCTTCCTGAACAACAGCAAGACCGGCTTGAACTTCTGAGGTACTGGCCGACATATGCGAAGATAAAACGGCAGTCTGTCTCGTCATTTCGGCGATCAGTTCAGTCACATGCTGGGACGATTGCTCTGATTCCCCCGCAAGCTTCCGAACCTCGGAAGCAACAACGGCGAATCCGCTGCCATGTTCCCCGGCCCGAGCAGCTTCAATGCTTGCATTCAATGCCAGCAGACTGGTCTGGGAAGCGATGCCCTTCATCATGTGGGCTACCGATTCAATTTTGCTGGAGTATTGTGCAAGCTGGGAGGTGGATGCTTCCATCTGTGTGTTGGCCTGATGAATCTTGTCCATGCGGTCAATCGCGGTGTTGATGTTGGTCTGGCCCTGTATCGCGTTATGGGTCGTCTCCTCGGATACATCAGCCACCATGGAAGATGAATTCGCAATATGCTGCATGCTGCGTGTAATTTCCTCCATCGCTACAGTAACTTCGCCTGCCCGTGCAACCTGCTCCGCAGCGCCTTTGGCTGTGTGGTCTGTGTGCTCGGCAATGCGCTGGCTGGCTTCCACTGTCGCCTGCGAGTGTCTGGATACCCCTTCGGCTGCTTGCAGCAGGGAATCGGAGCTTTTGCGGATACCTGTCATGACATCTCGTGTATCTGTGACCAGATGTTTGAACTCCGAAGCCAGTTGTCCAACCTCATCCTTCCGTCCAAGCTCGACATCGACGGTCAGATCACCTTTGCCTACCTCAGCAATGATCTTCTTCAGTTTCACGAGAGGACGGGTCAAATAATGAGCAAATCCATAGACCAGCAGCACGCTGAGTAATACGATGGCAAGGGCAGTCCAGATCATGGTCATCCGATTGCGTGTCATTAACTCGTAGACGGCGGTGGAGTCGAGGTCGGCGCCAACCAGACCAAGCAGTTCCCCATTAGCCCCGTGAATTGGTACATAGGCTGTAATCGTTGCGCCGTATTCATCCTGGGTCAGATCGCCCCGGAAAGGTTCGTTTTGTGCAAAGGCTTGCAGCATTCCCGCATAGTGGTTCTCTTCTGAGGACCCGTAGGGAGAGAAATCATCCTCTTCCACATCCGGAGCAGCGCCATCCACCACGTAATAATACGATGCGGCTCCGTTATCTTCACGCTTACCAAGCGTGTATAGATACTTCAATCCATTGGCCTGACGAAGCTGGCTGAGTTGTTCGCGCAATGTATCGTAATACTCGGTTTGATCCTGTCCTGTACTAAGCGGCGCATACAGGGAGGTGTCGATGGATTGCGCTGCTCGTTCGGCAACAGCCTGTGCCTGCATGCCCATCGATTGTTCAACCAGCTGTGCAGATGAGCGATACATGGTAATGCCAAGAACGGCTCCTGCCGCCAGCATCAGACAAGAAAAAAATAAAAAGATACGCATAAACAAACTGTTCATTAGTAGAAATGTTCCCCCTTGATATATAAAACTATGAATTCTTATATTGAAGTTGGATGAATCGTCATATTGGAACTGCGTTTCCTTCTTTGCTAACGTACATATGTATTTCATTTCTATTTAAAATATCGGCATCTGCATGATAAAGAATTAGCCCCCGGATCAAGTAGATCCAGGAGCTTATCTTGTTTGAAACGTATAAATGGATATCTCATCTCTTGGACTCCCCATGATTGCAGGAACCATTTGCTGCTGTTACTACAAAGAGGGCATTACATCGTCCCGCCACCCTGGCGGATGGAGGCAGGGATCTTCTCAGGTCCCTGATTAATATATTTATTAATAAAAGTGCCTACTTTGGTATCATTGAATTGGTCCAGCTTCATCGTTTTGGTCCATGCCGTTACGACGACTTCACTACCCTCGGGGATGTCCTTGTTCGGTACAGCGAGAATACCTGATCCAGCTTTGCGGAACTTGGCAAGGTATTTCAGATGCTCCTTCAGCTCATCACTTGCATTCTCACGGTAATAAATGATGATATCCCCATGCTCTAGATTATGTACTAGATATGGATAGCCGGGGAAATCGGTGTAGAATCCAAATTTGATATCATGCGGGTTATGAGGCCCCGATGTCGGGATGGTCATCTCATATTGAATCGGCTCTTCCGTATGATCGGCTCCGTAGTATTTATCGTCAGTCACTTCGATCGCAACACCGGCATTCAGATCCGCAACGTCATACTTGGTAAATGCGCTCTGCATGAAGAAAAGAACAAACGCAATGATCGATACCCCCAGTAGTGCATGAGCAGCCAGGCGGATGGATCGGGTTTTCTTTTTAATCACAGCTCGTTCATTCTTCTTCATATGTGCCAGTACAGACTTCTGGGTGCGTGAAGACCAGATATAAGCTGCGATGGAGAGCAATAGAACGACTGCCCCAATGATAAGCCAAAGATAGGATGTCCCTGCCTCGTGCTCCATTTGCATATGATTCATATTCATGTCCATATCAATTCCTCTACCCTTCTTAATAAAATGAATGATCACAACCATACACTACATAATGTAGTGTTAATGACAATGGTGCAGATCCGATATAAGCATGGAGTGTTTCTCACCTCATATCCTTACGTAAAAAAGGACATACCTTTTACACTACACATTATAGTGTATGGAACGCAACGAGTGCAATCTGCTGACGTTGAAAACAAAAGAAGACCCTCCTCGCATAAGCAGGGAGAGCCTTCGTCAGAGCTTTTGAACTAGATACTACATACGACCGTATGGAGAAAACATCAAACTAATCAATCCAATGATTGTAGTGCCCAGAAAGCGAGATAGAATAAAAAACAATACAACATTGGCAATCAACACGCTGTACATGCTATCGATGGCTGCCTTCGTACGATTCAGCGGATATTGGAACAGCACCGTGTTAAGAGATACAAAGATAATCAAATACGAGACAACGAGGAAGAAGATAGCGATGGAATACGAGATAACAATAAACAGATTCGCCAGAACGAGCGACGCTACAGCGGGAACTAGTAATGATCCAAACTGGGCAACCAGCGTTTTGGGGCGAAACGTTATTTTCTCAATCTTCAGTATGGCATACATCAATGCGATCGCAACGATCAAGGAAATGGGGGTGAACAATAGCGGTCTGATAAACCCGCCAATGAACAATCCGTCCATATCCATCCGGCCGAATGTAATCAAAAAGTATGTAGAGGATAGGACCGCAATCAGAGCCATCGTGATCCAGCCGTTAAGAGAGTGCTGTTCACCAACGGTTTTCATGGTTTGATAAGGACGAGTGAGCACACTAAGGAAATAGGATAGATACTGTTTGCTTACTTCTTTGGCTTGCTGAACTTTCTCATTTTGTACGATGTTATTCCACTGATTGGTGTTTTTGTCTCCTGAAGATGAAGCGCCCTCTGTGCTGGAAGAGTCGGATACATGTTGTACAGGTCTGGGAGCAGAAGGTGTGTTGGGAGAAATGGGAGCGTGAGAAGGTGTCGTCTGTGTGCTCGACCAACGGGTATATTCAGGTTCGGCAGCAGCGGATTGTTGCTCCTGAGCGGAATTTGCAGTAGGGGAGGAGGGGGCTAGATTAGCGCCGCACCTCTCGCAAAAACTGGCATTTCCATTTTCATGATTACATACTGGGCATTTCATGGCATGAGCCTCCAATTTGATAAATTAAAGTAATCTAGACATTTTGTCTCATTTTAACGGCTGATGACGAAGTTTGTCTATGTTTTCAAGGGAATTAATACCCGGTATTTTCCACCTTAGTATATGATTAAACCGGTCCCCTTATTTTCATATTGACATAAGTATGCGCCGGAATTATGATGTCATTACCGAAATTGATAATCATTATCATTAAATGAACGTTAATCCAAGGGTTTGTACTCATCGACATATTAATCGCACGAGTATAGACAAATCAGTCTAACCAATAGGGAGTGTATCGTGTTGAAAAAAATATTGGCATTGCCGGCTGTTGTGCTGGCAACTTCGGTTTTACTCGCCGCTTGCGGCAATAATGAAGCGGCTTCGGACAAGCAGGCAGAAACACCGGTTGCTCAAAGCGAAAATCAAACTTCCACAGAAACCACGGATGCAGCGGATCAGGAAGTGGCCGGGAGCGATTATACAACCGCAGTGGATGGCTATCGCGCATTTGCAATTGAGCAGATCGATGAATTCGTGAAGCAAACGGAGAAGTTCACGGATGCCGTGAAAGCTGGTGATCTGGAGACTGCCAAATCATTATATGCACCAGCTCGTATGTATTATGAACGCATTGAACCGGTAGCCGAAGCACTTGGGGATCTGGACCCGAATATCGATGCACGTGACGGAGATGTGGAGGCTGCCGACTGGCGCGGATTCCACCGGATTGAGAAATCACTTTGGGAAGACAAGACGACCGAAGGCATGACTGACTTTGCGGATACATTGTTAAGTGATGCGAAGCTCCTGCGTGCTAAAGTCGAGACGATGGACATCGATGCGAGTCTGATGGTAACGGGTGCGGTAGAACTTCTGAATGAGGTTTCCTCCAGCAAGGTAACCGGTGAAGAAGAACGTTATTCCCATACGGATCTGTATGATTTTGCAGCGAATGTAGAGGGAGCACGCGAGATTTATAACCTGCTCAAGGATGATCTAGCTGCCAAAGACAAGGATCTGAATCAGCAAATTGCGGACCGATTCGATGCGCTGGAGAAAGAGCTTGCTCCATTCAAGGATGGAGACGGGTACGTTTCCTATGAGAAGCTGAAGGATGAAGACGTGAAGAAGCTGAGTCAGAACCTGGATGCATTGGCCGAGCCGCTGTCGAATATGGGACAAGTACTGGGAGTGTAGAACAATGACTGAGCAGAAAAAGGATTCGCCGAAAAAGCCGTTGTCACGGCGTGAAATGCTGAAGCTGACCGGCGTGGCCGGATTGGGTCTGCTCTTGGGCGGAGGCGGTGCCAGCGGACTGATGGTGCTGGGCCGCAAAAGCAGTTCGGCGGTAGTGAAAGAGGCCGCGCAAGACAAGGGCCTGCCCTTCTATGGCAAGCATCAGGCGGGCATCACCACCCCGGCTCAGGATTTCATCTGCTTCGCCGCCTTTGATGTGACGGTGGGAAGTGCGGATGATCTCCGCCGTCTGTTCAAGAACTGGACGGCTGCCGCCGCTGCCATGGCCGCCGGAGAAATGATTGGCGAACATAATACAACGCTGAATACGCCCCCTACCGATACGGGCGAAGCGGCAGGCCTGACACCGTCACGAACCACGTTGACGTTTGGTGTGGGGCCCTCTTTGTTTGACGGGCGCTTCGGGCTGCAGGGCCGGAAGCCCAAGGGCCTGCGCGATCTGCCGGCATTCGCCGGAGATGCGCTGGACCCGCAGTGGTGTGGTGGCGACCTGTGCGTGCAAGTCTGCGCAGACGATATGCAGGTCGCCTTCCATGCCATCCGCAATCTCGCGCGCATCGCACGCGGGCATGCGGTATTGCGCTGGACGCAGGAAGGATTCCAGCGCACGGGCCGAGCTGACCCTGCGGGTGGAACACCGCGCAACTTGCTCGGCTTCAAGGATGGCACCGGCAATCCGGATACAACGGATGCCGTGCTGATGGACCAGACCGTCTGGGCGCAGCCTGCTGACGGTCCGGGATGGATGGCCGGCGGCAGCTATATGGCCGTCCGCCGGGTTCGTATGCGTGTGGAGGTGTGGGACCGCTCCACACTGAAAGACCAGGAGGCGACATTTGGCCGCCACCGGGATAGCGGAGCGCCGCTCGGCAGCCGCGGCGAGTTCGATCCGGTAGATCTGAAGGCCAAGTCTGCCGATGGACAGCCTGTCATTCCGGCAACGTCACATCTGCGTCTCGCGAAGGGTGATGGCAGTCAGCAAATTTTACGCCGCTCCTACTCGTATTCGAGTGGGCTCGATGCCAAGACCGGACAGCTGGATGCAGGTTTGCTGTTCATTAGTTATCAACGGGACCTGGAGAAGCAGTTTATTCCGATTCAGAAACGACTGGCAAAGAACGACAAGCTGAACGAATATACCGTGCACACAGGCAGTGCTGTATTTGCCTGTTTCCCGGGGATTACGAATGGCGGATATATTGGGGACACCTTGATTTAATAGAAGGTTAGATGGCACTGATCGGTTTCAGAGGAATGGGGAGGATGACAAAGATGAGCAGGATCGCAGATCGGAAGGCGCAGAAGCGGCTGCTGCACAAAGGAAGGTTGATGCGCTCCTTGCTGATGCTGCTGGTGTTTCTGATGGTGGGGTCCAGTGTAATTCGTTTACCGGGCATGCCACACGCTTCTGCTGAGGGGCTCCAAAACAATGAGCAGTCCGTGCAAAAACAACTGGATAGTCTATTGCCGCCTGTGGGCAGCGCCTTGGTTGAAGCGGGACAGGGCAAGCTGGCAGAAGCCACGGAGGACGTCGCCGAATTCCGGCAACTGTGGGATGCTGCCAGCACGTTGGTGCCGGAGCAGAACGCAGATCAGGTTGCGACGACCGCCAGCGTTGTAGTTGAAGCTTTGTCTAAAGCGGAACAGGCACTGTCGGGCAATGATTCTGATGCTGCCAAGAAAGCACTGGCGGATCTTGCCCGTGCGACCAATCAGTACATTGAGGCGTTTCAGGGTGCGGAAGAGAGCAGGGACGCAGGCCGTAAAGCGGCCGAAAGGCTGCTGCCGGACGCACGTAAAAGTTTGAGTGCAATGGAACAGGGCGATTGGACCCAGGCAGAGCTTGCCTATAAACGGATTGTTACGGCCTGGAAAGGCACCGAAGCTCCGATCCGTCAGGATCATTTTGGCGTATACAGCCAGTTGGAGAAGGACATCAGCCTGGTTCGTATTTCAATGCAGGCCGAGCCTCGCAAGGAAGAACAGGCAACAGAGCGTATGCAGGAACTGGTCACGTTGCTCACGGACTACAGTGCAGGGACACTCAAGGAAGGGGAAGTTGAGGATACGTCGGCATCCTCTGGTGTTTCTTCATTGTCCGACCTGCTGAAATTACTGGAGCAAATAGAGCAGCAGATTCAAGGGGGGGATACCACTTCTGCTGCAACGGGATTGGAGCAGTTTATCGTGGCCTGGCCTTTGGTTGAAGGTCAGGTGCAGATATCATCTCCCGCTTCATATACGGCTATTGAGAATGAAATGGCGGAAGCATCCGGATATGTCGTCTCCAATCCGCCAAATACGGCGAAGGCAACCGAGGTTGTAACCCGAATGATCAATCGGCTGGAGCCGTTAACGGCTACCACCTCATACACGGCATGGGATGCGGCATTGATTCTGCTTCGCGAAGGATTGGAAGCCATTCTGGTACTGGCTGCATTGCTCGCTTATGCCAAGAAAAGTGGCGAGACTGCGGCCCGGCGCTGGATCTGGGCTGGTGCCGGTAGTGGTCTGCTGCTTAGTGCGGCGCTGGCCGTTGTACTGTCGCTGACCCTTGCTGTGGCATCATCGGGTAGCACACGGGAGATGATTGAGGGGTATACGGGGCTTGCAGCCGTTGTACTAATGTTGACGGTTGGGCATTGGATGCATAGCAAATCGAATACCCGCTCCTGGAATAGTTATGTACAGCGACAGGTAGGTGGTGCACTGGCAAGGGGGAGTCTGTGGTCACTCTTTGCTGTGGCGGGACTCGCCATATTGCGAGAAGGTGCGGAGACTGCGATCTTTTATATTGGCATGGCGCCTGCAATTGATACCTCGCAGATGTTGATCGGTATGGGGGCAGCATTGCTCATCCTGATTGTATTGGCTGTGGCTATTATTCAGTTCAGTGTACGTCTGCCTGTACGATGGTTTTTCCTGACCGCCACGCTGCTGATTTATTATCTGGTATTTCGTTTCCTTGGAGAGAGTATTCACTCCCTTCAAGTCTCAGCAGCGCTGGGGGCTCATGTTGTGCCGAGTCTGCCAACGATTGGCTGGCTTGGCATGTATCCGACATGGGAGACCTTTATTCCACAACTCGTTGTGCTGGTCTTTATGATCTTTAATTTGATTCGTACAGAGGTACGTTCGGCCAAAGGAGCATCCAAGGCATCGGTGTAGCACGGAGCTACGAATCCCGATTAGAGGCTGCTTCCTGTTCGCATCATATTGTGAATGCATCATACAAAGGGCATATAGAAGTCCCTTTAAAAAAGCCGTATCCTTCACGATCTACTCTGCGTGAAAGATACGGCTATTTATTTTTTTAGAGATTCATGAGATAAGTTAAACGGTCTGTGGATTGGCATTCATAAGTGTGGGAGTGGACTCCCGTATGATCGGTTTGGTCACGATATGCGAGACCTGATAAGGCTGAGACGGATGGTCAATCCGGGATAACAGCATCTCCGCAGCCTTGATGCCCATTTCGTTGCTGTAGATATGAACCGTCGTTAATGCAGGCTCAATAATCCGTGATTCAGGTGCGTTATCGAAGCCGCATATGACGATATCCTGCGGCACTGTAACACTCCTCGCTCTCAAAGCTCTGATGAGATCGACTGCGATAAAGTCGTTGGCACACACATACGCATCAGGTAGCGACTTCAGCTCTGCCACGCGTTCGTTCAACCAGCCAGGCTTTGAGAAAAACAGGCGGTCATCATCCACAATGCATTGGGATGGATCGACCTGTAGCCCCGCTTCCAGCATCGCCCGCTGATATCCTACCCAACGTTCATTGAAGCTTTTGCAATGATTGTAATCCCCGGCAAATCCAATATGGTTATAACCGCTTTGAATTAATTTTCTGGTTAACTGATACGTGCTGTGCTCGTTCTCCATGAGCAGCAAATCTGCATGAAATTCCGGATAACAGATGTCGGAAGCGCAATCGATGAAGATTGTGGGAATTCCGAGATCGGTAATAAGCTGAGTATATTTCAGATTGAACAACTCAATGCAAATGATACCGTCCACGTTGGAAATATCAAAATTGTTGGGAAGTGTAAGTGAGTCCTGATCAACCTCACGTACGATATGAATGGAGAGATTGTATCCCTCTGCGCTGATTCTTTTCTCCAGACCACTGATTAACATCGAACCAAAGTGAGATGTATTAGGCAGATTCTCCGTTAACAGGGCGATATTGCTTGGAGCTTTGGTTAGAATATGCTCATTTTCCATATAGGCAAACTGTTTATATTTAAGTTCAATTGCTTTTTTAATTACACGATTACGTGTCTCATCCGGGATATTTCCGCTATCATTCAAGGCTTTGGAAGCTGTATTCCGGGAGATGCCCAAAGCATCCGCGATGTCCTGTATCGTAACCTTTTCTTTTGCCATCTAGTGCTTCACCTCTAATGATCATATGGTCGTCCATAGTATTATCTTAGTCAAATGTATAATAGATCGAAACAAATAGCAATCACAATTTTACATATGCACAATTCAGTTTACATTTTTAATTCAGATAATGCGCTATTATTTATATTCAAAAGTTTCGTTACAAATGATAATTAGTTCGCAGTATTCTACTGATGATAAGGGGAATGACAGATTTAAGGGAATTAAACAAACGTTATATATACCATTTAATGCACATTTATAACTCGAAAAATACACAAAATGTTATCAAATGCACAATTATTTTTTACAAAATGTATTGACTAATGCCTAGATTACCTGCTAAATTGTAAATTATTAAATGAGCAATTGTAAATATTGAAAGCCCTTACTACAAACAATTGTCAACTTCAGGAATGAACGGAGGTCATGTGTTGGATAACACGGTGGATACCAAAAAGGGTACAGGAAGGGCGTTGAAAGAGAGGACATCAACCGGTCACAGGATGCAGCAGTTCAAAAAGAATTATTTTTTGTATTTGTTACTCGCACCAGCTCTGATCCTGACCCTTATCTTCAAATACATCCCGATGTACGGAGCCATTATCGCATTTAAGGATTTTAGTCCAATCAAAGGCATCATGGGCAGTGAGTGGGTAGGACTGAAGCATTTCGAGAAATTTATAGCTTCACCCAATTTCGATATCATTTTAATGAATACGCTTAAACTGAGCTTTTTGGGGTTGATATTCAGTTTTCCGGTGCCCATTCTACTTGCTCTTATGCTCAATCAGGTACGTAAAGCCGGAGTGAAAAAAAATATTCAATTGTTTCTGTATGCACCCAACTTCATATCGGTTGTTGTCGTTGTGGGTATGCTGTTCATCTTCCTATCCCCGACAGGACCGGTTAACCAATTCGCGACATGGATTACCGGTCATCCAATCATGTTCATGTCCGAGCCGGAATATTTCCGCTGGATCTACATTTTGTCGGATATTTGGACCGGAGCAGGCTGGGCTTCCATCATTTATGTCGCTGCTTTGGCCAATGTCGATCCGGAACTTCACAATGCAGCCAATCTGGATGGAGCCAATCTACTTCAGCGTATTCGCCACATCGACCTTCCGACGATTCGTCCGATTATGGCTATCGTATTTATTCTTGCCGCTGGCGGAATCATGTCGATTGGATTTGAGAAGGCCTACCTGATGCAGACGTCCATGAACCTGCCTTCCTCCGAGATCATTGCCACGTATGTCTACAAGGTGGGCTTGCAGTCCGGAGATTACGCTTATTCTGCGGCAGTGGGATTGTTCAACTCGGTCATCAATGTCATTTTGCTGGTGACTGTGAATCTGATTGTGAAGAAATTGAATGAAGGCGAAGGCCTCTATTAGGAAAGGAGTATTATCCATGGTAGTCAAACACACGGGAATGGATCGTCTGATCCTCGCACTGAACGCCATCTTTCTCACCTGTGCTGTACTGGTTGTGGTCGTTCCTTTGATTTACATCGTTATCGCCTCATTTATGGACCCTACTGTGCTGCTGAATCGGGGATTGTCCTTCAATGTATCCGACTGGAGTCTGGATGGGTATCAGATGATTCTATCCAATCCGGCCATGATTCGAGGGTTTGCCAATGCGGTGCTGTACTCGGTTTCCTTTGCACTCGTAACGGTGACTGTCTCGATATTTGCAGGTTATGCCTTGTCTGATGAAAGGCTGGCTGGGCGGGGATTTTTCATGATTATATTTATCATCACGATGTTCTTCGGTGGCGGTTTGATCCCTACCTATCTGCTTGTTCGTAATCTCGGCATGCTGGACACGGTATGGGCCATTATCATCCCAGGCGCAGTCAACGTATGGAACATCATTCTCTCCAGAACCTTCTTCAAAGGGGTACCGCGAGAACTGAAAGAAGCCGCCAATGTGGATGGCGCCTCCGAGATGAAGATTTTCTTCCAGATCGTCATTCCGTTATCAAAACCTATCATTTTTGTCCTCGCGTTGTACGCGTTTGTAGGGCAGTGGAATTCCTATTTTGACGCCATGATCTATCTGGATAATCCGAACCTCCATCCGTTACAACTCGTACTGCGCTCCATTCTGATTCAGAATCAGGCTGCACCGGGCATGATCAGTGATCAGCTTGCGATGGCAGAACTGAAACGGCTCTCGGAAATGATCAAATATTCAGCCATTGTCATTTCGAGTCTGCCACTCATCATCATGTATCCGTTCTTTCAGAAATATTTCGAAAAAGGTGTCATGGTAGGTTCGCTCAAATAGTGAACAGCCTGAAATATAGCGCGCTCGATCCAACATAATCCACGGAGGTCATTATCATGAAAAAAGTGAACAAGTCCAGAAAAGCCGCTACAACGGCATCCATCTCCATGTTGTCAGCTATGCTCCTGCTCTCGGCCTGTGGCGGGGGAGGAGGCGGTGCAGCGAGTGAAGCCCAGTCGCCTGATGGCAAAGTGACATTGAATTTTATAACACAGAGTTCTCCGCTGGCCCCTGCTGATCCGAACGAGAAGTTGATTAACAAGAGACTCGAAGAGAAAACCAATGTGCATATCAACTGGAAAAACTACACGAGTGATGTGTTCGCGGAAAAAAGAAACCTGGCGGTAGCCAGCGGTGATTTGCCCGATGCCATCTTTGATGCAGGTTATGGGGATTATGATCTCCTGAAACTGGCGAAGGACGGGGCCATCATTCCACTGGAAGACCTGATTGAGCAATACATGCCGAATCTGCAAAAGGTGCTGGAGGAAGCTCCCGAATACAAAAGCATGATTACGGCTCCAGACGGACATATTTATTCCTTTCCCTGGATTGAGGAGCTCGGAAGTGGCAAGCAGCGCATACAGGCGGTTGATGACTTGCCCTGGATCAATGTGGAGTGGCTGAACAAGCTTGGATTGAAGATGCCAACGACGACCGAAGAGCTGAAACAAGTGCTGATTGCGTTCAAAACCCAGGATCCCAACGGTAATGGTAAGGCGGACGAAATCCCGTTGTCTTTCATTAACAAGCCTGGCGGAGAAGATCTGACATTTCTCTTTGCCGCATTTGGACTTGGAGAGAACTCGGATCACACGGTTGTAACCAACGATGGAAAAGTGGTATTCACGGCAGCTGATGAAGGCTACAAGGAAGCGGTCAAATATATTCACGAATTGGTTCAGGAAGGTCTCGTGGACATCGAAGCGTATCAGCAGGATTGGAATACGTATCTGGCCAAGGGCAAAGACAACAAGTATGGCATGTACTTCACTTGGGATAAGGCCAACATTACAGGCATGAATGATACCTATGATGTTCTGCCTCCGGTTGCCGGGCCCAATGGAGAGGTTAATGTTGCACGTACGAATGGTATTGGTCTCGACCGGGGACGTATGGTTATTACGAGCAGCAATAAAAATCTGGAATCCACAGCGAAGTGGGTGGACCAATTGTACGATCCGCTCCAATCCGTGCAGAACAACTGGGGAACCTACGGCGATAAGACACAGCAGAATATATTTGAATTCGATGAAGCCAAAGGCATGCTGAAGCATCTTCCGCTGGAAGGCTCTGCACCTGTTGAGCTCAGACAGAAAACGAGTATATCAGGACCACTGGCCATTCTCGACAGTTACTATGATAAATACACGACCAAACCGGATGATGCCGCATGGCGTATGGAATTGCTTGACAAAGTTATGGTTCCACATATGAAAGCAGAAAACGTCTATCCAAAAGTGTTCTTCTCGATTGATGAACTCGACCGCCTCTCCACGATTGAGACCGATCTGTTCGCCTATGTGCTGCGTATGCGCACGGAATGGTATCAGAACGGAAAGATCGATCAGGAGTGGGATGCTTATCTGAAAGAGCTGGATCGTCTTGGCTTGCAAGAGTGGCTTCAAATTAAACAAGCGGGATATGACCGCAATACCCAATAAAACAAACTCGATGAGGAGACTCTGCCGTACATAGCATTAAGGTGCGTGAGTGAAGCAAGTCTCCTCTTCAACGGTTTGAATCAAAGGAGTAAACCAACATGTCTACCATTTCAACAACGGATTACCGGGGCGCCTATCACTTCTCGCCCAAGAAAAATTGGATGAATGACCCCAACGGTATGGTATTTTTCAAAGGCGAGTATCACTTGTTCTATCAGCATCATCCATTTGGCACAACATGGGGACCGATGCATTGGGGACACGCGGTGACCAAGGACCTGGTTACCTGGGAAGAGCTGCCTGTGGCTTTGGCGCCGGATGAGCATGGCATGATATTTTCCGGCAGCGCCGTGGTGGATTGGAACAATACGTCCGGATTCTTTGACGATGAGCCAGGACTGGTGGCTATTTTCACCCATCATCAGGAGGTGCCAAACAATCCTCCCGTTCAGTCTCAGAGCCTCGCATATAGCAAGGATAGCGGCAGAACATGGATGAAATACGAGGGCAATCCGGTACTGGAGCATGAGTCGTTCGTGGATTTCCGTGATCCCAAAGTGTTCTGGCATGAACAGACCAAGGAATGGATTATGATTATCGCTTGTGGTCAAACGGTATGTCTGTACCATTCCTCCAATCTGAAGGATTGGACACTGGGCAGTGAATTCGGCGCAGGGATCGGTTCGCATGATGGCGTATGGGAGTGCCCTGACCTGTTCCCGCTGGCCGTGGATGGAGATGCGAGCCAGGAGAAATGGGTGATGCTCGTCAGCATTGGTGCAGATCCGGCCTTCAAAGAAGGCTCCAGAACGCAATACTTCACCGGAGATTTTGATGGCATTACATTTGTTCCTGATGAAGCTTCCCATACCGTTCGCTGGCTTGATCATGGTCGGGATAACTACGCAGGGGTCAGTTGGTCCGACATTCCGGCCGAAGACGGCAGACGTCTGTTTATGGGCTGGATGAGCAACTGGATGTATGCCAATCAGACACCAACCGAAGCATACCGCGGCGCGATGACCATTGCGAGAGAGCTGACAGTGGAGAAAAGGGACGGAGAAGTCCTGCTGGTTCAGCGTCCTGTACGCGAGCTGGAGCAAGCACGCACGCCAGTACTGTGCTTACAGAATACTTCTATTAGACAAGTGAGTGAGCAGTTGAACACCTTGGGCCTTGTAAACTATGAGATTCATGCAGAATGGCCTTCTGATCAATCTGTTCAGTTTGTATTACGAAGTGGTGCGGACAATGAAACGCTCATCGGCGTGGACGTTCGTCAGAATGAGGTATATGTTGATCGCAGTCGATCGGGTATTAGCGATTTCCATGAACATTTCCTGGGCCGCCATGCAGCTGGATTAAAAGCAGTGGACGGCAACCAACATCTGCGTATTTATGTGGATTACTCATCCGTAGAGGTATTTGCCAATGACGGTCAAGCGGTTATTACGGATCTGATCTATCCGGATGCGGGTTCCGAGGGAATCTCTGTTCAGTCCGAGAATAAGGATGTAGTATTTGCTTCGCTTCATATCTACGAGCTATCCCCCATCCGAGTTGAAGGTCAGTGGGAATAATCGCGAGGGGGACAGTAAGATGCGTATAGGAGCAATAGAAGCCGGTGGAACGAAGTTTGTATGTGGTGTAGGTAACGAGCGAGGGGAAATTGAAGATTGGTGCAGCTTTCCAACGGAACATCCAGAGACCACACTGGCGAAGGTTATTGACTATTTCAGGGATAAAGGAGTAGCCGCAATCGGAATCGGCTCCTTTGGTCCGATTGATCTGCAACCCGATAGCCCCACCTATGGTTACATTACAACAACGCCCAAGCCAGGGTGGGGAAACTGTAATGTTATTGGAACCTTGAAGCGCGAATTCCCGATTCCCTTCGGATGGGATACGGATGTGAATGCAGCGGCCCTTGGAGAAGTCACTTGGGGAGCAGCAAAGGGATTGGAAAACTGTGTGTATTATACATTCGGCACAGGTGTTGGGATTGGACTTGTGGCGGGAGGTAAACGTGTGCATGGATTGCTGCACCCAGAGGGTGGACACATCCGGACGAGACGGCACCCGGAGGATCATTTTGCCGGATTATGTCCGTATCATGGCGATTGCCTGGAGGGCATGGCTGCGGGGCCAGCCATTCAAGCCCGCTGGCAGAGCCCTGGCAGCGAACTGCCGGCAGACCACCCTGCCTGGGAGATCGGATCCTTTTACATTGCGGAGTCCATCACGACAGCCATTCTGCTTCATTCCCCGCAAAAGGTCATCTTGGGCGGAGGGGTGATGCAGCAAAGTCATCTGTTCCGCATGATCCGGGAGCGGGTTGTACGAAATCTGAATGGTTATGTGAATGCAGCCTCAATAACGCAACATATCAATCAATATATTGTCCAGCCGGGATTGGGCCAGCACGCAGGACTATGCGGTGCGCTTGCATTGGGTTTAGAGGCATTGCAGCAACATCCAACGTCGGCTTTATAATTTCTTATATTAATAATGTCCCAGAAGGGACGGATGCAGGTTCACTTGGCTATGTGACCTCACCGTCCTTTGTGGGATTTTTGTCTCATTTACTACAAGAAAAAGTACGCCACGGTTCAAGGCGGATCAGGAAAAGGTGATGCTCAGTCGTTTTGAGTTTCATCCAGAGAACGAGTATCAAAATTGGGTTTTTAAGCAAGAATAATAGAGAAAAGAGATACAGGTAACGCTAAGCGCGCTCACGGTGAATATTTACGAATTGTTTTCGCTAGTTTATACCTATCGTTCGCTTTTATGTGTTATTTGCATGTTAACTATATCTTTTGGGTTGCCTAAAATCGTAGATATATGTATAATCAATCGTGTTAACACGTCGAACGTACGGTAGTAAATGATGTGGGTGAGTTCATGGAACTGCTGGACAGCAATGAGAGCAAGAAGAAGATGTGCCAGTATTATAACGAAATTTCGAAGGAACTGTTCGGCTTTGGGACCACTCTCCTGAGAGTGACCATTGATCAGAACATTGTAACCTTCTACGCGAAGCACCGACGTTCACCGCGCTCTGACGCCCTGGAAGGGGAGGCCCCCGGCTTGAAGCTGGAAGTGGACTTCCGCATGTCTGTCTTGTATAAGAAGAAATTCAGGGAGAAGTTGGAGCAGCACATGGGTTTGCCAATCGAAGCTGTATTACGGGATTACGATGCGTCCACGCAGTGGGCCATCACGAATGTGATATTGGAACAAGCATAGGATGGATCGACAGGTTCGATGCATGCGGTGCAAACGATTCTAATTCATCATTCGGGTTCCAAACAATTTCATATGATGGCGTCTGACTTCGGATTGATTCTGAAGCAGAAACCGATGATGTACCGGCAGCGGGTGTCGCTTTCCTTTGTTTACGAAGAAAAGTGTTCTTGTTTATACAAGAATGCTTTTCTTTTTGTTTTTTTAAGTTGAACTAGCCCTAAATAACGCATGTACCCTTCGAAAATCAGAAGACCTTCCGATCGCTGTTATCTCCAGATTTCTTTTATTCCCTTTAATAAAGGTAGAAATCTTGTGATAGCTTATGTTTCCGAAGAAGCTTTCTTTCAGAAAGCTTTTAGGCGAACACTTCGTTTCTCCAGGTTCTTTCTGTTTTCTACGTGAAATGCGTTATCAAGCTAGTTCAACTTAATGGTTTGGGTTGTTAAATCACACATATCAGGGGGAATCAGGATCATGATGAAAAAGTGGATTAGCGGTTTGGCGGCAGTGGCAATGACATCGGTATTACTTGCAGGATGCGGCAGCAGCACAGAGAACGCAACAGGCGGATCAGGCAGCGGAGGCACGGCGCCAACCAAACTGGTCATCTCCACTTGGGGGTTCTCGGAAGATTTCTTCAATGAAGAAGTATTTGGTCCATTTGAAAAAGAACATAATGTAGACATTGTGCTTGAAGTGGGTAACAACGCTGAGCGTTTAAACAAAATTCGCCAAGGTACATCCAATGTGGATGTGATCTATTTGTCCGATTACTATGCACAGCAAGGTATTGATGAAGGTTTGTTTGAGAAAATCGACCGCTCTAAAATTCCGAATGTGAATGATATTTATGATATTGCCAAAGCACCGCTTGGCGAAGATTACGGCCCGGCCTATACGGTTGGACAGCTCGGAATCGCTTATAATCCAGACCTCGTTAACAAAGAAGTCACTTCATGGGCAGATCTGTGGGACCCGGCGTTTGCGGGTAACCTGACCATTCCGAATATTACGGCAACAGCAGGCCCAATGGTATTGGATGCAGCTTCCCGTGTAGCCGGAAACGAAACGTTTAATGAAGATGCAGCATTTGCGGAACTGAAAAAATTAAGCAGCAACGTTGTTAAATTCTACACGCAAACTTCCGAATTCGTGAACATGTTCTCCCAAGAAGAGATTGCGGGCGGACCGATTATGGAAATGTACTTCAAAGACCTGAAAGCGGCAGTTCCAAATGCGAAGTTTGTTACACCTAGCGAAGGTGCATATGCAGTCATGAATACGATCAATGTCGTGAAAGGCAGTAAGAACAAAGAACTCGCTGAAGAATTCATCAACTGGCAGTTGAGCCAGGATGTACAAACCAAATCCGCCAAAGCTAAAGTGGACTCCCCGGTAAATACGAAGGTTGAATTGAATGCCGAAGAAGCTGAAGGCGTAACATATGGTGCGGACGTAGTTGGCAAGCTGAACAAGCTGGATATGGAATTTGTGAATCAACAGGCTAAAGCATGGACAGATCGTTGGAACCGCGAGATTGCACAATAAGCATAATTAGCGTTAGAACGATAAGGTTTAGAGACAGGTATAGATTGTGCTCGACAAACAAAAATTTGCAGCAAGCAATCATTGAACGACAAAGGAGTTGGGAATGTATGAGTGAAACAGGAAATCGCATCATTCTGGATGTGGATACCGGTATTGATGACGCGCTGGCCATCTTGCTGGCCGTCAAGAGTCGGAAGCTGGACATTCTCGGAATTACCACGGTCTGTGGGAATGTATCGCTCCAGCAGGCAACGGATAATACATGCAAAATTCTCGAGCTGGTGGGAGCACCCTCCATTCCGGTCCTTGCCGGAGCGGCTGGGCCACTCACACGCAAGTCTCACTATGAGCACCGGGTACATGGGCAAGACGGATTGGGTGGTGCGCTGCCCGATCCGGCCGTGTCCAAGCAGGCTGATGAAGGTTTTGCCCCGGAATTTATCGTTGAACAAGCGAAGTTGTATCCAGGCGAACTAACATTGATTATGACTGCGCCGTTAACGAATCTGGCGCTTGCGTTAATGAAGTGTCCTGAACTACCTACATTATTGAAGGAAGTCATCTTCATGGGTGGCGTCGTTCGTGGACATGGCAATGTTACACCTACTGCGGAGTACAACACGTACGCCGATCCCGAAGCCGCACGCATTGTATTGCATGCAGGTTTCGAGAAGCTTACGCAGGTGGGCTTGGATGTTACCCGCCAAACGCTGCTGAATGAAAAAGCCATCGGACGATTAACTGATCCGGTGTTGCGCGATTACGTGACACAGAGCACGGAGATTTACATCAAGCGGTATGAAGAAATGAACGGCATACGCGCCTGTGCCCTGCATGATCCACTGGCCGTTGGTGTCGCTCTTGCCCCGGAACTGGTTGGACGCAAATCGTATTACGTTGATGTAGAGACGGCCAGCCGTTTGTGCGATGGTCAAATGGTATGTGACTTCCAAAACCGTTTGGGTGAACAGCCTAACACATTGGTATGCGAAACGGTAGATGCCGAAGCATTTCTTGAGTTGTTTATTAATGCGTTAAATTCTTAATTGCTCGACCCAATAAGATATTTATACGATTGCGGAGAGTGCAGAACCGATCTGGAGAAGCGAAGCGTTCCCCTTTATCCCCCGATTTTCTCCATTGAAAAGGAATCAGAAAAATCGGGGGATAACAGGGATCGAAGGACGGTACTGCAATCGGAGTATCCGAGTATAAATCTCTAATTCTTATGTCAGGAGTACCGCGATGAAGAAATCAGTATACTGGCTATTGCTGCCGGGATTTGTGTTTTTGGCGGCATTTATGATCATTCCGATTGTCCTGACGATCGGATCGACGTTTTTTCAAGAAAACTCCTTCACGTTTGAAGGATACATGCATTTTTTCAGAGACCCTTACTTTTTGAAAATATTGCTTACGACGCTGCAGGTCAGCGTGGTCACCACCATCGTCTGCGTGGTGCTCGGATTCCCGACAGCTTATTATATTTCACAGAAAGCGCCGCGTCGCAAAGGAATTCTGCTCGCGCTGGCAATCTTCCCGCTGCTTACGAGCCCGGTTGTGCGCTCGTTTAGCTGGATGATTATTCTGGGACGCAAAGGGCTGATTAACAACGCCCTTGTTGGGCTTGGTATCGTGGACAAGCCGCTGGATATTCTTTATACGCCGGCAGCCATGATGATTGGTTTGACCCATCTGTTCCTGCCACTTATGATCATTTCCCTGGTCGGTGTGCTTGAGAACATCGATGGTGATCTGCTCAAGGCAGCACAGAGTTTGGGTGCATCCCGCTTCACGGCATTTCGCCGGGTGGTGTTCCCGCTGGCTGTGCCAGGGCTCGTTATCGGAGCCGTACTTGTTTTTGTCGGAAGCCTGACGGCTTATACAACGCCTGCACTATTGGGAGGCAAACAGCGTGTAATTGCGACGTTCCTCTATCAGAACGCCATGACCCTGAACGACTGGTATCTGGCCTCGGTCGTTGCTGCGATTATGATTGTCATTACGTTTGTCGTGGTCGGTGTCATGAACAAAATGGCCAAAACTTTAAATCCGAAGGGGTAGACATATGCGGGAGAAACATATCGGGCTGGGCCTGTTCAGTCTGCTGGTCTTTATCTTTCTGCTGGGCCCGCTTCTGATCATCTCGGTGACTTCGTTTGAACCGGGGACGGTACTCAAATTTCCGCCGGAGGGCTTTTCCCTCCGCTGGTACGAGAATATTTTCAACACAGGCGGTTTCCTCCGCACGTTCCAGACGTCCATCATCATTTCCCTGCTGGGGAATTTGCTGGCGCTGTTGCTCGGGGTTCCAGCTGCGTACGCACTTAGTCGTTATGATTTCAAAGGCAAGTCCGTGCTGAATGCATTGTTCCTGTCTCCGGTACTCATTCCGGGAATTGTGCTTGGTTTTACATTGATGAAATACCTGATCGTAATCTATCATCTGCCGATGTATCTGGGTCTGCTGATCGGTCACACGATTATTATGCTTCCATTTATCATTCGCGTTATCGCATCGAGTCTGTCGAGCTTTGACTTTGCAGTAGAAGAAGCAGCCCTGAGTCTCGGCGCAGGACGGGTTAGAACGTTCTTCCAGATCGTGCTGCCCAACATTCGCTCAGGAATTCTCGCGGCGGTGCTGATTGCCTTTCTGGAGTCGTTCAACAACGTGGACATTTCCGTGTTTATGACCGGACCAGGTGTAAGCACATTGCCAATTCAGATGCTGACCTATGTAGAAAATTATTTTGACCCAACCATTGCAGCCATTTCCGTGCTTTTGATGGTATTAACTGGACTTTTAATGTTCGTGATCGAACGGATCATGGGCGGATTCTCATACTTTACTAAACGTTAATTGGAGGCGCAGAACGCTATGGCATTGCTGACATTGGATCGCGTATCGGTGGCTTACGATAACCAGACGATCCTGAAGGATTTTCAATTGGAGCTGGAAAAAGGTAAGCTGCTCTCCCTGCTCGGACCGAGCGGTTGCGGCAAAACAACTACGCTGCGCCTCATCGCCGGATTCCTGGAAGCAACACAGGGCAAGTTTATGTTCGGCGGCAAGGATTATACGAAGGTTCCGGTAAACAAGCGGAATTTCGGATTTGTATTTCAGAGTTATGCGCTGTTCCCGCATCTGTCTGTCTATGACAACGTGGCCTTCGGCCTGCGGATGCGCAAGGTAAAAGACAAGGATATTTCTTCACGCGTAATGCGCATCCTTGAAGTGGTGAACCTGAACGGCTTCGAGAAACGCTTCCCGCAGGAACTGTCCGGTGGACAGCGTCAGCGTGTGGCGATTGCCCGCGCACTCGTCATTGAACCGGATTTGCTGTTGTTTGATGAACCGCTCAGTAACCTGGATGCCAACCTGCGGCTGAATATGCGGGTGGAGATCCGCCGGATTCAGCAGGAACTGGGCATTACGACGCTTTATGTCTCTCATGATCAGGAGGAGTGCTTCTCCATCTCGGATCAGGTAGCGATTATGAACAAAGGCGTTGTCGAGCAGCTCGACCGCCCGGAGACGATTTTTAAATACCCGGCCACAGAATTTGTAGCCCAATTTATCGGCTTCCACAATTTTATTGAATTCGCAGAGCGCAGTGATGCAGGAGAGGTGATCACGCTGAAAGCGGGTGGTCGTTTGTTCACGGCAACAGCGCATCCCGGAACAGCACGTCCCGGTGCACGCAAAGGTGCGATTCGTCCGGATGATCTGATGGTTAGCGGAGATACCTCTGGGGACATGGCAAATGCTTTGCCAGGGATTATCAAAGTAAGCACGTATCTTGGACGCAGTTATCAGTACGTCATTGAGACAGAACTTGGCGACTTCACAGCCAATCAGGAGATGGAGACACCTTATCTCAGCGGACAGCGGGTTAATCTGATTTTCCCGCAGGATAAACTTGTCCTTGTGGAATAGCCGCAGGAAGCAGAAGCAGCAAAAGAGGCATTTTATCGGCTGACTCCAGAGCAATATAGCTAGTTGTAACTGCTGCTCTGGATCGCTGTAAGATGCTCATGAAGAAGGAGATTATGCCCCATGCGTGCAGATCAACTAATTAAGAATGTACATGTGTATAACAGTTATTATAAACGATTCGAAATGAACAACGTGGCTGTACTGGACGGTAGATTTATGTATGTTGGTCCAGTCGGCCCGGAGATGATTGAAGCTGATGAAGTGATTGATGCACGTGGACGTTACATGATTCCGGGCCTTATTGATATTCATCTGCACATTGAGAGTACAATGGTGACACCAGCAACCTTTTCCCATGGCCTGATCCGCTGCGGAGTAACGTCCATTGTGGCGGAACCGCATGAGATGGCGAATGTGTTTGGGCTGGAAGGTGTGCAGGAGATGATGTCGGCAAGTCGTGAGACAACAGTGGACATGTTCTACGCTATCCCAAGCTCCGTTCCGGCGACACCGATGGAAACAACAGGTGGTTCAATCGAAATCGAAGACATGGATGTGCTGCTCGCTACTGGAGAGATCATCTGTCTCGGTGAGATCATGAACTATGTGGACGTCATCCGTGATCCGGAATGCAAGACCAATCAGATTCTTCAGCATATTCGCAAAAACTATCCAGATCTTGTGATCGAAGGTCATACACCGAAATTGCTTGGGCTGGATCTGCACCGACTGATCTATGCGGGCATCGATTCTGATCATACGCATCAGAGCATTGAGGGCTTGCAGGCGCGAATTGCGGCAGGTATGTTCATTGAAATTCAGGAAAAATCGATGACGCCAGAAGTCATGGAATACCTGATTCAGCATGATGTCGCTCAGCATTTCTGCTTCGTAACAGACGATGTTATGCCAGATTCGCTAGTGGAACGAGGACATCTGGATCATATCGTGCGTAAAGCCATTCGGATGGGGATGCGCCCCGAAGATGCGATTTACGCTGCAACCTCAACCCCTGCATCCCGGATGAAAATGACCGATCGCGGTAGCATTGCCCCAGGCAAAGTGGCGGACTATGTGCTGCTGTCCAACTTAGATACACTTGCAGTAGAGCAGGTATACAAAAATGGCCGTAAAGCTTATGACGACTACGAACCGTACAAGCAGGACCGAATTAGTGGACAGTTCCCGCCTCACTTTTACCAAAGCGTGCAATTGGATCTGCTGGGAGCCGAGGATTTTGCAATCCGTTTGTCTGATCCGAAGGTGAACGGGCAAAGTCAAGCATCTGACTCAGACACGCAGTTATCTGAAAATGGTTTAAACAACTGCCGGGTTATGATGGTGAAGGATGGTTCAACCTTTGTGGAAGAACATATCGCACAGGTTCAGGCTGCTAATGGTGAACTTCTCTGGGAAGAGAGTGGATATGGACAGATTGCGACCTTTGAACGTTATGGTGTGAACGGTAACCGAGCACATGGTTTGATTGGTGGAGACACGATCAAGCGTGGTGCCATTGCAACAACATATTCACATGATAACCACAACCTATTGGTCGTAGGACGTAATCGTGAAGATATGATATTGGCAGCTAACACAGTGATTTCGAGCCAAGGTGGGTTCTGTGTGGTGGAAGACGGGAAAGTGTTGTCCCATCTCGAACTTCCAGTGGGTGGTATATTGACGGAGGAACCGCTGGCTGTAGTGTCACACCAAGTGAAAGAGCTGCGTGCAGCGATGTTATCTCTTGGTTACGTGCACTATAACCCGATCATGTCCATCAGTACCCATTCCCTTGCGGTAAGTCCGGCTCTGAAGATTACGGATCACGGCCTGATTGATGTGAATGCAGGCAAGGTTGTACCGTTGATACTTTAATTGGAATACACATAATCCGTAGGTATCTCTAATTAGATGATTGATCGCGGAATACTGTAAATAAGTTAAAGTGAAGAATTAGAAAAAGGTAGGTATACTGTAGAGAAAGAATACAGTGCACTTACCTTTTTTTTTGAAGCTCATTTATGGCAATGATAACATTTATATATTCGATGTGAATTATCAATGCGTCTTCATTTTCTTGAGAGTTGCTGCATAGTACACTGATCTTATGGCACAACTGATCATAGGACCCATGAGTATTAAGTTGCTGTATGTTGGAACAGTAGTGTAACTATAATGGATATAAATTAGCACTGATGTCGAAACAACAAAAAGGAAGAGATTTAACACTAAGTTGTATACTTTTCGCTTGTGTTCTTTGGGATATAAGGAGAATGCCATATAATCTACCTCCTTGCAATATTCGTTATAGAAATATGCTAGCATTTATCAGGATTTATTTCCACATTATTGTAATTATTAATTAAATTTTATGAGATCGAATAAGGGAGATCCATCATGTTATCTAACGACAACGCCCCAAAAGCTATATTTTTCGACGTAGACGATACCTTGTATGACCACTTGCAGCCGCTTTGTGGCGCTTTACAGCAAGTTCTTGGTTTATCAGATGAGTTCCCATATGGGGAGGCATACCATCGCTTCCGTTATTATAGCGACTGGCTGTCTGCCCAAGAAGACTTGTCTGCTGTACCCGAACCGGAAGCGGTGGAACGGATGCGTCATCGCAGATTTGAGCTGACCATGGCGGAATTTGGACATCCTCTACAACCGGGGCAGGCTGAAGAACTGCAAGCACAGTATTTGAATAGACAGTTTCAGATCCAGCCCTTTGATGGAGCATATGAGCTTATTCGAAGACTTCTTGCAGAAGGTCATATGGTAGGGTTAATTACCAACGGAGAAGGAAAACATCAGCAGCGGAAGCTCGAAGCGCTGGATGTATTCAGTCTTATTCCCAAGGAACACATCTTCATATCGGGTACCCTTGGTTACGCCAAGCCGGATCGTAGATTGTTTGAGCATGTAAGCAGGCAGACGGGATCGGATTCCGGTTCCAGTTATTATATCGGCGATTCCTGGCGCAATGATGTTGTCGGTGCAGTGGATGCTGGATGGAAAGTGATCTGGTTCAACCATCGTGATGCTTTGCCAGAATCAGAGCATCAGCCTCATCACGTTGCTCGTAGTTATGAAGAGGTAAGCCGTATCCTTACATCCGAGTTGATTCAACAATAAAGCGTGCGCTATGTGCGTTGGTGCAGTCCTGATCCTCAATGAGGATTAGGGCTGTTTTTTTATATACGACGTGAGGATTGTCATTGTACATCGGTGAAAATCGAGGTATAGATACTGTGTGTAAAGATGTTTAAAAGGGTCTTCCTACCCAAGCCAAACATGAAGGCAGCTTCATGGAATCTTCATTCGAAAGAGTAGGCTAAAGTCTTCACAAAGGATAAGGGCAGTGTTATAATTAAAACAAGATTTAGATTAAGTCTAAATTAAACAAACGGAAGAAAGTTAATTTACGTTATCAAATTCAAAACTATATCGTATTCGAGAGGGGATAAATTCCATGAGCACAATCCAAACTAGAAACAATACTTTTGCAAACCATGCTACTGAACTTCAAGAGGTCCTGAACCGCCAGATCGCTGGTTGGGCTGTACTGTATACTAAATTGCACCACTTCCACTGGTATGTGAAAGGTCCTCATTTCTTCACACTGCATGCCAAATTCGAAGAGTTGTATAATTTGGCTACGGCGAATATGGACGAAGCCGCAGAACGTCTATTGGCGATTGGTGGACGTCCGGTCGCAACGATGGCTGAACAACTGCGGTTGTCACCTGTTGAGGAAGCACAGGGACAGTTGTCGGCTGAAAAAATGGTAGAAACCGTAGTTACTGATCTGCAAGCGATGGTGGGTGTAATTAACGAGGGTATTCAAGCAGCTGGCGAAGCTGAGGATAATGCAACTGAAGATATGTTGATTGGATTCACTGCTGTATTGGATAAAGAGGTCTGGATGTTAAACGCATTTCTGGGCAAATAAGCTAAGTTACCCTGCATCCTGAACAACGATATGTAGAGTCCGTGAACAAAGTGCCCGTTCGCTTACAAATCCGGTGTGCTTGCCGTATAATGATGGCATTCAAGATGTATAGATTGGTGGAGTGAATAATGCGGACAGACCTGGAAGAACTGCGGGATGAAGCTGAACGGTTTATATATAGATGTTATGAAGAGCTGGGCCATTCGCGTGAAGACGCGCAGGCCCGGCTTGTTGCAGTTTTGAACGAGATTGAGCACACAGGCACATATGTTCATACTGCGGATGAACTGGAGCATGGCTGTAAAATGGCATGGCGGAACAGCAATCGCTGCATCGGGCGGCTATTCTGGGATAAACTGCGCATCGTTGATGCACGTCATGCAGATACGGTTGGAACGGCAGCGGATGCTGTGATGACGCACATCAGAGCGGCTTCCAACAAAGGGAAGATTATTCCCATGATTACGATTCTTCCACCTGATGGACCGAAGGGAGCCCCTGTGCGAATTTGGAATCACCAGTTAATCCGTTATGCCGGATATGAGACGACGGAAGGCATTGTAGGTGATCCTGCCTCCGTTGAGCTAACGAAGACAGCAATGTCGCTTGGCTGGCTGGGGGAAGGCACGCCTTATGATGTGCTTCCATTGATTATCCAGGCTAAGGGGCAAGCTCCAGAGTGGTATCCTGTGCCCAAGGAAGACATAGTGGAAGTGAGGATCGAACACCCGGAGCGTCCTGAGATTGCTGAACTGGACATGCGCTGGTACGGTGTACCGATGATTGCCGATATGCGGCTGGAGATTGGCGGCATATCCTACCCGGTAGCACCATTCAACGGCTGGTATATGGGCACTGAGATTGGCGCACGCAATCTGGCAGATACGTTTCGGTATAATAAACTACCAGCGGTAGCGGCAGCACTTGGCTTGAATACTTCGAGTGAAACGACGTTGTGGAAGGATCGGGCTCTGGTAGAGCTGAATGTAGCGGTGCTGCATTCGTTCAAGAAAGCAGGCGTTAGCATTGTGGATCACCACACAGCGGCAGCGCAATTTGCCTTGTTTGAGCAGCGGGAAGAGAAGGCCGGGCGCGAACTGACAGGCGATTGGGTCTGGCTGATTCCGCCGGTGTCGCCGGCAACGACGCATATTTTCCACAGTTCCTATCGCAATGAGATTGTGAAACCTAACTTTTTCTATGGAGATCATTCTTACACATTGGATTCAGAGAAATCGGAAGCTGAATGGATGGACAGGGAAAAACAACAACCCGGGGGGGATCAGCAGCCTCAGACTGAGAACCCACCAATGAAATGCCCGTTTGCACACTGATGTGTGAGCGGGTTGTTTTTTTGCTGTTTTTTCATCAAAGCACGGACTCTAAAATAGGAAATAAAGCTGAATATTCTTTCTCTATATGGAAATTAATTGAACTTCTATAATGAGGATCATGACTTAATATAGGAGGCTTACCCATGCACGAAGTTTGAAGGTGATTTGAAGCCCGATGGGGTGGAAGTTCTTGAAGCAAAGTTTTACAAGCCGACGGAATTGCCTGAGAACACAGACCCTTATTTGAAAAATAAAATCGAAGAAAATGCGCTACATATAGCAACTTTATTAGGAGTAAATAAATGATTGGAGGCTGCCCACTGATGTGGGCAGTCTTGTGTGTCTACACACGTTTCGATCTGTAACGGCTGCGCATCACTGCCTGAACGGCAATGGCAGCAGCAATCAGAAGCAGATTGAACACAAACACGGTATACAGCGATCCATGCTCCACAAGCAGAGCAGCCACCAGAGGGGATACGATGGAACCGATCTCTGCCACAGAGACAATTTTGCCTATGACGGAGCTCCTACCCTCGTCCGGGATATGATCCCCGATATGAGCAAAGAACGAATCCATGTAACATGCACCGCCTACGCCACCGATCAGCATGCCCACGTAAACCAGCACATACGAAGATGTGCTCAGAAAAACGACCACTTCGATACCAATCATCAGCATGCCGAACATGCAGAGCAGCAGACGATCACCCATCCGGTCAGACAGGTAACCGGCTATCGGAGCAGCCGCGAGTGTAGAAATACCAACGACGGTAAAGGCAAGACTGATCGCAAACGGGTCCCACTGCATGATATGAGCTGCATACAATGCAAAATAAGTCAGAAACACGGCATAAGCACTCATTTCCAGGAAATGAACCGTACCGTAGCCAATCAGTTGCTGCCTCCGGGTAAGTCCGGTGGACGGTTCAGGAATGATTGGGCTAGGAGTAGCGTTTACTGGAGAAACTGTATAATCGGCAGGCGTTTGCGTTGGTTTGGCATGCGTTGGAGACTCGCTTAAGTCGTGGCCGTCCGCCACATTTTCAGATACAGGATTGGGCTTTGCTGCTGTCTTCATCCCCATTGCTGCAACCACAGCCATCAGGCAGCACACGGTAACGAGTAAAAAAGGCACCGATAAGGGCCAATGCAACGAGAGCCAGCCGCTGATGACCGGACCCAGCACCATGCCCCCGCCTTCACTGCTGCTGATGTAACCGTTGTACAGCCCCCGGTTGTCGACATTCCCCTCATCCCCGATGATGGAACGCACGACGACTGTAAGTCCGGTAGAAGCGAGCCCTTGCAGCAGCCGCAGCAGACCGAATACGAGCGCCGCAGAAGATACAGCGAAACCGCCCATACAAACAGCGAGCAGCAGCAGCATGGCAATAAGTGCCCGCTTGCCCCCAATTTTTCGATAGAGTGCCGCAGCGGGCACCCCGCCAATCACTTTACCGACATAAAAGAGTGCAAAAATAACCCCCATCATCCAGCCGGACAGGCCGAATTCCTCAATAAACAAAGGGAACAGGGGCAGGATCATGAAACCGCCCATCTGACTCAGAAAACAAATGATCATCAGCAAAGGCAGGTTACGGCGAATATCCACGAACAGGACTCCTTTCACATGACTTGATTCCGAAATCCTCATGAAATCGCTCTACTGGGATGCGTAGATATCGACATATACCCGTAATGTATGCTGTATTTGTGAGAATAAGAAGAAATAACACATGGCGTTTACATCAAAACCATTGCGGATATAGCTGAATCATATATAATAGATGGGATTTGTAATGAAGCATGCATGAAAAGAAGTGTACAGGCTCAAGGTATACCTCAAGTTTAAAGGGGGCGAAATGAAGCATGTCAGAACAACAACCGATTATCCGGTTCGACCGGGTGACCCAGCAATACGATCAGGATGAAGCCGTATTGAAGGAGGTCAGCTTCGAGATTGAGCGGGGTAAATTTTATACGCTACTCGGCCCGTCAGGCTGTGGGAAAACAACGATATTGCGCCTGATCGCCGGCTTTGCGGAGCCGACACAGGGCAGTATTTATTTTAACGGTGCACTGATTAACCAAGTGCCGGCTCACCAGCGGCAGGTGAATACCGTATTTCAGGATTATGCGTTATTTCCACATTTAAACGTATTTGAGAACGTAGCTTTTGGTTTGCGGATCAAAAAAATGAAAACCGCTGAAATTCAAGGCAAAGTGCTGGAAGCACTCAAGTTCGTCAATCTCTCTGGCTATGAAAACCGTGAAATTGGCGAGATGTCTGGCGGACAACGGCAGCGTGTCGCCATTGCGCGGGCGATTGTGAATGAACCCGAGATTTTGCTGCTGGACGAGCCGCTCTCGGCGCTCGATCTGAAACTGCGGACAGAAATGCAGTATGAACTGCGTGAGCTGCAACAGCGATTGGGCATTACGTTTATTTTTGTCACGCATGATCAGGAAGAAGCCTTGGCGATGTCAGATGAGATCTTTGTCCTGAACGGCGGCGTCATTCAACAGAGCGGAACACCGAATGATATCTATGATGAGCCGATTAACCGTTTTGTGGCGGACTTTATTGGTGAATCGAACATTGTATCCGGCAAAATGAAGCAGGATTTTGTGGTGGAATTCGCTGGCGCAGAGTACGAGTGTGTCGATCAGGGTTTGCAGCGGGACGAGCCTGTAGAGATTGTGATCCGTCCAGAGGATATGGAGATTACAACCGAGGAACAGGGCAAGATGCAGGTCAACGTGGACTCCCAGCTGTTCCGTGGGGTGCACTACGAGATATCCACATACGATGATGCGGGTAATGAGTGGCTGGTGCATTCCACGAAGAAAGCCGTCGTAGGCGCTCGTATTGGACTGTATTTTGACCCGGAAGCCATCCACGTCATGCGCTTTAACGAGACGGAAGAAGAGTTCGATAAACGTCTGGAAGCCTATCAAGAGGCCGTTCATGCAGACTAAGGCGAGTACACGCAATGCGTATCTGATTCCATATGTATTATGGATGGTGTTGTTTGTAGTTGCTCCGGTTCTGCTGGTGGTGTATTACTCGTTCTTCGATGTGGAAGGTAATTTCACGCTGGGTAACTACGCTCGGTTCTTTACACCTGTGTACATGCAGATGACCCTGAGCTCGTTCTGGTATGCATTTCTGATCACGGTGTTCTCGCTGTTGGTCTCGTATCCGACGGCGTATCTACTGACTCGTACGAAGCACAAGCAGCTGTGGCTGCTGCTTATAATTTTGCCAAGCTGGATCAATCTGTTGTTAAAAGCGTACGCCTTTATCGGCCTGTTCGGCACGTATGGCTTGACCAATTCCTTACTGGAAGTGGTGGGTATTGGCACGCAACAGATTTTGTTCACCGATTTCAGTTTTATCTTTGTCTCGGTGTACATCTTCATTCCATTCATGATCTTGCCGATCTTCAACGCGTTGGAAGAGATGAATCCTTCGCTGATCTATGCGGCCCGGGATCTTGGGGCATCGTCATGGCTGACGTTCCGCCGGGTTATCTTCCCGTTGACGCTCAGCGGAGTGAAATCCGGCTGTCAGGCCGTATTTATTCCGGCGCTATCTTTGTTCATGATTACCCGCCTTATTGCGGGGAACCGGGTAATTACGCTGGGAACAGCGATTGAGCAGCATTTTCTCGTCACCCAGGACTGGGGGATGGGTTCGACGATTGCCGTCTTTTTGATTATTGCGATGGCGATCATTATGTTCCTGACTGGATCAGGCAAGAAGGAGGTGCGTAATGGGAAGAAACGGAAAGCTGTCTAACGTCTATCTGGCCGTTGTATTCGCCATACTGTACGCACCGATTGCGTATCTGATCTTCTATTCCTTCAACAGTGGCGGGCATATGCGCGGTTTCGAAGGATTTACATTGAAATGGTACAGGGAAGTATTTGCCGATACCCGGCTGCTGATCATTGTACTGAATACGTTCATTATTGCGCTCCTGTCCTCTGCGATCTCGACGATGCTCGGTGTGGCAGGGGCACTGGCGATCTACCATGTGCGGCGCAAACGGACCAAGAATACGTTGCTGTCACTCAATAACGTGCTGATCGTTAGTCCGGATGTCATCATTGGTGCATCCTTTCTGATTCTATTCACCATGATTGGCATCAAGCTTGGATTCACTTCGGTATTGTTGTCTCATATCGCATTCAGCGTGCCGATTGTAGTAATTATGGTACTGCCAAAGCTTCAGGAGATGAGCCCGACCTTGATGGATGCGGCGCGCGATCTGGGTGCTGGATCATGGCAGATCCTAACTCGTGTCGTGCTTCCATACGTTAAACCGGGTATTTTTGCCGGATTCTTCATGGCATTGACTTACTCGCTTGATGACTTTGCGGTAACATTCTTTGTCACGGGTAACGGATACTCCACACTCTCTGTGGAGATTTATTCAAGAGCAAGGCAGGGTGTGTCATTGTCCATCAATGCGCTGTCCACGCTGCTGTTCCTGCTGACGGTGCTGCTGGTGGTTGGGTATTACTTCATTAACCGCCGTGCAGCGCGAACGCCTGCGGGAAGGGGGCTGCGTCCATGAAGCAACTGGTTCGGACATTTGCGATTGTATTTGTGGCTGCCTTTGCCTTGATGATTCTCGCTTCGTATCTGAACAAGAGTCAGGGGTATTCCGGCGGCAACACGCTGACGATTTACAACTGGGGCGATTATATCGACCCCGATTTGCTGAAGGAATTTGAACAAGAGACCGGCATCAAGGTGATCTATCAGACGTTTGATTCGAACGAAGCGATGTTAACCAAGATTGAGCAGGGCGGAACGACGTTTGATGTGGCGATTCCTTCTGAGTATGCGATTAGCAAAATGAAAGAGGAAAACCTGCTCATTCCGCTGGATCACAGCAAGCTGCCCAATCTGAGCAACATCGACTCCCGGTTCATGGACCTATCCTTTGATGAGGGCAACAAGTACTCCATCCCTTACTTCTGGGGAACGGTGGGTATTGTGTACAACCCTGAACTGGTCGATGGGTTAACGTTTGAGAGCTGGAATGATCTGTGGGACCCACGTTTGAAAAATCAAATCTTGCTGCTCGACGGTGCCCGTGAAGTCATGGGCATGGGGCTGAACAGCCTCGGGTATTCGTTGAACGATACGAACGAAGATCATCTGCAGGAAGCTTTGAAGAAACTGTCCACTCTCACGCCTAACGTCAGAGCGATTGTCGGAGACGAGATCAAAATGCTGCTGGCAAACGAGGAAGCGGCGGTAGGACTCGTATGGTCCGGTGATGCGTCAGAAATTATGGATGAGAACGACAAGCTGGATTACGTGGTTCCGGAGGAAGGTTCGAACCTTTGGTTCGATAACATGGTCATTCCGAAGACCGCGAGTAATATTGAAGGTGCTCATCAGTTTATCAACTTCATGCTGGACCCTGATCATGCGGCTCGTAATACTGAATATGTAGGGTACTCTACACCGAACGCCGAGGCATTGAAGCTGCTGCCGGAGGATATTTCGGAGGATGAACGATTCTATCCAGATGAGACACTGACGGGTAAGCTGGAAGTGTACAATAATCTGGGCAAAAAAATGCTCTCGCATTATAACGATTTGTTCCTCGAATTTAAAATGCATAGCAAATAAAAGGTATTCGAGTGAGATGTATAGTTAATAACCACCAATAGCGCGTGTACAGTTCGTTAGAATAAATAGGGGTGCAGCTCGTCATTTCAATTGAATGACGAGCTGCACCCCTACATTTTTACTCTGCCTCAGAGCAAATAGCTCAAGTGTTTTGTTCTATTTAGTTTACACGTTAACGGAGAGGACAGAACAAACTGAAGAAGCGAAGCGTGCGCCTAAAAGCTTTCTGAAAGAAAGCTACTTCGAAAGCATACGCTTATCTCCGGATTTTTCCCTTTATTAAAGGAGAATCAAGAAAATCTAGAGATAACAGCGATCAAAAGTTGTTCTGTCATCGGAGTGGTCAAGTGGAAACAATCAGAAGTTTACATGCGCTTTTTGCGACCCACAATGATCCACGCCCCACCCATAATCAGCACAATCGCCACGAATGGCTGGATAAAGGACAGACTGTTCAGCATCGTGCCAATCGACATGACGGCGAAGAATAACAGTGAGATAACCGTCAGAATGTTGATCGGAATCAGCAACCATTTGTTACGGCCACCGAACCAATATAATTCGAACAGACCTACCGCTACCGCAAGAATGAAGCCGGGCCACATCGTGCTCCAGTTACCAAAAAGCATGGCGATCTGGGAGACAACACCTACCGTAAGCAAGATGCCCCCGGGAACAAGTAATCCGATCCCTCGTCCAATCATGGAGAAGTACAGCCAGTGGAAGAATAAACCCAATGGAATTACAAATAGGGTGGGCCAGAACGTGGCAAAGATTGTACCTGGACCGAGTGAACCTCCCTGGTTCAAAATCAGGTACACGCCGAGCAAAATAAGCACAGGCGCAAGGATGGTGCGTTTAGCCATGATATCTCTCCTTTTCAATACAAGATCAATTCCCGAACGGTCATGGAGTATGTTTTCTCGTTATTCACAGCATACCATGAACCGCAAAAGGGTATCCTCGGTCTTTGGAGTTAAACTTCACCTAGACTAAAGTCTAGGTTCAAAACATGTAATCACTAATCCCCTTAGGAGGATTGGATTCGGGATTATTCAACTACGGGGCTGCATGGGCTGTTTGAGACTGGAACGGTATTGCCCGGGAGTCTGTCCCGTCCACTTTTTGAAGGCATTCTGAAACGCGCTTTGCTCCGAAAAATGTAAGGCATACGTAATATCCCCCACGGAATAGGTTCCCTTCTGCAAATATCGCAATGCCATTTCCTTGCGTACCTGAACGGATATCTCATGATACGTTGTATCTTCTTCACGCAATCGGCTCTGAAGTGTGCGAATGCTCACGCCCAGATACTCTGCGGTGTGTTGTAATGTGGGAAAGAAGGTTGGTAGGCTCTCCATCATCCATCGACTTACTTTGCCAGAGAAGGATTGAGATGAATGAAGCTCATCTTTGCTTTCCTGAGCCATGGTTTCAAAGACCTTCAGCATTCTTGCATCCGAATATAATACGGGCTGATCCAGAATGTCTTTGTGCATTCGCAGGAGTGTATGGGTAGCCCCGAATTGCGGCTCTATTCCTAATATGCCAACATAAGGAGATAGATCGCCTGAAGCATCGGGGGCTTGATGACTAAACTGAACCTCTTTTAACTCCACCCGGCGATTCGCCAGTTTGCTGATCAAATACACCATCGAGACAGCCATATCTTCCACACAATGACGGGACATCTGCTTCTCCGAATTTTGCAAAGACAATTGAAGGACCAGATCCGTTCCGGCTACTTTCCAATCCAGATTAAATCCACTATATAGAATGATGTTATATCGTTGATAAGCAGCGAGTGCATCTCCAATCGTCTTGGAATGCATCATGACGTAACCAGGAAGGCCAAGGTCCGCAAAGTCCAGCAGTTGTCCCTGGTTCAATCCAAAATACAGATCATCCGAGTATCTCGCAGCATACTGCATAATCCGTTCCAACTCTTCAACTGGAATACGTGCTTCCGGATTCTGCATAATAGCAGGATCTAAGCTGACGTACTCGAAAAACGCTTCGGATTCGTACCCTTTGTTCACCAGCGTCTTCATAATCGGATACAACATGGAAATGGACACACCGTGATTATGGTTGTTCATGCTACCCCCTTTTGCGCGAATCAGCAATGTTTTGGCGCCGTTGATCATTTGTTTATGTATGCGTTCATTCTATGCTTGTGATATGCCTGCTTCTTCGGCCTTCATGAACTTTATTATACAGGAGGAACAGATGTATGAAGTCAAATATTTTGGTAATTAATGGTCATCCGGATCCGCAAAGTTACTGCAAAGCACTGTCAGAAGCCTATATAAAAGGAGCCCGACAATCGGGCAGTTCTGTGGAACTGATCGACCTGAGCCATATTCAGTTTAATCTCAATCTTCAGTACGGGTACCGTCAGCGGACGGAATTGGAGCCTGATTTGGTGAGAGCTCAGGAATTGATCCGATGGGCGGACCATCTGGTGTTTGTATATCCGACGTGGTGGGGAGTGATGCCTGCTATTTTAAAAGGGTTTATTGATCGGGTGTTTTTGCCTGGATTCGCGATGAAAGATCGGGAGGACTCACCCCTATGGGACAAATTGCTGAAAGGAAGGTCTGCCCACATCATTGTGACCATGGATACACCACGCTGGTACAATCGATTCATTTACAGACATGCAGGGCACCGGGTCATGAAATCCAATATTCTCAAATTCTGCGGGGTCTCCCCGGTACGTGTAACCGAAATTAGTCCAATCAAAGGCTCCACTGAGGCGTTCCGTCTGAAATGGCTGGATAAATTGATGAAGATGGGCATGAAGCAAGGTGGCAGAAGTAAACCCCATGCTGGTCACTCAGCGAATTCTAACCAACAAGTTTAGCCCAACTTTAGCAGCCATGGAGTTATATTAGCTATGTCACGTTGTTTGCTATGTAAAGAAGCCCACTCCGCGAAGAGTAGGCTTCTTTTATCTTTTATAAAAGGGAACAGACCCTTATTTCACCACATCAGAATGTTTCTTGCCCCAGCTGTTCACACCATCATCTTCGATAATCGAGATGGCCGCATCGGCGATGTCTGGATCTGTCATTAACTTCTCTTGGATACGGAACTTGATATCATCTGCATCGGCAAGGCTCAATCCTTTGGTCAGTTCGATCAGACCCTCAACGTGGTAATAACGACCTTCCTGAATAATGCGCATCATCTGGATATCTGCAACATGAGAGTCTGCCAGAATGGTCTGGGATACTTTATCCTCAACATCCTGTGGAGCCGCTACACCAATCAGTCCGATCATATTGTCATAACCTACACGGAAAGCGACAGCGATCATCAGGCATCCAATAATGGTCGTCACGATTCCATCGAGCAATGCAAAATTGGTCAGTGCAATGACGACGACAGAGATTAGTGCGAGTGTCGCACCGAGTACCGCTACAATATCTTCGTAAAATACAAGGCGTGTTGGCGGCGCGGCACGTCCTACATTTTTGATCGCAGCAGGGAACAGGGCGAGGCCTGACGCTTTGGGCGCACGTGCTTCGTGTAGAATTTCTTTCATTGCTTTAATCAAAATGGCTCCATCGATCACAATGTTAAGCACCAGCACGCCGATGTTAATCCAGATACCGCCGGAATGAGCAGCTGGATGCAGTAACAGGTGAATCCCTTCATGGATCGTTTCATACGCCATAATGGTAACAACGATAACGGCAATCATACAGAAAATGTTGATGACTCGCCCGAATCCGGTCGGAAAGCGGCGTGTAGGTTTTTTCTCGGACAACACACTTCCTACAAAGACAAACCCTTGGTTGATGGCATCGGCTAGAGAGTGCATCGCCGAGGCGAACATGGCGCCACTGCCACTGAATAGAAAGGCTCCTCCTTTGCACAGTGCAAGTACAGCATTTCCTGCCATAGCTACAGCCGAGGATGTGTTCCCCTTTTTGACGAGAGACATTAAGCTCTCAGACTTTGGTTGTTCAGCCACTTCGAATGTTCCTCCCAGAAAGATGTGATAGGTGTAGAATGAGTATTCCTTAATTACAGCTTGGTCATTTCCACTAAATGTTATTATAGCTTGCTTTACAACTCCCAGCATTATGCAAAAAAGGTCATATCACTAAAAACACCCGTGCGAGTTCGCACGAGTGTCTGGTTATTTTTAGATAAGGTGTTATATAAATCGATCAATCAAATCTCCAGCAGGACAGGCTCAGGTTGCCATACTGATAGGCTTTGAACAGGAGTGATGCCTGCTTGTTCTGATCTCCCGCACCCATGGCGAGCAGCAATGGTACAAAATGCTCTGGCGTAGGCACGGCTGCTTGGGCTGATGGTGCTAGCTTGTCATAGGCGAATAGGGACGCTGTATCCCAGCTCACAAGTTTGTCTTGCAGCCAGTTGTCAAACGCCATGGCCCAAGGGTCAACGCCTGCGCTTTCCCAGTTTAACTGACGCAGGTTGTGTACCGTCCCACCACTGCCAATGACGAGAACGTCCTGCTCACGCAATGTGGCGAGTGCCTGCCCAACCTGATACTGCTGTTCATTGGACAGATAACGGTTCACGGATAAAGCAACGACCGGAATGTCCGCATTTGGATAGAGCAGGCGAAGCACAACCCAAGCACCGTGATCCAGACCACGAACAGAGTCGCTTTCCACCGGAATACCAGCATCCCCGAACAGGCGCTGAATCTCCGCTGTTGTCTCTTCATGTCCTTGTGCAGGGTATTTGATCTGATACAGCTCGGGCTGGAAGCCGCCAAAATCATAGATGGTCTCGTAGTTGGCTACTGAAGAAACCAATTGAGTTGTAGATTCCCAGTGAGCAGAGAACAATACGATCGCTTTGGGTTTCGGCAGTTCCTGTCCAAGTTTTTGCAGAAACTCAGTGTATGCATTTTCCTCCAGTGCGAGTGATGGTGCACCGTGAGCAATAAACAGGGATGGCATCATTATGAATTCAGTCCTTTCGGGTCTTCAGCAGTCAGCTTGGCGGCATCCGTCCGAAGCCATTGTTGAAATTGTTGATATAAGTCGGGGGTGACTTGGTGTCCACCGTGATATGGAACATACGTAACGTTATTGGTCTGTTCCCGGAAGAAGCTGGCGTTATCTTCGCCAAGTTGCAGCGGGAAGAGATGATCCTGATCGCCATGCGATATAAATACAGATAACTCCGAGTTGGGCTGTATCTTGTATTCGTCTTTCACAAATTGCGGAATGTAACCACTCATGGCTACAATTCCCTTGATTGCATCTCCCATGATCAGCGAGAGCGTCATCGCCATAATGGCTCCTTGACTGAATCCGGCGATATAACGCCGTGCGGGATCAATGGCATATTTGGCAGACAAGTCAACCATTAGCTGTTGCAGTCCCTGAACAGAGGCGTCGAACAACTCACGGACGGGGTTGCCAATGCTTATAATTTGAAAAAAGGCGTAGCCGCTACCCTGAACAATGGGCCCACGTATGGCAACGATAATAAAATTGGACTGAAGAGGCTCCATTAAGCGAAGCATATCCTGTTCATCCGAACCCATGCCATGCAGGGCAAAGATAACGGGATATTGTTGTTCTGTATTGTAATCGGAAGGAAGCCGAACCTCGTAAGTCAATGAATAATTCAATGCAACCACCACCTGATAAGAAATGAGTAATCAAAATAAAGTTCACTAATATGAAATTAATATTCTTATTGATGAACAAAATTTATCATGATTCCATTGTAGGGTCAATATTTTTTTTGTATTATGAAAATATGTTCCGTATAAGAAATCTATAATGCTCAATAACGATGGTTGGGTATCGGATATACAGATCAAAGGGGGAGGATTGCAATATGGATATTGGTCTAGCCATTCGTACGATCCGCAAACAAAAACAGATCACCATCATGCAAATGTGCGAGGGTACGGGGCTGTCCAAGGGGTTTATCAGCAACGTGGAAAATAATAAAACATCACCGTCCATCGCGACGCTTGAAAGTATCGCGGATTATCTGGAAGTGCCACTGCCATACTTGCTGCTGTCACCGGAGCAGCGGATGAACGTGGTGCGCAAGGATGAGCGCAAAGAGACGACTGCCGGAAGTGGGCAGATCAAAGTACAGCATCTAACGGCAAAGGGTGCTATGCGCATGTCCATTGTAGAGCTGCCAGCAGGTGCATCGACTGGGGTTAATAAGCACGCCGGAGAAGAGAGTCATCTGGTTCTGCAAGGCCGAATTCGCGCAGAGCAGTGTGAGGACGTAGAGATTCTGGAAGCGGGGGATTCATTCAGCTGGAATGCCATCGTTCCCCACGAAGTAACCAATATTGGGGAGGAACCCGCGGTAGTACTGATCGCCGTGTCCAAGGAATTGGATTTGGACCATTTGTGGAACGCATAAGCAGAGAATCGTGGAATGGAGAATGAGAGAAGTAACGCTGCATTAATCATAAGGGTAGAGATTCAGCGTGATGAATCGTATTCGGACACTTTGGCGGCTACTGAATATATAAAAGGCCGCCCAGAGGTTTCTCGGGCGGCCGGATGGCGACGGAGTGCATCATTAGAAATGGTTGCTTCGTCATTCATTGTTCTTTATAAATGGTCTGACTGCTCCTGCTTACTGTGGGTTAGTTGTCCAGATGCCTGCGGCTTTAACAAATACACGGTCCGACAGTTTGAGCGTCGCCAAAGCCAGTTCAGCTACGTCTTCCGCTTGCATCATGCGGTCTTCGTCTCCAATTTTGAGTCCGGCATTGGTTGCCAGCTCCGTGTTCACTGTACTTGGTGTTAACGCAGTAACCCGGATATTGGATTTGCGCACTTCCTGCATCAGGGATTCGGTCATGCCGAGCAGTGCGAATTTGGAAGCACAATAAGCTGAGCCTGTAGCAAATCCACGCTCGCCTGCGGTGGAGGCGATGTTGATAATGCTGCCGCTGCTTTCCTTAATCATGCTTGGCAGTACAGCACGAGTTACATAGTATGTACCCATGACATTAACATGCAGGATACGTTCCCACTCTTCCGGGTCCATGTCCAGCAGTGTGCCGAAGCTTGCAATGCCTGCATTGTTGATCAGAATATCGACTGCGCCAAGCTCCATCTCAATCGCAGCTACGGCTGCTTCAGCCTGAGTACGATCAGAAATATCCGCAATAGCACTGGTTACTTTTACACCATATTCCTGGCTTAGCGATTGCTGGAGAGCCTCCAGATCGGAGGCCGTCCGAGCGATCAGTCCGAGATGCACACCTTCCTTGGCAAGTGCTTCAGCAATGGCACGGCCAATACCTTTACCGGCGCCAGTGATGACAGCCGTTTTATTTTTAAGTTCCATGTGGGTAACTCCTCCTTAGAATTGGACTAGCATTTAATTATACTATATTACCCACAGTTCGAATATTTGCTTCATCATGATTGTTTGATTTTGATACTGCCTGAGGTAGTGCGAGCTTTGATGACCTCACGGCTTACCATGGGGGAATCAGGTATATTTACATCACCGGAAGTGGCCTGTGCATCGTAAATGCCGTCAAAATCGGGCGCTGCCTGTATGGAAATATCTCCTGACTGTCCCGATACATCAATTGGACCGGAAACTTCTTGCTCAATTTTCACACTACCGGAAGTGAAGTTAACATTTGCTGCACCGTTCAATTGCGTAATTTTGGTATCTCCCGACTGTACACTTCGGGTCACATCGCCATCAATGCCATTCAGCGTGAAACTTCCGGAAGTTTGTTTGACTTCCATATCTCCTGCAATTGCTGCAGCTTTAATGTCTCCTGAAGTTAGATCGAGTTGAATGATTGGTACGGTAATGTCCTGAAGGTGAATGCTTCCAGACGTAGTGTTAAGGTCCAAGGTATTGGCATGCAGACCCTTCAGATCCAGGTCACTGGAAGAAGAGACGATGTTAACTTCATCCAGCTGATGTCCTTCAGGTAACGCTACTGTGATCGTTTGCTGCTGATTATTCCAATAAAGGGTGAAAAATTGCAAACGCAAACGCTCTTCCTGGTTTAACGTAAAGGTTCCATCCGTGATCGAAGCCTGTTTAAAAGCTTCAATGGTGGCCGGGTCCCACTTTCCGTCGACTTCAATGTAGCCATTGGAATCCGGACTGACAACGAATTCAATATCTGCGCTTAAGTTGGCATTCATCATGATATTGTGCAGCTCATCATTTTTGAATTCCCAACGTTTAGAGTAGGGTTCTCTCTCATCTCCGAACTGAACTCCGTATATGGAGGTTCCGAGCAAACCGATGCCGATACATAGTATCGCTAAAGCGATCCATTTTTTGGTGCTCATGATTAGACATCTCCCTTCATCGTCTTTTGATTCCATCTTATATACTGAAGAGTGATCAACTTAAAGGCTGTAAACACCCTTTTTGTCGCAATGGCGAATAGAATGCCTATACCGAATACTCCAATCGAAACAAATAATTCAGAATACTCGAAATGGCCGAGATATAAGAAATCCACAGCAGCAGCAACCGGGGCTACGACCAGCAGCGACAAACTGGCAATCGTGAGCCATACCGACCACAGAGTCAGTCCTAGCGGAATCGCGAGTATGATGTTCAAGAAAAAAAGTCCGATTGCCGTGAAGAAGTTGCGTGCAGCTCGATTTCCCTTCTTTTGCTGTGAACGCATTTCTTCGAATGTCCGTGCGTAGAACGGATCAGATCCTGGCGTTTGTGCATCATACCGGTCACCGAGCGCTTCTTTGGCAATCTCGATCGGATGCCCCAGTTCCCGTGCAATCTCTTCTTCCGGTCTTCCTTCTCTTAATCCCATCTCAAAATGCTGTTCATAATCAGCGAGCAATTCTGCCCGTTCCAGCGGGTCCATCGGTCTTAAATGAATCTCCATTGCCTGCATGAATTGTTGTCTATTCATTGGGGGTACCTTCCTCTATAAGATTTGCGACATTGCGCACAAAACCATTCCATTCATTCGTCAGAGTCTTCATATAGTCACGGCCGGTATCAGACAGTTTGTAATACTTACGTGGTGGTCCTTCACTGGATTCCTGCAGGTAAGTCGTACAATAGCCGTCATTGACCAATCTTCGCAAAAGGGGATACAGCGCACCTTCCGCCACTTCAATATGCTGGGATACAGCCTGAGCCAGTTCGTAGCCGTAACGATCCTGGCGGTTGATTAACACGAGGACGCATAGTTCCAGCACCCCTTTTTTGAATTGAATATTAACATTCACTTGGGTTCCTCCTTGTTGCTCTATCCAATCACTAGTGTGTATTGTTCAGTAGTCGTAAATTCATCATAGCATCCGGTACTGTTTAATGCAAGGTAGTGATTTTAAAATAGTTCCGTATCACGATGTCCCGCTAAGTTGGATTAACTTCGTTTTCTCGCTATTTTATCTATAGATCAGCATACGCAAAACCCGAATCGGTTACTTCCGTCTGAAGGCGGATTCCGATCCGGGTCTATGGGATGAAGATATACGCTGATGGGGGTATCAGCTTGGTTTATTCTTGTGCTTCTAGCATCTTAAGGTCTTTAACGGCAGGTCCTTCAATGACTTTGCCCGCGTAATCGTAGCGTGATCCGTGGCATGGGCAATCCCATGAACGTTCCCCGGCATTCCATTCGACTTCACAACCCATATGGGTGCAGGTGGTATCCACAAGAAAGAGTTTGCCAGTCGGGTCCTTGTAGGCGCCAGCACGTTTGCCGTCATGGCGAACAACAGCCCCTTCATCGTTGCCGAGTTCTCCTGTGTTTTTGTGAATAATGCCGACTTTGCCAGAGATCAGTTCCGCGGCTACATTGACATTCTCTACAAGGAAGTTTTTCACACCAGGGTCTACCTTGAATCTTGCAGGATCGAATACCGCTGCGTAAGAGTTATCTCGTCCAGTAATCCGGTCTGTAAGGATATGTCCAGCCATCGTTCCTGTGGTCATGCCCCATTTGGCAAAGCCGGTAGCTACATAGACACGTTCATGTCGTCCAGTAATTGGCCCAATGTAAGGGACCTTATCGATGGAGATCAGATCCTGAGCTGACCAGCGGAAAGGGATGTTGCGAATGCCAAATGTATCGGCTGCATAACGCTCCAAATTTTCATAATGACCGACAGTGCATATGCCCTGTCCGGTTTTATGATTTTCCCCTCCAAAGAGGATGTGTTCCTTCCCTTTATGAATGACAGTACGCAGGGATCGATAGGGTTTATCGTCAGAGATATACATGCCACCTGTGAAAGGTTTCTGAGGTTCAACAACAACAGCATAGGAACGCTCGGCGTGCAGCCTTGAAAAATAAAATCCGGGGTCATAGACCGGGAAATGGGAGGCAACAACGACATGTTCGGCCGTTACGGATGGACCATTCTCATATGTCCGCACATGTAGCGAGGCATCTTCCTCCACATCGGTTACCGTTGTATGTTCGTAGATGCGGACACCTTGCTTGACTGCGGATTCCAGCAGGTAATGTAAATAACTAAGCGGGTCAAAGCGAGCTTGTCCCGGCATCTTAATACCTGCTCTGGCCGGAACAGGGATGGGAAGGGGATCAACCCATTGACCAGGAATATTCAGCTTGCCGTAGGCAGTTAGCTCAATCTCCAGCTTCTTGAGATTCTCCTCGGATTGAATGTAGACATAGGCTTCTTCCTCTGCCCACTGGCAATCAATCTGTTTCTCTTTTACCAGATCGCGCATCCACTTGGCGGCTGTTGCATTGCCTTCATAATACATGCGGGCCTGTTCTTCTCCAAAATGATGAAGCAATTCATCAAATATCACGCCATGCTGTGCCGATACCTTGGCCGTTGTATGGCCTGTTGTGCCATCCAGTACTTTTCCAGCTTCAAGCACGACCACGCTCATTCCTGTCTGGGCCAGCAAATAAGCTGTTGTGATACCTGCAATTCCTGCACCAATAATGGCTACATCGGCGGTTGTATTTTCTGTCAGTTTCGGATATTCATTGAATGTGTTTGTCGCTCTCCACAGGGATTCCGGTATGGAAGGCAAACCTGTCGGGGGCTGTTGATGCTCACTCACTTGATCTTCCTCCTTCAATATTCTTCTTCATTAAGGACTATGCTTAGCTCAATAAGTACGTCATATCTATACTCCTATCCATGATTACCATACTGTGCCAGAATAAAACGATTGTCCGCATACTTTCCTGAGGAAAGTTCACATTTTCCTGTGAAGCCCCCCTGTTTTTTTTGCTAAACATGCTATATGATAGATTTACCGAAACCGTTTTAGTAAATGAAATGAAGAGTTAACGACGGCTCGTAAAGTGCTTGTTCTAAAAGGTTAAATCTTCGAATCGTGAGCTCGGATACGTCAAGAATACATCGTATTAATTTAACAATTATGTATCCGCTATCATTCTAAATAAATCAATGAATTCCCAAAGGAGATTCCATATTATGACCAACCAAACGAAATATCCGTTTCAGGATACAACGATCGAACTGGATACACGTGTTAAGGACCTCGTGTCCCGTCTGTCGGAAGATGAGAAAATCGAATCGATGCTGCAATACCAACCCGCAGTTGAACGACTGGGTATCGCAGCATATAAACACGGCACAGAAGCAGCCCATGGTCTGGCCTGGCTTGGCGAAGCGACTTCCTTCCCGCAGCCAGTAGGGCTGGCGTGTACCTGGGATGCGGACCTGATGAAAGAGATCGGCTCCGTGATCGGAGACGAGGCACGTGTATTTTATAAACGCAATCCAGCAGTAAACGGTCTGACACTGTGGGCACCTACGGTTGATATGGAGCGTGATCCGCGTTGGGGGCGGAACGAAGAAGCTTATGGTGAAGACCCGGAATTGACTGCTGAACTGACAACGGCGCTGGTTAAGGGAATCCAGGGCGACCATCCGAAGTATTACAAGGCGGTTGCTACGTTGAAGCATTTCCTTGCAAACAATAATGAAGTGGATCGTGGCAGTGGTTCATCGAGTATTGATCCGCGCAACATGCGTGAATATTATCTGAAAGCGTTCGAGAAACCGTTCAAAGAGGGCGGCGCACAATCAATGATGACCGCGTACAACTCTATTAATGGTACACCGGCATTGCTGCATCCGTTTGTAAACGAGATTGTGAAGGGCGAATGGGGCATGGATGGCTTCATCGTGAGTGATGCAGGGGATGTCATGGGGATCAAGAACGATCATAAATACTATGATTCCCATACACCAGGTACAGTAGAGTCCGTCAAAGCCGGAATTGACAGCATTACCGATGATGCCGATCTGTCGAAGCAGGCGCTGCGCGAAGGACTGGAGCAGGGCACACTCACGATGGAAGATATCGATCTGGCGTTGTTCAATACGTTCCGTGTGCGTTTCCGTCTAGGTGAATTTGATCCCGCTGAGGGCAATCCATATGCTTCGATTGGTGAAGAAGCGATGATGACGGAGAAGGCGAAGGCCCTTTCACTGAGAGCAGCGAGAGAACAAGTTGTATTGCTTAAAAATGATCAAGGCACGCTTCCACTGGATAAAACAATATCCGGCAAAGTGGCTGTGATTGGTCAACTGGGTGGAACAGTCTATCGCGACTGGTATGCAGGCACCATGCCATATAGCGTATCCCCGCTTGAAGCGATCAGCGGCAAAGTAGGCGGCGACAAGGTTGCATTCAAGGATGGCAATGACCGCATTACATTGACTTCAGTGGCAAGCGGTAAGGCTGTCGGATTGGCTGAGGATGAGAAATCATCCATCATTGCTTCGGGAAATGCGGAGACATTTACACTAAGTGACTGGGGCTTTGGCAGTTACACGCTGAAGGCAGACAGTAATGGGAAATACCTGACGACGGATGAAGAAACGGTTACGGCATCGGCGGATGAAGTATATGGCTGGTTTGTGAAGGAAGTATTCCATCTATTGCCACAACAGGACGGAAGCGTGGGGCTGAAGACTTGGAACGGTAAAACAGTAACGGCATCCAATGGTGGAAACGATGCGTTTGCGGTATCTGAAGAGTTGAAATCTTTCGGTGCTACGGAAACATTCAAAAAGGATATAGTGGTGAATGGATTGGAAGAAGCGGTAGCGGCCGCGAAGGAAGCGGAGACGGCGATTGTATTTGTCGGCAACAATCCACTTGTGAATGGTAAAGAAGAGATCGACCGCCCAAGTCTGGACCTGGCTGAATCCCAGCAGCGTCTGGTTGAAGCCGTTTATGCAGCGAATCCAAATACCGTTGTAGTTATCGTGGGAAGTTACCCGTTCACGTCCAACTGGGTGCAGGAGAACATTCCGGTTGTATTGTATACATCCCATGCAGGACAAGAGTTGGGGAACGCTGTGGCTGACGTATTGTATGGCGATTATGCACCAGCAGGCCGCCTGAATATGACGTGGGTGCAATCGGCAGATCAGCTGACCGATATCAGAGACTACGATATCATTCAATCCGGACGTACGTATCAGTATTTTGAAGGTGATGTACTATATCCATTCGGACATGGATTAACGTATGCATCGTTTAAATACAGTAATTTGGAGCTAAACCCGGCCCAAGCTGGAGTGGAAGAGACCATTACTGTGCATGTGGACGTGACGAATACGGGAACGATCGCCAGTGATGAGGTTGTGCAGTTGTATGTGCGTGCCGGGCAGTCCCGTGTTAAACGTCCACTCAAAACGTTAAAAGGTTTCCGTCGTCTTCATATTGAAGCTGGGGCTACAGTGAAAGTCAGCTTTACACTGCCAGTTCAGGAACTGGCGATCTGGGATGTAACCCGTGATCGCTATGTGGTCGAAAGCGGTACCTACTCCATTATGGTGGGCAAATCTTCTGCTGATGTTCAGCTTGTTGCTGACCTGACGGTACAAGGGGAGACTATTCCTTCCCGTAATCTGAGTGTGGCTACACGTGCCGAGAATTACGATGCATACTTCGGTGTGGATCTGGATGAGAGTAAGGAAGGCGGAACTTCTGTCCGTGTGATTGGTGAGCAAGGATGGATTGGCTTCAAGGATGCAGATCTGGGCAGCAATGCAGCAGCGCTTGAAGCTCGTGTATCATCAGAGCAGGCAGATGCGGTATTGGAAGTTCGACTGGGTGCACCTGACGGTACACTGGCAGGACGCGTGGAACTGGCACAGGGTGAGGCACAGCAGTGGTCCACGGTTAAGGCAGACCTGAAAGGTGTATCAGGTCAACAGGATGTATACCTCATGTTGTCCGCAGGAGTACGTGTCAGCCATTTCGAGATTCATTAAGTCGGATAGAATAACATTAGCAAGATGACCATGACCAAAATGGAATGATAGTAAATGAAAAATCCTCCGAAGAGATTCGGAGGATTTTGTTTGTGCATTTGGTTGAGTGGGTTAGGAGTTTCTTTTTCCTTTTTACTTTCCGTCAAATGTAATCAGTTTGTGCACAAATTGTTTCAATTGTTGGTTCGTTGCATTCAACTGCTCAATCGTGCTCATAAAATTGTTAACTAGTTCCGCTTGCTCCTGAGAACTCGCGGTAATCTCCCCAAGTTCATTCTCCATCCCCTGAATGGATTGGCGGACGGAGAGGAGGGACTCTTCAATACGCGTGGTCGCTTCCTTTGTATCTACGGACAGCTTGCGGATTTCCTTGGCGACAACGCCAAATCCTGCACCTGCTTCACCGACACGAGCAGCTTCGATGGCGGCATTCAGGCCGAGCAGATTCGTTTGCTCCGAGATTTCACGGATGAAGCTGGCGACCTGAGTCACGTTGCCTGATTTCTGTACAGCTTGTTTGGAGTTGTTGCGAATTTCTTCGGTGGTGGCGCTCAGCTCCTCCGAATGTGCAGCTACGTGCTGAACGCTGTCAATCAACTGGTTGGTCAGGTTTTCGGTAGCATTCATGAGCTGCTGCAGCTGATCCTGATCATCCATACTATAGAGCAGGTTGAATATAGCGATGACCTCGCCCTGTTCATTTTTGATCGGAAGGTAGGCGACATCAAACGGTACTCCAAATAACTCCTTCGGGTAATGATCAAATTGTTTGTCCGTACCGCCTTTCAGATCGGCAAAATCACGATTAGGCTCGAGCAGTGGATCACCTGCTTTGAACTCCAGTTGTTTTAACGACTCTCCTGCGGAAAAATACAGGAATTTCTCCCGGTCAATAATGGAAAGGGTTACATCTTGGCGAATCGTATCCCGAAAAAAGGGCATACATGCGATTAGTGATTGAATCATATCCATTGGAAAGGTCCATCTCCTCAATTTTCTGATCTGATAAACGATTGTTTTAAATTGTTATTTAATAACTGCCTATATCATATATCGTCATGCAATAAGGAATAAAATAGAGAGAAATGATAATATATGATCCTTTAGAAGAGTTAGCTGTAGTTTCAAATACCTTTAGCTTCTGCATGGTTGTTCCGGGTGTACCGGACGGTAACTGGCAGGACACGTTGAACTGGCGCAGGAGTACGTGTCAGCCATTTCGAGATTCGTTAAGTCGGATAAAAAAGACATTGCCAGATAAACAAATAGAATGATAGTAAATGAAAAAAGCCTCCGAAGGAATTCGGAGGCTTTTATTTGCATTCACAAGCTTTGTTTAGATTGAGGAATCAGCGGTTACTCGTTCTCTTGCTGTACGAGCAGCGTCCACCATGATGCTCAATGCATCTACAACTTCCGCTTTACCACGTGTTTTCAGTCCGCAGTCAGGGTTTACCCAGAACAGATCTGCTGGCAGCACTTGAAGTGCACGCTCAATCATATTCAACATCTCGTCCTTGCCTGGAACACGCGGACTGTGGATATCGTATACACCGAGTCCGATGCCTTTGTCATACGTATTCTGCTCGAAGCTGCCTACCAGTTCCCCATGGCTACGGGATGTTTCGATCGAGATCACATCTGCATCCAGGTCGCTGATGGCTTCAATAATATCATCGAACTCGCAGTAGCACATATGGGTATGCACCTGCGTTGTTGGTTTTACGGTAGCAGTAGCTAAACGGAAGGATTCCACGGCCCATTGCAGGTACTCATCCCACTTGCTCCGTTTGAGCGGAAGTCCTTCACGCAGAGCTGGCTCATCGACCTGAATCATCTCAATGCCTGCTTGCTCGAGCGCTTCAACCTCGTCGCGAATGGCGCGAGCAATTTGGTAGGATACTTCACTGCGTGGAATATCCGAGCGGACAAAGGACCAGTTCAGGATCGTTACCGGACCTGTGAGCATGCCTTTCACCGGTTTGCTGGTCAGTGTCTGGGCATAGGCCGTTTCTTTCACCGTCATCGGTTCATTGAACAGTACATCTCCGTAGATTACAGGTGGCTTCACGCAGCGTGAGCCGTAGGACTGTACCCAGCCATTTTTGGTGAAGGCGAATCCGGTCAGCTTCTCACCGAAAAACTCAACCATATCGGTACGTTCGAACTCACCGTGTACCAGCACATCCAGACCGATTTCCTCCTGGATGGTAATCCATTCTTGGATCTGTTCACGCACATAGGCATCATATTGCTCCGCATTCCATTCCCCTTTACGGAAGAGTGCACGTGCTTTGCGCACGTCTGCCGTTTGCGGGAAGCTGCCAATGGTTGTTGTTGGCAGCAGCGGGAGCGACCATTTTTGCTGCTGCAATTCGCGTCGCTCCTGGAATGACGCGTTGCGAAGCAGCTGCTCATCAGCATGGACCCCTGCAGGCGCACCACTCAGGCGTGTCCGTGATTCGGACTCGCTCAGCAGGTGCACCGCTTCGGTGCTTGCCTGGGCGCGGCGGCTGGCTTCAGCCAAAGCCGCTGCTTGGTCCGCCTGCTTTGCACCGCCGGACAACAACGTGCCGAGCGTCGCTATTTCCTCCAGCTTCTCGTCAGCAAAGGCCAGGGCATTGCGCAGTACCGGATCAAGCGCGCTCTCCTGAGCGGCAGTAACCGGTACATGCAACAGGCTGCAGGAAGGCTGAATGATTAGCTTGCCTTCGGCTGCGAATTCAGCCACCTGCTCCAGCAGCTTCGCCGTCTCTGCGAGATCGGCACGCCAGATGTTGCGCCCGTCGATGACACCGGCGCCCAACCATTTATCCTGCGGGAAGCCATGCTCCCGCAGGCTGGCGAGGTTGCCTTCATAGCCGTGGACCAGGTCCAGGCCGATTCCGGCAACAGGCAGTGCTGTCACGACCGGATAAGCTTCCACCGATTCGAAGTATGTTTGAAGCAGCAGCTTCAATTCCGGTGCAGCTTGTGCCAAGGCAGCATACACCTGTTGCAGCAAGGCTTCATCTTCGGAAGAGACAGCCAGCGTCAGAGCAGGCTCGTCGATCTGTACCCACTGTACGCCTTCTGCTTGAAGTTCAGACAGAAGCTGGGCGTATACGGGAACGAGGCGTGTGACGATCTCTGCGAAGCGTTCCGCGTCATAGCCTTTGGCGAAACGTACATACGAGTACGGACCGACGACGACCGGTTTACCTTCCAGCCCAAGCTCCTGCTTCGCTTCGCGATAGGCGGCAAGGGGTTTATTTTCAAGCAATGCAAATGCAGTATCATTATGAATCTCAGGTACGATGTAGTGATAGTTGGTGTTCAGCCACTTGGTCATCTCACAGGCTGTTGCCTGATCATTACCCCGGGCCATGGCGTAGTAGGTAGATACGGATACCGGTCCGCCTGTATGGTTAAAGCGCTCAGGAACGACGCCAAACATCGCGGATACGTCAAGAATATGATCATAGTAGGAGAAGTCGCCCACAGGAATCAGATCGAGCTGCTGTGCTTGCTGTTTCTTCAGATCTTGCAACCGAAGTGTGGTCAGCTCCTGATGAAGCGTAGATTCATCGATTCGGCCAGCCCAGAAGGACTCCAGTGCTTTTTTCCATTCGCGTCCCGCACCGATACGGGGGTAACCAAGGTTGCCTGTCAGTACTTGTGGCTGTTGTTGCTGTGATTGCGACATGTAAAATTCCTCCTCATTTATAATAGGTAACTCATCAAGTTGAAGCTATTGTGGTGTGTTTCTTTTGAAAGCATCAAAAAAAGGCATTCCTTCCGATTCCATACCCCGAGAAACAGGCATCATGAATGACGACTGTGCACAAAGATAGAATGGGAAAGAACACCTGCTATAAGTAGTTGTAGCGGTTGCTCTAACACCTTCCTATCTTCCGTAGGTCATGCGATGCTGTCGAAACAGGCAGGTCTCCTGGCTTGCGGATCATGGTCATATGCATTCCTTCCCGGTGGTTACACCAGTGGATTATATGCACAGACTCCCCGTATACAGTGGCGGGACCGCGACGGATTTACACCGTGCTTCCCTTTTAAGCCTGACCACGCATGTAGCGCGGTAGGCACCTGTTTCCGTGTGCAGAAATGTGCGTACACATCTCTGGCTATGAAATTGGCGACCAAGCATAGATGATAGATTGTATCATGATGCAATCGTCTTATACTTGCTCTTATGCTACCAATCATAGACGATAACCTAAGGGCTTGCAACATATATCATTAATCCGATCGGAAATAAAACAGTGCTCTATGAATCCTAGATATATTGGCAGATTTGACTCCTTAAAATGAACCATATCATCGCCCACGCTGTGCTTGATCCCCCTCAAATAAAAAAATCGTTACCATGCATCTAACTGCATGGTAACGATTGTCTGGCCAGCCATTGTTGCACCCACATTAACGATGCGCTGATTACGACTGCCACGAAAAGGAAGAGACACATCACGTTCAGCTGCGATATAAGGCCCGTCGATAATGACGTCGCATAGCCGGGATAACTCCGCCCGTGACGGGTCTGTAATCAATTCCTCATACACAAACCCCGTGTATGCCCATACAGTCAGATCAGGTCGTGCAGCCCGAAGCTGCCGAACCCAGGAGGAGCATTCTGCCGCAGAGAAAAAAGGATCACCTCCGCATAACGTTACCCCTTCCAGCAAGGGATGAGAGGTTACCTCATGCAAAATCTGCTGCTGCCGCTCCTCCGTAAATGGTTCGCCTGCACGGAAGCTCCATGAGCCGGGGCTAAAGCAGCCCGGACAGGCATGGCGGCATCCGCTGATGAACAACACGGCACGCAGGCCAGGCCCCTCATTCACCGATTCCGGAATGTAACCATACAGATTCAACGATGCTTCACCCGGTCTCTCACTTCGGCCTGCTTCGCCCCATTGAAGCGCACTTTATAGTCACCGGTCAGATATCCCGTCACCCGGCGCAGCCGCTGGAAATGCACGTGGGTTTCATGAGCCTCACATCCGGGACATACATCTCCAATAACGCCCTCATAGCCACAGGACGGACAGCGGTCAATCGGATGATTAATGGAGAAATACCCGATGTCCTGGGCCAGCGCGTATTGCACGATTCGTTGGAAAGCGGCGGTATTGGCCCTTACGTTCCCGTCGAGTTCGACATAAGAGATCGCTCCGGCATTACATAGTGAGTGGAAGGGAGCTTCCAATTCAATCTTGCGATAGGCAGGAAGGGAATGATAGACCGGAATGTGAAATGAATTGGTGTAGTATTCCCGGTCATTGACCCCCGCGATGCTGCCGTATCGCTCACGATCAATCTTGGTGAATTTGCCGGACAGTCCCTCGGCGGGCGTAGCGAACAAGGTGATATTCAGGTTATGCTGCTCACTCATCCGGTCACAGAATTCTCTCATCGTACGAATGATATTCAAGGCTTCTCGATGTACATGGAGGTCTTGTCCATGGTGACGGCCATATAGAGCGGTCATACATTCAGCAAGTCCGATAAAACCAAGGGATAACGTACCATGTTTCAACAGATCGGCGACCGGTTCATTCGGAGCCAATTGTTCACCGCCTTCCCATACTCCTTCCCGCATCATGAAGTCCGATGCTTTGGCAGGCTGGTTCATCTGAATTCGATACCGGTGCAGCAGTCCATCCGTAGCATTGTGCATGACGGATTCCAGCGCCGTATAGAAGCCAGCCCGGTCAGCGATGGCTCTTGCTCCCTGGCAGATCCCATATCGAATGCCGAGCTTGACCAGATTGATGGTGTTAAAGGACAGATTGCCTTTGCCGCTCTGACGATTGCGTCCGAAGCGATCAGCCAGTGTGCGTGTCCGGCATCCCATCGTCGCAATGATCGTATCGGGATCTTCCGGTTGATAATAGAGAAGGTTGAAGGAAGCATCCACATTGACAAAGTTCGGATACATGCGCCGTGAGGAGCAGGTCACAGCAAGCCGGAACAAGTCGTAATTCGGATCTCCCTCAGATTGATTAATTCCTTGCTTGCACTGGAAAATATGTTGTGGGAACACGGGCGTTTCTCCGTTACCCAGGCCCCGAATGGTCGCTTCCAGCAACGACCGGGACACGAGCCGACCTTCGGCTGAAGTGCACAGCCCGTAGTTCAGCGAAGTGAACGGAATCTGTCCCCCAGCACGACTGCTCATGGTGTTCAAATTATGGATCAGAGATTCGGCAGCCTGTTCGGTCTCCAGTTCCGTTTCTTCACAGGCAAAGGCAAAGGCTCGAGGACACTTCTCCTTTGCTTCATCGCTATCCAGATGCAGTTGCTCATCCTCAATTGGGGCAATCTCCCCAAACAGCCGTTGCCCCTTCCGATAATGCTTACGGAACGAACGCTTCACATAAGGTGCGAGATCCCAGTCGATTTTATTGGCGGATACACCGCCGTACTGGCTGTTTTGCTGGGATTGAAAAATAATGGCCACCAGTGCCATGGCAGACATGATTGTCTGTGGTGTACGAACCGAACCGTTGCCGGTATTGAATCCGGAGGCCAGCAGTCGGTCAAACGGAATAAAGATACAGTTGGTCGTTCCAAGGGCATACTGATCCAGATCGTGTACATACAGATCGCCGTTCTCCACAGCTAGAGCGAGCTCCTTAGGCAGCACATGACGCAGAGCATGCCACTTGGCGGTCTCCGAACCGAGCCTGCTCATCTTGCCGCTGAACGAGTCTCCGTTCAGATTGGCATTCTCCCTCAGCGTATCGGCATCTTCAGCACCAATAATTCGTCTTCCCAGGTCAGATAGAAGATCAGATGCCGGTGGAGAGGCATACTCAAGCATGTTCATATCAGTTCCTCCTAAATAATGAAATTGAAATTGTATAGGGATAATGTCCATTCATTGAACACTACATGTAGAGTTTCTTTATCCATTTATAAACTATATATTGTTATTTAGGTGTGATAATGATCACATGGGAGAGGCTGATCGACTGTCATGATTTATAGCCCTGAATGATAAATGTTTTCAAAGCTGGAGGGTAAGCGTATAATTTCTATTTACCGTGCAAGTTCAGTTGACGATGCTTGAAAAAAGGATAGAAAACTTCATATATGAATAGTTTGTGACAGCTGTTTTGGAACATTTGATCCCTCGTTAATCGATTGAATCATACTGTGGGATACGGATTTGAAGTGCAGCTAAAACAAGAGAGGTGAATCATGGGAACGTTAGGCATTACAAGGGGCTTCTATGAAAATATACAGGAAGCCGCATCCCATATTGTAGATGTATTAAGCGGTATATTAAAGGTGAACACCATTTTCGTTGCCACGAATGATGGCGTGACGAATGTTATTATGGAAGCTTTTAACCGCGAGGAAGAGTTGATCGCCAAAGGTAGTGAACTTCCATTTGAAGCGTCATATTGTAGCTTGGTCTTAAGAGATAAGGGCAGCAGTCTGATCATCACGGATACATGTGAACATCCCCTTACGAAATCAATGGACGTAACAAGCGGACTGGGCAATCGTTTCTTTGTGGGGATTCCCATTATGCGGAGATCCGGGGAAACGTTCGGCACGATCTGTCTGATGGATGACCCTGATTATGTGATCAGTGAAACGGATATGAAAACTCTGCAAGCCATGGCCGTTTTTCTCGGATATGTTGTGGATCTGGAAGATACGCTGCAAGTCCAGGAACAGAAGCTGAGTGATTCGGAGCAACTACAAGAGCAGTTGCAGGCAGAGAAGGAACGTGCGGAGTCTGAGGCAATGACCAAGACGCAGATGCTGTCGCTGATGAGCCACGAAATACGTAATCCGCTGAACGGCATTCTGGGATTAACGGATCTGATGCGTACACCAGATATGTCGGACGAGCAGGCAGAATATGTGAATATGATTGAAACCAGCGGTAACATTCTGCTCTCCCTGCTGAATAATATGATGAGTTTTAACGTCAATGACGCAGGCAAAACGGTTGTACACGATGATCCATTTGATCTGGTAGCCACGATTGAGAATACCGTTTATCTCTATGCGGGACTGGCGCTGAGCAAGAACATTGAGCTGGGATTGAACCTTGATCTGAATGTGTCCCAGGTTTTTGTCGGGGATGAGATCAAGATCGGGCAACTATTGGCCCATGTCATTCAGTATGCTCTAGATTCAACACGGACAGGTTCGGTATTGGTTACGGCAACCGTAGCTGGTGGAGATGCAGAGGAGGCAGGTACGCTTCAACTCCATGTGAAGTACACCGGACGTATGTTGTCTTCGGACAATAAGCTTAGATCATTTAACAATTTGGATGGAAATATAAGTACACAGAAGCTGGTAGGAACCAATCTCGGTTTGGCGGTCAGCCAGAATCTTGCCATCCTAATGAACGGCCGTATTCAGGTGCATGGCATGGGAGACAAGGAGACAGAATTCGAGATCTGCCTGCCGCTCCGCAGACATTGGGAACTGCCTCAGCTTGCCAATATTCAGCATCGACTGAAGGGCAAAAAGGTGCTGCTTGCCAAGGACCCTGACATTCTGCAAGGGGCCTCTTCCCTGATGCGCAGATGGGAGATGGATGTGCATATGACCTCAGTTACCACCGAAGCGTACGACTGGATTCAGGAGGGCTTTAAGCCTGATGTGGCCGTTGTGGATATGGGACTGTTGGAGGGTGGTGCTGTGGATTTTGTACACAAGCTGAAGCGCTTGGTTACAGATTCACCGGTCATTGTTCTGATCCCGTATGGCATGCATATCGATCCACATGAAGCGGAGGTCTTCGATGCGGTCCTGACCAAGCCGGTGAAGCAGGCTGATTTGTTGAATGCGTTAAGCATCATTGTGCATTAAGAATATGTGAACATATATTAAACTGGCGCACCTGTTACGGGTGCGCTTTATGTTGTTATTTTGAAGGAAGAGGAAGCTCGAACAAGCAGCTCCGAGTCGACTTTAAATACACGTTTGTCCTGAAAATCATTTGTATTCATCGTATCAATCATCTTCTCCATAAGAATGGCCCCCATCGTATACTTGGGCTGGTTCACCGAACTTAGCGTAGGATGAATGTATTTGCTGATTCGATTGTTGTCCACACCTACGATAGCCAATTGCTCAGGGATGCGTATCCCGTATTCCATACATGCTTTGTATACACCTAGCGCCATTTCATCATTAGCCGCATATACAGCGGAGAAGGACAGGCCTTTGTTAAACAGTCTTTTGATGGCCTCGTACCCACCTTCCTCATTGAAGTTCCCATTCTCGATCAGTTCGGGACGGAACGGAATCTGATGATTGCGCAGGGCCTTCAAGTAACCTTCTAGCCGTTCATAGCTGTCAATTGCTTCAGGATAACCGTTTAAGAAAACGATATTTCGATGTCCGGCCTCAACGAGATGCTGAACAACTTCCTGGGAGAATTTCACGTTGTCTGTATATATACACGGGATCTGATCATGTTCGATATATTTGCCAACGATGCCAATGCGATACCCCTTATCCGCAAGCTGGAATAATTCCTCATCCGCCAGCATGGGCGTGATAATGATGACACCGTCAATGGTTCGATCCAGCAGCAAATTAAGATAATCGACTTCTCTCTCTTTCAGGTTATGAGCATCACATATAATGACCTTGTAATGGCGGGCATAGGCGATGTTCTCAATGCCTTTTATAATTTTGGCATAATAGGAGTTGTTAATATCGGGAACGATTACGCCAATTGTCATGGTTCTCTGTGAACGAAGATTCTTGGCTGCTGCGTTGGGGTGATATCCCAATTGCTCGATGGCGCGCATCACCTTATCTTTGGTCTTGGTGCTTACTTTGCTGTGCTGATTAATGACCCGCGATACGGTTGCCGGGGACACACCTGCAATGGCAGCTACATCAATGATTTTGACATCCATATTCTTCACAACTCCAAATAAGTGATTGACAATTAATTCAAATCCATTATAATTCCAATTGAAAACGATTACAAGTTATAACCGATTGAAACAATAATTGGGATAGTGGAGGAATAAAGGGTTTAATATTCAATAAAATGTAATCGATTTCACTAACTCCAGTTGTGATAAATAGCGGACATCCATGGATTGTCCCCCTCGTACACCCGCTGTTTATATAGCATTACCGTTACCTGTCGTGAGTGCTGCATCCTGGTTCAGTCATACCTCAAGATATGACCATTTAAGGGAGGCGTCAACATGTTGAAGAAGAGCACTATTATGCTATTGTGCAGCTGTCTGCTGCTGGGACTGCTGGCTTCGGCCGTAGGTTCACCGAAGGCCAGTGCGGCTTTTGGATCAGGGGATTTCCTGAAGGCTAACGGGACGGTTGTTCGCAATAATTCGGGTACAGGCAACGTGGTAAATCTGCGTGGTACAAACTTGGGTGGCTGGCTGCTGCAGGAAGAATGGATGACGCCCTCCGGGGCGGTAGATGAATACACGCTGCGTCGCACGTTGACGAATCGTTTTGGTGAATCGGGTGCACAGAGCCTGATCAATGGATATCAGGACAACTGGATTCAGGCTGGTGATCTGGATAACATCAAGAACTGGGGCATGAACGTTGTGCGTGTGCCGATCTATTGGGAGGATTTTATGAACACCAGCGGTGTCATGAAGCCTGATTCGGTTACGTTCCGCAAACTGGATTGGCTGATTGATGAAGCGGGCAAACGGAACCTGTATGTCATTCTCGATCTGCACGGTGCACCGGGAGCCGCCTGTCCATGGCATTCCTGCGGTCAGGAGAATTCCAACCAACTGTGGACTAATTCTACATACCAGAACTGGACTATTCAGATCTGGGAACGGATGGCGACACGTTACAAAGGTAATCCAACTGTTGCCGCGTACGACCTGCTCAATGAACCTCTGGTAACCATGGGAACGGGTGAAAATGCAGCTCAAATCAAGCAAAAGATGGATTTCTATGACCGGATGTACAAAGCCGTCCGTGCCAAGGATGCCGATCACATGATCATCATCGCAGCATTCTTCGACTGGTGGGCAGCTTCACCACCAACGACTTATGGCTGGACGAATGTGATGTATCAGACGCACCATTATCAATTCACGGATTATAACAACTGGGATCTGACCAATTCGGAGATGGATCGCTGGCTGAAGGATATGGCGTCCTATCAGAAGAATTGGAACGTTCCGGTGTTAGCGGGCGAGTTCTCGTTTGGTCAGGATGATCTGACCGAGAAGTGGCTGTCTGGTCTGAATGCACTGAATGCTTCATGGACGAACTGGAGTTATAAGGTCAAAGGCGGCGGAACTTGGGGCTATTACAATAACAACAACAACCCGGCACCGAACCTGAATACGGACAGCGCGGCAACAATTGCTTCAAAATGGAGCAAGTTCACAACGGCGAACTTTGCCTCTAATACTTCGTTCCAGAATGTGGTCAAAAAACATACGGGAACAGCTCCTTTTACAGAGACATGGTCCAGCCTGAAAGCCAATGCCAACGGCACATTTGTTAGCGCAGAGAATGGCGGTGCAGATGCACTGGTAGCCAATCGGGATACTGCCGGACATTGGGAGCGGTTCAAAATCATCCAGAATTCGGATGGTACGGTATCCTTCCTGTCGATGAGCAACATCAAATATGTGCAAGCAGATCTGAATAATGGCGGGCGTTTGATCGCCTCGGCCACGTACCCATCCACATGGGAGAAGTTTACCCGTGAAGATCTGGGTGGGGGATTGTTGGCCTTCAAATCGGTGGCGAATGGTAAATATGTCAGTGCGGATCTGAATAACGGAGGCGTGCTGTCTGCCAATCGTAACGCTGTGGGCGGAGCATGGGAACAATTTATCGTAACAGTTAACTAAAATTAACTAGTGCCCATTCATTAAAATGTGGTGACTGGGTAATATTTGATGCGTGTCGTGGCTCCGCTCTTTTAGCGGAGCTTTTCATATTCACCCCTACTATTTCCCAAATTCTTCTCCGAAGCCCTTTTAATCCGAGCCGAATACGATACAATAGAAAGGGAACTTCATCATTAATCAGTTTAGAGGAGGATGTGCATTCAATGGAATACCGTAGATTAGGTGGAAGCGGACTGAAAGTAAGCGAGATTAGCCTGGGTAGCTGGCTGACATACGGAGGATATGTGGAACGTGAAAACGCGGTGAAATCAATTGAAGCCGCATTCGATGAAGGCATCAACTTTTTCGATACAGCCAATGTGTACGAGCGGGGTGCAGCAGAAGAACTGCTGGGGCAGACGTTGAAAGCGTATTCCCGCGATTCCTATGTCCTTGCAACCAAGGTTTTTGGCAAAATGGGTGACGGTCCAAATGACCAAGGGTTATCACGTAAACATATTAAGGAACAATGCGAAGCCAGCTTGCAACGGCTAGGTGTTGATTATGTAGACATATATTATTGCCATCGCTATCATACCGAAACACCGATTGAAGAGACACTGCGAGCACTTGACGATCTGGTGCGTCAGGGCAAGGTGCTCTACGTAGGTGTTAGTCAATGGACCGCGGCACAGATGGAAGCTGCGCTGGGTACCGCTGACCGCCTGTTGCTGGATCATATCGTGGTGAACCAGCCGGTATACAACATGTTTGACCGTTACATCGAAAGTGAAATCATCCCTTTGGGTGAGCGAAAAGGTATTGGACAAGTCGTCTACTCCCCGCTTGCACAAGGATTGTTGACCGGGAAATACACTTCGGTGTCCGATATTCCCGAGAACAGCAGGGCAGCGAAGCTGGGATGGGATGAAGGGAAGATTAATGCTGACCGGATCGGCAAGGTTCGCCAGTTGATTGAAGTGGCGGACAAGCTGGACTTGAAGGTTGGTCAATTGGCTCTGGCGTGGATTCTGCGTCAAAATAACGTGTCCAGTGCGCTTGTAGGGGCAAGTCGCCCTGAGCAGGTGAAAGAGAACGCTGCCGCTTCCGGTGTGAAGCTGGATGCTGCCATCGTTGAAGAAATCGAACAAATCTTAGCTTAAGGCGAACTCAACCTCACAGGTTGCTTTTTACCCGTACGCGAGTTGATTCGAATGCTGCAAAGTGGTGAGATAAGAAAGGGATGTCCTGCTAGCCTGATAGGCTATGAGGACATCCCTTTTTTGGTTTGAGATTAGAATGGGCTTTGGCCGACGGAGAGCGACCTGGAACGCAGCGGAATGGCACATACGCGGTTCCTGCCCGTATTCTTGGCTTCATATAATGCACGGTCTGCCTGTTCAAAGAAATCGTTATCATCCCGGTCGTCGCAGTGATCCGGAAAAACTGCGACCCCTATGGAGATGGTCAGTCGGATCGTATTGCCATCAGGCAGCGCAAAATGGTACTTCTCGACCGATTGTCTGATGGACTCGGCAATGGCCATGGCTTGGTGATGACCACAATCGAGCAATAGTATAGCGAATTCCTCGCCTCCGTTTCGAGAGACGATATCCGCTGAGCGGGCATGCTCAATGAGCAATTGTCCGAGTTGTTTCAGGACCGCATCACCTGAAGTATGACCGAAAGTGTCATTTACTTTTTTGAAACGATCGATGTCGATGACCAGCAGGGATAGTTTTTGCTTGTACTCACGAGCCCGTTCCAGTTCCAACTCAAGTGATTTCTCAAATTGTCTGCGATTACTGAGATTGGTAAGATGGTCGGTGGTTGCTTTTCGTTCGAGTAGGAACAACATCTCATTCGATTTATTAATGAATTCTGCGATGAAATAAATAAAGATTCCACCGACAAAAGAAATGGTCATCTGTAAAGGATATACTTTCATTAATGAGTTCATGCTGGTTGTATTCAGCATCAGGATCACAAAGATCAGCGTCATACCCAGCAGGTTCATGGTAATAATTTTGGTTAATCTCGACCAGGGAGCATAGGCAAAATATACACCGGATAGTCCGATAATCGTCATGACGAATGCTGCATCGATGGCAGCGGATGACATTCCAAACATGACAATACGCAGGATGGAAATGACAAGTCCCGAGATGACCGAAGCCAGTCCTCCTAAATATACGGCTGCTGTGACGATAGCCAAATGACGCAAATCCACAATGGTAGTTTCATTTAAAGGAAAGGAATAATTCATCAGTACCGTTCCATAGATCCCGAACAGCAGACCACCGATCATCTGAACACGCATCGAGGGAAAGGGCACGCGGATACGATAGAATTTGGCTATGATTCCGGACACATACATGAACGTGATCATGACACAGAGATTGACGAAAAACGTGCTTAGCAACAAGCATCCCCCCTTTAGCGCACATTACTATATTTTAGCTGAAAAGCAGTATAGTAGCGAACCATATTATCCCAAATGAGAGCAACGGATGCTTAGAAGAGGCTTGGCTATAAGTATTCATGAATAAAATAGTCGGATATTGACTTCATTGTGCAATGAGATTTATACTTAATCTAAATCAAAATTGATTTTGATGTTTCAGGGAATCATAGCAATCAGTAGATTGCTGTGTCATCTTATATACTATTGAATGGGTTAATAAAGGAGAATTGCTGGTGAGAACTCTAAATCTGACGATACAGCGTCAAGCTGTTTACGATGTAGTCCGTCATTCCGAAGACCATCCAACGGCAGCAGAAGTGATGAACCGTCTGGTGGAGCAAGGTTATAATTTGGCTTATGGTACGGTATATAATTCGCTCCGATATTTAACGGATAAAGAGTTGATTCGAGAACTCAAGTTAGGCGAGACGGCCAGTCGTTATGATGCCCGCATGGACGATCATCAACATATTATGTGTGAAGTATGTGGCAAGGTGGATGAAGTCATGACGGAGGTTCCTCCGCAATGGATGAAGCAAGTCGCGGAGGAAACCGGGTATGCGATTGATCACGCTCATGTGGTCTTTGGAGGTGTCTGCGCGGAATGCAGAAACAAACGGGTCAAGTAAAAATCAACCTGTCCGGTCGTCGTTTGCCGCTCCGGGTCAAGCCTGCCCTTGCGGATCCAACTCCCCTTGTGGATAATTGCCCGGTTACGAGACGGGTCATTCTGATTAGTCCTATGCCAGGGCAAGTACATGAGCTGGTTAAGGCACTTACGGATAGCTGCTTCGATGTGCTGGTGTTCCACCGCTGGGAGCCTGATTTGCATGAACGGCTTGTATTTGATCTGTTGATCTATGACCTGTCTGTTGCTGGAACCATTGATGCTTTTGCCGGTATCAGCAGCCGATTGAATCGTGAAGCGGAACATGCAACACCCTGTCTGTATCTGGTGGGGGAGAAGATGATTGGCAGTGCCAGTGGCCCGATGCTTCAGGAGGAATTACTGGTCTGGCCAGCCCGTCCGCAGGAAGCGTTGTATCGTGTGCAACGCATGATCGGCAACAGTCCTGCAGCACCGAAACGTGGATTTCTACCTCAGGAAGGCCAACGCATCGCTTTCAAGGATCTATGGCTGGATCGTGAGCGGATGAGTGTGCACCGGAACAATGACCGCATTCACCTGACCAAGACAGAGTATGATCTGCTGCTGAAGCTGATTGATGCCAAAGGTGCAGTGATTTCCCGTGAGGAGATGCTCAGCGATATTTGGGAGACTGATTTTACGGGTGGAAGCAATGTGGTGGATGTTCATATCAAAAGCTTGCGCAAAAAACTTGGCGATAACGCGGCTTCGCCTCAATATATAGTAACGGTAAGAGGAGTGGGCTACCGCCTGGCGGATTAGTCCGCTTTTTTTTTGTGTGGACACATTGCGCTGTTCATGTCACTCGTATGCGGGTATATCCACTAGAGAGAGTAGATCAAGCAATCGGAATGGATCAATGCTCATCGTACTCCAAGTTGATGTTCATATTTCATTCATGAAACGAACAAGAAACTCATCTTAATCTCATACGAACCTCATGCAAGGGGCGAGTGGGACATGTTAGAATCAATTTAACAGTTAGATCAAGTCTAAATGTATATTTAAAGCGATGGCGAATATGATTTTAATAGAGTATATACAGCAGGCATGAGACCAACATGAGGAGGATAACGATATGACAGAACGCATGACAACCAATCAGGGCGCACCCGTAGGTGACAACCAAAACTCCCGTACCGCAGGAAGAAGAGGTCCCACATTACTTGAGGATTATCATCTTCTTGAGAAGATCGCACACTTTGACCGTGAACGTATTCCGGAACGGGTCGTTCATGCAAGAGGTGCTGGCGCACATGGCGTGTTTACGCTGGAGAAGAGCATGAAGGCTTATACGACAGCCGATTTCTTACAAGACCCGGGCACAGAGACGGATGTACTGGTGCGGTTCTCCACGGTAATTCACGGTACGGGTTCACCGGAGACAGCGCGTGATCCACGTGGTTTTGCCGTGAAGTTCTACACGCGTGAAGGGAACTATGATATTGTGGGTAACCATTTGCCCGTCTTTTTCATCCGTGATGCCATGAAGTTCCCGGATATGGTTCATTCCCTGAAGCCTGCGCCGGATACGAATATCCAGGACCCTGCACGCTACTGGGACTTCATGACACTGTCACCGGAGTCGACTCATATGATGACTTGGTTGTTCTCCGATCTGGGTACGCCAGCAAGTTACCGTGAAATGGATGGATTCGGCGTACACGCCTTCAAATGGATTAATGCTCAAGGGCAAGTCCATTATGTGAAATACAAGTGGGAATCGGCTCAAGGCGTGCGAGGCTTCTCACGTCAAGAGGCAGCTGAGGTACAAGGACAGGATTTCAACCATGCCACCCGAGATTTACACGATCATATCAAAAACGGTCAATACCCGCAGTGGAAGCTGCAGGTACAGTTGCTGAAGCCGGAGCAGATGGATGATTTCGCCTTCGATCCGCTCGACCCAACCAAGACTTGGCCGGAAGATGTACTACCGTTCCAGACGATCGGAACCATGACATTGAACCGTAATCCACAAAACTTCTTCGCAGAAGTGGAGCAAGCAGCCTTTTCACCAAGCGCTTTGGTGCCTGGAATTGAGCCTTCCGAAGATAAATTGCTGCAAGGTCGTCTGTTCTCTTATCCGGATACACAGCGCCACCGGCTCGGACCGAACTATTTGCAGATTCCGGTGAACTGCCCTTATGCTCCGGTTCGCAATCATCAGCGTGATGGATTGATGAATGTGAGTCAGGACCCGTCCCCGGTAAATTATGAACCGAACAGCTCGGGCAACAGCCCGGAAGAAGCACCGGAATACCGTGACAGCCAGGTTCCGTTAGAGGGTCATGTTACGCGTGAGAAAATTGAGAAGACCGATAACTATACGCAGTCAGGGGAGTTGTTCCGTTCATTCACGGCGGTGGAGCAGCAACATTTGCTCGATAACCTGATCAATGACTTGAAGGTAGTACCGGAACAGACCCAGCTTCGTGCTTTATGCCATTTCTTCCAGGCAGATGGACAGCTCGGTGGTCGTTTGGCTCATGGACTTGGTGTGGATATCTCCGCATTTATGCCCTCACAGGATCGCAATTAAATAAAAGCACTGATTTCATCATTATTTCAGAAATGAATAATCGATTTATGAATTAGACCGGGCAGGACTGCAGAATAGCAGACCTGCCCGGTCTTTAGACTTTTTTTAGCTGTAAACCGAACTTGTGCATCAAAATGATGTTCTGAAATGGAAAACATATTTACAAATCATTTACAATAAATAGCTGACATAGAGGTTGACTTCTCGTTTGTTGGCACTACAATGAGTAGTGTGAGGGGTGTCTGAACATGAGAATACACAATTTTAAAGTGGGTGAGCGTGGGCTGAACCGGTTTTTCGGTCCGCTGGAGGCGAAGATTATGGACATTTTATGGGCGCGTCCAGGCAGCAGCATTCGCGAAGTACAAACCGCACTAGAAAAAGATAAAGACGTTAATTTCAATACAGTCATGACGGTGATGAATCGCCTCGTGGACAAGGAGCTGCTCCACAAGTCGCAGAAGGGCCGAACGTCACTGTACCATCCGGTACAGAGCAGGGAGGAGTTTATGAACGACCAATCCAAGGAATTGTCACATGAGTTGGTGGATGAATTCGGGGCACTTGCTGTGAATCACATGCTGGATGCGCTGGATGAAGCAGATGCAGGGTTGATTGAGCGGCTGGAACAGAAGATTAAGCAATGGAAAAAGGATAGCGATTGACATGTGGAAGGCCCGCTCGAAGCTGTTGTTTACCGTCGGGTTTGGCATTCCGTTATTCGTGTTCATGCAGATGTTCATGTACGCGATGTACAAAATATTTGGTTGGGACATTCCGTTTAATCTGCTCTGGCTATGTAATCACTGGATGAGCAGGCTGGGTTGGTTATCCATGGGGCATGTTCTTATGGCACTGGTGCTCCTGACATTTGCCGGTACAGGCTGGCTGCTGTTCGATCGCATGATCAAGACAAGTGCAGCGGTACGGAAGCTTCGGTCGTTGGAAGACGGGGCCATGTCTCGTAAACTTGAGGCGCGGTACCGTCATCTGAAACAACCTCGATTCATTGTGGTGGACAAGCCGTCACCGGTTGCATTTACGATTGGTCTGTGGAAACCCTGTATTGTGCTTTCCACAGGGCTGCTCACGATGCTGGATGCTGAAGAAGAAAGAGCAGTTGTGTACCATGAGGTGCATCATCTGTGGCATCGTGATCCACTCAAGACGACATTGCTTTCGGTATTTGCCGTCATGATGCCTTATATTCCGGTGTTGAAGCATACTTCAAAACATTACAATATCATTCGAGAAATTCTGGCTGACAATGAAGCGATTGAACGTACGGGGAACGCCGCGGGCATTGGCAGTGCATTGCTCAAACTGATCCGGGCTTGCCCTGAACCTTGGAGGATTAGAGAGACAGCTATTCAATCGTCTTTTGCCGATACTTCGGTGAATGTACGTATTTCCCGTCTATTAGACCCGGAACAGGATGTTACGCTGACGCTTCCCCGCTATGCGGTATTCATTTCTGCCACAGTGATCCTGCTGCTGTCTGTCTTGTTTGTTTGGTCAATTGGGTGAAATGTAACGTTGAACTTAAACTCCAAGGAGGAAGATGAATATGAATAGAAGTGTGGAGATTGGGTTATTTTTCTCAAGGATCATGATTGGTCTCATCTTTGTATTACATGGTTGGAGCAAATTCGAAGGTGGAATTAGTGGTACAGTCGGTTTCTTTGAAAGTATCGGCATTCCTGGTTTTCTGGCATCGGTTGTGGCGATCATTGAATTGGTGGGTGGTGCAGCCATGATTCTGGGGTTAGGAACACGTGTATTTGCTGCATTGTTCATCGTAGTTATGGGTGGGGTTCTGCTTACTGCCAAAGTAGGGCAGCCGTTCATGAGTGGTACCGAGTTTGATTACCTGCTGCTGGCGGGTTCATTGACACTACTCTTCACAGGCAGCCGTTTCCTGGCGGTGGATCATTTCTTCTCTAGACAAGGGAACGCTCGGCAGAATGTGAGTGCATAACGGGTATATCACCATCGAGTAGGGATGGACTAACAATTTCATTCAAGCAGGTATATCCTGTATAGAAGCCTTTTCTCGCTAGTTCGGAATACGCGTAATTATACGTGTGAACCATTCGAACCGGGAAAAGGCTTTTTGTTTTGGACGACAAGCCCATCGATTTGGTACAATGAGAATAAGTATGCTACTAAGAAAAAATAAGAGAACATATAGGAGGATGTCTTTATGATTAACGTCATTCCATCCGATTCCCGTTCCAGCTTCGACCGGGGCTGGCTGCGCGGCAATCACAGCTTTTCCTTTGGTGAATACCAGGACCCGGAGAATACTGCGTTTGGACCCATGCGGGTAGCTAACGATGATGTAATTGCCCCGGGTCGTGGTTTCGGGGCACACCCGCATAGTGATATGGAGATTGTGTCCATCGTGCTGAACGGGAAGTTGCGTCATGAAGATAACCTGGGCAATGTGGCTGTTACATCATTTGGTGGAATTCAGCGCATGTCAGCAGGCAGTGGCATGATCCATACCGAACACAATGCCTCCGATTCTGAAGAAGTGCGTATATTACAGCTTTGGTTCATGCCACATACGAAAGGGCTTGAGCCGTCTTATGAGACAACTTCTTTTGATCCAGACGCACTCGCGGGAGCACTCGTACCCGTGGTATCCCCTGAGGGTGGGGCGCGTATCGCATCCATTCAACAGGATATGACCATCTATCTTGGCCGATTGGCTGCAGGTCAGACTTTAACATATGAACAGGCTGCAGATCGCCGCATGTACATTTTTGCCATTGAAGGAAAGCTTGGCTTGAACGGAGAGTATCAGCTAAATGAAGGGGATACGGCTCGTGTGGAACAGACGACATCCATGAACCTGGATGCAAGCGAGGACGCTTTCTATATGTTGATCGATCTGCCCTAGATTACCGAAATGGATTGAAACTCCAAGATCAAAGGAGGAATTACGTTTATGACGCAGCAGGAATGGTTCATGGTTAAGCATGCAGTGACAGGGCGAGGGTTAGTGAACAGCAAAACAGATTCGATGTCCTATCGCTATCAAAGAGAAGGCACTGGGTTTGTTTTTACCGTTACGGGTCTGGAACAACAGGTGGTAGATAGCATTATGGAGCTTAGACAGGAGCTCAATGTGTTTCGATTTGTACAGCGTAAAGATCAGCCCTTGGTGAAGCACTGGTACTACGTTCAGGGAGACCGGGTGCAGTATGATGGAGAAAGCCATACATTGACGATATATGCGGAATCTGAGATCCGCTATGTTCCTGAAGATTATTTTGCCGACTAACTGAATCATTAAAAAGGCCTTCCAATTGGAAGGCCTTTTTCCTTATATACAATTAAACTTGAATTATATGTGTTTCAGGTTGTTTCATGAAATTTAGAAAAAGAGAAGCAGAGGAAGGTTGACATGAAGAAATTAATATCGATATAATTACTCTAATTGATAATGAGTATCAATATCAAATCGAACTAAGTAGAGCATCTACAAGTGTTTTACGGCTATTGGTGAGGGGATTAGTAGAGAGATGAAGTTAGGCTATATGTTGATCGTGCTGGCTTTTTTGTCTATCGTATACCTGTTTATTGGCAATTCAGCAATTTCGCCCATGGATATATTTCATTTGACCCCGGTCCAGCTTCAGGTGTTACAAGTCAGTCGTTTTCCCCGTCTAGTCAGCATCCTTGTCGCAGGTATCAGTATGAGTGTCATTGGACTGATCATGCAGCAGCTGACACGCAACCGATTTGTTTCTCCGACAACGGCCGGAACAATGGACTCAGCCCGGTTAGGTATCCTCGTTACTTTGATGTGGTTTCCCGGTGCTTCTCCACTGCAAAAAATGTTGGTCGCTTTTGCCTTCGCACTGGCTGGAACGCTAATTTTTATGCGGATACTGGAGAAAGTCAAATTCAAAGATACGATATACATTGCTCTCCTTGGTTTGATGTTTGGCAATATTGTAAGTTCAGTCACGACCTTTTTTGCTTACAAAAACGATTTGATCCAGAACATGTCGTCCTGGCTGCAAGGTGACTTCTCCACGATTATGAAGGGACGTTATGAACTGATCTATATCAGTATTCCGCTGCTCATTATCGTATATCTGTTCGCTAATCGCTTTACACTTGCGGGCATGGGTGAAGATTTCTCAACCAACCTTGGACTGGCTTATCGTAAAGTGGTTAATCTCGGACTGATTCTGGTTGCCATGGTTTCAGCGGTCGTCATTATTACGGTAGGTACAATCCCGTTTCTGGGTCTTGTAGTACCAAATATTGTGACGTTGTATAAGGGGGACAACTTGCGGGATACATTGCCTCATACGGCAGTGCTCGGTGCGATTTTTGTTCTGGTCTGCGATATTTTGGGTCAATTGATTATTTATCCTTATCAGCTCTCCATCAGTTTGACTGTGGGAGTTGTAGGTAGCGTGCTGTTTCTGTATTTATTGCTTCGAAGAAAGGCTTATGAATCATGAGAATGAAGTATACGGCGAATACCTGGAAGTTTGGCATTTTGATTGCAGCGGCAGTGTTGTTAATTGGTGTATTTCTGGTCATTCAATCCGGGGGCAACTGGGATTATATTCTGCCTCGCAGAGGGAAAAAGATTCTTGCCATTGTGCTCACAGGTGCCTGCATCGCGTATTCCACTGCCATTTTCCAAACGATAACCAACAACCGAATTCTTACACCTGGCATTATGGGGCTCGACTCCCTGTATATGTTGTTTCAGACCTTTGCCGTATTTGTGTTTGGGAGCACGCATATCAGCTTTGTGAACAAAAATCTTAACTTTGCGGTATCTGTTCTGTTAATGAGTCTGTTTGCTCTACTCCTGCATCAGTTCATGTTCCGTAGAGAACGGGGGCGCAATATCTATTTGCTGCTGCTCGTTGGCCTTATTCTGGGTACGCTGTTTCAGAGCATGTCCTCCTTCATGGAGGTGCTGATTGATCCCAATGAGTTCCTTGTGCTACAGGGCAAGATGTTTGCGAGTTTTAACAATGTGAATACGGATTTGCTGATCATCTCAATGGTGGCCATTATTTTGATCCTGCTGTATGCACAGAGGTTTACCAAATATCTCGACGTACTATCCCTCGGCAAAGATCACGCGGTTAATCTTGGCGTGGACTATCAATACATCGTGAAAAGGTTGCTGCTGGTTGTGATGGTTCTGGTGTCGATCTCCACAGCGCTGGTCGGCCCAATCATGTTCCTGGGACTGCTGGTCGTGAATCTGGCGCATCAGATATTCCGATCACATCGTCATAAAGTGCTGATCTGGGGTTCAGTCATTATAGCCGTGGTTTCATTGGTCGGTGGACAGCTCATTGTAGAGCGAGTATTTACTTTTGCTACTACAGTAAGTGTCATTATCAATTTTGTAGGCGGTGTGTACTTCATCTATTTACTGCTAAAGGAGAATAAGTCGTGGTAGAAGTCAGAAATGTAACCAAACAATACGGCGGCGTCCGGGTAGTGGATGACGTATCACTGAATATTGCCAAAGGGAAAATCACTTCATTCATTGGTCCCAATGGTGCAGGCAAAAGCACACTGTTATCCATGATCACCAGGCTAATCAGCAAGGATACAGGACAAGTCCTGATCGAAGGGCAAGAGATTGAAGGCTGGAAGAACAAGGATCTGTCCAAAAAAATATCAGTTCTCAAACAATCCAATCACATAAATATCAGGTTGACTGTGGAGGATTTGGTTGCTTTTGGCCGTTTTCCTTATTCACAAGGAAGACTTACAGCAGAGGATCGGCAGTGGATTCAGGAAGCCATCGATTATATGGAGCTGGCTCCATTCCGCAAAAAGTATTTGGATGAGCTAAGTGGTGGACAGCGACAGCGGGCTTACATTGCCATGGTTATCGCGCAGAATACCGAGTATATTCTCCTTGATGAACCCTTGAATAATTTAGACATGAAACATTCCGTGCAGATTATGAAGGTGCTTCGCAAAATGGTGGATGAATTGGGCAAGACCATTGTTATTGTCATTCATGACATCAATTTTGCCTCCTGTTATTCAGACTATATCGTTGCACTTAAAGATGGGCGTGTCGTGCAGGAAGGTAAGACGGAAGACATCATTAATACAGATGTATTGCAGAAAGTCTATGACATGCACATCCCTGTGCAATGGATTGATGGGCGTAAGATTTGTGTGTATTTTGCTTGAAAAAGTTAAACCAATATAGAGAGAGCGAGAGGTGTCTATTTATGAAAAAGGGTTGGTTGTTTACGTTGCTTGTGGTGTTGTCGGTTGTTCTGGCAGCTTGCGGTGGAAGCAAAACAGCAGAAAATACAGGTGCCAGCAGTGGCACAGGATCAGAAGCGAATGCAGCAGCAGATCAGTCCAATGATGAAATCGTCATTAAACATAAACTTGGCGAAACAACAGTGAAGAAGAATCCGGAGAAAGTGGTTGTATTCGACTATGGTGTGCTGGATACATTGGATCAGCTTGGGGTAGAGGTTGCCGGTGTACCTCAGGAGGGAGTTCCTTCTTATCTGGAAAAGTATAACGATGCAAAGTACGCCAATGTTGGCGGTTTGAAAGAGGCTGATTTTGAGAAAGTAAATGCTTTGAAGCCTGACCTGATTATCATCTCAGGACGACTGCAAGACTCCTATGAAGAGCTTAGCAAGATTGCACCGACCATTTATATGGCGGTAGATACAGAAGATTATATGAACTCCCTGACTTCGAATGTGAAGACGCTTGGAGAGATCTTTGGTAAAGAAAAAGAAGCAGAAGAGGCACTGGCATCCATTGAAACCTCTGTTAAAGCTTTAAATGATAAAGTAACGGCTGCTGGAAAGAATGCACTGGTTGTTCTGACGAACGAAGGCAAATTGAGTGCTTATGGTGCAGGTTCCCGATTTGGTATCATTCATGATGTGTTCGGTTTTACTCCGGCAGATGCAAATATTGAAGTGTCGACCCATGGACAAAGCGTTTCATTCGAATATGTTATGGAGAAAAATCCGGATTATCTGTTCGTGGTAGATCGGAGTGCAGTGGTTGCAGGCAGTGGTGAGGCAACGCCTGCCAAACAGGTGGTCGAGAATGATTTGGTCAAAAATACGAATGCTTATAAAGACGGACACATTGTTTATCTTGACCCAGATTACTGGTACTTGTCCGGCGGTGGTTTGGAATCCATTCAGGAAATGATTAAAGAAGTGGACAAGAGTATCAATTAAGTGAATGAAGATTTGATGCAAACTTTTGATGAAACCCCAAAGGTCTCTGTAATTCATACAGAGGCCTTTTTTGTTGTCTGAAATGAAGATGCCATTGGAAATTTTATAAAAAGACCACATAATTCTGCGCGCTCTGGCACAAGCTACCTTGTATAAAAAAACAGGAACGGAGGGGCGGCATATGGCGGACAAAACATCAGGGAAAGATGGTTCCAAGGATTCAGAAAAGAAGAAACACATCCCCTTAGGGCTGCCGTCTCCCCCTATTCTGAAGCAACCGATAGGCCTTTCACATGAAAGCCATATGTTGGCACTGGAAGACATTTTCTCGGATTGCTCGGATGTGATCTTCCGCAATGTCAAGATTTCACCTGAAGTGGAAGGACTACTGGTGTACATCGAAGGCATCGTGAATTCGACGGATATTCAGGATCATATGCTTCGGCCTCTGATTCGTGGTCTGATCGAACAACGAACCGATGAACCTGCAGCTCCTCTGGATGATACACGTATCGCCCTGACGCAGGTGAAGAAAGTGGATACCTGGGCAGACGCAGCGGATGGTGTGCTTGAATCCTCTGCACTTCTGTTGATCAACGGAAGCAAGGAGGCTTGGCTATTCAACGTCAAGGGCGGCATGCGGCGCGGTGTCGAGGAACCCCAGACCGAGTCGGTTATCCGCGGGCCACGCGAAGGCTTCACCGAAACATTGCGCGTGAACACAGCTCTGCTTCGTTTCAAGCTGAAAACACCTGGGCTTAAGATGTTAAGCATGACGATTGGAACCGAGACCAAAACCAATATAGTTCTGTCCTACATCGATGATATTGCCGATCCCAAGCTGATTAAGGATGTCAAAAAACGCCTCAACAAGATTAAGATCGATGGGATTCTTGAGTCCGGGTATATTGAGGAATTGATAGAGGATCATCCGTATTCCCCTTTTCCGCAGATGCATTATACCGAACGTCCAGATACAGTTGCAGGTAACTTGCTGGAAGGGCGATTTGCCATCTTTGTGGATGGTAGCCCGTTTGTCCTTATAGCCCCAGTAACCATGTGGCAGATGCTTCAGGCGAGTGAGGATTATTACGAACGGTTCTTTATCAGCAATCTGGTGCGGTGGATTCGGTTTTTGTTTGTAGCTATCGCGCTATTTCTGCCTGCACTCTATATCGCCATTACAACGTTCCATCAGGATATGCTGCCGACCACGTTGATTCTGAGTATTGCCGGGGCAAGGGAGGCCATTCCGTTCCCTGCACTGGTTGAAGCCCTCATTATGGAGCTATCATTCGAGGCTTTGCGAGAAGCGGGGGTCAGGTTACCCAAAACGGTAGGTCAGGCCGTCAGCATTCTGGGGGCACTCGTGATTGGACAGGCAGCGGTTCAAGCGGGTATCGTCTCTGCACCCATGGTTATTATCGTATCCATGACAGGGATTGCGTCGTTCACGATCCCTCGTTTTAACTTTGCCATTACGGTTCGTTTACTGCGTTTTCCCATTATGCTGCTTGCCGGAGCGCTTGGTTTATACGGCATTGTGTTCGGACTGGTGCTGATCTCGGTTCATCTGACGCAAATGACTTCTTTCGGTGTACCGTATTTGTCGGGCCTCAGTCCCTACAGCAAAAAGGATACCAAGGATATTGTTATTCGTGCACCATGGTGGAAAATGATCAATCGTCCTTCAACGGTTCATCGTGACCAGCAGCGGATGAATGAGAAAATCAACGGTTCACCTGAAGCTGAGGAGGGGTGGTAAGCACATGTTTTTTGTCCATAAACGGCATGTTGTCGCCATCATGCTCCTATGTACCATTTTCATATCAGGGTGCTGGGATCGGAAGGAAATTAATGATATCGCTTTTGTGATTGGTCTCGCCATCGACAAGGAAGAGGATAATTACAGAACCAGTCTGCAAATTGCCCTTCCCGGCCAATCCGGTTCCACTGGAAGTGAGGGTGGTGGTGGGGGCACAAGTGGCGATAAATCGTGGTTCATGTTATCCAATACAGCCAAAACGTTGCGCGGAACATCTATTGAAGGCCAAAAGGCACTTTCCCGTGAGCTTTATTATGCACATCGGCGTACCATGCTGATCGGAGAGGAGCTTGCACGTGAAGGCGTTGCTCCCATGCTGGACCTACTTACGCGTTACCCGCTTAACCGACTCTCTGCTCTACCTATTGTTACCAAAGGTTCTGCTTACAAGGTGCTGAATACCGATGCGCCGATTGAAAAATTTCCTTCGGAAATGGTACGTGAACTGTGCTTTCTGAATATGCGCAGACCACGTTCTCTCAAGACATTCACGGATGCGATTCTTTCCGAGGGGGTAGATCCATTCCTGCCTGTCGCCTCGACCGTTGACAATGTGCCGAGCAACTGGAAGGACGTCAAGACGAACATCAAGTTGGATGGACTCGCCATCTTTAAGAAGGACAAACTGATAGGCATGATTGAAAAAGCGCCTGCTGGTGCACTTATACTGGCTATGGGGGAAGCCAACGAGCCAGAAATTATGGTTAAGGCTCCTCGTGGGAAAGGTGATATTTTCATCAAGCTGAACGAAAACAACTCTACATTACATCCTCATATTGAAAATGGAAAAATATCGGTGACGATTGAACTTTATGCCAAGGGAGTCTTGGTGGACAACGAGTCGAACTACGGTGACCTGAGAGAGCAAGAGATTAAGAACCTGAATCAAGCACTTCATCAGAAAATCCAGGATGACATCAAGGAAGGGATAAGGCTGATTCAGAAAGAATATCCTGCCGACATTTTGGGTTTGGGTCGCTCGATTCACCAACATCTGCCCAAAGAATGGGACAAGGTTAAGGATCGTTGGGATGATATTTATCCAAGTGTAAAAGTTGTGGTTGAACCACATATCGTTATTGAAAATGTAGGAGTTATCAACAAACCATTTGGATTACCTGAGGAGGATATTGTCCATGATTAAGCCGCTGCTGTTCACTTATTTGGGTATAGTCGTTGCCGTAATCATCATGGACTTCAAACATTTGAAGCAGGCAGCGGCTATTAATCGCTGGTTATCCTACGGACTGATCGCCATCAGCGCCGGGATTTGGTTCTATGTAACGAATTTGAGCAAAACAGTCTTCGTCACGACATGGCTTACCCAATTCATTCAGCGGTGGCTACCGTTACCATAAGGCTTTTTCAATGAATAAGCATGAAAGATAAGACAGAAAGGAGGTATTCCATGAATCAAAAAGTGACCAGTCGTCAGTTGGTGCTGCTCATCATGCTGCTCAGTATTACAGGTACGTTGATTCAGCCCCATGCACAAGCCATCTTTTATGCTGAACAGCACGCCTATTTATCCTATATCCCCGTGTTTCTTGTCATGGTGGCATCCCTATGGATGTTAAGCCGTGTTCAGCGACGGTTCCCCGATCAGGATCTGTTTGAATCTCTGGTGGAGCGTTTCCCCTTTTTGGGACGTGTGACAGGACTGTTGTATATCCTGTTTTTTCTCTTTATATTTGCCCGTGATATCCGCCTAATCGGTGACTATGTAAGCATTACCTTGCTGGAGACTACCCCGATTTCCATGATTTTATTGACCCTGTTGGTCATGGCTGTTTTTATCGTGAGGGGAGGGCTGGGGTCCTTAATTGGGATGTCAGAGCTGTATGTTACTTTGTTTATGCTGAATTCGTTGATTTTGCCGTTTATGCTCATTCAGCAAATAAACATGGATAATCTCATGCCGTATTTTGACATTGATGTTGCTGGTGTTGGCAAGGGAAGCTGGTACATATTTTCTTTTTTTGGAGAGATGATTGCAATTCCCTTTGTAATTAAGGGCAGTGATTTCCGATTCAAGTCGGTCATGTGGGGGATTACGATCGCAGCCCTGTTAATGATTCTGATTATCGTCGAAACTATCCTGGCAGTGGGGGTACCCATCGCATCCAGGTTGGTATATCCCTCCTATGAGCTTGCAAGGCAGCTGCAAATCAGTGATTTCCTTGATCGGTTTGATCTTGCACTAGCAGCGGCAACTCTACCTACGATGATTACCAAAATTGCATTTGATCTGTACTTTGTCTGTTGGGGAATGAAACGAATGATTCCAAAAGTTTCGGGCAAAGTGATGACAGGACCCGTGGCTTTGGTTGGTTACGTGTGTAGTTTCTGGTTTTTCAAAAACGCGGTTCAGCTCTTTCGCTTTACAAGGGAATGGACATGGATTGGGATTGTGTTCGAGATACTATTTCCCATCATACTCTTTGTGTTCCTTCGTCCTCGCAAAAAAGATGCGAAAAATCGCCGAGCAACGGATGACCAGAAGCAAAAGCAGCAACCAAAAGAGGATAAACAAGGGAAAGCATCACAGGAACTAGATGAGCCTGACAAAAGTAAACGTGATGGACATCAGGGTGGAGAACTACAGCCTTCCTGATATATTCCATCAAAAATCGTTATAGATGAACCGCCGAAAAGAGGGGAAACTCGGTTTCCCTCCATAGAAGTACCCTGTATACTGTAGTCAGACTGATGACTTTCGGCTGAATTAACGGGGGGAACATGGATGGCTCAACATTTGGCAGGTATACGCGTAGCATTGACCGGACCACGAAAATCCAAAGAGATGTCTTTGCTGGTTGAGAAAATGGGCGGGATTCCACTAGTCCGACCTGCACAAGGAACTGTTTTTCTGGACGATCGTAATATTCGAGATGGTCTGGTATCCTGGATATCCGACCCGCCAGACTGGACGGTATTAACCACGGGTATGGGATTGGACGCTATTTTTGATATGGCTGAGGATATGGAGATTGCTGATCAATTGCTGGACGTATTATCGGAATCCTTGATTGCAGCAAGAGGGTACAAAACAGTCAATGCACTCCGAAAACGTAAACTGACACCGCTGGTACGGGATGATGATGGCAGCACAGACGGGCTGATTCGTGAATTTGCGTCTCATGAACTTAAGGGACAGAAGGTCATGTTGCAACTGCATGGGGAAACCGCGCCCAAGTTGGTCGGTTGGCTGGAGGAACAAGGGGCGCAAGTACGTCAGGTGCTTCCTTATCGTCACGTCCCGCCCGAAGAGGGCGAACTGGAACAGTTGTTGAATGAAATTTTGCTGCATGAGGTGCATGCTGTCGCGTTTACTAGTGGGCCGCAAGTGCGGTTTTTGGTTGAATACGCGGCGTCAAAGGGCAAGCTCGAATCCATGCAGGAAGCCTTCCGGCAAGGCGTAGTGCCTGCTTCGGTGGGTAGGGTTACGGCAAACGCAATGCGTGAAGAAGGTATTGAGGCGCTCGTAGTCCCAGAGGATGAGAAGATGGGGGCACTAATCGTTGAACTGGGGCGTTATTACGCTGCCCGATCTGCGGACAAGGCTCAACTGCTGCAATAATATGTGATCCCGCCTGGAGTCATATTAAGCGTTGAATGAAACGCATTTAAGATGCCAAGTTGTTCCCGGTTCTGATCCGATATATGGATCAGAACTTTTTTTGTTGCTTGTCTCTGTGATCGGTTCATTTTCTATAAGCTGAATGAATCTGATTCAAGGGAATTCACCTGAGACTTTGGTCATGAAGTTAGTTGTACCCATTCATAATTAAAGGTTTTTGGATAATAATGTGGAATGAATTAAAGACAGATTAAGCTTGTGAGGGAGGGACAGCATGATGAAAACCGTATGTGTAACCGGGGCGGCCCGGGGACTGGGGTTAGCTCTGACGGCACAAATGCTGAAGAGAGGTTATATCGTTTATGCAGCAGGGTTGGACATGGAAGAGTCAGAAGGAATTCGTCTTCTGACGGATGCCTTTCCAAAACATTTACGCGCCATCGAACTGGACATTGCGGATGATCTGTCCGTAGCTTTGTTCACGGAGACACTTAAGCTGGATACAGAGCATTTGGATATGCTTATCAATAATGCGGCTATACTAGGAAGTATTACGGATCATATCCGCGGACCGTTAAATATGGCGGAGATGGCAGAAGTATTCAACGTAAATACCTTGGGGACATTGCGTGTGACTCATGCCCTGTTGCCCCTCCTTCTTCAAGGGACAAACAAGCTGATCGTCGATATATCTTCGGAGGCAGGCAGTATTGAGCAGTGCAGCCGGGATGGATGGTTTGCCTATTGTATGTCCAAATCTGCGTTAAACATGCAGGCCCGCCTTGTGCATAATGGTCTGAAGAATGAGGGTGGGCAAGTGATGCTGATACATCCCGGCTGGGTACAGAGTTATATGAGCGGGGAATTAAATACCGATGCAGACCTTACGCCAGATCAATCGGCTCAGCATATCACAGCACTCATCGATCGCCATAAGGAGTTCATGGGCGATCAGCCCGCGTATGTAGATTACAAGGGCGATACCCTTCCTTGGTAATTCTGTTAGAGGTAATTTGAAAGGAGTTTTTATTGATGGATCATCGTAAAAAAGCGTTATTACTTGGTGATTATACTCATCCGGACTGGCATCCGCTGCAAGGGGTGGATGCGGAAATTAGTCGGATTTTTCACGATACTATGACTGTGCAGTGCAGTGAGAATCGCAACATGCTGCTGCAAGAAAATATAACTGGATTTGATGTGTGTATCTGTTACATGGATGATTGGAAGGGGAAAGTCTCTCCACAGCAGACGGCAGGCTTATTGTCCTATGTTAGTAATGGAGGTGGACTGGTCATTATACATAACGGAATTTCGCTCCAAAATCGTTATGAGCTGAAGCAGATGATCGGTGCCAAATTCCTGCATCATCCACCTTATGCCCCACTAGAGTTCACAGTAACTGCAGAGAGCCATCCAGTGACGGAAGGCATTTCCGGATTTACGATGGAGGAAGAGCCTTATCAGTTCGAGTTCGGTTCATTTGCCGAAACGAAAATTCTGCTGGAGTATCAATCCGAAGAAGGGCCGAAGCCCGCAGCTTGGGCGCATAGATATGGTCTTGGACGCATTGTTTACTTGATGCCAGGACATCATGTACCATCTTTTGCCCATGAAACCTATCGTCAGTTAATTCTGCAGGCAGGAAAATGGGCTGCGCGCTACGTATAGCCGTACCGTTTCTTTTGTGAGCAGCTGATTAGGGGTATACTATAGAGATCAACGAAGAGGAGGATGACAAGAATGAGCGATTTGTTCAAAAAGGCAATCTCGTTAGGGCTCGGTCTTACTGTTGTAAGTAAGGAGAAAATTGAGAAAACCGTGGATGATCTGGTTAAGCGAGGGGAACTGGCGCCTGGTGAATCCAAAGCGTTGGTTGAACGCCTGATGGAACGGGGCGATGAAGAGCAGGGCCAGTTCAAAAGAATGATTCACGAACAGGTCAAGCGCGTCCTTCAGGAAGTGGGCGTTCCATCCGAGAGTGATGTAACCAGTTTGGAACAGCGTGTTGCCGTCCTTGAGAAAAAGCTTGCGGAACTGGGTCACACACCACAGCTTCAACCTGATGTATCCCCAGCTCCACTTGAAGTTCCTCCTCTCAAAGGAAACGAGATCGAGTAGATGGCTGTGCGAATCAAACATGTCGGCAGATACCGGGAAATTGCCATGGCGCTGGTGCGTCATGGCTTCGGTTATATGGTCGAGGAGCTGGGTTTGTTCCAGCTGCTGGCCATACCCCGGCGGTGGATGTCGCGTGAAGCCCACACCACCAAGACGCTGAGTGAACGCATACGACTCGTGCTGCAGGAGCTGGGGCCGGCTTTCGTTAAGCTGGGGCAACTGGCAAGCACAAGGGCAGACTTGTTGCCCGAGTCTGTGATCCGGGAATTGGTGAAGCTGCAGGATCAGGTCCCACCGTTTTCCTCGGAGACGGCACGGGGTATTTTGGAACAGGAATTGGATACACCGCTGGAGGAGATCTTTTCCCGGTTCGAGGATACCCCTGTGGCTGCGGCTAGTATTGGACAGGTGCATCTGGGTAAACTCCGAAGCGGTGAGGCCGTAGCTATTAAGATTCAGCGGCCCGGCATATCGCGTATCGTTCAGCGCGATCTAGATATTTTACGAGAATTGACAGCGATGGCGGAGAAACGCTGGGATTGGGTGAAGCAATATCAGATCCCGCAAATGGTAGAAGAGTACGCTCAGGCATTGATGGCCGAGCTGGATTATACCGTGGAGGGACGTAATACGGAAAAGATTGCACAGCAATATCAGCAGGATAGCAAAGTGAAAATACCACTGATCTATTGGGATCAAACTTCTTCTCGTGTGCTCACCATGGAGTACATCGAAGGCATCAAGCTCAATGACCGTGACGAGTTGATTAAACGTGGGCATGATCTGAATAACATTGCGCAGCGGCTGGTGGATTCGTTGTTGAATCAGATTTTCATTCATGGATTTTTTCATGCCGATCCACATCCGGGCAATCTGATGGTTCTGAAGGATGGTAGGCTTGCCTTTATTGACTTCGGCATGGTAGGAAGTCTGAGCGATGAGATGAAGCAGCACCTGGCTTCGCTCATTATCGGATTGATGCGTAAAGATACGGACAGCATGATTCGGGCGATTGAGAAGCTGGGCATGATGCCGGATGATATGGATCTACGAGGGCTTCATAACGATCTGGACAAGCTGCGCAGCAAATACTACGATATTCCCTTCTCCAAAATCAGCGTGGGTCAGGCATTGAATGATCTGTTCGGCGTGGCGCAGCGACATCGGGTTGTGATGCCTGCCGACATTCTGCTGCTAGGGAAATCGCTACTCACGATGGAAGGTGTCATCGAACATCTCGATCCTTCCTTGAGTATCGTAGATATGGCAGAACCATTTGGTCGAAAGCTGATCAAGGAACGCTTCAATCCTGGGAGGATCAAGAACCGTCTGTTCCGCAGTGCTGCGGATATGGCCGAAAGTGTCATGGGTCTGCCAGGGCAGTTAAGGCAATTGTCTTCCATTATTAGCAAAGGTAAGCTAAGGTTGGAGATCAGTGTCCCCGAACTGGATGCGCTCATGCGCAGAATGGACCAGATCAGTAATCGGCTGTCTTTTAGTATTGTACTGCTCGCATTTTGTATCATTATGGTTGGATTGATCATCGGTTCTTCGATCAGTCACCAGTCAACCATGCTGTGGGATATTCCGGTCATTGAGATCGGTTTTCTGGTAGCCATTCTGATGGTGGCCTTCTTGCTCTATTCGATATTTAAATCGGGGAGATTTTAAGTGTAGACGTAATCAAGAGAGTCGTTAAGTTTCCTGTCAGGGGAGCATTAGCGGCTTTTTTTTGTTTGGGCATGGAGGGGAATATTTAAACAAGATAAACAGAGCATAACTGAGATATTTTACATATATAAGAGATAATACAAGATAATATACCAATTACGGATACATACTCTGTTCGTGTAGAAGAGACTCTGGGACTATAATAATAGGTCAGTACATTAACGGACCCGGTTTTTCTGAGAGGGGAAAACCTAGAGAACTTGTGATTGGCTCACGATGCCTCGAAAGCAAGACACCTGAATGTTGTAGTGGAAATAAGAGGTGCACACTGGAACGGATGAGACATGTTCAGACATGGTATCGGATAACTTATTCGGATCATGGTCAATCCAACATGTTTTCAACTTATATAGACACATTTTTGCGGGAGGGTATTCCGCTGTTTTGTGTTGTTTGTTGTAGTTGCTCAGTGACGAACCATTCCATTGCCGTTCAGGAGATAAGTCAAATTTGAGTTTAAATACGTAGGAGGACCGGCAAAGGACGATATGAATACTTTAAAACAACAATGGTTTGGTAACATTCGCGGGGACGTGCTGGCAGGTATTACGGTAGCGCTGGCGCTTATTCCGGAAGCCATTGCCTTCTCGATCATTGCGGGTGTCGATCCGATGGTGGGATTGTATGCTTCGATTACGATTGCCATCGTGATCTCGATTGCGGGCGGAAGACCGGGCATGATCTCGGCCGCAACGGGCGCTATGGCGGTACTGATGGTGGGACTCGTCAAGGATTATGGCGTGGAATATCTGTTCGCCGCTACAATTCTGACAGGTATAATCCAGTTTATTTTGGGGATTTTCAAGGTTGGTCGGTTTATCACATTTGTGCCTCATTCGGTACTGACCGGGTTTGTGAACGCGCTGGCGATTCTGATCTTTATGGCTCAGCTGACCCATTTCACAGGTGCGAACTGGATCATGTATGCGATGGTAGCGGGTACGCTGGCGATCATTTATATTTTGCCACGGTTTTTCAAAAGTGTTCCGGCTCCACTGATTGCTATAGTGATCATGACGATCATTACGGCGCTATTACATCTGGACGTCAAAACCGTAGGTGATATGGGGAATCTTACGAGTACCCTGCCTATGTTCCATCTGCCGAATATCGACTGGTCCCTCAATACGCTAATGATTCTGCTGCCGTATTCGTTCACGATGGCTCTGGTAGGTTTGCTGGAATCTTTGCTGACTGCAACGATTGTGGATGAAATGACCGAGACCAAGAGCAGCAAAAACCGTGAAGTACGTGGTCAGGGGATTGCCAACTTTGTTAATGGCCTTTTCGGTGGCATGGGTGGTTGCGCGATGATTGGACAGTCGGTTATTAATGTGAAGTCTGGTGGTCGAGGTCGATTATCGACATTTACGGCTGGCGCTTTTCTGGCCATATTGTTGTTATTGCTTAGTGGTGTGGTGAAAGAGGTGCCGATGGGTGCACTCGTAGGTGTGATGTTTATGGTGTGCATCGGTACGTTTGACTGGAGCTCCATCAAGAACATTGCGCGTGTGCCACGTGCGGAAGCCTTCGTTATGGTAGTCACAGTTGCCATTGTGGTGTATACCCACGATCTGTCTATCGGTGTGATGGTCGGCGTTGTGCTTAGTGTGCTTCATTTTGGTTGGAAACAGACCAAGATTCGTGTGCAGGCATTTGAGGAGCAAGGGCAGAAGGTCTATCGGGTCCACGGACCGTTCTTCTTCGGTTCATCTTCCCATTTCGTCGATGAGTTCAATGCTGAGGCTGATCCGCAGGAAATCACGATTGATTTTGGTGGCTCACATATTTGGGATAATACGGCGGTTGTTGCCATTGGTAAAGTGAAGTTCAAATATGCGAAGCTGGGCAAAACGGTGCATCTGCGCGGACTGAACGAGGAAAGCTCTCGTTTGCTTGAGAAGAGCGGATTTGCTACGGTGCAAGGGCACAGTTCCTAATTCATAGCTATAGTTGAATCCAAATGAGTATCATTGATAGATGATAGGTGCTGTCCTGCAAGTCATGATGGATCATGACAGGGACGGCCCTTTTTTGTTTATATCAGCAAAATGCTTAGTTAGTTGAGGTCTATAGCGTGGCTGAAGTTCGTCACAATTTCACAGGTTTCCATGACTGCGGTATAAGGTCTGTATGATTCGTTAAGGCTTTAAACACAACGATCCGGGACATTTGTGGACAAATGCAGGAAAGTAACGCCTGATCCCCTTTTGTTTTGCTTGACTAACGTGTAAACTACAGGGTATGGAGAAGAAGAGCAACGGACCGATTGCTTTTTAAAAAATTCATTTCATAATCATGATTGATATACGGAAAACTAGTCTTGATTGAAGCCAAGTGAAAGCAATTATGAAATGGACTTATCTAAATGAATATACAGAGGTGTAACGATTGGCAAACTTTGAACAACTGGGCATTCGCCCGGAATGGTGCGAGATCCTGAAACATCAGGGCATCGCCGTGCCGACTCCGGTACAGGAGCGTTCGATTCCGGTATTGCTGGGTGGGCGTGATATTATTGCTGAGGCACAGACGGGTACAGGGAAAACACTGGCTTTTTTGCTGCCGATTATTCAGAAAATTAATGTATCCGACCGCTCGCCGCAAGCACTGATTATTGCCCCTACGCGGGAGCTGGCGCTGCAAATTACGGAAGAAGCGAAGAAGCTGACTGCAAACGACGATAAGCTGCATGTTCTCGCGGTATACGGCGGACAAGATGTGGACAAACAGCTGCGCAAGCTGCAAAACGGCACACAGATCGTGATTGGTACGCCGGGACGTCTCCTGGACCATCTGCGTCGTGGCACGTTGAAGCTGGATAATGTTAAGAAACTTGTGCTGGATGAAGCCGACCAAATGCTGCACATGGGCTTCCTGGATGATGTTGAGACCATCCTTAGTGAACTGCCACACAAACGTCAGACAATGCTGTTCTCGGCAACGATGCCGAAAGGCATTCGCAACCTGGCGAAGAACTACATGAAAGACCCGGAGGATGTGAAGGTATCCTCCAAGTCCGTGATTCCGATCAATCAGATTCGCCAGCAGGTGCTGGAGTGCACGGATCGTGGCAAACTTGAGGCACTTCGCGGCATGATTGATACGTATCGCCCGTACCTGGCAATTGTTTTCTGCCGGACCAAGCGCCGTGCATCCAAGCTGAATGAAGATCTGCGTGAAGCAGGTTATGCGAGCGATGAACTTCATGGTGATTTGTCTCAATCCAAGCGTGAGAACGTAATGAAAGCATTCCGCGACGCGAAATTGCAAATCCTCGTTGCTACGGATGTTGCGGCACGCGGACTGGATGTTGAAGGCGTAACGCATGTATTCAACTACGATATGCCGCATGATGCGGAAAGCTATATCCACCGGATCGGCCGTACGGGTCGTGCTGGCGGCACGGGTCTTGCCGTGACATTTGCAACACAGCACGACAGACCGGAGCTTGCTCGTATTGAGGAAGGCACCAATCAGAAGCTGTCCCGTATCCAGTGGACAAGTGAAGGTCCGGTAGCATCAACTGGAGCAAATAGACGTTCTATCAACAGTCAGGGTGATGAAGAACGTTCTGGCGGACGCTCCGCTGGGACAGGCAGTGCCCGTCGCGGCGCAGGTCGTACCGGCCGCAGCGAAGGCGGACGTGGCGGTCGTGGTGGTTCCCGTGGCGGCGAAGGTGGACGCAGCGGTGGTCGTAGTGGCGGCCGCAGTGGCGACGAGCGCAGCGCAGGCCGTGGTTCCGCGCGCAGCAGCAGCGACAGCAGTCGCGGTGCAGCGGGTCAAGGCGGGCGTGGTGCAGGTCGCAGCGGCGATGAGCGCAGCAGCGGCTGGGGCGGCCGTAGCGCCGACAAGCGCAGCTCCGGGCGCAGCAGTGAAGGTTCACGCCGACCGGACTCCGCAGGACGCGGGCCGGCCAAGAGCGACCGCCGCGATTCTCGTCGCGGGCGGTAATAACGATAAAACCTATGGCAAGTAGTCTGGAAGAACGCCATACATTTTCCAAACATCAAAACACCTCATCCTAGACCTAAGGATGGGGTGTTTTTTCGTAGAAGCTTATATGATAAAAACTATACAATGTCACGTGTGAATCCAGTATGCATGCAGGGGTAAACGAATTTTGGTTCGTCTATATACAGGGATTGAGTTTGCACTAATTTACATTTCGAGTCCATATACATCAGCTCTATACACGAATATCTGCGTACGAATCCCGATATTTCTCGTTATACACCCGACCAACCGACTCCGCCAGACCACCGCGTGCCTTACCAGGATACAGCTCCAGAGTTCGATAGAGCCGCATAAACCGATCTTTGGGCATAAAGCGCGCGTAGCGGGTAATAAGACTTGGGAACAACTCAATATATTTACTCTTGCGTACAGCAGCGGCGGCTACAGCCGTCAGAATCTGAATCCCGTTGTGCAGTTGCAAAATATTCACTTCGTACGTGGCGATATACCGGATCGCATCTTCACGGACCAATTCGGGCTTCAGCCGTGCGATTTCACCGATATATTCAGCAAGCAGCCGCTCGAAGCTGTGCAGCAGCAGCGGTTTGAGCTGCAGGTCCATATCACTGCGCAGCACGAAGGATTGCAGCAGCGCAACCTGCTGCAGACGAATCCGGTCGTTATAGACGAGTGAACCGATCTCCCTGAGCATTTCATAGGCTAGCGCTTCATCCTGCTTGCGTGCTTCTGCGACAAGAGCCCAATTCCGGTTAATGCCTTGGCGAATCGCTTCCTCATCCTGACGCAGCATGCGTTTAAGTTCACGCTGCTGTTCCACTTGGAAGGATCGCTTTTGCATGAAGATCAATCCAGCCAGAAGCAGCAGGGAGACACTGGCCGCCGCCATCGTTTGGTCTATGGTTTCACCAAAATAGGTGGCTGCTGCACCAAGGATTACCGTGATAAACAAGTCGCGTGCAATCCGACGTTTGACGCGGGAAGAGGCGCGTTCTTCCACTGTGGCAAGGGTGCCGCGTCCACAGGCAGTACAGTGATCCTCCCACAGGCAGGTATACTGGCCACACCGCTTGCAGACACGCAACTTTTGAAATGCATGCGTTGTTCTTATAAAAGGTTTGATGGATACAACTTGTTTATTGCTCATGCTCAATCACGCTCGCCATTCAGAATAGTGTAGAGGGTTCGATCGGCATCTTCCCTTGAAACGGGTTTGCGCCGATGAAGCAGGAACGCAATCACCTTTATAATGACAAAAAGAAACAATATGGCGAGGCATCCGTATGTAACCATAATCCGTTCCTTTCTAGGCATAATTAAAATATGCGTAGTTATAATGTTTACTGATCAAGCGTCGTTATATTGCAGTTTGCTGGCAATAACTATATCATATTTCCATAGTTGGAACTTTTGTTCCAGCTACTGGCATGAATTCGTCGATTTTTGTCAGTCATTACAAAACTGTAACTGAAGATAGGGGTGCTTTTCAGAATTTATTAGTAGACTGTTAAGATTTCCTTAAGGCTTGACGCCTATAATAAACTATTCCCATTTTAATCTCAAACGTGAAGGAGTACACCCAATGCTGCGGACAAGCAAAATACGCTGGCTCAGCGGAACTCTGGTTCTGCTGGCATTTCTAACGCTGCTGCTACCTCAGGCGTTGCTGCCACATGCTGCAGCGGCTCAGGCACAGACAAGCGGAATCGATGCGGTACTTGTAGCCGATGTAAGTAATTCAATGAATACAAGTGACCGTGACAAGATCAGCAATGAAGCCATGAAAATGTTTATTGATATGCTGCCGGTCCAGGGGGACAAGGTAGGGATTGTCGCTTACACCGATCAGGTGGAGCGGGAAAAGGCATTGCTGGAGATTCAGTCCGATGCGGACAAGAGCAGCCTGAAAGATTTTATTGATCAGCTCGGCCGAGGGCCATATACCGATATCTCTGTCGGAGTGGCTGAAGCGGTGAATGTGCTGAACCATGGGGCAGACGCATCTCACTCGCCAATGATCGTGCTGCTGGCTGATGGCAACAACGATTTTAACAAAACCAAAGGTCGCACCCAGTCTCAATCCGATGCGGATCTGGCAAAGGCCGTCAAAGAAGCACAGGATCAGGGGATTCCCGTCTATACGATTGGACTGAACGCAGACGGCAAACTGAACAAGGACGCACTTGCAGATCTGGCTCAGCAGACCGGAGGCAAGTCTTTTATCACAGATACACCGGATGATCTGCCACAGATTCTGAGTGAGATTTTCGCCGATCATGCCAAACTGAATGTCGTGAAGCTGCCCTCCATTACAGGAAACGGCAGTTATCAGGAAGTTACCGTGAACGTACCGAACGACAGTGTACTTGAAGCCAACATCTCGATCATGTCTTCAAAACAAGTCCAGATTGAATTGACCGATCCTTCGGGCAAGGCCGTAGATCTCAACTCTGACGCAGCCAAGCTCTCGACTTCGAAGAGTTATTCCTTGGTGAAGCTGCTCAAGCCTCAGGAAGGCGACTGGAAACTTCGGGTAAAAGGGGCTCCGAAAGACAGCATCGATATCAACCTGTTGTTCAACTATGATCTCCAGCTCGTTGTGGACCCAATTAAGACCAAGTCCTATACGAAGGGCGACAAAGTGAATCTGACCGCCAAGCTGGAGAACGGAGGACAGCCGCTGCAGGATAATGACCTGTACGCTGATATGAAGGCAACATTGGTCGTAAACGATCAGGATACAGGCAAAAGCACGGAGCAGCCGCTCGAAAACACGGGCTCCGGGTTCGCCGGAACGTTTGAAGTGCCGGACAACCATAACTACGAGCTTGTAATCCGTGCAGAAGAAGACAGCTTCTACCGGGAAAGTGCTCCAATTACGATCAATGCGGGCGGAGCAGCCGGTAGCGGAACTCAGCCAACGACACCTGCGGGCGAGCAGGACAAGCCGTTTCCATGGATGCCTGTTATTTTGGGCGTGATCGCCTTGATCGTGGTAGCTGTGGGTGTCTGGTTCCTGCTAGGCTGGCTGAAACGCAAAAACCGTGGATTTGTCGGACAGATGGTTGTCGAAATTCGCGATGAGAATACCGGGGACAAGTCGTACCCGCAATATAAAAAGCTGGCATCCTTCCGGGGCAGATTCCATCTGCACCAGCTGTTACAGCTGGACCCTGAATTGAAGGAAACTGAGAAGTATGTATTTACGCCCAGCAATGGGGATCGAATTATAATCCGTAACACCGCTGGCGGAACGTTGGAGAAATCCGGCCGTACCGTTGATGCAAGCTCAGGCGTTGAACTGAAGAACGGTGACCGACTGAGCATTCCGCTGCAACAGGCGGACAAAACGATTTTAATTGAGTATCTGGTGTAATTTGATTATTTGGTTTAAAAGGAATGCATTTTAATTTGGATATAATTGTTTACACGAGAACGGAGAGGACAGAGAAAACCTGAAGAAGCGAAGCGTTCGCCTTTATCCCCGGATTTTCACTTTGTAAAAGTGAATTGAAAAAATCTGGGGATAACAGCGATCGGAAGGTTACTCTGTCATCGGAGTGGCAAGTGTAATGAGTTTTAGCCCAACTGGTTTAAATAAGGGAGGACTTGGAATGAAACCGATTGTTAGAGAACATATTCAGCAACTGGATGTATCGCTTGGCGGAGGGATTGTCAGTGAGAAAATCAGAGTCGATACGATTGATAACCCGATTCTGATTATCGGTCTTGGAGGAACAGGTATTGATGCGCTGTTGCGCCTTAAATACCAGATTAACCGACGTTTCAAGCTGCCACAGGACCCGGTATCCAAGAAAAAAATGGATAAACCGTCCAACGTGGAGTTTCTTGCTTTTGAAACGAACGAACAGGATCGCGCCAAGAAGTATAAAGGCATCGGACTTGATCCAATTAATGAATTTGTATTGCTGTCCAATGCCGAGATTGGCGGACTGCTTCAGAACCGCAGCGTATTGGAGCCGTATATTACGGACTGGCTGTCTCCGGAGCTGAGCATCACCGATGGCATGAACGGCGCCGCAGGTGTGCGTCAGGCTGGACGCCTGCTGCTGTTCACGAAGATTAACCAGGTCGTGCAGGCGATCGACAAAAAGATCAAAACATTATCTGTAGGCACCAACAAAAAACTGATGGTGTTCCTGCTGACTGGTCTTTCCGGTGGTACGGGCAGTGGTTGCTTCCTTGATATCTCTTATATCGTGCGCGGAATTATCGAACGTGATCACGGCTCTGCCGGGATTGACCGCGTGAATACGCTTGGATATTTGTTCACCCCAGACGTGAACCTGTCCAACAAAAGCTTGAGTGAGCACACTCGTGAGTACATCCGCAAGAATGGATACGCTGCGCTCAAGGAATTGGATTATTGGATGAACGTGGATAGCCGGGGGGAGCGTTTCTCTCAGAAATATGGCAATATTCTGACCGTTAATTCACCGCTGCCGCCGTTCAACCTGTGTCATCTGATTTCTGCAACCAATACGGAAGGCAAACTGCTGGAGAATGCTTATGATTACTGCATGAACGTCACCGCCGAGAACATCACCAACTTTATGGCGAGTGAGGAAAAGCAATCCGGCGAGGAGTTTGCCATCCACGATTATATTAGCAACATTCGCACGAACATTGCTCAGATGAACAAAGCCTATCCGGCCAACTATGATTACAACATTATCGGTGCATCCTCAGCGGTACTGCCGATTGAAGAAATGACGACTTATCTGGCTTACCGCATGTTCGACAAAATGAACACCATGTTCTCCAAAGCGCCGAACCAGGAGGATACCGAGAAGTTTGCCCGCAAGCTGGGCATTGATCTCGAAAGTGTGGTCAAGTCCTTTGAAGCCCGTGTGCCGGAGCCGCTGCCAGGTTACCAGAACAGTGAGCGTCTGTCCTATGGCAATGTGGTGAAATCACAGGTCGTGAACATGGACACCGAACTGGAGCAGAACTTCCTGGCTCGTGCCCGTGAGGAATATATCAAGGCGAAGAAGCAGCTGCCGGGAGAGATTGCGGGTCAGTTCACCGAACAGATCCGGCGTATGTTTTTGCATCCTGAACAGGGTCCGTTCTATGTCTCCCGTCTGATCTACACGGAAAAAGGCTTCTGTGTACTGAAGATGATTCAGTCGTACATTGAAACCCTGCGTGAGAATGCCTTCCGCATTCCGCGTGACATTGAGGCCGCTCAGGAGCAGTCCGAAGAGAAGCTGGGCGATGCGAAGAGTGCTTTCGTCTCCAAAGAGAAGAAGAAGAATGCTTATATTGAAGCAAAAATTCATGAGTACTGGCTGCATGCCGATGTGGAACGCAATGATCAGATGATTGAGTTCTACGAAGACCTGTACGAATTGCTGAACCAGGAGAACAGCCGCATTTATAACGTATTTACTGAAACGCTGAACGCACTCAGCTCGATCTTCTCCAAAAACGGGGATATCCTGACACGCGGCGAAGAACAGTCTGATCACAAAGGCAACAAAACGTATTACTGGAACGTTGTAAGTGTGCCGGATATCGTCAGTGTGGTGGATGGACTGCTGGACAAGCGTGATACGGATGATCTGATCCGTGACTTCTCGCGTGAATTGCTGGAGAACTCCAGCCAGTGGGTGAAAGAAAACGAGATCGATATCGTCAGCTCCATCTCTGATTTCCTGACTGAGAAGTTCGGCGATCTGATTACCCGCTCGATGGAGGACTTCCTGGTTATCAAATATGGACAGGACGAGTCTGTCGAGAAATTCGTGGAACGTTTCATTGCAGGCAAACTGGATGATGAGGCGGTTCCGGTGTTCAATCTGAGCAACAGCACAGGCAGTCTGCATTTCCCATCCTGGGGATTCGTATCGGTACCAGCACAGGCGCCGGGCATTCTGAGAGGGATTCGCAATTATCAGAACAATGCGGTGGGCAAATCCCATTTTACCGTTAAGGAAAGTGAAGTGCGCAACCGGATCTTCTGGCTGAACACTCGCAACGGGGTACCACTGTTTGTGTATACACCGCTCAAAGTATATGAGGAAAGTTATGAACGTACCATTTTGGACAAAGAAGGTATCGGACGCCATCTGGTGCAAACCGAAAAGAATAACTGGACCTATCTGCCGTCGCCAATTCCAGAAAAATCATGGGGAGATGTGTACGAGAACGCCCGGGTCAAGCAGTACAATGCCCGTGTACGTACCGAATTCGAGCAGGCGCTCGGATACAACATTGTGACAGCCAAATCCATTGATGAGAATACAAGCAACCGCTATGCAATTGTGACAACGGAACCGTTTGACTTGTCTGCTAAGCTGGGTGCCTACGACATGCGCCTCACGTCCACCACGCCGAACCTGGGTGAAGTGAAGCGGGCAGTTATTGAATTGAAACGCCTGCAATCCGAAGGTTTGCCACGGGTGTCGGTGAAGGACATTTTCGGAAGTATTAATGAAGATATGGCCAAAGAAAACCTGGTGCGTTCCCCGCAGCTGATCGCACGGGTACGTGAAGAACTGGCGAAGATGAACGCTATCTCAGCCAAAGTCGCCGAGCTGGAAGGCATTCTCGCCCAGCATCAGGACGAGGAGCAGTGGTATGACCGCTTCATCGAAGCACTATACACCGATACCATCGTGAAGAAAGGCGCGCTGTACGTCTATGACCGTGATCCGGAAGAAGACGCGTGGGAGCCGTTTGCGAACCTGATGAAGAGCCGTAACTTTGCCGAATATGAAGTGTTTGGCAACTTCCGTGGACTCGCGGAGAAGGATCGCAGCACATTGCTGCGCAAAGCGTCCCGCCGTGATAACGACCTGACCGCTTCTGAAGATATCACGCCACTGCTTACGAAGTTGGATGATCTGGCTGCATTGTTCATGGAATCCCGTGATCGTCTGGAATACGAGCGAGTAGAACTGGCGAACGGGGAAGACATCTACCAGTTCTACAGAACGATGTCATCGAAACTGAATGACATTCGCAGAAGGCTGAAGTAAGATGGCGGCCGGGATGGAGTTCAGCTCGAACAATGCTCTGAAGCGCAATCTGGAGAAGTATGCAGCACAGTATGCAACAGAGCAGGAGCGTCAAGGCAGCCTGGGTGATGGTCGAAGCAGCATCCATTACCCAGCGTTGTTCTTGTTCGTGGGTGACCAGGTCGCTCCGGCAGTGTCTGCTGTCCAGGAAATCAACCGGCTGAAGTGGGATAACGGAGAAGGCGTAGTCTATGTACAGATTGGAACGGAAAATCAGGAGCATGCCCGACATCGTGACCATGACACCGCGCAAACGAAGCATGACCATTACAGCGATGGTGCTCATTCAGGATATGCGCGTGTTAACGGCGGGAGTGATGCAAGGAATGGCAGCACTTCTGATGATGGTCAGGTGACCCGTCACGTGCTTCCCTTGTCCACCATACAGACGGATCGACCTTCCAAAACGCTTCGCAAGGATGTGCATCGCAGTTTCCACGATTCAGATCAGGCACTCTTTGGTCTGAATCGTACCTTGCGGCGGGTGAGTAATCGTATTGCCGAATACGGACGCCTATATTCATCGTTCGATCGAATCTACGTGACCGTTGTAACCAGGGCAGATGATCCATTGAATGTGTTGTTGCCTGAGCTTACCAAGCTGACCGAGACGATACTGGCTCAATCCTTCAAGTCGGTACAGACCGATTTGCATGTGCTGGTCAGCGAGATGGAGCAGGTCGATTCCTTTGGATATGCAAGTGCGGCGGGACTCGCTTTTCTGCGGGAACTGGATTACATGCAGGGGCTGGACTATACGTTCAGTGGCAATCTGCTGGTTACGGAGGACGGTATCTCCATTCCGGTTGTACATCCCGCTTCTCCGTTATTCGATCTCGTATATATTTTGTCAGACAAAAACGAGCGGGGAACCGGCGTACCCGGCGGGTGGATCGAAAATGCCGAGATCATCTGCCGAATCTGTCTGCTCAAGAATCGGAAGCAGGATGCAGATAGCTCAGGTTCCGTATCAAGCACGGGGGCCAACACGTATAACAATACGTCGTTCAAAAATAACATCCGTACGACCTCGGATCAGCATGGTTATGCCAGTGCAGGTTTTGCCGAGATTAGACGGCCGAACAAACCCATTGCACTCGCGGTGTTGTATCATCTGTATCGTTATTTGCTTGAACGGATGCGGCAGGAACCCGATTGGAGCATCAAGGACAAGCTCGCCTTTTTCGGACTGGATGGGGCTTCGGTAGAACGTAAAGTGGAAGGGATTCTTCCCGATGAGGATCTGGTGAGCGGCATGAGCGGCATTATGACGCATAACGTCAGCTTCACCGATCTGAAGCCGCTCTCGCTGCGTGAAGCGGAGAGAGCATTGTTCGGGCATGGGGCAGAGGCGTATTTCCGTGATAATGTGGTCCGTCTTGCGGAGGAACGAGTACGTCAGCGCAGCACAGAAGACTCCCTTCGTCGTAAGGCTGAGCAATCGCGCACGGAGCATCCTGAGGTTGGCTATTTTCAGTGGGCTGCCTGGAGTGACAATGGGTTCGGCAGCGTGCGTGAGGCTTTGCTTGGACTGATTCGTGATAAATCGGTGCAACTTGAATCTGCACGTGCCTTGCTTGAGCAGCGTCAGCAGGAGCGGGTAGAGGATCAGTCGTTCAAACGGGCGTTGTTCCGTGACAAACAGAACGTGCGCAACCTGATCGATTGTTTGCTGGAGCGTGTGTATGTGCCCAAAGTTGAATTGCTGCGTCTGGAGAATGAATTGCAGCTGCTTCGTGTCTACGACACAGAGATGGAACAACTGCATACGTTCAGCCGGAGTGTAACGGAGACACTGGCAACGCTGGAACGTGTTTTGCGTGAGACAGCGGTAGAGAGCATAGCGGCTGCAGATGAATATATCGGTCAGAACGTAATGGAGTATTACGGCAAAGTGACGGAAGTGCTGATCGCAGATTTGGAGGCAAAGCGTGGACGGGATGTCTGGTTTGAGGACCGCCATATGGGGGATATGAACCGGCTTGCCACAGAAGGAAACGAGCGACTCTTGCAACGTCTGATGGAGGTATGTCATGTGATGCTGCTTACAGCAGAACCGCTCCGGGTACCTTTCGAAGAAGAATTGCTGTTGCGGGCGAATGTTACAATTACCTATGGGGACAAAAATGTACTGACCCGTGATGATCTGTTCCGCCGATTGTATCGCACACTGGAGGAGCAGGCGGTCGTTCGGGTAAGAGTATTCGACTATACGCAGGAACATCGTTATGAAGAAAAATATTTCTTTGGTGATCACCATAGTGCCTTCATGGACTATGCGGCGTATGCCGAAGAAACGTCACGGATCTATAAGCTGGGTGTGGTATACGAAGAACGAAGCAGTGGTGTGGAGAAGCTGAATCTGATGGGAGGCTTCCATCTGGAAGACCTGATGGTGTATCGCAATGGTCGGGTGTATTACGATTCGTATACGGAGAATGGTTATGAGCTCCATCCCTCCGATCTGGCCGAGAAGCTGTCACCCATGCGTTAAAACATAAGGCTGTATCTTATATGGACGGAAGGGAGGTACAGATCGATCCATCTGTTTCCGTCCAGTACATTATACGTTCATTTTTCATCAACCCATCTTGTATTAATTCAGCCGTTCATCGGCTGTTTTGGAAAGGATGCATGCAAACATGCAGCGAAAAATCAATCTTCTCCTGGTCCTGTTCAGCCTGATTGGCGGAGCTGTGGGCTTTGCGGCTGGAGAAATCATGCTGCGTCAGTGGCTCGGGGAAATGCCCCGTCTATTGCTGATGGGATTATACTTTGGCGTGTTGGCGCTTAGCGTGGGATTATTCTGTTTACTCGCAGAGATGATCTCGCCAAAGCTGAACGGAGCTTCCTGGAAGCTGCGATATCTGGGACTATCCTGGAAACTGCTTGTTCCGGCAACGCTGGCGCTATTGTTTGTCGTCGGACTTGCCCTGCAATTGCTGTATCAGATTAACCCAGGCGGTGTGAAGCAAGTCAAGGATATCGTGCTGATGATCGATAACTCGGGCAGTATGAGTAAGACAGACCCAGATAACGGTCGCTTTGAAGCGGCCAAAACACTGATTAGCCAAATGGAAAGCGATAAACAGGTGGCGGTGATTACCTTTGATGATCAACCCGAGCTGCTTCAGCCGTTCACCCCGTTGGACAGCGAAGCTGCCAAAAATGAGGTGTACAGCAAAATTGATGGCATCGTGACGACCTCGGGCGGAACTAATTTCGATGCAGTGCTGCGGGAAGCGATGGAGCAGATTAAGGGCAAACAGGACCCGAAACGCGGAACGGTAGCGATTCTGCTATCCGATGGATTCAGTGATGCAGACACATCTAGCATTTTGTCTGAGTATGCAAATGAACAGATTGCCGTCAATACGGTGGGGCTGAGTCTGGTGGACCCTTCCGGAACCGACTTGCTGCGTCATATTGCACAGCAGACGGGCGGTATGTACTATGATGTACCAGATTCCGGTGGACTTAATCTGGCATTCCAGCAAATTTACGATACGATTGATGAACGAACGCTGGTGACCGAACGTACAGGCATGATGGAGCACAGTACGTATCTGGCTATTTTCCGAGTGGCTGTCTTACTGTTGATTGGTGTCGCGCTGGGCGTGTCGCTCGGACTTGTATTCGATAACCGTCATCTCGCACTCAGTTTCGGAATTGGTGGTGCCGTGTCTGGTTTATTGGCCGGACTTCTGCTCGAATGGGGACTGGACGGATCAACGGTGGGTGATACATTTGTAAGATTCGGAGCGATGCTCATCTTATCTGGTGTGTTAACCCTGTTCAGCTGGATTATTCCGATCAAGGAGAATACACCGCGGAAGACGCGTGGGCGTCGCGATGCTGGTGGAGGAACCAATTCGGTGGAAGGATTCGGTCAGCGGGCAAGAGATTCGCGCAGCAAAGGATTTTGACGTCTGGAGGTAGGCGATAGATGCGTTTTACGGATGCAGACCCTTCAGCGCCCCTGATTCGCAGACTGACACTTGCAGTGGACGAGAGCCAGTGTACACTTCGCTGGCTCTGGCCAGAGAGCGTGGAAGCTGTATATGTTGAACGGCTGGAGCTCGATATGATGGGTGATGATCGTACCGAGGAACAGGCTGCACAGGGCAAGCTGAAGTTATACACAAAAGAAGAATATAAGGCGAGCAATGGATATATGGATCGAATCACGGGTTTTGGTGCCATCCGTTATACAGTGTATGTGTGTCAGATGGAGGAGGACGGGCCAGTTCTGGTGCGTCAGCGTGATGGAGACAACACGGTCGTTGCCAGTGCAGGCAAGGCGGATATTCGCTTTTCGATCCGATACAAGAGCGGTTTTTTTCAGAAACGAAAAAGTGTACTGATGACCGTTACAACGGAAGCACCTGTTCCGAAGGAGGCACTCTGTTATGTCCGCAAACAAGGTGGGGTTCCGTTGAATAAGGAAGATGGCACGGTGTACCCTTTTGTGAGTGATTTTGCTCCCGGGAGAAATGAGATGCCACCGGTTGAGGTAGCCAAGGACGATTACGTGAGACTATTCTTCACGGACGGACCAAAGTATGGAGCCGCCTATAGGCTTATATCAGACTAGATAGTTAGGCTTTTTGTCTAACTGATCAGGGGAGGGGAGCGGCTATGAGCTTTTTTAGTCGGTTTTTGAAGAGACAGCAGCCGGAAGAGCGGCCGTTGTTTTACGATATCGTATGTCCGTATTGTTTCAGCAAGTTTTCACCGGAGGAGGTTGTGTTCCGTGCTGCACATCATCGCGACGACGATGAGGACTACGCACTTGGGGAAGATGCGAAGCTGAATCGATATCGCGAACGGTTTGGACTGGATACGGTGTTTGATATGGAGGCCGTGCTGGCTCCGCATGATGTACCTGAGGAACATCGCATCTATTCGGATAACATTGTGATGGGACTGAACGATCGTTACGGTGTGGTTACACGGCGCCGGCTGTGTCCACAGTGCCATAACGAGCTGCCTGTCACGGCAGGCAAAGCACCAAGCAATATCATTTCCATTATTGGGGCATCCCAGGTGGGTAAATCCGTCTACATGACTTCATTGATTCATACATTGCAGCATTACACAGCCGATCATTTTGATGCGGCCTGCATGCCGCTGAACGCGGAGATTAGCCGCCGGTTCCGTGCAGATTATGAAGAACCGCTATTCGAGCGGGGCGATCTGTTGGATTCAACGCAGAAGGAGAAGCTGCAGGAGCCGTTTATTTTCCAATTTGTGTTCAAGGATGAAGATAAAGCTCCGCTGACACTGGTGTTCTTTGACGTCGCTGGTGAAGGTATGGTGGAGCAGGACTATCTGGGACTTCACGGGCAGCATATCAAGAACTCGGCAGGCATTCTGTTCATGGTGGACCCGCTTCAGATTCGTTCCATCCGGGACAAAATCCGCATCAACCTCGGCAACGAGCCAGGCGAGTGGACGCCAAGATACGATGAGCCACGTGATGTGGTGTTAACGATGTTCGGTGACTTTATCGCGTACCAAGACAAAGCCAAGACGAATATTCCGACAGCTGTTGTACTCACCAAAAGCGACATGCTGCATTCCCTCAAGGATGATGAGGGCGATTATATCAAATCCAACAGTAATGTATTCCGCAACATGGTGCACCGCGACTGGTTTGACCTGACCGAATTCGAGAATATCGACGGGGAGATCCGGCGTTTTATCGAGAAGGTGGACCGTCCGTTCAAAGGCACGATGGATGTGTACTTTAAGGATACGGCTTACTTTGCGGTGTCTGCGCTGGGAAGCAATCCGGTGGATATGAAGCTGCAAGGTGTGGTCAGTCCAATCCGTGTCGATGAGCCATTCCTCTGGCTGCTGTACAAGCTGAAGTACATTGAGGGGAGAGTGGGATGATGCGTTCTTCCATGACCCCGCCAATTGAACAACAGCTGTACACTCGAGAGCGGCGCGGGGTGTTTCGCACAACGGAGGGGTTCGATACGGTTGCCGCATCGCCGGGACTTGACCCTTCTTTTATCAAAAAAGTGCTTCATCCCTACTGCGTCTATGACGCTCCAGCGGAGCTGGCGGGCCGGAGTGAGAAGGATGAGACGAAGTTTCCCCCGTCCATTCATCTGCTGCATCTGGAGAGCGGGGAGACGATACTTGGGCAAAATGTGTACCAGTCTGCTGATTTCACCGGGCTGCGCAGCGCTTTTTTCGCCCATAACTATGTTTTGTCTCCCGAACGCTCGGAAGAGCAGATGAAACAAGGCGGCTGGCTGGATGCTGTGTTCGCCACGTCCTATGACATCGAACAAGGCACAGTGCTGCCTGCGCTTACTGAATTGCCACGAGCAGCTGGTGTTGGACAAAGCTCTCCAAGTCAGATCTTTGCCGCTCTGAAAATGGACGAGGTGGTATTCAAACGCCTGCTCTACGCCGTCATGCAAGCTGTAGCTACACGTCGGAAGGTATACATTGCGCTAGATGTGCCCGCTGAGGAAGTTACAGCCGGAGCCAAGGGACTGCTGCGTTTGTTATATACGGCGCTGCCTTACGCGTTCCGGCGGCAGCTCGGCTTTATGACGTTTGCGAAGGAGCCGCAGGCAAAGAAAGGCATCCATATTCAGTTCGTGGAGCGGGGCACGCTGCGTCCAAAGGATCGGAATACGGAGAAGGATTTTACCTTTGATCTGGTATCGGGCAGAGTTACCCATGCAGATGCATCTGTGGCGAAGCTTCCTTATGCGGAATTCGCCTGGACCCTACTGCACGAACCTGCGGCTGCCGATTCATTTTATGCTTTTGCGGATGAGATGCTGTCCGGAATGGAACCTGGACGGGAGCTCTCCATTGAAGCATACGGGGAACTTTCTATGTTCTATCGTCTGGAGCAGGGGATGGAAGAGTTGTATCTGGATAACAAAAGCGATGTCCTGAGTGGGTTGCTCACCTACTTGAAACCGGAAGGCGGAGCACAGCAACGCTCTCGTTTGAACGAGTTGTTCCTGACGTTGCTCAGTCGTGAGCTGGACAGCGTCAAACGGGAGAATGTACCTGAAGAATCGGTTGCAGCACGCATCGGGGAGTATTTCCGGGTCGCTGCGCCAGTCGTACAGTCCCGAATCGTGGATTATTTCATCTATGGTGTTAATAACGCCCGTTCGCAGAAACGTATGCGTGCCGTGCAGGAGCTGTATGGCTTGCTGGATCGGGACAGCCTGTTAAGCCGTGCTTTCTTCGACAAAGTGCTGGCGAACGAATCACTGACCAAGCTGCTGTTCGAGCCCTATCTGGATAATCAGCTGAAACGCACGGAATCAGCCGCCGATGTTGTGGAAGTGATCCAGAGATGGATTACATCTCACCCGTCTGCCATCCACAATAGTTTCTTGCTGGAACGGACAGCAACCGAGCTGCGTGAACGTTTGTGTTCTGCGCCCAACCCTGTTCAGTCTGCCAATGAGGCACTTAAGCGGGTTAGTATCTTGGATCGTGTACCAGTTGCAGGCTCCCTAGACACGGGTATTACCGCCCGAATTGGCCAGTCTGGAGCTTCAGTTCGTGCTAATCGGAAAGGTGGACCTGGGTCCGCTGTCCAACCACCAGCGTATCAGGAGGATTTAACCCGGCTCGCAGATAAGCTGGCTTACGTCATTAACTTGTTTATGATACAGGATCTCGATCTGGAGCGGGTTAACCGTGAACAGCTGTTAAGCATTGATATTTTGTTGCACGGAAACGAGGTTCGGGACTGGGCTGCTCGCCAGGGCTCAGATGTATCTGCGCGTACAAACATGATGCTGGCAGCGAGAGCATGGCTTAGCGGTGAGGGGAGTGACGAAGAGGAGCTGGAATCTCTCTCTTTGGCCGAACGTAATGAGCTCCAGCGCTGGACGCGTCGCTGGCTTGCCGGAGAGCTTCGTGATCGCCCAGATACGGCTGCATTTGAAGCACTGCCGCTGGCTTTCTATCGCGGTGGCAGCGGCAGCAACAGACTCGATTATCCAGGCCTGATTGAATTTATCTATAGTAGTTCAGGACGTACAGAAGTGTTGTATCAATTTATGGAGTGGTCGGGGACTCAACGCTTGTTTATTCGCGGCTCTAACGCACATAAGGGATACTCGGATGCAATCGTGGCCTATTTCAAGGCCCATGATCGCGAAGCTTTTAAGTCAAAGTCAGCTTTCAAACCCTATTATGCCAGAGCAAGCAAGACGATGAAGCCGGCCTACGACCGCGCCAAAACAGAGTTGTCTTCCCCGCTGGTACGCATGCTGACAGGTAAAAGGAAGAACCTTTTTCTAGGATCGGTTATTGTCATTCTGATTATTGGTATTGCTGGAGGCACGTACGCTTTGATGAGCGATAAGGCGGAGACATCTGAGGCATCACCTCCACCGACACAGGAGCCCGTTGTTCCCGCTGAACCGGAGGTGGAGCTCGCTGAACAGATCGCCTACCTCGTTCCTGCATCCAAAGCGGACGACGGTTCAAAGACGCCTGCCCAGTTGGTGATCCGTTACAGAGACGAAACGGACAGCAACGCTTTGCAAACGGACACTCTCCAATGGAACTTGAAAGATGGTACTACACAGAAGCTCAATGCTGAGGGTGAATGGGAGAGTTTCAACCGAAATGAGGAGCCGGATGGCGAAGGTACAGCTGGTGACAGCTCAGAGGGTACGTCTGAAGGAAGCTCTGCAGGTTCTTCTACCGATAAGGCGGACGATACTCAGCCGAGCGGAGAAGCCGAGCAAGGGGCAGATTCAGCCTCAACGGGGGATACCACTTCAAATCCCGCAGCAGGCAGCACATCGACGGATGCCGGTACTGGCACAGCCTCTGACACTACGGATGAAGGCACAGGACAGGGAGATGCAGACGGCACGGCTTCAGATCCATCTCAGTCTACGGGAGCAGATTCATCTTCAGTGGAAAATCTGACTGTTGCTGAAGCAGATCGTCTGTATCCCTATGGGCACCAAGTGGAGCTTCCGGCCGATTTTAATCTAAAGGACATCGTGAGTATCCAGAGTGGAACGCTCGTGATCAACCTAGTCCCGGAACCGAAGCTCTAAGCGGCATTAATTGAATATATTATTAATGGAATACAGCCACCTCGAAGAATTTCGTAGGGGCTGTATTTTTGTTTTTGCTCAATTGATGGGGAATGACATATACAAAATGAATCAATATAGGTCTAATTTTCACAATTCGGACACATTATTAAGATGTTGGGCAAGGATGAACATACGCAAAGCGATGAAATGCACGTACACGATGAGAAAAGCTCTCACATAAAGTGCGAAAAATTTGAACGATTTCTAGTAAAACACTTCAAAAATAGCTTTCAACTATCAAGGAGTTTGGTATTTACTGTTGACAAATGATAATGATTATCAGTATCTTTAGAGTATAAGATCTTGTTGCGCCGGAAATACGCTGAACTACAATTTCGTTTTCGTTGTCATAGCCGGAATACATAACCGGGATAAATGAGAGAGGGATGATCGCATGTTTCGTCTGGAGACGTCCAAGTTGGATATCGCTTATGAGGAAAGACTGATTGTTGAAGATCTGAATATTCAAATTCCCCAAGGAAAAATTACAGCACTTGTTGGAGCCAATGGTTCAGGAAAGTCTACCATCCTGAAAACAATGGCACGGATCATGAATCCAAAAGCAGGTAGTGTATTGCTCGACGGGAAGTCCATCCATAAGCAGTCCACGCGTGAAGTAGCCAAGCAGCTTGCGATTTTGCCACAAAATCCAACAGCTCCTGAAGGACTTACAGTAACCGAACTTGTGTCCTACGGACGGTTCCCATATCAAAAAGGTTTTGGTTCGATGCGTGCTGAAGACAAACGCATGATTGAATGGGCTATCGAAGTGACAGGCATGACGGAGTTCCATGATCGTCCAATCGATCAACTGTCCGGTGGACAGCGTCAACGTGCCTGGATTGCCATGGCTCTTGCACAAGAGACAGACATTCTGTTCCTGGACGAGCCAACAACGTTCCTGGATATGGCTCACCAACTTGAAGTACTGCATTTGCTGGAGCAACTGAATGCCACAGCAAACCGTACAATCGTTATGGTTGTGCATGACTTGAACCATGCTTCCCGTTATGCGCATCACATGATTGGTATTAAAAAAGGTAAAGCCATCGCTACAGGTTCACCTGTAGAGGTTATGAACTCCGATGTGCTTCGCGAAGTATTTAACATTGAAGCTGATATCGTGATTGATCCTCGTTCCGGTGTACCGCTCTGCTTGCCTTACGCCCTTGCGGGTGAACGTCAGCAATCAGCACCTCCAGAACAAGTGCTCATGAACAGTGCAATGGTTCATGCTGGAGGACGGACAGAGCAACGCGTTCGTCACGCGACAGGAAGTTAATGAAACGGGCCATATGTGGTCCTAAACTATAGAATGAAGCCGCTGTGCATTACGCACGCGGCTCATTCGCATTCTAGGAGGTCTACAGGAATGGGAGAAATCAACTACACCTGGTTACAGCAATATGGACGAATAACAACCGGGATGATCGATGAATCGGTCTTTGGCATGCCTTTGACGGCATTGAAACATCCGAAGCAGGCCAAGCTTATGCTGGAAGCTTATAATGAGCATCTTCGGGCCGACTCTCTTCGCTCAGCGGCTGTTTATTTCATGCAATCGGTTCGTGGCCTGATGATTGGGGTGACGAAGGCAGAGCGGCAAGAGCGGTATGATGCTATTTTGGTTGCGAAGTCAGGCTAAAAAGGTATATGTCCATGTCGATGGACAAAATTTGATTCTACCAATGAACTCGGTCAGAGTTTAATCACAGATTTGGTAATTGATCGCCTCAGGTCTATAATATAGAGACAGGCTGTGTGCCGCATGGTTATTCGGTACAGTACATACAGCAGCCCAACCTACATCTTACTCATGGGAGGAATCAGTCATGTCCGTATATTCGTATCAGGCGGTAACGACCGCAAATCAGGAAGTTTCACTCGATTTGTATCAAGGCAAAGTGTTGGTGATTGCCAATACAGCCAGCAAGTGTGGGCTGACTCCACAATACGGTGAATTGCAGAAGCTCTATGATCGCTATCGTGATCAAGGCTTGGTTGTATTGGGATTCCCTTGTAACCAGTTCGGAGGCCAGGAGCCGGGTACCAGTGAGGAAGCAGAATCATTCTGCCAAATCAACTATGGCGTTAATTTCCCGGTGTTTGCCAAGGTCGATGTAAATGGTGAAGATGCGCATCCATTGTTCAAGTATCTGCGTGAGCAGCAACCTGGTGTTGGCGAAGACAATAACATCCAATGGAATTTCACCAAATTCCTCGTGAATCGTGAGGGTGAAGTTGTAGGGCGTGTTGAACCAAAAGAATCCCCTGAAGCCATGACTGCAGAGATTGAAAAGCTGCTTGGCGTATAAAATAAACGAAGAAGCCTGCCTCCAGATTGGAGGATAGGCTTTTTTTGATACAATTTTTTAGTGCAAATATCCTCTTCATATAAGTGTCTCCTCAGTAGTTATTACGCTTATTTTGAGCATAAACCAGCCATAAGCAGGGAAAACTGAAGTCAATGGAGATTGAGTCGATGACTCGCTTGATCGTAAATAAACCACATCCGAAAAATTTATTTTGATTAACCCCTTGCAATGTGAAAAATATCACATTATAATAAGTGTACAAAGTGAAATAAATCACATAAGCAGTATTCATTTATAAGTGAAATATTTCACAACCACAATGACGTTAAATTCAATTTTTTATTTATATACTCCAAGGGGGAACCTTATCATGAAAATCGCAGTTATCGGATGTACACATGCAGGAACCGCAGCCATCGTTAACACCGCCAAATTGTACCCGGATGCTACCATTACAGTGTATGAGCGCAATGACAACATCTCCTTCTTATCATGTGGCATTGCGCTTTATGTAGGTGGCGTGGTGAAAGATCCAGACGGATTGTTCTATTCTTCGCCAAACCAACTGGCCGAGCTCGGTGTCGTTACCAAAATGCTTCATGAAGTGACGTCAGTAGATGCTGCGGGTCACAAACTTCAGGCTAAAAACTTGAAAACAGGGGAAGAATTCGAAGATACCTTCGACAAGCTGATCGTGACCACGGGTTCATGGCCTGTCGTACCGAAGCTGGAAGGCATCGAGATGGACAACATTTTACTTTGCAAAAACTACAACCATTCCAACACGATTATTGAGAAAGCCAAGCATGCCAAACGTATTACTGTGGTAGGAGCCGGATATATCGGCATTGAGCTGGTGGAGGCTTTCCAAATGAACGGCAAGGAAGTTACACTGATCGATAGTGTGGACCGGATCTTGAACAAATATCTCGACCCCGAGTTCACGGATGCTATTGAAGAAACGTTGACTGGACACGGCATCAAGCTGGCGCTGGGCCAAACTGTTCAGAAGTTTACCGGAGAGAATGGCAAAGTGAACAAGGTCATTACATCCAAAGGAGAGTTCGATACAGACCTCGTTATTCTGTGCATTGGTTTCCGTCCAAATACCGAGCTGCTCAAAGGCCAAGTGGATATGCTGCCGAACGGTGCAATCATCGTGGATAAATATATGCAAACCAGCCAAAAAGACGTCTTCGCTGCTGGAGACAGCTGTGCAATTCATTACAACCCAACTGGCAAGGCAGCGTACATTCCACTGGCAACCAACGCAGTGCGGATGGGTACACTCGTAGCAAGGAATCTTGTTCGTCCTACGACACGTTATATGGGTACACAAGGCACATCAGGTATTAAAATTTATGAGCAAAATATTGCAGGTACAGGCTTGACGGAAGCATCTGCTGCGGATGAGGGTCTGGTCGTTGAAGCTGTAACGCTTGAAGATGCTTACCGTCCAGAGTTCATGCCAACGGCAGAGAAGCTGCTGCTCAAAGTAATCTATGAACAGGCTACACGCCGCATTGTTGGTGCGCAGGTCATGTCACAAGCTGATCTGACACAGTCGATCAATACGATCTCTGTCTGCATCCAGAACAACATGACGGTAGATGAGCTGGCCTTCATCGACTTCTTCTTCCAGCCACATTACAACAAACCATGGAACTTCCTGAACTCGGCGGGTCTTCAGGCGTTGCCACCAGTAGAAGTAAAAACACCAGCGATGGTATAACCATAAATATCTGAGAACTGCCGCAGTCATTCTGCGGTAGTTCTTTTTTGTTTTTTCTGGATATCAAGCAAGACACAACGGAAATATTAAAATGTAGTTTTCAGACTTTGTGATAAAAGTAACAAACCTCTTGAAATCTTCGCGATACAATGAACATATCAACAAAACAGGTTGAATTATGATGTTCATGAACTGTGAAGGAGAGGATCGTTATGGCAGCAAAAACACCTCTTGAGGTTGCACAATATACGGCGCATACGGGGATGAAGAAAGTCCAAAATCCGGTGTCCTCCGTATTGATACTCAGTTTTCTGGCAGGCGCTTTTATTGCGCTCGGATTTCTGCTGGATATTCGGGTCATTGCCTCTGCTCCGGCCGAGTGGGGCAGCTTGGTAAATCTGATTGGCGCAGCAGTGTTCCCGGTAGGTTTAATATTGGTGCTGATTGGCGGCGGGGAACTGCTGACAGGCAATATGATGGCTGTTCCACTCGCGACGATTGCACGTAAACTGTCCGCAGGCAACATGTTGAAGAATCTCACCTTAGTAACGATAGGTAATTTCCTTGGGGCGATCTTTGTGGCCTATGCGTTTGGGCATGTGCTTGGTCTGACGGCAGAGGGAGCTTATTTGACCAAAGTGGTGGATATGGCTGGACACAAGCTGGACGACAGCTTCCTTCAGGCTTTTATATCCGGGATCGGGTGTAACTGGCTGGTAGCTCTCGCGGTTTGGTTGTCTTATGCATCGGATACGATGAGTGGAAAAGTATTGGGCATATGGTTCCCAACGATGGCCTTTGTAGCTATTGGATTCCAGCACGTTGTCGCCAACATGTTCCTGATTCCTGCTGCGATCTTTGAAGGGCATTATTCGTGGGGACAATACGTCATGAATTTCATTCCGGTATGGCTTGGCAACCTGACGGGAGGGGCGCTGTTTGTTGCAGCTGCTTACTGGATGGTGTACCTGCGCAAGCATGAGCCGGAAGTGAAGCCTGAGATGGCCATGGCGGCGGCCCAGCCTGTGGAGTCGGAAGCCAGACCGATGTGGAGCAAGCAGGCGTAGCGGCATTTTGGACAGTAACCGAGTTAGCGGTGTAACCGTGGTGCGAGTGCGAGAACGAGTGGAAAGACGAATGCAAAGTAAACAGGAGGCGATTCTGATCTCGTTCAAGTCATGGCTGTCTGCTGTGATGGGCGGGAAAAGAATCGTTTTTTTTTGCAAAAAAATATCCACGCAAAATAAATTCGCCATGACAAGGTTCGGGGGAACGAAACCTGTTCATGGCGAATTTCGGGAGTGGTCCATGATATGGCATGAGGAGGAAGTGGGGAAACACTAGCCTAATGCCTTATTTTTAATTTACCCCTGAATTTCGAGATTGAATCAAAGGGAAAAAAGATTTTTTGAAAAAAATTTGGATCGGTTGTGGCGGTAAAAAAAGACTGTTTTCTTTTCGCGATTACCAGGAAGAAGATATGATATGAGGATAGCTTTGAAGGGGGAGGGACTTGTATATGATCGATCAGGAGAATGGCGTATTCCCGGCGGTTTGCCCGCTCGATTGTCCGGATACTTGCGGCCTGCTGCTTCATAAGGAGAACGGTAAGATCGTGAAGGTAGCGGGCAATCCGGACCATCCGATTACAAAAGGCGCCATCTGTAACAAAGTCCGAAATATGACGGAGCGGGTGTATCACCCCGAGCGGCTGCAATATCCGATGCGACGCATCGGAGCCAAGGGCGAAGGCCAGTTCGAGCGAATCAGTTGGGACGAAGCCATCGGCGAGATTACGGCGAAATTTAGTTCGCTGGCAGATACCTACGGACCGGAGAGCATCCTGCCCTACAGTTTCTATGGAAACATGGGCATTCTTGGTGTGGACGGCATGGATCGTCGATTTTTCAATGCATTAGGTGCGAGCAAGCTGGAACAGACCATCTGTAATGCAGCGGGAAATACCGGGTGGAAATATACGATGGGTGCGAACCGGGGAACCTTGCCCGAGGATACAGAGCATGCGGATGTCATTCTGGTGTGGGGAGGCAACATCGTCAGCACCAATATGCATCAGGTTGTTCTGGCCGAGAAAGCCCGCAAAAAGGGCGCCCAAATCGTCGTTATTGATGTCCATCGCAATCGGACCGCCCAATGGGGAGACTGGTTCATTCCACTCTACCCCGGTACAGACAGTGCATTGGCACTCGGATTAATGCATGTACTGTTCGAGCAGGGCCTGACGGATGAGGCTTTTATGCAAAAATATACCGTCGGCCATGAGGCACTGCGTGATCATGTCCGCAGCTACACCCCGGGGCGCGTTTCGCGTATTACAGGTGTGCCGGAAGCGGACATCGTGAAGCTGGCTGAGCTGTATGGCAATGCACAGGCAGCTCATATTCATATCGGCAATGGCCTACAGCATCACGACAACGGTGGCATGAACGTACGCAGCGTAGCCTGTCTGCCTGCCATTACAGGCCAGTGGCTAAAGCGCGGCGGTGGTGCCATTCGTACCAACAGCTACGCGAGCACGAATAGCGATGCGCTGGAGCGTCCGGAGCTGCGACAGAACCCGGAGCCGCGCGTGGTGAACATGAACCGGATTGGCGAAGCACTGCTGGAGGCGGAGCAGCCGATCCGGGCGTTGATGGTCTACTGCAGCAATCCACTGGTGGTGGCACCAGATACCGAGCGGGTGGAGCGAGGTTTTGCACGGGAGGATCTGTTCACGGTAGTCCATGACCTGTTCATGACGGATACGGCAAAATACGCGGATATTGTGCTGCCTGCGACATCTTCATTTGAAACGACGGATCTGTATACGTCCTACTGGCATCAGTATGTTCATTTGCAAGAGCCAGTCATTACGCCTTTGGGTGAGAGCAAGAGTAATGTTGAATTGTTCTCTTTGCTTGGACAGGCGATGGGGTATGACCCGGAGATTTTCGGTGAGACACCGGAACAGATGATCGAGGAAGCACTTCAGGGTACGGGCAATCCCTACATGAACGGAGTAACCTTGGAAGGGCTGAAGCAGCATCATTTCGTCAAGCTGGATATGTCTGCACATGACTCCTATTTGGATCAGTTGCCCACGCCTTCGGGGAAAATCGAGCTGTATTCGGAAACGATGGCACAGAAGGGACTGCCTCCGTTGCCTACGTATAGTGCACTCGTGGAGGGGTATGACGGGGAAAACCCGGCTGGACCTGCGGATGTTTATCCGCTGATGTTTCTGTCGCCGCCAAACCATAATTTCCTGAATTCCACCTTTGCCAATTCGGCCAAACATCAACGTTTGGAGAAGATGCCATTATTGCAAATGCACCCGGAGGACGCCGCCCGCAGACAGGTGGAAGACGGGGATGCGGTGGTCGTATGGAACGACCGTGGCCGAATCGAGCTAACCGCCAAAGTGAGTGAATCCATGCTGCCAGGAACGGTGATTAGTCAAGGCTTATGGTGGGATGGTAATGGCAAAAAACAGCGGGCGAACTCGCTCACGTCTAATCGTCTGTCCGACATGGGGAATGGGGCAACATTCTTCTCGGCCACTGTCGAAGTGAAGCGTCAATGAATGTGCTTGCAGATCGGATCTTTTCAGGTAAGATGAACAATGGATAGTTCGTAAGCAGAATGATAAAGAGCAAGATTCGGAAATCAAATTTCTAAATTCTAAATTCAAGTGGCCTTCGCTCTGGCTAATTATGCCGTCAGGGCAAGGGTCTATTTTTTATGGCAATATGCTTTTTGAAGGTACTAAGGAGAATAAACAAGATGATGAGATGGCTGGATACGTATCCAAAAGAAGTGAAAATATTTTTGCTGGCAAGTTTGGTCAATGCGACAGGTAGTGCCTTGATGTGGCCGCTGACCACGATGTATGTATTTGACGAGCTTGGACGCACGATGGCGAACGCGGGGTTTGTTATTCTGATCCAGTCGCTGGGCGGCATCTTCGGGCAACTGCTCGGTGGTGCATTGTACCACCGGGTGGGCGTCAAGAAGCTGATCATCGGATCGCTGGCGTTAAATGCGGTAGGGCTGTTTGCTCTGCCGTGGATTAGTGCGTATTGGGTTGTGTTTATATGTGCCATGGGCTGGATCGGCCTGTTCAGTTCATTGTCGCTGCCAGCGATTCAAGCCTTTATTGGCTTCCGGTTTGCGGAGCGACGTGGGGAATTGTTCAATGTGATCTATGTCGCCAACAATATCGGTGTGGCAATTGGTACAGCGCTCAGTGGTTTTCTGGCTGACTTTTCCTATCACCTCAGCTTTGTACTGAACGGGGTGACCTCCGCCGGGTTTGCGATTTTCTTCTGGTATTATCTGTCGCGGGCAGAACCGGATCAGGGCGAAGTACATCTGACCAAACGCAAAACGGTTCCCGATGGGCCGGGCGTCTGGGCGCTACTGGGCAACACCAGGTTATATCTGTTCATGAGCCTGGGCGTGCTGTTCCTGCTATTCGGTAATTCTATCTGGAATACGGGTGTGTCTCCGTATATTATTTCCGAGGGTATGGAGAAAAGAATGTACGGTCTGCTCTGGACCCTGAACGGGGTGCTGATCTTTGTGGGACAACCCTTCACCAATTGGGTCAAGCGTACGATGGCCCGTACATCGACTGCTCAGATGACTGCAAGTGCGGTGTTCTATGGCATGGCCTACATCGTCATGATTACCATGTATAGCTATCCGGGTATGGTGCTTGCAATGGTACTGGCTACCTTTGGGGAAATGCTGATCTCACCTGCTACGCCGGCATTCATCTCAGAGCATGCCGGAAGAGCGGCACCTTTCTACATCGGGATCTCCGGTGGTATCGGTGCGGTTGGACGGGTTATCGGGCCGTATGCAATGGGGGTCATGTACGACAAACAGGGACTGATTCCTGTAGCGTGGCTGGCGACTGGCACGGCGGTTATTGCGGTGCTTGGTTTTGTACTGCATGCGGTGCTGAACCGCAACCGTGAAGTGAAGGAGTACGGATTGGACGCTTAGCTTTTTCTGATTGAATGCTATGAGGGAGGAAGAGGACAGATTGGAGTGGAGGGGCAAAGAAAGTCACTTTAATCTGTCGGATCATCCCGTATATTGATATTGACAAAAAAATCTTTTTATGCTATAATTTACATATAAAAACATTCCGTATATACTAAGGTTCTCCTGGCCAGGGGGAATCTTATTTTTGTTTGTACGGGAGGATGAAATATGAAGCATAATGAGTCCAGCATCACATCCTTGATTTCGGCATTTGGCCGAGCCTACCACTGCCAGTACGATACACCTCTTATTTTCGATGATTATATAGCTAAAGAGCTTATTACTCCTCAAGAGTTTGCGGGTATTCGCGAGAATATGATTCAAGGTATTCATTTTTTTAACCCGGACATGGCTCATCTGATCAAGGACGAGCCGGATACGATTTTAAAATGGATTACCCAGGTGCAGTTATCACCAATAACACTGGCTCGGGCCGCCTATTGTGAGCATGTACTGCTTCATGAAGTTGTGTTGGGATTGAAGCAGGTTGTCATTCTTGGCGCGGGGATGGATACATTTGCTATGAGGCATCCGGAACTGGAGGACACTCTAGAACTATTTGAAGTGGATTATCCAGCTACACAGCAATTCAAGCGGGAGCGTCTGAACCAGGCCAAGTTGATCATGCCGGACAATCTTCATATGGTGCCAATGGATTTTACTCATGAACCTTCGTATGAACGTTTGACTGATGAAGGCTTGAAGAAGCAAAAGACATTGGTTACTCTGTTAGGCGTTTCGTATTATTTGACCAAAGAAGATCTGTCTAACTTGCTGCGGCATATATTTTCGGATCTTCCAACAGGGAGCTCCATTGTGTTGGATTATGCAGATGAGCATCTCTTTGAGGAAAAAGGAAGGTTTAACCGGGTTGAAAATATGGTTAAGATGGCTGCAGTGGGGGGCGAGCCGATGCAATCCTACTTCACTTACGAGGAGATGGAGCGGTTATTGGCGGATGTGGGACTTCTTATATATGAGCATCTATCGCCAGAAGACATACAGGATCGATATTTCAGCAATCGTACAGATGACTTATCTGCCTTCGAAACAAACCATTTCATCCATGCGGTCAAAAAATAAAATCCTATTCCTGCTGTGATTATCACAGATTAGGATCTGAATAAGAAAGGGATGTCCCATAAGTCATTGAACATGACGGGGACATCCCTTTTTAGCGTTAGTACTGTTTAACGAACTGAGCGCGTGTTATTGGCGCCAATTTCCACAGGTCTGTGGTTTAACGAAACCAAGAGACGTTACTTCCGCACCTACCCAAACTGGGCTTGATGTAATCGGCTATACGAGCCCTGACGCGCCAGAAGTTCATCATGGCTGCCTTGTTCGGCTACGCCACCGTTCTCCACAACCACAATGCGATCCGCGTGTCTAATCGTTGCCAGTCGATGGGCGATGATTAGCGTTGTACGTCCTTGTGCCAGCTCGGATAAAGCCAACTGAATGGCGGCTTCCGTCTCGGTATCCAGTGCGGAGGTCGCTTCATCCAGAATGAGGATCGGCGGATTTTTCAAAATCATGCGAGCAATGGATAGACGTTGCTTCTGTCCTCCAGACAATTTGACGCCCCGCTCACCAATTAGAGTATCGAGTCCTTCCGGTTGAGATTGTACCAGCTCTTCCAGTTGGGCCCGGCGAATGGCTTGCCAGATTTCTTCATCAGGTGCATCCAGTTTGCCGTAGGCAATATTTTCACGGATCGACCCATCAAACAGGAAAATATCCTGCTGCACAATTCCGATATGGGAGCGCAGCGACTCCAGTGTCATATCTCTTACCGGAATCCCATCAATAGAGATGTGCCCCGCATCCACATCGTAAAAGCGTGGAATAAGACTGCACAGCGTAGATTTGCCTGCACCCGAAGGTCCAACCAGCGCTACCGTTTGTCCTGCCTTAATCTCCAGATTCACCTGATCCAAGGTTGGTTTGTGTTCCCCATAAGCAAATGAAACGTCATGGAAGGCGATGTCGCCTTTCACATGTGGGATGGATTTGGCTTGTGGTGTATCATCCACATCGGGCTCGGCTTCCAGCAGCTCCAGGTAACGTCTGAATCCAGCGATGCCTTTGGGATACGTTTCGATGACGGAATTAATCTGTTGAATCGGTCCAAGAAACACATTGGATAACATGACAAAGGCGATAAATTCTCCGTAGGTCATGCTGCCTTGAATGACAAACCACGTACCGCACACCAGTACAAACAGCGAGACAAATTTCATCAGAATGAAGCTGAGCGAGGAATTCCACGCCATAATCCGGTAGGTGATCAGTTTGGTAAGACGGAAGCGTTCATTATTTTCGACAAAACGTTTCACTTCATGCTTTTCATTGGCAAAAGCCTGTACTACACGAATTCCGCTCACATTGTTCTCTACGCGTGCGTTATAATCTGCAATATCCGCAAACATACGCTTGAACGCTTTGGACATTTTGCGGCTGAAATAGAGGGAAAGGAAGATCATCAGTGGTACGATGATGAAGGTCATGACAGCCAGTTGCCAGTTGATACCCAGCATAATGCCGAAGGCTCCAGCCAACGTCATCAGGGCAATGAACAGATCCTCGGGTCCATGATGCGCAATCTCACCTATATCCATCAGGTCATTGGTCATGCGAGAGACGAGGTGCCCCGTCTTGTTGTTATCGAAAAAGCGGAAGGATTGTTTCTGCACACGTTGGAACAGTTCCCGCCGCATATCGGATTCGATGTTAATACCCAGCTTATGTCCCCAGTAGGTGACTGCATAATGGAAAAAGGAACTGAGCAGATAGATGCCCAGTAATCCGGCACAGGCTGATAAGATCATGGACCAGTTGCCTGCGGGAAGCAGCTGATCGACAACTTTGTTTACAGCCAAGGGAAACGCAAGTTCCAGCAGTGCAGCCAGAATCGCACAGGAGAAGTCCAATATAAAGAGTCCCCGATAAGGACGATAATAAGCCATAAAACGGCGAAGCATATGTAGTCACTCCTCTCTCTAACGCAAAAGCCCAGGCAGGCTGATCGGCCTGTCCGGACATTACGTTTCTTCCTATGAAATGATTATTGAATCCATCCTCTTATTTACGATTTTGCTGTGCACGTTCTACGATCATATCAGCGAATTCTTCAGCCTGACTCTGAATTGCAATCGGATCGAAGTACCAGTAGCGATCTTCCTGTAATTCGTACACCTGATTGTTCTTCACAGCCGGGAGCGATTGCCAGATGGAATCACCTTGGTAATTTTTATTGTTTTCCCCTACGGTCAGGAAGATATGGTCTCCTGCATAATCACCAACGACTTCACGCGATATCTCTTTCCACTGGGTATCACCCATCAGTTCTTTCTTGGTGATTTCGAGTGGTGTAAGTTCCAAAGCGCGATAAACGGCTTGTCCACCGCGACCAAAGTTGTCTCCATAGCCATAATAGCTCTTGTCTGATACTTCGAGGATGGAGAAGGTTTCCTCCGGTTTAATGACTGCTTTTACTTTGGCGCGAGCGGCTTCAATACGTTCGTCGTACGTTTTCAGCCAGGCTTCGGCTTCTTCGGATTTGTTCATGAGTTCTCCGAAGCCTCGAATTTCATCCTCTACATTGGTAAACGTGCCGTAGGGAATGACCACGGTAGGTGCGATTTTTTGATAACTCTCAATTTCTTCAGCTTTATCAGAGTAGGTAATGATCAGATCCGGGTCCAACGCGACGACCTTCTCCAAGGATACGGCACCCCGGTCGCCAATATTCTCTATGCCCTCCACTTGATCGGCGTAGAATGGATTTTCCAGATAATATTTAATAGAGCCAACGGGCTTTACACCAAGTGCGAGCAGATCACTTACGTACATATCCGTAACAATCCGTTTCGGTTCAGCCGGAATTTCCACATCTCCACTTAATGACTTGTAGATCCGCGTAGCACCCGAAGAATCGGTATTTGTTTCGGTCGAACTTGTAGTCGATTCTGAACCCGCCGCTGTTGGTTCCGTTGTGCCGGAACCCGTACCGCTGTTACAGGCAGCCAGAATCATGATGATGGCGAGCATGAGCAGCAAGCCGGAAAAGCGTTTTTTTGCAGCAAACATATAATTGTTCCCCCTGTGTATATAATCAATAATGATTATTATTCTCATTACTAACATAGAGGATGACGTAACATTTGTACATGGACATCTATGATGACTAATGCATGGACAGATGTGATGTCAGTTTGTGCATGATGTGCTGAAATTGCTCCATAACCGAGATGGGGTCGAATCCATAAAACATATCCGCATCAATCTCGTACAGGCGCCCTTCCCGGACCGCACTCAAGGTGTTCCAAGACTCCTGAGCAAACAGTTTGTCCACAGCATCCTGCTCTGATGATTCCCTGGCATAATCAATAAAAATATGATCTGCCGCATACAAATGAATTTCATTTAGCGGAACATGGATGTAACCTGTGAGTAGTTGTCCATCCTTCTTCATCCGTGCAGGAGGGGTGAAGCCCAGCGATTGATACAAAATATGAGAAGCTCTACCCCATCCGTGACCATAGATGTACGCTCCACTCTCACCAATCATGAAAATGCATACTGCTGAACCCCGTTCACCCATGATCTGATCGAGTGTACGATTGGCCTCTTGCTGAAGCGTATCATAATGGTCTAACAGCGCACGTGCTTTGGCTTCCAGACCCGTGATACGTCCCAAATGGATGAATTGCTCCTGCCAGTCAAGTTCCTCAAAAGGCATCAAAATCGTTGGTGCAATCTGCCGTAATTCATCCATGTCGGAATGAGGTGCATAACCAAGGATGACATCGGGATGAGCGTCTGCGATTAGATCCGGATGATTAATGAGATCATGCTCATAACACTGATCAAATTGGTTTTGTCCATTTTCAATAAGTCTACTTTTCATCCATCCTGCAACGGCACCCAGATGCGGGATGTGGCCCAGTGCGAGCAAGGAAGCGGTATAGTTGTATGTAAGACTTGCGATTTTTTTTGGCGTTCTCCGATAGAGAGTCGGTGCACAACCTACCGTTTGTTTAAATTTTCGACTTAAATAAAAGGTATCTCTGTATCCCGTCAACTGCGCAAGCTCTTGCAATGTGGGATTGGCAAACAGCAGGTGTTCCTGGGCAATTCGAATTCTTAACCGGGTAACATACTCCACAAACGTAAGTCCGGTGTACTTCTTGAATTCTCTTGAAAAATGCTCTGGACTCACATTAACCTCTTTCGCTAATTGCTCACGTGTAAAAGAATGAGTAATTCTTTCATGGATGTGCGCGATGACGATGTCCAGCCAGGAATGATCTTCATGAGCCAAACGCACAGCATGATCTCGCAACGTATCCAGCAGCTGATAAAACAGCATATGAGGTTTGAATGGTCCGGACTCATCGCGTTTCGAGCTGGACTGAACCAACTCGGAGATCAGCTCGGCAATAAGACGGCTCGTAACGGAAACAGGATGTCCGAATGGCCAGAGCCTTTGTTCGTTATCTGCAAAATCAAAGGCCATTGCAATACCCTGAACGGGTGAAAGGGAACCACGCTTGCTTTCATGCTGAAGCAGGGTTCCAGCTTGGCGTACGATAGCAGAGCCGGTATTTACCATCAATTGACCATTCGAACTGATCAGTCTTGCCTGACCAGAGGTGATGACATAAAGAACGTGCTTGCTGCTCCACAGCTCATCGATACGGGAGAAGGCTTCCCGATCATGGAGCTGCACCAGATGACACAGCTTGAACATTGCCGGAGGCACGTTTGTGATTTGCTGCAAGCGGCCGGGGGTGTTCAGGGATGATTTATGAAAGCTTAGATCCAGATTGCTCATAACATAATGGACTCCTTATAGAGGATTGGACTAATAAGCAGTATAATACCACAAAGGTGTAATGGGGACCCCGCGAATCATTCCCTTCACATATTTCTGTGAAAAATGGATAAAGAGGTTGAAATCGCTATCAACACCGACTATAATGAAAATGTCGAAACGTTTCAATCTATGGTTTACAGGCGTGTTCATTGTGATTTATAATGAATTCTTCCTCTTGTCCAATATTGAAATGTTGTCAATCGACCAAGCTATATGTACAATTAAAGGGTATATGATTCAGCAGTGATGCTTAAAAGACGTGAAGAGAAATTTTTTTTGAAAACACTTCGAAACGTTTCGATAAATGAGAATTGATGCCATTTCTAATGGATAATGCATAGGAATGAGTGGTTGTTGCAACCATTTACAGTATAAAATGATAGGTAACAAGAAAGTTAGAAGGAGCGAACGTGGAATGGCAACGATTAAGGATGTGGCAAAGCTGGCAGGCGTGGCGCTCTCGACCGCTTCCTATGCACTGAATGGGGACAGCAAGGTAAGTGCCAAGACCAAGGCAAAAGTGCTGGCAGCAGCACGGGAACTGAATTATCGCAAAAACGGCTTTGCCATGGACCTGAAACGGAGCCGGACGAACACGATTGCGTTGATTCTTACAGATCTGTCGGGTCCGTATTACTCCGAATTGATTCGCAGCGTACAGGACGTAGCGCTGGCTAACGGATATGATCTGATTGCTTGCAGCTCTATGGGAGGACGCGACTCCACAGCGGTTCGTTTCTTGCGAGAGAAAAGAGTGGATGGTGCTATTATCCTGGCTCATAACATCCATGATGATATCCTGGTGGAATCTGCAGGCGAACGTTTCCCTATCATTGTGATGGATCGGCAACTGTCGAGCAGCCATCTGGTCAACGTGCTGGTGGACGGGGAGCAAGGTGGTTACCTGGCTACACGTCACCTCATTCAGAAGGGGCATAAGACCATCGCCTATATCAGCGGGCCATCCAATTCTTATGATAATGCTCTGCGTTATCAAGGATATTTGCGAGCAATGCAGGAGGCGGGCCTTGAAGAGAAGTCCAAATGGCGTCTAAGCGGTAATTTTGTACGTGAGGGCGGATATAGTGCAACCAAGATGATGGTTATGCAGGGCGAGCTTCCATCTGCTGTATTTTACGGGAATGACGAAATGGCGATTGGTGGACTGAAAGCATTTGAAGAGAGCGGCATTTCGGTACCGAATGACATTTCGATAATCGGGTTTGATGATATTCAACTGTCCGAATATGTTCATCCTCCGCTTACGACGGTGCGGCAGCCCAAGCATGAAGCAGGTTCATTGGCAGGACATTTGCTCTTCCAGATGCTGAACGGCGAAGCTGTGAATACATCGTATACGTTAACCATTGATCTGGTGGAGCGCGAGTCTGTACGATCGGTACAGGTAGAGTCAGGAAACCAGCCGGCCTAGGAAGTAACTCGCCCTCTTTGAATTAAGAGTTGAATGATGGGGATCACCGTCCGAATGGCCAGACAAAGGTCATTTCGCAGAGGACCCCTATTCTTTTTCAGATTTATCGAAACGTTTCGATTTTATACTAATTGAAGGAGTGAATAGTATGACAACGATGATTAATGAACCAATTCGGCTGACTGCCGGGGATTTATCCTTTACCTTTTTGAACAGTGGGGACCTGTACCAAGCTAAATCCGGTACGACCATGTTGAATCAATTGCTTAGCAACCAGATCGATGGATCTTTGAATAACCTGTATCTGCGTGTACACGAGGGAGAGAAAATCAGCTCGTTCCCACTGCTGGGTGTGCGTTCGAACAGCAAAGTGATCACAAGCAAAGCGCAATCCGGGAATCAACTGATCTGGGAAGGTACCGTACAGCTTGAAGGCAAAGAACAAGGTATTAGCTATCAGGTTGTGTTTACAGCCACAACGCAAGGCGTCTGGTTCTGGGATGTGAAGCTCACAGGACAACAACATAACGTTGACGTGGTATATGGACAAGATGTAGGTCTTGCTGATCCAGGTGCAGTACGCAGCAATGAAGCCTATCTGTCACAATATATTGACCATACGGTATTCGAAGATGAAGCGAAGGGATATGTGGTGTGTTCCCGTCAAAACCAGCCTCAGGGCGGTGCTTTCCCTTACATGCAACAAGGTTCTCTGACTAAGGCAATTGGTTACTCTACAGACGGATTCCAATTCTTCGGTCTGTCCTACAAGGAAACGAACCAGCCTGAGAGCCTGAGCCATAATACACTGGCAAATGAGACATACCAGTATGAATTTGCCTACACAGCATTGCAATCGGAGCGCGTAAGCTTGGACGGGGAAGCCCAAGTGGTCTTCTACGGACTGGCCAAAGCAGATCATCCTGCCGGAATCTCCGCACTGGAATTCGGGGATGAAGTGACTGCAGCATGGAACGAAGTACAAGCATTGACTGTGGAGCAAGGCGAGACGTTGGAACAGGTGAAACTGTCATCCTTCTTGGGTGAGCCGCTTGCTGCGCTTGATTTGACACAAGATGAGATTAATGATCTGTTCCCTGACCGTCATCAGGAAGAGCGTAGCGGTGATTCACTGTTATCCTTCTTCACGGGCAGTTATGAACATATCGTCCTGAAAGCGAAAGAATTGCTCGTAGAGCGTCCGCACGGCCATATCCTGATGAGCGGTGGCAATGTACAGCTTGGTGCGCAGGTTATTACGACGACATCGTATATGTACGGTATTTTCAATTCACAACTCGTTATTGGTAACACCAATTTTAATAAAATGATCAGTAATGCCCGCAACGCACTGAACGTGCCGAAGACGGCTGGACAACGCATTTATGTGGAAATGGATGGACAATATCGTCTGCTGACGATGCCTTCCCTGTTCGAGATTGGCTTCAACTATGTGCGTTGGATCTACAAAACCGAATCGGATACCATTATCGTGACCAACTACACCGCAGCACACACGACTGAAGTGAGCATGAACGTGCGCTCGACTAGTGGCAAAGCATATCGCTACCTGGTAACCAACCAAGTTACGATGAATGTCAATGAATACGAGTATCCGCTGCATATGACGCAAGATGGCAACACGCTGATCTTCAAGGCTGATCCGCAAGCGATTAGTGCTGGAACGTATCCTGACCTGCAATATCGCATGTCGGTGGATGGAGCAGCCGTAAATGTTGGGGACGAAACGTTGCTGGCGAGTGGTATCCGCAGTGGATCTGCATCGCTGGTTACACTTAGTCTGGAAGAGAGTGCAGAATGGACGCTGAAGGTACAAGGCGTATTGGAAGGTCAAGCTAACGAAGCAGCCGGTTCTGTAGCAGTAGGATCCAGCCTTACTTTTGAAGAGGAAGTTCAGGCGTACCGCGAATTCTTCGCAGGCGTAATGAACGGTTTCCGTTTGTCTCGTGGGGAAGGCCAAAGTGCGGAGGATCTGTTCAAAGTGAACGCACTGGCTTGGTGGTACACACACAACATGTTGGTTCACTACTCCGTACCTCACGGATTGGAGCAGTACGGCGGCGCAGCATGGGGTACTCGGGATGTATGCCAAGGTCCGGTTGAATACTTCATGGCAACGCAAAAATATGAGCAGGTTCGCGATATCATCAAAATGGTATATACCCACCAATATGAAGATGATGGCAACTGGCCGCAATGGTTCATGTTTGATAAATACTTTGCAATTCAGCAGGAAGAGAGCCACGGTGATATCATCGTATGGCCGCTGAAAGTGCTGGCGGACTACCTGACAGCGACTCGTGACTATGCGATTCTGGATGAGAAAGTACCGTATACCGTTAAGCATAGCTTCGGGTTCACGGAAGAAACAGCGACTGTATTGGATCACGCGAAAAAAGAGATCGAATATATCCGCTCACACTTCCTGCACGACACATTCCTGTCTTCTTACGGTGATGGGGACTGGGATGATACGCTCCAGCCAGCCAATGCACAGCTCAAACAATATATGGTGAGCAGCTGGACCGTTGCTTTGACTTATCAGTCCGTAAATGTGCTCGCACAGGCACTGCAGCATAAAGATGTTGGATTTGCACAAGAACTAGATGTTCTGGCCCAAGGCATCCGTGAAGACTTTAATCGTTACATGTTGGGTACAGATGTGATCCCAGGTTTCGTATACATGGAAGAAGCGGATCAGGCGAAGCTGATGCTTCACCCAACAGATACGGAGACAGGCATTCAATATCGCCTTCTGCCGATGACGCGCAGCATGATCGGAGAATTGCTGAATGCAGAACAGGCAGAATCGCATTATGCGCTGATTCGTGAACAGTTCCTGTGCCCGGATGGGGTACGTCTGATGAATCGTCCAGCTCAATATGCAGGCGGTGTGAGCAGCCACTTCAAACGGGCAGAGCAAGCGTCCAACTTCGGTCGCGAGATCGGCTTGCAGTATGTACACGCTCATATCCGTTACGTTGAAGCGATGGCGAAGCTCGGTAAGACGGATCAGGTGTGGAATGGTCTTGCCATGATCAACCCGGTTGGCATCGGCGAAGTTGTACCTAATGCCGAGATTCGTCAGGCGAACGCGTACTTCAGCAGTTCCGACGGCAAGTTCAACACGCGCTACGAGGCGCAGGAGCATTTTGATCAACTACGCAAAGGAACAGTACAGGTGAAAGGTGGATGGAGAATCTACTCCAGCGGCCCTGGAATCTACATGAACCAACTGATCTCCAATGCACTTGGCATTCGTCAGGAAGGCGGAGATCTGGTTATTGACCCGGTATTGCCGGCTGAGCTGAATGGCATGCAATTCGAATTCGAATATGCAGGAGAGCCAGTAACATTTATCTACCATCTGAACGAAGGTTCGGTTAACCGTGTAACGGTAAATGGCAAGGACATCCGCACCGAGCAAACGGCGAACCGTTACCGTCAAGGTGGGGCTCGTATCTCGCTGGATGAGTTCAAACAAGCGCGTAATGCTTCGGAGCGCACGATTGTTGAAATTTATATGTAAATTTAATACAAACTCGATGTTTCACTAGAGTGGAAGGTCATCCTCCTTAACAGGCAGGGTGACCTTTTTTTATTTGAAAAGATTTATTGGTAGGTCAGGGGAACTTGTTACGGTGAGATGATGATTCTAACGCAAAGGAACGGCCAGCAACGTGTGCAGAAGCGCATTATGGCGTATATGCTTTGTCACATAGCCTGCGTCCTCCAGCGAGCCGCACAGGCCGTCCAGCAGCGGGAAATGACGTTCCCTTATCGTTTGCAATTGGTCCTCATGACCTGCTGCCTCAGCCTGTTGAATATATGTCTGACGGTGAGCTGCATCAGCGAACATCAGATCTGTCAGGCAGATCCGTCCACGTGCAGTTAACACTCGCTGCATTTCATGTAACGCCAACTGTTGCTGGTCTGGGCTCAGATGATGGAAGGCGAAGCTGGATACGACAAAATCGAAGGAATGGTCGGCGAAAGGCAACGCCAGAAAGTTGCCAAGTTTCACATGCATCTCGGGATATTTGGTGCGGCATGTACGCAGCATCTCCCGGGATTGATCGATGGCAGTCATCGCTGCGCCGCGCTCTAACAGTCTGCCAGCCAAATTCCCCGTGCCTGTACCGATATCGAGTCCTTTTTCGCCGGACACAGGAGATATCCAGCTTGCCGTCTGCTCCAGCGCCTCATCATAGTTTTCATATATATTGAACGGTCCTGCGCCTACTCTTACTCCTAATTCTCCCGATCCTGATCCTGCATCTTCCGGATACGTTGTATCGCTGTTTGGACTGTGTGCTGTCTGGCTATTGTTCTGGCTATGGATTTCATCGCCGTTATGATCTGGTCCGCCTTTTCGATCCGACTCAACCGCTGCTTGCATGGCTCTAGGTCTCGAATCAATGCTGACGTTTGAGGCAATTTGTCCTGGCAGACGACCATTCGCCGCCTGTACCCGCTGATCGTGGATGGCTGCTTGCATATCGTAATTCCAGCGGTCATGCCAGTTCTGCCGGGCTTCCCTGAGACGGCGCGCACTGTCTGCAAGATCATGCAGATGACTGACATCCAGTGGCCCGTCTTGGCGATTGAGATCAATCATGCGCTGGGTTGTATCCAGCATGCGCTTGAGCTCAACCCATTGGGCATACATGACCGCCTGCTGCAGCTCCAGATATTCTTCCAGCCGCTGCTGATTGCCCTGGTCAATCTCTCCGAGCGCTTGGGTGATATCCTGAAGCGACATCCCGATTTCACGCAGAGCTGCAATGGTTTGCAGCCGCCAGATGTCATTCTCGGTATATGTACGATATCCGTTACTTGTCTGTTTGACGGGCGAGATCAGTCCTTTTTCCTCGTAAAAGCGAATAGCTCTCGCCGATATGCCGAGTCTGTCCGCGGCTTCTTTGATGTTCATCACGTGCACCTCCTTATCAATTCAGTATAAACGATGACGTTACGGCAAGGTTAAGTGTTTATTTCTTTCCACTGAGTGAAATTTTAGTCAAGTCTGAGGCTATGCTACAATATAAAGCAAAGGAGCATTTTGCATCGTATTCAATTGCAAAATGTCGAAATGAGTAAGGAACAAGCCATTTTTTCTAACGCTGCTTTGCGCAGTATTATCGACTATTGCTCGAAAGGTTGAACTTTTATGCTTATCAGCCATACGTATACCATTCGGCCATCCGAGATCAAGGATGCCGCCCAACTGATGGAACTGGATGCACTGGTATGGGATAAGCATACCTCTCCGGCCCCGTTTCAGTGGCGATCCAGACAACAATATTTGCAGCATTGTCCTCCAGGCAGTCAGCTGATTGCCGTTCAGGGAGAGCGGGTATGTGGTTATGTGGGCTTTTATCTGCCAACAGGAATGCCTGTTAACCGCCATGTATACGAGATTAATATCGCTGTTCATCCCCATGATCGGCGCTGTGGTATTGCTACAGCCCTGATGGATGCGATGAAACACCATGCCTTTGAACAAGGGATCATCAAACTTAGGTTGCGGGTGTTATCCAGCAATCCAGGGGCGATTGCTTTTTATACACAGTGCGGATTTGTGACGGAAGGCAGACTGGTGTCGGAATTTTATATTGCAGGCAATTATGTGGACGATATTCTTATGAGCTATTTCATCCGGGCCAACGGATAGAACAGAGTAGAAGGAGGAACAACAATGGACATGGGACTTCGGGGTAAAAAGGCGCTGGTGCTTGCATCCAGTCGAGGACTGGGCAAAGCGGTAGCCGCTCAATTGGCGGCAGAAGGCGCTGATGTCATGCTCGCCAGCCGGAACGAAGAGAAGCTTGCAGCGGTGAAGCAGGAGCTGCTGGCGCTGGGTGGCGGTGGACGTATCGAATATTGTGCAACCGATGTGACAAGCAAGGAAGATATTGATGCCCTGATTCGCAAGACAGGCGAACAGTTTGGGCAGATTGATATTTTGGTGAACAATTCAGGCGGCCCGCCTTCAGGAACATTCGAGTCATTGACGGATGAAGATTGGGAACGTGCATTTGAATTAAATGTACTTAGCTATGTCAGACTGATTCGCGGTGCGCTTCCTTACATGAAGGAGAATGGCGGACATATCGTGAACATTGCCTCCACCTCTGTGAAGCAGCCGATCCCCGGTCTGATTCTGTCCAATACGTTCCGTACGGGTGTGTTCGGATTAGCCAAGACCTTGTCACAGGAACTTGCGCCATATGGCATTCTGATCAATACGGTTGCACCAGGTAGAATTGGTACGGATCGGATACATGAACTGGACGCTGCGCGTGCAGAGCAGAACGGAATAAGTGAGGAAGAGGTTGCCGAACAATTCCGTAAGGAAATTCCACTGGGACGTTATGGTCAACCCGAGGAGTTTGCCAAAGCAGTTGTGTTCCTCTTATCAGGAGCGAATACGTACATTACAGGTACATCTCTTGTAGTGGATGGTGGCATGGTACGTGCGCTCTAAGAAGAAGTCGGATCGAGAGATTCGAAGTTATATGGATGCATAAATGCGCAAATAAGATAAGCCCCTCCTTATTCTCCACGTGTTGTGGAGTAGGAGGGGCTTTAAGGGTTGATGTATGCATTGTGAGGGCCGTCATTCGTAATGGAAGCTGGTCCTCCAACCATTCAAATTATGTAAGTCTAATTAGCGTAAAAGTTCCCATTCATGCTGCAGCATGCCATACACCGCATGGTTAACATAGCCCTTAGGCAGTTTCTCAGCCTGGCGAATAACGCCTTCAAGGACGAATCCAAGCCGTTCAGGGATGGCCCGGCTCCGCTTGTTGTTGGTTGCTGAACGAATCTCGACACGGTTCAGATCCAGGGTGACGAGAGCGTAGTCCACCAGAACGCGGCATGCGCTGGTCATCAAGCCTTGACCTTCAAAACCCTTGCCAAGCCAGTAACCGATGCTTACCGTGCGGTTGGTCCAGTTGATTTCGTGGAAGCCGATGATGCCGGCAAGATCGCCTTTCAGCCAGACACCTGCGGTGAACCCGCCGTTGTCAGCGCCCTGTTTCAATGCATTGCTGATAAAATTTGAAGTGTGCTCAATCTCGGTCACGTTGTCCACCCACGGTAACCAATGCCTCAACTGGTCCCGCGAGCGGTCCGTGAGTTCGAACAACGGTTTGGTGTGCTCCATGGCAAGTGGGCGGAGTTCGGTATATTCATCCAATGAATAGGTAAACATGAGTGCAACCTTCTTTCTTTAAAATAATGAATTATCGGGAATTCTTCGGTAGCTTGCGCTCCAATGCAAACAGGTCTTCTTCCATCGAGGCCATGCGTTGATTCACCGTAGTACGGGCGTCACCCAGTGCCTGATTATATATGAAGGGAGCCAACTGGGTCATGAAAAGATCCAGCACACCCCAAGCTGCCAGATCGCCCAGTTCTTCGCCGCGTTCCTCTTCGAAATACGACTGGATGGTACGTATGGCTTCATCCTGTTGTTCTTTGGACAGTTTTAGCGCGTTCAATGGGAAACCCTCCCTTAAATTCTGTTTTTCTATCATGCTACATGATTCGTGCGAACCCGTCAAAATGGTTTTGGGCCTATCTTGTGTGTAACTGATCCTGATTTTGGGGCGTTATTTATTGAACTCCTCCCTCGTTAAAGGTATATTTAAATGAAACGCGTACGAAACTTTCCAAGAAAATAGATTTTTTCAGGAAATGACTTCGTTATAAAGGGATTTTAGCCGGAATTGCTGCAAATTCCTGAAAGCTCCAATCAATTCATGAAAGGTTTGATACCTGTGGACAATCGTACAACCCCACCTAACTTTATCAAAAATATTATTACCGAAGATCTCCGGTCAGGGAAAGTCCAGGAAGTCATTACCCGTTTTCCTCCGGAACCGAACGGTTATCTGCATATCGGCCATGCCAAAGCGATCTGGATTAACTTTGCACTGGGTGGCGAATTTGGCGGCAAAACAAATCTGCGCTTCGATGACACGAATCCGGTCAAGGAAGATGTAGAGTATGTTCAATCGATTCAGGAAGACGTGAAATGGCTCGGATATGAGTGGAGCGAGAAACGTTTTGCTTCCGATTATTTTGATGAAATGTACAGCCGCGCGGTCTTGCTGATCCAAAAAGGCAAAGCTTATATCGACGACCAAAGCGCTGACGAAATCCGTGCTATGCGTGGAACGCTCACTGAGCCGGGCAAGAACAGCCCGTACCGTGATCGCACTGTAGAAGAGAATCTGGACCTGTTCACACGGATGCGTGCAGGCGAATTCCAGAACGGTGAGAAAGTGCTGCGCGCCAAGATTGATATGGCTTCACCGAACATCAACCTACGTGATCCGGTCATTTACCGTATTGCTCATGCACATCATCATAATACGGGTGACAAATGGTGCATCTATCCGATGTACGCATTCGCACATCCACTTGAAGATGCAATTGAAGGCGTAACCCACTCCCTCTGCTCCCTGGAGTTTGAGGACCAACGTCCATTCTATGATTGGGTTATTGCCGAATGTGAGATGGAGAACCAACCACATCAATATGAGTTTGGCCGCCTGAACCTGTCGCAAATGGTGACAAGTAAACGGAAGCTGAAACTGCTCGTGGATGAAGGCCATGTGGATGGATGGGATGATCCGCGCATGCCAACGATTTCAGGTCTGCGCCGCCGGGGATATACACCGGAAGCGATTCGTGATTTCGTATTCGAAACAGGCATTTCCAAAAGCCAAGGCGTCATCGACCTGCAAACGCTGGAGCACTTTGTACGTGAAGATCTGAAATTGAAAGCTCCGCGCACGATGGCTGTCCTGCACCCACTCAAAGTAGTCATTACCAACTACCCTGAAGGGAAAGTGGAATGGCTTGAAGCTGAGAACAATGTGGAGAACCCGGAGATGGGCAATCGCCAAATTCCGTTCTCTCGCGAGATTTACATTGAACAAGACGATTTCATGGAAAATCCACCGAACAAATATTTCCGTTTGTTCCCTGGCAACGAGGTTCGTCTGAAACATGCGTATTTCATCAAATGTAACGATGTAATCAAGGATGCAGAAGGCAATGTGACTGAAATCCATTGTACCTATGATGTGGAAACGAAGAGCGGCAGTGGATTCACAGGCCGTAAAGTTAAAGGTACCATCCACTGGGTGGAAGCAAGCCAAGCGGTACCTGCTGAATTCCGTCTGTATGAACCTCTGATCGCCGCAGAAGCACCGGATGCTGAAGAGGAAACAGAGCTGGAAGAGCAACCGGAGAAAACGTTCCTGGATCAATTGAATCCAAACTCTCTTGAAGTCGTTCAAGGGTTTGTGGAGCAAGAAATGAAGGAAGCGAAAGCACAGGATAAATTCCAGTTTTTCCGTCACGGTTACTTCAGCGTTGATCCGAAACATTCCGAGCCAGGCCGTCCGGTATTTAACCGGGTAGTATCCCTGAAAAGCTCGTTCCAACTGCCAAAAGCATAAGGTGAAGTACAAAGGTAGAACAATAGGTGAAGTTAGAGGTTTAGGGTGAGAAAACAAGTTAGGGTTATACGCCTAAGCTGTAAACCTAAATCCATAAAATTCAATCTATAAACGTAAAAGGCGTCTCCAGGGCAATAAGCCAATGGAGACGCCTTTCTTTTTTACTACTACAATTCTTAATCTTTTGTTTCGGTTTTTTAAACGATGATGTTACACGATAACGGAGAGGACAGAAATAACCTGAAGAAGCGGAGCGTTCGCCTTTATCCCCGGATTTTCCCCTTTAAATAAGGGATTCAAAAAAATCTGGGGATAACAGCGATCGGAAGGTTGTTCTGTCATCGGAGTGCTCCAGTGTGACTTTGAACGTGCGAATAGCCTACAACAAAAGATTATCTTTCACCCATTTCCGTCAACACAGTTGGCTGATAGCCGTTGCGGCGGTTCGAGAGCCACATGATTGCAAAACCAACAGCACCGATCAGGGAGAAGAATACCCCGATGTTATACATCACTTCGGCACCGAAGCTCTGGAACAGCCAGCCGCCGAACAGGCCGGCAATGACACCAGAGAGGCCGCCCCAGGCCATTGTATACACGGCCTGACCAGAGGAACGGTACGGCCTTGGAATGAACAGCATCGTCAGCTGGGTTCCTACATAGAAATACCCGCCGAACGTAATGGAGTGCATGAGCTGAATGAACACAATCTCTAACGGATTGTTCGCTAAGGCCATGAGCTGCCAGCGGATGGCGAACAACAGACTGATCAGGATGAGCGATGATAGAAGCATGCTCATTTTGCGTTTGAGAAAACGGTCCAGGAGCAAGAAAACACCCACTTCAAGGATGGATGATGTGAAGATGGCCCAGCCAACCATCTGTTTATCGCCACCCATTTCCACGATGTATAATGACATAAATGTACTGTTCATGGCGTTGGGTACGGAAACGAGCACCCCAAGCCCGATAAAGATCATAAAGTACGGATTGAACATCACCCTGCCGAAACGTCGAAAGCTCACTACAGGTGTATCTGAAGCGATCGGTTGTCTGGGTAGAAACAAGGCAAAGACAAAGGCAATGACAATCATGAAGGCAAAGACAATCGATACACTGCCCGCTCCCAGGCGGTCAATCAGCGGTCCGGCAGCCACAGCGGTTAGAGCCCAACCCAGCGATCCCCAAAGCCGAAACGTACCGAATTTCTGAGTTGTGCCATCGATATAACCGAGAATCAGGCTGTTGGTTTGGGCAAACAGTGGACTTTGAAAAAAATAAAAAAAGATCATGGCTGCATAAATCCAGGCATACGTAGGCGCATAGAATACGGCCTGAGCAAGCACAAAGGTGCCACCCATCATCATCATCAGAATAATGCGAATATTGCGTGATTTATCGCTCCAGAAGCCCCAGAACGGATTAGCGAACAAGGATACAAACGGACCAATCGCCATCAGACTGCCAATCTCCAATTTGGTCATCCCGATTTCCTGCAAATACAACTGAAGAAAACCGGCGAAGATTGAAATGGCTCCATAAATGAAAAAGTTATATAGTTTCAGCGAAACCAAAGAGGGATTGCCTCTTCCGGGTGCATATCTGTCCAATAGAGCCATTCCTTTCAGAATCATATTCTTCAATGTATCATTTGTTGAAAGGGTATTCAATGTATAGAATAAGTTTATTGAACGAGGAGGATTACCGTGAGCACGATGGAATGGACAGGTATTGTATTGGCAGGAGGTTTATCCCGCCGTATGGGTTCCAATAAGGCATTGTTGGAATGGAATGGTTCCAGCGTGCTGGAGCAGGTCATCCAAGCGATGGCACCAGCTGTGAATAGTATTATCGTTTCCGCAGGAGCCAACACGGCTGCATACGAGGCATTGCCCTATGACTGCGTTCAGGATTATTACCCTGGGAAGGGACCGCTGGCAGGGTTGCATGCCGCGCTGAAAGCCTCGCAGACAGACTGGAACCTTGTCTGCGCCTGTGATATGCCGCTTATAGAGCCATCCTTTTTCAAAGGTATGAAGTGGCTCACCGAATCAGGTCAAGAGCATCAAGCGATCGTTCCACGACTGGCAGGGCGTGTTCATCCGCTTGCAGGTGCATATCATAGACATGTTCTCCCCGAACTTGAACAGCGCTTAATAGATAATAGACTGAAAGTAACCCAATGGCTTGAAGAGATCAGCTGCCGATATGTCGACGTCGATGAGCTGGAAAGCGCTGGTGTCCATGATGTGGCCATTCAGCTTAGTAATATGAATACCCCGGAAGAGTATGAGCATATTCGCAACAGATCATACGGCCCTTAACCCATCTATTCATTCATCTTCTGATTCCTTTCTTAGTCCGATTCGGTCTCCCAACTCTGGTCCACTGGACCCGATTCGTTGGATAGATCCTGAACGGCGTTGCGATATTGAAGTGGACTCTGGCCCGTCCATCGTTTGAATTGCCGACTGAAGTGCGACAGATGGGTGTAGCCCAGCTTCCATGCAATTTCCCCCAAAGAGAGCTTCGGCTGTTCGATCAGTACTTTGGCTTCCTGCAGCTTCAGGCTGGACAGGTAGGCCCGTGGAGATTGTCCGTATACCTTGCGAAAGATCTGCAACCCATATCCCGGACTGATGCCAAATGAGGATATGATCTGTTCCACTTTGACGGTGGATACATTGCCCTCTTTGATTCGGAGCTGGGTATGGAACGCCTGTTTGATGGCTTCTGCGATGGCTCCTGCATAATGCATGGCTGCGGGAGCTGGAGCATTAGGCGAAGCATCAGATCGGGTGGATAGTGGTTCACGGTCAGCTGCCTGGGACAGCAGGGCAAACAATTCAAACATGCGTGCCTGCATGATAAATTTGTCTGTGGAAGTGTATGCCTCCGATGTTCTGATCATGTTCATCCAGTTCTCCAGGACAGGGCGCATTTGCATATTATCTGTGGTGCCTGCCTCATAGATTCGGCTGTGATGTGACATCAGCTTCAGGGTAAATACGGGATCATCTACATTAAAATGAGCACTGAAGTACGTCATGCCCTCTGATGATACACATTGGTTTGTATGTTTGAATCCGGGTGGAATTAGCAGAATCGAACCTTCCTCAACCGTATAGGTATATCCGTGAATTACACTCTCCTGAGTCCCCTTTATAATCAGCATAATTTCAAAGCCCGGATGGCATTCCTCCGGCATCGCCCAACCGTATGGAACTTGTTGGCTGTGCGCTCCATAGAATTTAATGTTACAGTCGATAATAGGCAGCCAGTGAGCCAGTGTATGATGTGGCATTTCTCGCAGCTGCGATCGGATATCCATGACATTCACCTCGGAAAAGGGTAAAAATAACTCGCCTTGTACAATCGGCACCCATAGTATACTTCATTATAATCAGTTTAACGCCAACATTGAAAATCGCAGAACAGGAGAGCGTTCGGCAGATTGCTAAGTCTCTGATGTACTTCAATAGATAATAATGTAAACGTTATCATTTTTCAATTGGATCATTTCATTTTGTATAAATGCCAAGAGCTTCATACTTCCGGATGAAAAGGGGATTTTAACATGGACAAGTTATTGTACGGGGTAGCCTACTATGACGAATATATGCCTTATGAGCGATTGGACAAGGATATTCAGATGATGAAAGATGCAGGCATCAACGTGGTGCGGATTGCGGAATCAACATGGAGTACGCATGAACCACAGAATGGTGTATTCGACTTCTCCTCAGTAGATCGTGTTCTGGATGCCATGCATGCGGCGGGTATTCAGGTTATTGTGGGTACACCTACGTATGCTGTTCCGACGTGGATGGTCAAGGAGCACCCGGATGTTCTGGCAACAACGGTACAGGGACCGGGGAAATATGGGGCGCGGCAGATCATGGATATCACACATCCGACGTATCTGTTCTATGCGGAACGCATCATTCGCAAGCTGATTTCCCGTGTCAGTAAACACCCTGCCGTGATTGGTTATCAGACGGATAACGAAACGAAGCATTACAACACTGCCGGAGATAATGTACAATTGCAATTCGTCAAATATATGCGTAACAAGTTCAGCTCATTGGATGATCTGAACAAGGAATTTGGGCTGGATTACTGGAGTAACCGCATTAATAGCTGGGAGGACTTCCCGTCTGTTGTTGGTACAATCAACGGCAGTCTGGGAGCTGAATTTGCCAAATTCCAGCGCCAACTGGTAACTAACTTTCTAGCGTGGCAGGTCGGAATTGTAAATGAGTACAAACAGGAGGGGCAGTTTGTAACCCAGAATTTTGACTTCGACTGGCGTGGATATTCGTACGGCATTCAGGGAGATGTGGACCATTTTGCCGCATCCAAACCTTTTGACATCACCAGTGTGGACATCTACCATCCGTCGCAGGATGATCTGACCGGCATTGAGATTTCATTCGGTGGTGACGTGGCACGTTCCACCAAACAATCGAACTATCTCGTACTGGAGACGGAAGCGCAGGCTTTCTGGCATTGGGTTCCCTACCCCGGACAGCTTCGCCTTCAGGCGTTTAGCCACCTGGCATCGGGAGCAAACATGGTCGCCTATTGGCACTGGCATTCCTTGCATAATTCATTTGAGACGTATTGGAAAGGATTGCTGAGCCATGATTTTGAACCCAATCCGGTGTACAACGAGGCCAAAACGATCGGCCGGGATTTTGCCAGACTTAGCCCGCAACTTGTGAATTTGAAGAAAACGAATCGGGTAGCCGTGCTGTTCAGCAATGAGGCGTTGACGTCGATCAAGTGGTTCGGATTTAATTTTACGAGTGACAAAAAATACAACGACGTTATCCGCTGGATGTATGACGAATTATACAAAATGAATATTGGCTGTGATCTGATTGATCCGTCTGTGGAGAGTTATGAAGGCTATGATGTGATCGTTGTGCCTGCTTTGTACGCAGCTTCCGATGTCTTGCTTGAGAGGCTGAACCAATTCGTACAAGATGGTGGGCATGTCGTTTACTCCTTCAAGAGCGGATTCGCTAATGAGCATATTAAGGTCCGCTCTACCCACCAGCCTGGACTGATCAGTGAGGCTTGTGGCATCAGTTACAACCTTTTTGTAGAGCCGAAAAATGTTTCGCTTCGAGATGATCCGTTCGAGGTTGGAGAGGAACAGAATCAGATTCACACCTGGATGGAACTCATCACACCAACAACTGCAGAAGTGCTGGCCTGGTATGATCATCCTCACTGGGGAGAATATGCAGCAATTACCCAGAATACCTATGGCAAGGGCAAAGCAACGTACGTTGGATGTTATACCAGCTCCGCGGTGATCCGCAACGTGTTGGAGCGTGTCATGAAGGAAGCTGGACTGTGGGGAACCGATCAGGAATTGGCTTTTCCAATCATCGTGAAGAGCGGAGTGAATGATCAAGGGAATACGATTCGGTATTTCTTTAACTACTCCGATCAGGCGATTTCGTTCGTGTATGCCTACGGGGACGGAACGGAACTTTTGGCAGGAACAGCGGTGTCCGGAGGGCAGAATATGAAGCTGGAACCATGGGGGTTCTGCATTATTGAGCAATAATGGGAAATCATAAATGAATTGACAAGTCTGTTTTCAATGATTATAAAAAGAATACCAAGACCAAAGCGCCCTCGGCTTCATGCTGGGGCGTTTATCTTATTTTAGCTCATAGCTCAGGAGTGGATGCCTCGTGTTTACCGAATTATATCGGAAGCTTACTGATCCGTTCAAACGCAGCATTCGCAACAAATTAATCCTCACCATGACGTTTCTGGCCATTCTGCCCGTCATTGCCATGACGGTTGTAGCAGCCGAAAATACCCGTTCTTCCATGGAAGAAGAGATCATGGAGACCAACCGTGCGAATATGAATTGGGCCTCCATCTATTTGGGTGAACAATTCGCGCGGATGAACAATCTCATCTATTCCATTCAGATCAGTGATGAGCTGCATCAGTATTTGGCATTGAACCAGGATGCTCCAGCTGCCAGCCGCTTCGATGAACAGAAGGCTGTGTTCAACATGCTGAACAGTGTATATTATTCGGCTGGCAACTATGTATTTGGTGTGGAATTATACCTGAAGGAACTGGACACATTGTTCACCTTCAACTCGATGGAAAGCCGGATCAGATCAGTCCCGGACATTCCTTCGGCATACGATGAACTTTTTAAACAGCATAAGGACTTTACGATTATTAATGATCCGAACGATCCAGAGAAGTTTCATATGACCCGCAGCATGAACCGATTCGAGGATCAGGCGCAGATCGGCGCGATCAGTCTGGAAGTCAAGTGGGCCGAATTCAATCAGACACTGGAATTGCTGGACAGCCGGGGAGATTATGCGGTGTACATCGCGGATAGTACGGGAAGTCCGGTCTATCAGCCAAATAAGGAGATACAGCCTTCAGCAGAGGCGCTGGAAAGGCTCGCAGCTACGAAGGACAGTTCCGGTTTCATTCGAACAGCCAAGGAATATGTATTCTATCATGCCATTGATCCTTCAGGAATGCGTCTGATCAAAATTGTACCTTCCCATGTCATCAATGAGAGTGCAATGGAAACGATGAAATATGGTCTTGTTGTGGGTGGGCTAGCTACCGTGGTTTCGGTATTGTTGGCAGCACTTGTGGCTTGGCGAACATCCAAACCGATTGTCAGACTGGCGAATTCCATGAAGGGAATCCAGTTGATCAAGGACAAGGAAGTGGTGCGCAGTGGTCGGGTGGATGAGATTGGCCTGCTGGAGAAAAATCTGCATGGTATGGCAAGCCGCATTCGGGAGCATATCCGGGATAACTATCTCATGAATCTGGAGAAACAGACGGCCGAGCTCAAGGCGCTTCAGTCCCAGATTCACCCGCATTTTCTACAAAATACGTTGCAGATGATCGGAGGTATGGTGTACTCACAGAAGCCGGCAGACAGTTATAAAGTTATTCGTGCACTAAGTGAGATGTTCCGTTATATTGTCAGAGCGCCGGATGGTCTTGTGCCATTACAGTCCGAATTGGACCAACTGGAGCATTATATGCTCATCCAGAAGCAGCGTTTTGGCAGCAGACTTGAATATAAACTGGAGATTGAAGGCGGGCTGAATGACTGTTACATTCCCAAGTTGTCCCTGCAACCGATTGTGGAGAATGCATTTGTTCATGGTCTGGAGAAAAAGCAGGGAGAGTGGAAATTGAACATTCAAGTTGTCCGACTAGATCATGAGGTAACCATCCGCATTTCCGATAATGGGATGGGCATGGATCAAGAGAGGCTGGCCGAGATGCAATCGAGACTGTCCAAGCTGTCCCAGCAAGGAGACAGAGTATGGAGCTCGGGCACTAGCATTGGTCTGGTCAATGCCGCATCACGCATTTTGATGCACTTTGGGCCTGCATACGGTATGAACATGGAGAGTGGGGAAGGACAGGGAACCCGTGTCACTGTTCGAATTCCTTGCCATACAGGAGGCGAGATCTCGTGAACAAGGATCATTATAGAGTGCTGTTAGTGGACGACGAGCCATGGAATAGAGACATTTTGCGCAATTTGGGCACGTGGGATGAGCTTGGCATGGTGGTAGCAGGTGAGGCAGAGGATGGCGGAGAGGCGATCCGGTTGGTCGAGCAGCATCAGCCCCATATTATCATTACAGACATGCGTATGCCGGGTAAAGACGGCGTGGAACTGCTCCAGACGCTGAGCGCACAATATCCGCATATCAAAGTGATTGTGGTCAGCGGTTATGATGATTTCAATTATGCGAAACATGCCATTCGTCACCGTGCCGCTGATTATCTGCTTAAGCCAGTAAATCCCGATGAATTGAATAACGTTCTGGCCAAGTGTAAACGTGAATTGGAAAAGACCGAGTCCGGGCCGGAGTCGTGGGAACCTTATCCTTCGGCTTTTTCTGGCGAATTCTCGTTGTTTCAGCAGCAGGCACGCTTGCGTTTTAACGACTTGAACGTTCAGGGATTACATGAGCTGTTCGGGCAGCTGGAGCACCGACTTGATACCAGTGATATCCGGAGACCGCAACAGCTGGGGCGGATAGCATACGAATTACAGACGCTGCTGGGCGAGCTGTGTGTTTCCAACGGCTTATGCGAGCAACCTGTAGCAGCTGTGCTCCCGCCGCCGACGGCTCTGGCGTCCATTGCATCGGCGGTGGACTGGATATCAGCGCCTTACTATACTTCGTTGGAGCAGCTGATTGCGCAGCGCAAATTCAAGAACAAGCTGAACCTGGATGAGGTGAAGCAATACATCGAGCAGCATTGCATGGAGATGATTACGCTGGAGCAGCTTGCCCAGATCTTTTTTGTTAGCAAAGAATATCTCAGCAAGGTGTTCAAAAAAGAACACAGCGTGAATGTGACCGACTATATTGTCCAGTTACGGATGGCAAGAGCCAAGGAGTGGGTGCTCGATGATCAGATTCCATTCAAACATATTGCTGAGATGACGGGTTATGAGGATGTATCGTACTTTTACCGGGTGTTCAAGAAACACTTCGGAGTTTCGCCTGGAGAGATGCGAAAGGGACAACCTCGAATATCAGGTAACAGCCCTAAATAATTCGTTCACAGAGAGCTTACTGTTGGATTAAGGTTTAAAATAATCCAATAAATGAGTCTAATAATGTCCAATGAAGCGCTTTCATTTTGTGATATATAATGATCCTATGAAAGACAAACCAGTTACACCGGGAGGTCATAAGAGATGAAAGTATGGAAAAGCGTAGCAAGTGCGGTACTTGTGAGTGTTCTGCTCGCAGGCTGCGGTTCCAATGCGGGTACGGATGGTAAGACGGAGGGAACTGCATCGGGCAGTACGGTGTCCCTCAAAGTATTCATTGCACAGCCGCGGCTGAAAGAACATTACGATAAATATATAGAACAGTTCAAAGCCAAGGAGAAAGCCGAAAAGAATATTGAGGTCAACGTACAACTGGAGATGCCGCCAGCAGATAATGCGCCTCAGATTCTGAAAACACGACTTGCCTCCAATGATGCACCGGACGTGTTCGCACTTCATGCGGTCAATGAAATTCCACCGTTCAGCAAAGCAGGTTATCTGGAAGACCTGTCGGGTCAACCTTTTGTCGATAAATTACTGGATTCCGTTAAGCCTTCCGTAACGGATGCATCGGGTAAAGTCGTGGCCGTTCCTTTGGAAACGTTATCTTGGGGATACCTGTACAATAAGGATATTTTCAAAGAGCAGGGGATAGAGGTACCTACAACTTTGACGGAAATGAAAGCGGTCGTGGAAAAGCTGAAAGCAGCCAACATCACCCCGTTTGAACTTTCATACAAAGAAGCCTGGATTCCACAACTGTTCCTGCCACTTACTGTAGGTGCACTGACTCAGTCAGAACATAAAGACTTCTTGGATAAGATGAATCAGGATCAAGGTTCCTTCTCGGATATGAAATCCTTGTTCGACATCTTCGATCTCGTCAATGCCAATGGAACGGAGAAAGCACTCGAAGTGGGCGGCGATGATGGTTCAGCAGCCTTTGCAACAGGCAAAGCAGCAATGTGGATTCAAGGACCTTGGTTCGCGGAAACCATCCTGAAGTCCAATCCGGATATCAACTTCGGCGTAGCTCCACTGCCGATCAATGACAACCCGGATGATACCAAAATCAACCTGAGCACATCGACTTCACTGGCCGTATCTTCCTCCAGCAAAAACAAGGAAGTGGCACTCGACTTCGTGAACTATGTTCTCGATGACAAGGACTCAAGTGCATTCTACGAAGCACTGAAATTCAATCCGGTTGCCAAAATTCATGACTTCAAAAGTTTCCCTTGGGTAGACGATGCCCTGAAATATGTTAATGAAGGCAAAGCGTATCAGGATCCATCCATTCCTCAAGCGGTTAAGGATGAATCAGGCAAAGCGCTGCAAGGTTACTACTCCGGACAACTGGATCAGCAGCAGGTGATTGATGCGCTCGACAAGGCGTGGAAATCCTACAACAAAGTCAACAAGTAAGCAGATGAAACGGCTGGCAGAACGGTCTTCGTTCCCCCGTTTCCGCGAGTATGCTTATAGTGAAAAGGGGGAGAACCAATGGCTACGAATGTATTCAAGAAGTATCTGTCGCTGCTAGCGTTCACTGCGCCTGCCTTTGTCATCTATGCCATTTTCCTGCTGTATCCCACATTTAGCGGCTTGTTCTACAGCTTGACGGACTGGAATGGTCTGAACCGGGATTACAGTTTTATCGGTCTGGGGAACTTCGTGGAACTGTTCAAGGAAGATCCCGACTTTCTGAATTCCCTGTGGTTCACGTTGAAATATGTGGTGTTTATGCTGATTCTGCAAAATGGAATTGCCTTGCTGCTCGCCGTGTTCATTGAGACACGGACGCGCAGCAAGGGGTTATTCCGGACCCTGTTTTTCATGCCGAACATGATCAGTACAATCATCAGCGCCTTTATGTGGACATTCATCTTCTCCCAGGTGCTGCCGCAGCTGGCCGAGAAGTTGGCGGTCTCCTTTTTGGACCAACAGTGGCTGGGTGATCCGAAATTTTCATTCTACTCCATCCTGATCGTATCGCTCTGGAATGGTGTGGGGTATATGATGATCATCTATCTGGCTGCACTCCAGGGTGTGCCGAAGAGTCTGAAGGAAGCGGCTGTTATTGATGGAGCCAACGCGTTCCAGGTACTGCGTAATGTCGTATTACCGATGATCACTCATGCCGTGACGATCTGTTTCTTCCTGACACTGAACGGAGCCTTCAAAGTATTTGAAGTTGTGTACGGTCTGACAGGTGGCGGTCCAGGCAGAGCAACTCAGGTCATTACGATGAATATTTATGAAGAGGCATTCTCCAACAATTTTAGATACGGATATGCCAGTGCCAAGTCGGTTGTGTTATTCGTCATCGTGCTCATCTTCACGCTCATTCAGATTACGGTGATGAAGAAGAAAGAGGTGGAAGCATGAGGATGCAACGAATTAACAGCTACCTTATTCGACTGCTGCTGGTGCTGGGCTCCCTCGTCGCAATGCTGCCAATCTACATGGCGATTGTGAACTCATTCAAAACACAAGGCGAAATGTTTCAGTCTTTTATAGCTCTCCCAACGACATTTCATTGGGAAAACTACTCGGATGCATTTAACAAAATCAACCTGCTGGGCAGCTCCTTGAACTCGGCGATTGTATCCTTCCTGGGGATTGGTGGTATTGTATTCTGCGCTTCATTGGCCGGATACAAGCTGTCGCGTACTTCAGGCAGATTGAGCAACCTGATCTTCTTCCTGTTCGTGGCATCCATGCTCGTTCCTTTTCACTCGATCATGATTCCGCTGACACGGGTTGCCAAAGGACTTCACGTTCAAGGTAGCACATACGGATTGGCCCTGATCTATATCGGACTTGGTGTGAACATGGCGATCTTCCTGTATCACGGGTTTGTTAAGTCCATCCCGCGTGAATTGGAAGAATCGGCACAGATGGATGGATGTAATGAGTTCCAGACGTTCTTCCAGATCATCTTCCCATTGTTGCTGCCAATTACGGTCACCATCGCCATCTTGGACTTCCTGTGGATATGGAATGACTTCCTGTTGCCACTACTCATGCTGACGGATGTAAATCGTTATACGCTGATTCTGTCCACGAACATGCTGTTTGGCGAGTACAATAAGGAATGGCCGTTGATTCTATCCTCCCTGGTACTGACCGCGATTCCGGTGGTTCTCATCTATGCGTTCTTCCAAAAGTTCATCATGGAGGGGATTGCAGAGGGTGCGGTAAAAGGGTAAAGAAAACCTGCCTGCGATCTAGACGAGACGTGTCTGTCTTATGAATACAAAAATTCAAAAGAACCGCCTTGATCGGAGGGATGTCACTCCTTCCGATCAAGGCGGTTCTTTCATTTCATGATGTCATCAGCTTTTTGACTGTCTGTGCCAGAAGGTGAAGGCCCCGCTCCATCTCATCCGGTGAAGCATAGGCATAGGACAGACGAATGTGCTCTGCATCTAGGCGGTCATAAAGATAACCCGGATGAATCAGCACATGATTCTCCAGACAGGCATGGAACAGTTCGCGAATGGAAAGAGGACTGACGGTAAATCTGAGCCAGATATAAAAGCCTCCGGCAGGTATGCTCCACTCGACGAGTTCAGCGAAATCGCGTTGCAGAAGCTGGATCATGAAGTCTCTGCGTCTGCGCAGTTCTGGCCGCAGGCGATCCATATGCTGCTCGTGGTATCCATCGGCAAACCAGAGTGCAGCAGCCTCCTGAGCGAGGGAGCTGGTGCCATAATCCGTCTGCATCTTGATGTCTGCGAGGCGACGGATGACCGGCTCCGGCCCAACCAGCCAGCCGAGGCGCAGACCGGGGCTCACCGCCTTGGACAAGGTGCCCATGTGCAGCACCCGTCCTTCTTTATCACGCGCCTTCAGCGCTGGCGGCGGGAGCTCGTCCAGCCACAGGTCGCTATAAGCGGCATCTTCCAATATGGAGATGCCGGTGTTCCGCGCTGTGGCGAGAATTTCTTCCCGGCGGCTGTCACTCATGACGGAGCCAGTAGGATTGTGGAAGCTCGGAATCGTATAGAGCAGTGAGATGCTGTCCCTGTTTGCATTGTTCTGTACGGCATCTTCCAGACGCGGAGTGTGTAAGCCTTCGGCATCCATCGGAATGCCACTCATTTTCAATCCGGCGGATTGGAAGGCATGAATGGAGTACAGATAAGATGGTTTCTCCAGCAGAACTGCCGATCCGCGGGGCAGAAGCCCAACTGAAATAAGGTGCAGTGCCTGAAGAGAGCCGGATACGATCAGAATGGAGTCAGCGGAGGCTTGGATGCCGCTTGCTTGCAAGTAAACGGACAAAGCCTGTCGGAGCTCCAGACTACCCTGTGGTTCGAGGTAGTTTAGTGTACGAGAACGACTGGATAGAGCAAGGAGGATGTCATTAAAAGCCTCCTGGGGCATCAGATCAGGGGCAAGCTCACCTGTACCAAGTCTGATGATGTCTGGCTGGAACTCAGCCCGGTTAATCTGCTGTACCTCTGGCAGATTGGGATAATACCAGCCTTCTTCGATGGCTTCCTCCCAGTTGGGCAGAGCTCCGTGAGCCAGCGCATGCCAGCCAGAGCCACAGACATAGGTTCCGCCGCCATGTCTGCCTTCAATCATGCCTGCGGCAGCCAGATTTTCCAGTGCAGTAACCAGCGTGCTGCGGTTCACACCCATGGTTTGAGCCAATGTCCGTTGTGATGGAAGCCGATATCCTGCTGTCCATTCGCCGGCAGTAATTTTCTCGCTGATATAGACTTCAATCTGTCGGTACAGAGGTAAGGAATGGGAGGGGTCCGGCTTCCAGCTGCCCCCCTGTCGAGAATCAGAACGATTCATGGGCAGGTTTGCCTCCTTTATAGAATGAGTGATGGGATTTACGTTTTCTCTTATTTTGAACACTATATCATTTGGTTGGGTCCGATGCCATCCAAGTGGTTGGTTACGCCTGATGTTATCTCTACTACTATGGAGACATGGCTATAAGGGGGATGAACGATGGGGGTAATTATTCACGCGGTGGTGCTGGCGTTTGGACTGATTTTGCCACTTGGTGTACAAAATGTGTTTATTTTTAATCAGGGCATGAGTCAGCGAAGTTATGCGCGGGCGCTGCCAGCGATAGTAACCGCAGGACTCAGTGATACGTTGTTGATTGGTGCAGCGGTCGGAGGGGTGTCCCTCATTTTGCTGCAATGGCCGCTGCTGGCGAGTTTATTGTATGCAGGAGGGAGTGTATTTTTACTCTATATGGCATGGAGCATTTGGAGGTCATCCGGCCCTGCCAATAGTTCAGCAGCAGTGCTATCTGCGGGAAGACAGATCGCTTTTGCAGCTTCCGTTTCCTTGCTTAACCCGCATGCCCTGCTGGACACGGTAGCCGTAATCGGAACCAGTTCACTTCAATACGAAGGGGTCACACGTTTTTATTTTGCAATAACGGCGGCAGTAGTATCATGGGTATGGTTTCTGGGACTGGCGGGTGCAGGCAGGCTAGTAGGTAGAACAGACCGTACAGGCTGGGTCAGTGTTTTCTTCAATCGGTTATCCGCTGTAGTCATGGTCGGAATGGCGGGCATGATGCTGTGGAAGCTGATTCTATCGTAAAAATAGAAAAGAATCCCCTCACGTTAAACGTGTGGGGATTGTTTATATGCTGGCCTTATAGTTAATGCGCCAAATGAGTATTCTATATTATTCTGCCTTCAATAGCATGGATTCAATAAAAGCTTTGAGATCCTGAGATGCGTTGTTCAGTTGATCAATGACCTCGCTGAACTCGGTGACGAGTTCGGCCTGCTGGTTGCTGGATTGGGCGATGGATGTAATCTCCTGTTCCATCTGACGAATGGAATGTTGTACTTCCTTCAAGGAGCGTTCAATGTTCACTGTGGCTTCTTTGGTTCCGGTGGATAATTTGCGTACTTCGGTAGCAACAACGCCAAAGCCAGCGCCTGCTTCTCCTGCTCGAGCTGCTTCAATGGCAGCATTCAGGCCTAGCAGGTTCGTCTGCTCCGAAATTTCACGAATGAATGAAGCTACCTTGGTGACTTCACTGGAATTTTGTACCGCCATCCGTGTGTTGTCCAAAATCTGTGAAGATGAAGCAGTCAGTTGCTGGGACTGAGCGGCTACGGTCTGAACCATATCGGTTAACTTACCGCTGATTTCTCCGATCAATTCGGTGAAGTGCCCCAGTTTCTCCTCGTTTTTGAGCGAAAATCCAATGGCCAATGCGCCTACGATCTGGCCTGCTTCATCGCGAAGCGGGGTAGCCGCAGAGTTAATGGGAGTCCCGTAATGATGCGCTTCAATACGATTGGCTGAAGTTTCACCATGGATAAGTGCCCGGCGTAGTGTAGGATCTTCAAGTGAGATCGGATCTCCGGCCTTGATACCCAAATCAAGATCTTCGCTCCGTACGTAATACCGGAACTGCTCCATATCGGTAACAGCAATCATCAAATCATTTTCCTTGAGCATGATTTTAAAATACGGGCTTGCTGCAACAAGTGCTTCAACAATATTCAATTGGATCAACTCCTATATATGTGTGCGTATTATCGTGATGTATTGTATATTCATCGTCAGAATTGCGGGATTCTTGAAGGCCTAAAGAGGACATATGGCAGATTTATTTTATTTTAATCTTGAAATCAGGAAAATTGATCAACAAGGTTAGAAAAAAGAAAAATACATGACAAAAAAGCTGATGAGGATCATCTGACCTCAGCAGCTTTTAGTACATCAATAATGGCTGTATTTTGAGAAGTATATCGTGTGCTTACGTTTATTATTTCTTCCTGCTCTGATGCATTTAAACGATGAGCAGGTACCCGCCAGATCACGCTTGCCTATCCACCAATCTGGGACATGCGTCGTACCGTCGGTGTATGACTTTGCATTTTCTGCTCCAGGGCAAGCGCCATTTCATGATTCTTCGGTTTGGTGCCAAGAGCCTTGAGGAAGAGAGCTGCCATAGCATCGGGAGCATCTACGAAGCGGCGAACGTTGTATTCATCCGACCAGTACAGACAAGCTTTGATATGCCCATCTGCTGTCAGGCGGAGTCGGTTGCAGTTATCACAGAAGTGATCACTGACCGGATGGATCAATCCGAATGTCCCTTGTGAACCGGCAATCTTCATGTTTCGTGATGGACCATTACCTGCCGGACCTGCCGTATTTTCCACCGCCCAGCCAGCCTCCGCGCATACATCCGTGACTGCTTCCAGCGGCAAATACGATTTGCGCCATGAATCTGAAGCCTGCCCAATCGGCATATATTCAATGAAGCGTACATGCAGTGGCTGATCTATGGTCATGGCAATGAAATCCTTAATCTCATCATCATTGATGCCCTTCATTAACACGACATTCAGCTTGATCGGAGCAAGTCCAACTGCCGTGGCGGCTTCAATGCCTTTCAGTACCTTATTTACATCCCCACCGCGAGTAATCATGGAGAAACGGCTCGCCTGCAGGGAATCCAGACTGATGTTAATCCGGTTCAGTCCAGCGTCTTTCAGGGCCTGAGCCTGTTTGTCCAGCAGCAATGCATTGGTAGTTAACGCAATATCTTCAATCCCGTCAATGGCCGAGATCATACTTACGAGTTGATGCAGATCTTTCCGTACCAGAGGCTCGCCTCCGGTCAGACGGACTTTGCGCATTCCCATTGGAGCCAACACTTTGAGCACCTGGGCAATTTCCTCGTAGCTCATAATTTGGTCATGCGGGGCAAATTCCATGCCTTCTTCAGGCATACAGTACACACAACGCAAATTACAGCGGTCCGTAACAGAAATACGGATGTAGTCATGTATTCTGCCAAAAGAATCCTGGAGCATTTCCATGCAGACCACCCTTTCATTGATTCAGATTGGAAAGCTTCTATATGAAATGAACCGACAATGTCTAAACGAACAGTTGCATCAAATTTTAGCTATTTCTCCAATCCGCGTCAATGATGACGTCAGGTAATTACGTTTTTATCGGGATGGGTCAGTTGGAATTGTCCCACAAGCTGTTGCAAGAAGACCGTGATGGCTTCGACATTGTGCGATGAATGCTGAACGTGCAGCATGTCGTTAATAAGCTCGACCATCTCGGCTTCAACCTCCGAAGACGTGGAACGATTTTTGTGGCTGATGGCAGCGATATTCTCCATCAATACCACGACCTGATCTACAACCTGTGTTCTTTGGGGTTCTTCAGCCGTTGCACTTTGGAGTAACTGCGAAGCAGCCTGAACAAGCGTGGTGCCTTCAGCCAGCACCTGATCGCCTTCCTTGATGGATTGCGAGGCTGCTCCTGCCGCTACTGAGATATTATCCAGAATCTGATGAATATCTTCCGTGGAGGAACGGGATAATTCTGCAAGTTTGCGGATCTCACCAGCAACGACGGCAAATCCACGTCCGTGTTCGCCAACATGGGCTGCTTCAATGGAAGCATTTAGTGCGAGCAGATTGGTCTGTGCCGAAATTTCATCAATGACAGCAAGTGCGCGGTAGATATCCTGCATGGTCGCCATAAAGGATAGAATCGTATGGTTGGTGTCGGACACGGCTCCCGAGATCTGAGTCATTTTTTCTCCAATACGCTCCACTTCCTGGCGGGCAACGTCAATCTGCTCTGTGGACGACACTTCAAGCTGTTGTAGGGTGAGGCGCATTTCGTCGGCGGCTACTTTGGCCTGATCCAGGTCCTCAAGCTGCTTGCGTATCCCCTGAATCATAGAGCCAAGTTTGAGATTTACACGTTCGGTTGTTCCCTGTGTAGTTTCCGTTGACGCCCGCATCTGGTGCTGGTTGTTCATCACATCCACGGTGGCAAGCTGTACCTTGAGCATAATTCCTTCCAGAGAGTCGATCATATTGTTAATCCATTTCGCCAGTTCACCTGACTCATCCTGGGCAAAAGCCGACGTGTCCAGACGCTGAGTCAGATCCCCTTTGCCTTCGGCGTTAATCCGAATAAAGCGGCTAATGCGGCGCAAATCCTCATGGCCCCGTTGAACATGTTTTCGTTGCAGCTGGCTTGCAGTCAGGAATCCATAGATGAAATTAAAGGCAGCGATGGCTGCTGCGCTCCATGCACTTCCAGTCAGCGCATATACAAGTGCAGCTCCCGCAATGCCTGACAACAGGATGTACAAGCTATGCTGCTTGAATTGGCGCCAGCCAATGCTGCGTATCCGATACACTTCCTCCAGATCGCCTTCACACATCATGCCCCACAGATCCGGACAGTGGGGAAGCTGGAACGTGATGCCTTTTCCAATAACTGATATATGACGATAGTCTGAATAACCCGGAAAAGCCACAAACAGATTGGAGCCATTGTGAATGGTATTCGCTACACCGGGATGAAGTTCATTGGTAGAAGGATCGGTAAACATCAATTCCAATTCGGTATGTTCTTTAACAGATACAACGCCCCATTCAGTGGTTACGCCGTCTTTCAGATTCTCCCCATGGGTGAATGTATGATCCTCGAAGCGGCTGCGGGACAGGGCAGTCCCGGGTTGAAGCGTAGGCCGCAGTTTTGATTCAGCCATAAAAAGATAATTATCCCCCGAATCAGGGTAGATGTGGCCTGATTCACGCTGGATCAGATCGCCCAATACATCATTAGGCACACGACTGCACAGGGAACCGATGTAACGGCCGTTTTCCATGATCGGTACGATAAACGTCAAGGTTACATCATCGTGAAACGTGGAAGAACGTGGTCCAATTTCTAGTGTGAGCGGATCAGAATAAGGTCCAAACAGGCACTTTTGTCCGTTGATATCCGCTTGGGTATACCTAAGTCCTGGCCCGATCAAAGCATTTCCATCTTCGTAGACTTGTCCAATATGTTTCTTATATGTAGAAAATACAACCTGGTTTTGCTCGTTCAGCATAAAAAGCTCAGTACTATCGGTAGCGCGTACATAACTTGCTGCGAACCATACCTCCAATCCGTGTACATCTTCTGTGCCTTGTAACATACCCTGCGGATGAACGGCTCGTACCTGTTGAAGCAATCGATCGAGATGATTCCACTGCTCCTCAGCCCAACACATCAAGAGCTGCCGCCGGGTCTCGGCGATGCCCTCAAAGATTTCCTCTACGTCTTGCTTCATATTTGCATTCAACCGATACGACCGCCACAGCGGCCATCCTTTTCTCCATCCCAGCCAATCAAACATACGGACCACCCCGATTTCTGATTTTGAAAATCCTTTGCGAGACTGTTCGGAAACGCGATTATCCAGCCACTATGGGTGGTGGACGGGAATCAATGACACCGCCTTCATGATCCCGGAACCAGACACCGTATCGGGGCGAGAGTTCACGTCCTTCTATATGAGCATTTTGCAAAATGCTGTTATCAATGTTTATACAAGAAAATCAACAAGAATACGAGGGTATATGTCATATTTTCCGAATATTTATTCAATAAATACAAATGATTATGCGCCTTTACTTGGATATTACAAGAGTTCTGTATGAGTGAAGCAGATGTTAGATAACATACACGGACATTGACATGTTTAGGACTGAGAATCGGTATCATTTTACACTGTGTAACATGAACAGGCCCATACTCAAAACAGTCTGTATAATGTAATCCCCGCCCAAAGATATATAGTATTACCTAACAAGCAAAACCTGTTACGTTCGTGTATATAAACCTTCCATTCAGCCTTGGTGTGAAAAGATTGCGAGCTTCCCGCGAAAAGGAGAATGCCCATGTCCTCTATCATCGTCCCCGACACCTGCCATATCGAGCTGGATCACATTTCCGTTGTATTTGGCAGTGGAGCACAACAAGTTACCGCCCTGTCCGACGTTTCATTTCAAATCCATTCCAATGAATTTGTCTCTCTGCTTGGCCCCTCGGGGTGTGGCAAGTCCACACTGCTGCGACTCGTAGCCGATTTGCTCCAGCCAACGACAGGCAGCATCCGGGTTGCCGGGGAAGAACCGGAGCGGGCGCGGTTGCAGCGCCAGTTCGGTATTGTCTTCCAGACTCCAGCGTTATTCGATTGGCGCACGGTACGCCACAATGTGGAGCTTCCCCTGGAGCTGCTCGGCACAAGCCGGAAGGAGTGCCGCCGCATGAGTGGTGAACTGCTTGAAATGGTTGGGCTGACTCGCTTTGCTGACCATTATCCATGGCAGCTCAGTGGGGGCATGCAGCAGCGTGTTTCCATTGCACGTGCACTCGCGCTTGATCCGCCATTGCTGCTTATGGATGAACCTTTCTCCGCACTGGATGAATTCACGAAGGAGAAGCTGCAATTGGAGCTGCTTGATATTAAGCGATCTACAGGCAAGACATTCCTGTTCGTTACACACAGTATCCCCGAGGCCGTATTTCTATCTGACCGCATCATCGTCCTCTCCGCACACCCTGGTCAGGTGCACTCCATTCATTCCGTCAACCTGCCAGCCAAGCGGGATCGAGAGCTGAGGGAAACCGAAGCCTTTTACCGTATGATGACCACCATCCGCAATTGTTTCTATGAGGAGCGTGATCCAATCCATGTTCCTGCACACCAGTAAGCTGGGTTTTCGCTCCTGGGTAGTGATCTGGATTTTGTTCGTATTGCTGCTGTGGGAAGGTATCGCCTGGATTCTCCACTTGTTCTTGTCACCCCAGCAGGCAGCATCCCGTCTTCCTTATCTGCACGAGGTTCTAGCAGCCCTGTTTCGTTACTCAGGCACATTGGCTGAACAGGGGGCCGTAACGTTTGGGAATGCAGCAATTGGTTTTGCCGGTGGAACTGCGTTAGGCCTGCTGCTGGCCCTGCTCATGAGTGTGGCGGTTTGGGTGGAGCGTACCTTATCTCCATATGTCATCTCTTCCCAGATGGTGCCCGTAATCGGTCTTGCGCCCATTGTCTATGGCATTATCCATAATGCCGAGTGGGCCCGAATTATAATGGCGGCTTACGTTACGTTCTTCCCGATTATCATCCACACACTCAAAGGATTAAAAAGTGCAGCGCCGGAGCATCTGGAGCTTATGCGTTCCTGTGGAGCTTCCCTGCCTGCGCGTTATGTCAAATGTCTGCTGCCTTCTGCACTGCCTGGTCTGTTTTCCGGTATGAAAATAGCTGCTCCACTTGCAGTCACTTCTTCCATTGTGGTGGAGCTAATGGGAGCCCCGGATGGACTTGGCGTACTGATGGTCAGTTCCTTGTATTACGGCAGTGCCCAAATCGGCATGTTCTGGGCAACCATCATGCTCAGCATTGGCATTGGACTCATCTCGTATCTTGCCATCAGCCTTGCTGAGCGCTGGCTAACCCCATGGCAGCCCGAATTCAGGGCCAAGGGAGGGCGTGCTGCATGATGAATGAAAGTGTGGTGGTAAGCCGCAATGGTGAGGAGGGTGCGACGGTCGCTGTCTCTGGCACGGGCTCCATTGGGGAATCTATTGTGGATTCGATTAAGGTGCCAACTGCTTCAGGCTCGGATATCCATGGGCAACAGGGACAAGCCGGACAGAGACTGCGGGGTAGTAGTGTTCGCAAAAGATCAATTGGATTGCGCCTACTGCCGTGGCTTGCCGGAGCCTTATTTCTTACCTTATGGCAGCTTCGATTGTTCCATCAGTTATTCTCGCTTGAAAGTTACCAACTGCCTGTGCCATCAGCAATTGCAGCGTCCATCAGCGAAAATGCAGAAATGCTCTTCCGATACGCGATGTACAGCGGAACCGAGATGCTGGGTGGCTTTCTGCTCGGCTCCTTGCTGGGAGCCTTGGCGGCTGCGGGTGCATCCTTCTTCCCGACGAGTGGCAGGGCGGCAGTTGCTGTAATGTCAGCACTGAACGCCGTTCCGATTGTTGCGCTGGCCCCGATTATGAACAACTGGTTTGGGGACGGGATATGGTCACGTATTGCCGTCGTGGCTGTAATTACGATGGCTGCCATGGCTGTGAGTCTATTCAAGGGCTTGACCTCAATTCAGCCGCAATACAGTGATCTGATGGGTGGTCTTGCCGCCAGTAGGATGCAGGTTTTCGTGAAGCTGCGCTGGCCACATGCGCTACCTTCCCTCTTCGCAGGTCTGAAAATTAATATGTCGACCAGCATTATTGGCGCCATTGTGGGTGAGTTTTTCATCGCCTCCCAGGGGCTTGGATACTTGCTCTCGGATCAGATCCGACTGGCGAACATGCCACTTGCCTGGTCCTGTATTGTTATCGCGGCTGTGCTCGGTATTGTGCTGTATGAAGTCGTCGTTCTGGCCGAGAAACGGCTGATCCCGTGGAATCGTGCACGTACAGATCCATAAAAGCTCATTCAGATGCCAACCTTCCACAGATCGATTGACTCGTGAAGCAGATTTCACAGTACCTGATTGAAAATCCTTATATATAAACAGGGGGTTGTTCTGTATATGTACAAAACGTTAAAACCGGGTTTTCTGGTGTTGGTACTGTTGGTCGTTGCGATGCTGGGAGCGTGTTCCGCGAAATCAGAGCCGTCCGTCACCCCTTCTGCTGCCAGCTCGGAGGGAGCGGAAGGTTCAGATCAGCCCTTAACCAAAGTGAAGATCCAGCTCAAATGGGTGCCTCAGGCTCAGTTCGCCGGGATATACGCCGCTAAGGAGAAAGGTTTCTTTGCAGATGAAGGTATTGATGCCGAGATCATTCCGGGTGGCCCGGATATCGTGATTGAACAGCAGGTGGTCAACGGCGCAGCCGATGTGGGTATCACTGGGGTGGACAGTTTGCTGGTCAGCCGGGATAACGGTCTTCCGCTGGTCTCCCTCGCCCAGATTTCGCAGAAGAGCAGTTATCGATTGATTGCGAAGAAGTCCGCGGGTATTACCGATCCCGCCCAGATGAAAGGCAAGAAAGTGAGCACATGGTTTGGTAGCCAGCAGTTTCAGGTTCTCGCTTTTATGGAGAAGAACGGCCTTGATCCAAAGAAGGATATTGAACTGGTGAAGCAGGGCTTCACGATGGATCAGTTCTTCAACGATCAGGTGGATGTCGCCACGGCGACGATCTATAACGAATATCACGTGGTACTGGAAAGCGGAACGAAGGAGACCGACCTGGATGTATTCAACATTGAGGATGCCGGGGTAGGCATGCTGGAGGATACGCTGATCGCGAAGAAGGATTGGGTGGACAGTAATAAAGAGCTGGCGGTGAAAGTGACCCGTGCCGTTCTGAAAGGCTGGAACTATGCCATCGACAATCAGAATGAAACGGTGGATATCGTGATGAAAAACGTAACAGACGGCAGCACGACCCGCGAACATCAGGTGACCATGCTGGAAGAGATTGCGAAGCTGATTCGACCGGAAGGATTTACAGAGAAACAGGTAGGTAGTTTCGTGGATGAATCGTTTACGCGGACTGCGGATATTGCCCTGAAGTATGGCCTGATCAAGAAAGCCGCCAATCTGGACGAAGCACTGGAGAAAAGCATCTATGAAGAAGCGGTGAAGGATGTGACGAAATAAATAAGCGTGGAGCGTTCGGAAGTGGGCACTGCAATCGGAGTGGTCAAGTGTAAAGTCCATAGATTCAGGTTAGAGAGGAGGATGACGAATGAGCTCAGTGGATCAGCAACCCCAGCCGCGTGGTGGTACAAAGGAAGAGTGGCTGGAAAAGGATCGCAAATATGTGTGGCATCACATCTCGCCTCATAACGATCATCCGATGATTGCCGTAAGCGGGGAGGGCAGCTGGATCACGGATCAGGATGGCACACGGTATCTGGATGCGATGTCGGGACTGTGGTGTGTGAACGTCGGGCATGGACGCGAGGAGATTGCCCAAAGTGCCTATGAGCAGATGAAAGCTCTAGCGTACGTGCCCATGACCCAGAGCCATGAGCCGGCGATTCTGCTGGCAGAGAAGCTGAATGACTGGCTGGAGGGGGAGTATCGCATATTCTTCTCCAACTCGGGTTCAGATGCCAATGAAGTGGCGTTCAAAATAGCCCGTCAGTTTCATCATCAGAATGGTGAACCAACTCGTCACAAATTCATCTCCCGTCACCGCGCCTATCACGGCAACTCCATGGGCGCACTGGGCGCTACCGGGCAAGCGGCCCGCAAAATCAAATACGAGCCGCTGGGCGTAGGCTTTTCTCATGTACCACCTCCCTATTGCTACCGCTGTCCATTTGGACGAAACAAGGATGGATGCGGACTGGAATGCGCCACTATCTATGAAGAGGTTATTCGTTGGGAAGGGCCGGAGACGGTAGCTGCGGTCATTATGGAACCAGTCATTACAGGGGGCGGCATGATTGTCCCGCCTCCGGAGTATATGCGTACCGTGCAGGAGATTTGTGAGCGTTATGGGGTGCTGTTCATTGTGGATGAGGTCATCTGCGGATTTGGCCGCTCCGGGCAAAAATTCGGTCATCAGAATTACGGGGTGCAGCCCGATATCGTCACGATGGCAAAGGGCATGACGAGTGCGTACGCTCCACTATCGGCGACAGCCGTTCGAGCAGATCTGTATGACACCTTCAGAGAACCCGGACTCGATTCACACTTTCGTCATGTGAATACGTTCGGGGGCAACCCAGTCTCCTGCCGCGTGGCACTGACCAACCTCGATATCCTGGAACGAGAGAATCTGGTCAGCCGTGCCGATGAACTTGGATACCTGCTCCGGGATAAGCTGGAGCCGCTGCTGGAGTTATCGGTGGTTGGAGATATCCGTACATTTGGCTTCGCCTGCGGGGTAGAGCTGATTGAAGCAGATGGTTCACCTGCTCATGCGGATAAGGTCATGAAAGTGCTGGCAAGCTGCAAACAGGACGGCATCCTGATTGGCAAGAACGGCGATACCGTACCGGGATTTGCGAATATTTTGACCATCTCTCCGCCGTTTGTCACCACCGAGGAAGAATTGGACCTGATCGCTGGCAGTTTGCTGGCTGCACTACGCAGTCTGGATGCTGGATAGTGATGGAGGAGAGGCGCTAATCTAGTGAGATCTTCATTTATATCGTGCTTTTGAATATGTAAGGAGGCGAGGGAGGATGCAGACCACCACTAAAAAAATCATTAATCAGATGCGTCTGGATGATCGAATTGGACAGTTGTCCCGTATTGGCCGAATTGTGGAGACGGGTGTTTGCCGGCTCGCGTTGACTCCGGAAGACATGGAGGGCATTATCCAGCTTCGTCTCTGGATGGAAGAGGCCGGACTTGTGACTCGCCTTGATCCGTTTGGCAATCTGATTGGTCGCTTTGAAGGTACAGATTCGTCCTTGCCGATCCTCATGATCGGTTCGCATATCGATTCCCAGCCATATGGTGGTCGGTATGATGGGGCCATCGGCGTCCTTGGTGCGCTGGAAGCTGTTCAGTGTCTGATGGAACAAGGCATTCGCCCTCGGATGCCCATTGAGGTCATTGCCTTTTGTGATGAAGAGGGCTCGCGTTTTAACAAAGGATTATTTGGCTCACGTGGCATAACCGGACAGCTGGAAGAGGGAGAATTGGAGCGACAGGACAAAAATGGGGTGACCCGCCGAGAGGCATTGCAGTCCTTTGGCTGTGCACCAGAGCAATTTGCCGTATCGGTCTATCCGGCAGGTTCGATTGGTAGTTATCTGGAGCTGCATATTGAGCAAGGACCTGTGCTCGAATCGCTGGACGCTCCGGTAGGCCTGGTGACTGGCATCTCGGGCCCGCTGTGGCTCACGGTGACCATGAAAGGCATGGCAGGGCATGCCGGGTCCGTACCGATGGGGATGCGGCATGATGCGCTGGTGGGCAGCGCCAAGGTCATTGCGGCTTTTGACGATATGGTCAGAGAAGATCCGGAAGCTCCGACAGTAGGGACCGTGGGGAGCCTCAGTGTCTTCCCGGACTCACGCAACATCATTCCTGAGCAGGTCAGCTTTACGGTTGATTTGCGAGATATGGAGATGGAGCGCAGAAATCGGCTTGAAGGAAGGTTAATGAGCCTCTTGGAAGACGTTAGCTCGGAATACGGCCTGACCTACTCTTTGACCGAAGATACCAACAGCGAGCCGCGATATTGTGCAGAACGAATCAAGAATGCCATTCGCTCTTCTGCCGAAGAAATCGGCCTGCCTTTACCAGAGCTGATGAGTGGTCCGTTCCATGATGCACTTGCCCTTTCTTACGTGTGTGACTATGGCATGATCTTTGTTCGCAGCAAGGATGGCATCAGCCATCATCCAAGTGAGTATTCTTCGCCCGAGGACATTGCTCTCGGTACAGAAGTGATGTACCGCACGATAAGGCAGATGTGCAGCCCGGAAACCAGTGAATAACGATGCGAACATACCAGGAGGGAGGACGCTGGAAGTTCATTTCGTAGGTAACAATCCAATGGATACTTCAAATCCAATCATATTTGGTGGGTTTTACAGTCATATAAGATGATGGTGATTTTCATATAAACGGACAGCGGACAGTTTCTTAGAGGAGGCGATGTGGCGTATGGGTAAAATCAGCATCGGGATGATTCAAGCTTCACACGAGGTGGAGGGCTCGGCCCCAGTTGAAGTGCATAAGGAGGCCGCCATTCAGAAACACATTGCGCTGGTGCGTGAGGCGGCTGCTCGGGGAGCGCAGATTATCGGCTTGCAGGAAGTGTTCTACGGGCCTTACTTCTGCACGGAGCAGAGCCCCAAGTGGTATGCATCTGCCGAGCAGGTGCCGGAAGGACCGACAACCATGCGTTTTCAGGAGCTCGCGAAGGAGCTTGGCGTGGTAGTCATTTTGCCTGTATACGAGGTGGAAGGGATCGCTTCGTATTACAATACGGCTGCTGTTATTGATGCGGACGGCTCCTACCTGGGGAAATACCGCAAACATCATATTCCGCATGTGGAAGCAGGCGAAGGCACCAATGGGTTCTGGGAAAAATATTATTTCAGACCCGGTAACCTGGGCTATCCGGTATTCGATACAGCCTACGCCAGAGTGGGCGTGTACATCTGTTACGATCGTCATTTTCCGGAAGGGGCACGGCTACTTGGGCTGGCGGGTGCAGAGATTGTATTCAACCCTTCCGCAACGGTAGCCGGAACATCGGAATATTTGTGGAAGCTGGAGCAGCCTGCCCATGCGGTAGCTAATGGCTATTATGTGGCTGCCATCAACCGAGTGGGAGTGGAATCGCCATGGAATATGGGTGAATTTTATGGTCAGTCGTATCTGGTGGATCCGCGAGGCAGAATGGTGGCCATGGGCAGCAGGGATCAGGATGAGGTCATCATTGGCGAGATGGATACGGAGTTGATTCGGGAAGTACGCAATGTATGGCAATTTTACCGCGATCGACGGCCTGAGACCTACGAACATCTTGTTAACTTGTAGCTGAGCGAAGATAGTTTTGGCATCGCAGTCCCTGTGTGAGTCAGTCATTAACTTTATCCGGCGGCGAAAGGAAAAACAGAGATCAACCTTATGGAGGTGCATGATATTGATGAACAGCGCAGGAGCAACGTTGTCTGATTACGGATGGGAGAATCGTTTTACCGAAATGAAGCCTGCAATGACGGGCAAGGAAGCGATGGAGGAATCGAACCGCTGTCTGTACTGTTATGATGCACCCTGTATCAAGGCATGTCCAACCGACATTAATATTCCTTCGTTTATCAAAAAAATCTCAACAGATCACCTCAAAGGCTCGGCTCGGACTATTATGGAAGCCAACCCGGTAGGTGCTAGCTGTGCACGGGTCTGCCCGACAGAGGAACTTTGCGAAGGCGCTTGTGTACTGAACGAGTCATCTAAGCCGATTCGGATCGGTGATTTACAGCGATATGCAACAGACTGGGCACGGACGAAGAATGAACTGTTATTCAAGGCAGCGCCTGCCAACGGAAGAAGTGTTGCAGTTGTAGGCGCAGGGCCTGCGGGATTGTCTGCGGCCAGAGAGTTAGGGCGTGCAGGGTATGAGGTGACGATCTATGAAGCCAAAGCGAAAGGCGGAGGGCTTAACACGTATGGTATCGTGTCCTTTCGCCTGCCGGAATCCGTAGCCTTATGGGAAGTCGAACAAGTGCAGGCACTGGGGGTGCAGGTTCGGTATGGTGTACGCATTGGGGTGGATGTATCCGCTGAAGAGTTATTGGAGCAGCACGAAGCCGTTATTCTGGCTTGCGGGATGGGCGCTGTTCCGATGCTCGGCATTGAAGGAGAGACGCTGGAAGGTGTCTATGATGCCATTGAGCTGGTGGAATCCACGAAGCAGGGTGTGCCCCCGGCTCTGAACGGTCTGAAGGTTGCCATTATTGGTGCGGGCAATACGGCAGTGGATGCAGCGACCTGTTCGGTACGCCTAGGTGCCGAGCGTGTGCAGATGCTTTATCGACGTGGGGAGAGCCAGATGACAGCGTATGCCTTCGAATATACATTTGCGAAGCAGGAAGGTGTGGAATTTCGCTGGTTCACCATGCCGAAGCGCATTATTGGAGACGAGAATGGTCGAGTCCAGGCTATAGAATGTATGAAAATGAAGCTGGTTACTCCACCTGGAGGTGGCCGGGCATTGCCTGTGCCGATTGAGGGATCGGAGTTCATGCTTGAATGTGACACCGTTGTTCGAGCCATTGGACAGAACCGTTTGCTGCCATTAATTGAGGTATTTGGCCTGCGTCATCACTGGGGCGTTGTTGAAGTGGAACCACAGACGTACCGTACGTCCCATCCACAGATCTATGCGGCAGGCGATGTTATCTTCGGACAGGGGCAGGGCGAAGCAATGGTGGTCTCCGCAGCTCAACAAGGCAAGCTGGCGGCTGCATCGGTGATGAAGGCGTTGCCCGGACAGGTGGAAGAGACGGCATGAGATATATTTAGTTATAGCTAACGAATCTTATGCACCAAGCCTTCTACGATTCGTTAAAACGCTCACCTACCGCATTTGCACCAAACAGAAGGTGTACGGTTCGTTAGAATGTACACAAACAGTATATAACAGCAGGTTGGCAACACCAATCACTCATACTAACCCTGATCAAGCAGGATTCCTGGGTCATACGTGAGATTCCAGTCTATCTTGTGAAGTTCAAACAAACACCATTGTGAGTTCAAACCACACCAAGGAGGGATCGTTATGGCTGACTTATCCATTAATCTGGCAGGTATTCGATCGCCCAATCCATTCTGGCTGGCCTCTGCGCCGCCGACCAATACCGGATATCAGGTTCAGCGCGCCTTTGAAGCAGGCTGGGGTGGTGCCGTCTGGAAGACGTTGGGCGAGCCGATCATTAATACCTCTTCGCGTTTTGCAGCCGTTCATTTTGGTGGACAGCGCGTCGCGGGTTTTAACAATATTGAGTTAATATCCGACCGGCCGCTGGAGGTGAATCTACGTGAAATTGCTGAGACCAAGAGGCGTTTCCCAGATCGGGCAGTGGTTGCTTCACTCATGGTGGAACCGAAACGAGAGAAGTGGCATGAGATTGTGAAGAAAGTCGAAGCTGTCGGCGTAGACGGGCTGGAGCTGAACTTTGGGTGTCCGCACGGCATGGCCGAGCGTGGTATGGGAGCAGCGTCTGGTCAGCAACCGGATCTGGTTGAATTACAGACGATGTGGGTGAAGGAAATGGCGACCACACCTGTTATTGTGAAGCTAACGCCTAATATCACCGATATTACGGCGACTGCCCGTGCGGCGGTGCGCGGCGGTGCGGATGCGATTTCCCTGATTAATACGATCAACTCCCTGGCGGGTGTGGATCTCGATTCCTGGAATACCGTGCCGCATGTAGGTGGCAAAGGGGCACATGGCGGCTATTGCGGTCCGGCTGTGAAGCCAATCGCGCTGAACATGGTTGCCGAGTGTGCGCGCAATCCGGCAGTTGGGGTGCCGATCTCCGGCATCGGAGGCATATCCGATTGGCGAGATACCGCAGAATTTTTACTTATGGGCGCGACGGGGGTCCAGGTATGTACCGCAGCCATGCATCATGGCTTCCGTATCGTGGAGGACATGATCGATGGATTGAACGATTATTTGGATGAGAAAGGTCTGCGAAGTGTATCTGAATTGATTGGTCAGACGGTTCCGCGTTATTCGGATTGGGGCAATCTCGATTTGAATTACAAAGTGGTAGCCCGCATCAACCGCGATGTCTGCATCAATTGCAACAAATGCCATATCGCCTGCGAAGACACCTCGCATCAATGTATTGATATGTTGTCTGACCCCTCTGGCTCGTATCTGGAGGTCGTTGAGGAAGATTGCGTCGGATGTAATCTGTGCTCGATTGTTTGTCCGGTGGACGGCGCAATTGAGATGGTAGAGATCGCACATGAACAGGAACCGTTAACCTGGAATGACCGTCAGTCTGCGATTGCCCTGCTGCAATCGGCCAGAGATCAATCCACCAAGGAGGCTATATCATGAGTACCCGCAAATTGATTCGTAATGGAATGTTGGTCACGGCGTCGGATACGTTTGAAGCTGATATCTACATTGAAAATGGAAAGATCGTGCAGATAGGCATGGGACTTGTGCCGGATGAACGAACGGAGGTTGTGGATGCGTCCGGCTGTTATGTCATCCCTGGCGGGATTGATCCGCATACTCATCTGGATATGCCGTTCGGCGGAACGGTGACGGCGGATGATTTTGCAACGGGTACCGCAGCTGCTGCCTTCGGCGGCACAACAACGGTCATTGATTTCTGTTTGACGCAAAAAGGCCGACCTTTGCTGGAATCCCTTCAGGAATGGCATGCCAAAGCCGAGGGCAAAGCCGCCATTGATTACGGGTTTCATTTGATGATTGGCGAGATGAATGATCAGGTGCTGGAGGAACTGCCACAGATCATTGAAGAAGAGGGTGTGTCTTCCTTCAAGGTGTTCATGGCTTATAAAAATCAGTTCCAGGCCGATGACGGCATTCTCTTTCAGACGCTGCAAAAGGCCAAAGAGTACGGCGCACTCGTCATGGTACATGCCGAGAACGGCGATGTTATTGATCTGCTGGTCCAGCAGGCGCTGGCGGATGGTAGAACCGAGCCGATACATCATGCACTTACCCGACCTTCCATGTTGGAAGGAGAGGCTACAGGGAGGGCGGCCCGACTGGCAGCACTTGCCGATTCACAGCTCTATGTGGTGCACGTCACCTGTGCGGAAGCCGTGGAGCAGATCGCCCGTATGCGAGACATGGGTTATCGAATCTGGGGCGAGACCTGTCCGCAGTACTTAACTCTGGATCAATCGAAGATGGATCAACCGGATTTTGAAGGCGCGAAGTATGTCTGGTCCCCACCGCTGCGTGAAGCCCCTCATCAGGAAGTGTTGTGGAATGCACTCAAGAACGGTCAATTGCAGACGATTGGCTCGGACCATTGTTCGTTTAACTTCAAGGGACAGAAGGATCTGGGACGGGATGATTTCAGCAAAATTCCAAATGGAGGGCCTGTCATTGAAGATCGGCTCAGCATTTTATATTCCGAAGGGGTAGTGAAGGGGCGAATTTCGCTTAATCAGTGGGTGGATTTATGCTCTACACGGGCAAGCAAGCTATTTGGTTTATTTCCGCAGAAAGGAACGCTTGCAGTGGGGACAGATGCGGATATCGTTATTTTTGACCCATCTATCTCAAGGGTGATTTCGGCAGCTACCCACCATATGAATGTGGATTATAGCGCCTTTGAGGGCATGCAGGTTCAGGGATGTCCGGTGACAGTGCTATGCCGCGGGGAATATGTGATTCGGGATCGACAGTTTGCCGGAGTGGCAGGAGCGGGTCAGTATGTGAAGCGTGACAAATATGATGCCGGTGCACCATTACCTGTGAGACAGCCTGTGACGGCAGTGAATGGAGGGTGAAGCTGATGTCTGACCATGATGTATTTGAAGAGGAAAAGATAGCGATTGAACGAATGGTGGCCCAGGGTTACCGGATCTATGCCGTTCGGGAACATCTGGAGGGTGCTCATGTCGTGTGGGGGCACCCCGATCTTCCCGGAGAAAAACAGGAGCAATATGTGGGTACAGCGTCTGGACGGAAGTGGTTCAGTCATATCCTGATCAGGCAGCTTCAGGAGCAAAAAGGAGCGTAGAAGGTCACACGAGTGGCCCATGAACGTATTCATATGCATAGATGGCAAGTTCGATGGCGACGCGTTTCTCGGGGAGAGTATAGTCGTCACCCAGAAGTATCTCAATTTTGTGTAATCTGTGATATAACGTCTGTCGGACGATAAATAAAGCCGTGGCCGTCTCCTGTTTGGAGCAGCATAGAATAAAATATTGTTTAAGCGTACGCAACAACTGACCGCCTTTTTCGGTATCATAACGAATGACTGGCCCGAGATATTCTTCAATGAAATCATCCAGACTGCCGCTCTGCTTCATGCTGGCAATAATGCGGTAGCAGTGAAGATTGCTGTAAAAGGGCTGCTGCATCACACCGATGTCCTTCTGAATGCGCAGGGTATCCTTGGCTGCCTCAAGGCTGTCTTTCAGACGTGATAGATCAGCGCAGCTGTGACCGATGCCGAACAGACCCGAGAAGAGGCGATGGGTCTGTTCCTGTTCATGCTGCTGCAACTGTTCAATGCAGCGCCATAGACTGCTTTTTCGCTGAGATCCAGGCAGAGGGTCAACAATAATCAGAATGATCTGGTGGTTTAGCACGGTGCTGTACAGGGCGAATCCTTCCCGCGCGAACACGGAACGGGCAATGATGTTGCGTTGAATTAGCAGTTTCTGTAGCTTGAGACTGTCTGTGTAGCTGGGATTGCTATCGAACAAAATGACGGTACCTTTTCCAGAAGCAAGCTGGGCATTGGCAGCAGATACATATTCATGAATTTCTTTCGCAGAATGATGTCCGTTAAGCCAGTCAATGACCCACATATCTTCCTTGTAGCGTCGCTTTTCCTCCATGTATTTGGTGCGCATCCAGTCCTGAGCAATGGCGGCTGCGCAACGTTCCAGTGCCTGGATGATGAACTCATCAGAGGGTCTATTATGCAGATCCTGATCGTGATCCGACAGCTTGTCGAGCATCAGCACCAGATCGGCAAATGCATAATCAAGCGCCTGTACAGGCAGAGTGAGTGCATCCGGTGAATGCACCGAATGATTCCTCTGTAAAGAATGATCTCCCAAATGCTCTCCCTCGTCCGAATGACCACGACGTGACAACCACTCCTGCCGACGAATCTCCAATTGGGCTGGAGGGCAGTAGGGAACGGCACTTGCTTCCCCATCCAGTGGATATAGCGCTACAGGGTAACCCGTTGTTCGAGACAACAGTCGGAGCAGTGGTTGTACACCGTCTCCATTCAAAAGAAGTTGGTTGAACGAGGTAGTGAGGCTGTCGAGATCAGCGAGCATACGCTGGTGGCTGCGAATCAGGGCGAAATGCAGGTCCTGTGTAATATCGATATAACGTACTTGTTCGTGGAACCAGATCAGTGGAAAATCCTCTTCTGCTGCAAGTTCCTTCATAGGTCCGAGCTGGGACTTGGTGTGAGCCCCCAGTTCGATACAGAGTCCCGCAGCTCCACGAGCAATTAACTGGCGCATGAAAGACAGTCCCTGCTTTTCATCATCCTGCCAGCCAATGCCAGTCGTTAGCACCAGTTCCCCGCCATTCAGCAAGTTGCCTACTTCGGTAACCTCCATAATGTGCACCCAACGCACATATCGCTCCAATGCCCGTTCACTGGCGAGTACCTCAGCCTTGCGGAACACTGGACGTTTCAGCATGTCTCTCATCTGAATATGCAGCGTCGTTTCCCCCACAAAACCACCGTCCTTCCCTCAAATACATGCAGTTTACATACCCGCTTTGTAAGTCGAGCTTCTGAAGAGCGTTTGTCTTGATTATAAGTCTGTTAACAACAGATGAGCTGAAATCTCACGTTCATTTGTTTTATTTCACAAAATGATCTCTTCCTTTTATGAAATAAAACAAAATGGATTATTTCTATGTAGTTCTATCTAACATCTAGATGTTTCTATGACCGATGCTAAGAAACTATAGTTAAATGTAAAACACCCCTTAGCCGCAGATCAGAATGTACAAACCATTCTAATGTGGACTAAGGGGTGTTCTATGTTAGAAGCTCATCATAATTCTGAGTGATGATTTAATTCAATCAACAGAAGGTGTCGATTAATCTTCAATTCTTTTCTTTTTGAACTTCATCAGGAACTCATACACGATTGGCACGATAACCAGAGTCAGCAGCGTAGAGCTGATCAGACCACCGATTACGGTAATTCCGAGACCTTTCGAGATGATCCCTGCGCTTTCTTCAAGTCCTGTCACCAGTGGCAGCAAGGCACCAATGGTAGCCAGAGCTGTCATTAGAATTGGACGCAGACGCGTTGCTCCGGCTTCCAGCAAGGCTTCACGAGTAGGCATTCCCTCTTTTTCCTTGTGAATAACACGGTCGATCAAGACGATGGCGTTGGTGACCACGATCCCGATCAGCATCAGTCCACCCATCATGGCAGATACGTCAAGCGTACCACCAGCTACGAACAGGCCGACCATAATACCAATGACGGTAAATGGCAGGGAGAACAGGATGGCAAATGGCGCCAGTCCACCGCCGAACGTAACAACAAGCACAAAGTATACAATCGCAATGGCTGCCAGCATGGCCAGACCAAGTTGGGTAAACGTGTCATTAATCTGTTCGGTTGTACCGCCAAACTTCACTTCAACACCATCTGGCAGATCCAGTTTGTCGATGTTCGCCTGCAAGTTTGATGATGCTTTTTGTACATCGGAAGCTAAGATGTTGGCTGATACCTGCACAACGACTTTGCCATCAATACGCATGATGGAGTTCGGTGAAGTGCCTTCTTCCACTTTCGCGACATCTTTGATTGGTACTTCAATGCCGAGTGGTGAAGTAACTTTTTCGTTTTCAATATCAGCAATGCTGGTAAATGTCTTTTTGTCAGTCTCTACATAGACCTTATACGTTTTGTTTTCAATATCCACTTCTGTGAGTACAGGGCGTTCACGTGCAGGGCTGAGGGTCATAGCCAGTTGGCCAGCAGTCAGACCGAGCGAGCTCAGTTTTTCCTGATCCGCGACGAGCGTGTATTGCCCGTAGGTATCAGAGAGCGTAGTGTCGGCTTTTTCAAAAGATTCGGTATCTGCTTCAACCAGCTTCAGAATTTCATCCGAGACAGGTTTGATCTGATCTACATTGTCACCATAGATGGAAAGGCTCAAGCTGCTGCCTCCCAGTCCCCCAGACATGTCAAGCTCATTCCAGGTTCCTACGGTAACTTCTTTCTTCAGACCTTCCACAAGCTGTTCTTTCACTTTTGTAAAGTCTTTCGTATCTTCGTTATATTCGATATAGAAGAGAGCAGAGTTGGAGCTGCCTCCACCCATGCTGCTCAGTGGATTGCTGCCGCCGATGGAATACTGCATTTTCTCCAGACCTGGCTGCGTCAGCAACCATTTCTCGGCTACGAGTGCTTCTTTTTCAACATCTTCACGCAAAGCTCCAGTTTCCGGGCTGTACGTAATGGTCACATATTTATCCTGTTGTTCCGGCAAGAAACTTGCACCGATGAACGGATACAGGAACAAACTGCCGACGAGCAGCAATACAGCAACGCCGACGGTGATGAGTTTGTGAGACAATGTCCAGTTCAAGAGACGTTTGTAACCTTCCGCCATCTTGCCTGGTTTTTCCTCATGATTCTGCTTGTTCTTCAGACCTTTGCGGAACAGCGTATGTGCCAGCATCGGTACAATCGTAACAGCCACAATCAGGGATGCCAGCAAAGCAAAGACCATGGTCAAGGCAAATGGCATGAACAGCTCACCGACCATACCACTCACCAGTGCCAGCGGCAGGAATACCGCAATGGTTACGATCGTGGAAGAAAGGATCGGAATGAACATTTCACGGGTAGCTTCCCGGATCAAATCACGGCCTTTAAGTTTCTCTCCCTTGAGTGTCAGTCTGCGATAGATATTCTCGATAACAACGATGGAGTCATCGACAACCCGTCCAATCGCGACCGTCATGGCACCCAGGGTCATCATGTTCAGCGTAATGTCCATCATATTCAGTGCTGTCAATGCAATGAGCAAGGAGAGCGGGATAGAGACAATGGAAATAATGGTGGAGCGAATATCACGCAGGAACAACAGAATGATCAAAATGGCGAACAAAGCACCAAACATCGCTTTGAACAGCATCGTGTTTACGGAGTCCTGGATAGGTTTACCTTGGTCAAGCAAAACAGTCAAATCGGCGTTTTTGAACTGCGTTTGTAATTCTTCCGCTTTGTCCTTAACCGCCTTAACGACATCAACTGTATTGGCATCATTGGACTTAACGATGGAGATCCCGATGGATTCCTTACCGTCTGTCCGGGAAGTGGACTCCGCCTGACCAATGACTTCAATTTTGGCGATCTCGCTTAATTTAACCGTTGGAATTCCAGGTGCGTTTGCGGCACCTGAAGTGCTGCCTACACTGGCATTTCCACCTGCGGCTTGTCCTGCAGCCTGGTCAGAACCTTGTGCAGAGCCTTGAGCTGCTCCACCAGCTTGTGCGCCGGCGCCTTGTGGTGCTGTGGCCGAACCACTGCCTGCTCCTGCACCGCTTGGTACAACCGGAATAGCGAGATTTTTCAAATCATCCAGATCGATGATGTTGCCATCAACAACAACAGCTTTCTGTGCTTTGTCCAGTTCAAACAGTCCGAGTGGTACACGGACAGAAGAGCCTTGAACGATGCCGTTGACTGTATCTTCAGTCAAACCGAGTTCATTCATTTTTTTCTGATCAAACTTCAGTTGAACTTCCTTAACATATTGGCCGGAAACTTGGACTTGAGCTACACCGTCAATATCTTCGAGTGCAGGCTGGATATCCGTTTCAACCAGTCGAGTCAATTGTTCAAGATCGCCGCCGTCCTTGTCAGACAAGCTGAGCGAGACAACCGGGAAGGAGTTGATGCTGAACTTCGAGATGGTTGGTTTCTGTACACCATCCGGCAACTGCACCTCATTCAGTGCTTCACGTACCGCTGCGGTAGCGTTGTCCAGATCGGTACCATAATCAAATTCGAGGGTGATGGAAGAAGCATTCTCCATGGAAGTAGAGGTGAGTGTCTTAATTCCCTCTACATTTCTTAAGGTCTGTTCGAGTGGTTTGGTGACATCCTCGACAATACCTTCTGGAGCTGCCCCTGGATCAATGGCCGTAACACTCAAGAATGGCACATTGATGTTTGGAATGGTCTCCTGTTTCATCGTCAGTCCGCTGTACAAACCGGCGAAGGAAACGATGATGGTCAGAATCCAGATCGCAAACTTGTTGTTCAGTGAAAAATTAATAATCCCTTTCATACGATGGTTTCTTCTCCTCTCTGTTTCTCCCTGTATTTCTTTATTGTTGTGACGAGTCAGCCTGGATGAACCGGCTATACATGGCATCCATAATGTGCTGAAGCTCGGAGTGCAATGGCTGGATGACAGGAATGTGATCCAAATTACGCATCATGCCCAGAATAATGGCACGTCGCGGTGTGAATTCCATGATTTCCTGTCTCAGGATGGCGATGGTCTCCAACGCGTCATTGCGCAATTGCCCTGGAGGCATATCAGAAGAGATGATATCCTTCATCTGTTTGATGATATGAATAGGATGACGCATCATTGTGGAATCTGTATCTGAATCGCTGCTCCATGCTGGCCAATGTTCCAAAGGAACCAAAGGGGCAGGGCGTTGATCGAGCAATCCGCGAGCTGCATAATCAATCGTTTGCAGCATGTTGCTTGCCATCTTGGATACGGTAAGGGAAGGCATTTCCGTAAACCAGATTTTGATGTAGGAGAGGAACAGACCATGCGTGAGCAAAATAAGGTCTAAGGTATAGGGTCCAATCTCCGGTCCGTACAGATCCTCCAGTTTGTCCTTGAACCAGTGCAGGGTACGGATCTCCAGATCCTTGTTTTTCGGTTTGCACTTTTCCTTGCGATGCTGCTCTTCATCCATCATCATGCTGCGCATTTGCACGCGTAAAAATTCTTTCAGCTCGGATACATGGACAAGCAGTGTTTCAATCTGCCTGTGCAGACGTTCTCTCGAAGTGAGCCCAGCTTCATGTTCAATCTGGGAGATTTCGTCCATGAGCGTGAATATGCAGTACTCCATCGTACTGGCCTCTAATTCCTCTTTGGATTTGAACATGAGGTAGAGGCTGCCTTTCGACATCCCGCATATTTCTGCAATCTCCTGCATGGAGGTTGCAGCACTGCCTTTGGCTGAGAACAGCTTGAGTGCTGTGGTAATAATGAGCTTTTTCTTCTCATTCATTTCATGGATAGGGTTCATTAACGATACATCCACCTCACCTGCGGAACTTATGAGTTCTTGAATTGACTTTAGGGTCAAACCAAGTATAAACGATAAAGACAATGGAATTCAAATGGGAGAAAAATGGAAAAATAAGAGGGTGTACTATATGGGGACTGGAGCATTTTTCCTACGTAATGCAGACGCAGTAAAGGCTGTATATATGAGCGACGAATGTTCATTGCAATATGTATGATCTATTTCATGATCCGCCTTTAAAGACGTAAATGGCTAGAAGAATAATAGCTACAAGAGCAATCAAATAAAAGGTTCCCACAGCGACCAGAAAGATATATCCGGTAAATGAACCCATACGCGCGAACCATTTCTTCATCATCACGACTTCCTTTCTTACGTAACAGAGTGTGGTGAGGTTTCTTACTTACATCATATCCCAAAAAGACGACTTTCTGATCGAAAGTCGTCTTTTTGGGATAATTAAATATTATGGAAGATATATAATGGAGGTATTTACGTTACGTAATCAGTTTCAATCCGATCGCCGCCACCAAAATCATGGCAATAAACAGCAGCCGCTTGGCTTCCTTCCGCTCACCGAACAGGAACATACCTGTTAACGTACTGCCCACCGTACCGATTCCAGTCCACACCGCATACGCGGTACCCATGGGAATAGAAGTCATCGCGTAGGATAACAGGGAGAAGCTGAATGCGAACGATACGAGCATGAGCACGATATAAGGCCAGCCTTTTCGGGTAGAAGCACCATTAATGCCGATGACGCCAAAAATTTCACATATGCCTGCGCCCACAATTGCCATCCAAGCCATTATGCTTCACCTCCTTTTGCCGATTGTTGATCCGTGACCAGTTTCAGTCCGATCACACCACATAGCAACAGACCGATTAACAAAACCTTGGCAAGTGAGAATGCTTCACCAAATAGGAGCATTTCAGCCAGTACCGTACCTGCAGTACCAATCCCCGTAAATACGGCATACACCGTACCCACAGGCAATCTTTTGGAAGCAGCAATGATTAATCCAAAGCTCAGGATGATGGCTAAGGCCGTCAAAGCCCACTCCCAAACATTAGAGGCGTGTTTCAGCCCACTTACCCATACAATCTCAATGAGTCCTCCGATAAAAACATATAACCAGTTGCGGTTCATGATGATGAATCTCCTTTCAAAACAACGGGCAGTGCCTCTTGTTTCAGATGATGAATGCCATGCCAGTAGACTGGCCAGGAAGCTTCAATCCGTCTTCTGTATCGACGTGAACTTCCATAAATAATCTCAACCGTGATGCCATCGAGAAAAGTCATATAAGTAATCGCAGCTTGTTCTGCTGGAACAGCCTGTAGTTCCCCCTTGCGCGTCGCCCTTTGTAGCAGCCGTGTCAGTGACCGCTCCATACCGTCCAGAAACGGATAAACTAAATCCATCACTTCGCTATATAGCGAAAGCGGCGGGAAGTAACACATACGCAGCATAAAGCGGGCAGAGGCATTGCAGTTATACTCTTGCTCAAACCATATCAGCAAACCCTTCAACCTTTGTTCCAGTGGCAGATCGGCGTGATCACGGAAGTATTCGAGCGTTCGACGCTGAACATCCTTAAACGCATGCGCAAGGGTTTGCAAAAACAGGTCATCCTTGCCGCTAAAATGTGCATATATGGACGGTTTTTTAATCCCGACTTCGTCAGCGATTGCTCTTAAGGAGGCTCCTTCATATCCATCTCTTGCAAAATGGAACAGGGCTGCATCCCGAATCGAATGTGCAGTCATTAATATCACCTTCCTAACGGTCGTTAGGTAACCTATATTTTCACATTTTACAATCCCTGTCAAGGCACGAAAAACGCCTGCACGATAGTGTACAGGCGGCTTTATGCTTGGAATTTCATTTTCCATTAGAAGGTCGTTAAACCCAAAATCAGTTGCAGCTTATATACGATTTCTTTCAAAAATGTAGTCTTTTCCTGAAATTCATCCAGGTTCAGGGTGAACTCGGCATCTTCATTATTCCATATCCGGTCAAAATAATTCGCCACATCATGAGTAAATGAGTTGTCTGGTGGTGCAGCAACCCAGAGGTCATTTTCCAGATTGTAATCATTCATGTTTCTGGGGGTGAAGTTGGTCGATCCTCCAAGGACGATATGATCCCCGGTGGCTTTGGCAATGTACATCATCTTAGTATGATATTGCTCCTTGGTTGTGTTATACCAGCGAATTTGGATTTTGCCATCCGATTTATCATGTAACTCAGCAGCTACAGGACGATTGGGAATGCCAGTCTTCTCCTGACCAAAGGCATTTTCGTTCGGGTCGAGTACAAGCCGTATCTCGGTTCCCCGTTGCGAGGCTTCGAGCAGTGCATCCAGTACTTTGGGTGAAGCGATGTAGAACATGCCCATCCACAAGATGTCACCTTTTGCCGATTGATTAATCTCATGGAGCACTGCGTCATTCACTTTGCCCTCGGTCAGATAGCGAATTCGCAAATCTCCTTTATTCGGGTCTGTGGTAGGAGCTGTATAGGAAGGAATTTTACCTCCACCCGAGATGTTTAGTACGGCCTGCTCGGACTGAAGAATATCTCCGATGATTGGTCCGGTTATTTCAAAAGCAATGTTCGAATGATAGGCACTGGCATCATGAACATTGCCTGAGGAGACAATAGCTGTCTTCTCGCTGACCACCACTTTGCGATGATTGGCCTTCACATTGAGCAACTTAAGGTAGGAACGCACGGTGACATCCGGTCCATCGGTTGCCATCAGGTTCGGAATCCAGCCATTGCCGGATTGTCCAAACCACTGGAAGAAGGTGCGCCAGACCGCAGAGTAGACAGGAGTGGAGTCACGTAAAGGGTCCACATCTGTGATGACCACGTGAATTCCGGCCTGCTTCATCTGCTCCAGTAACGGGTTCGGTGCGGAGTTATAGTTGGTGTTCACTTCATCCGTAATGAACCACATATCCATATCCGGTTTCTGAAGTTTTTTGGCAACCAGTGTTTCCGTAAACTCTGTGCTGATGGGTGGAAATTGCTGACCTTTGTGCTGGTAATTATTGAATAAAAACATATCAACGACGACGAACTGTTCCGCGTCCTCGATAACCTGAAGCATGCGCTGGAAGATCTGCTGTTCGTGCTCCATCTGTCCATCAGCGGATGGATAGGTCAGATCATGCAAAAACTGTACCTGATCCACCCGGTATTCAGGACTTTCATAGGCAATGCCGGATGGTAACGGTTTATAGGTCTGATAGAGCATGACGGCGATGAGCCATAGTGCCAATAGGACGAGTCCTGTTCGTATGTATGGAAATTTGCCGCGTGAAGACTTGCGGTCTGATGTCTGGCGGCGATAAGAAAACAACAATAACTCCCCTTTCTGAACGTGCTGACTTCTATTACCACCCGGATGACAACATTGACGCAGAGAGCCTGACAGATTATTTAAGTCGTCAGGAAAGGCAAAACCATTTCGATTGATTCAATCGACATGCATATGACCGTTGTGTATAATGAGTGTATTATTTTTGTGGAATGTTCGGATTTTCATATACCTGACAAAGACGGGATAAGGATTCGTTTAACCTGCGAAAGTCTGGCTATTTCAGGAAAGAAAGTGGGTAATAAGGTGTATTCCATCAAACAAGTCGCTGCCATGCTGGGTATTCCGACGGTAACGCTCCGGGCTTGGGAGAATCGGTACAGTGCGGTCACCCCTGAGCGGACGGAATCGGGTTATCGCTTGTACACGGAAGAGAATGTTGCAGATCTGCGCTGGTTAAAAGAGCAGGTGGAGCAGCACCAGACGAATATTTCGGAAGCAGTACGCATGCTCAAGGTGAACAAAACCAGTTCACATGAAGCTGCAGTGCCTACATCGTTAACGCCTCCAGTACCCACGATGGAAGAGGCTTATGTACGTATAGCCGATCAGATCTATGACTCGCTATACAACTTTCAGGGTGAACGAGCCAATGGTCTGATTGATTTTGGCTTCACCATGTACGGATATGATTCCATGTTTTATCATGTGCTGGTGCCCATTCTGGTTCGGGTTGGGGATGCATGGGAGCAAGGCAGGGCTTCGGTCGCTCAAGAGCATTTTATGACACAACTGATCTCACAGCGCTTTTATCAGTTTTTCCATCTGTTCCCGATCTATCCGCATCTGCCCAAAGTTCTGGCCTTGTGCCCGGAAGGGGAGCATCATCAGGTGGGATTATTGTTGTTCTCCCTGTTTATGCGTAAAAATGGTGCAGAAGTGCTCTATCTCGGAGCCAACACACCGGAAGAGGGGCTATTCCCAATTATCCGGGAGCAGAACATCCGATTGGTCTGTCTATCGGTTACTAGTTCCGAACTTCTTGAGCGGTGTGATCAACTCATAGGGCGAATTGTGGACGAGTTCCCGCATATGCGTTTTGTACTTGGAGGCAAGGGTTATGAGCGTACAGAGAAAGCACGATATCCGCAGTGGATTATGCCTGAAGATTCATCGGATTGGCAAGCGTGGATGGAACGTGAGTATTTTGTTGAACCATCGCCTGGGCGGAGATAACTGATTCGTTTCTTTTTGAAAATGTATTTTAAAATAGAATGTATAGGTTTGGGTATACAGGACATCCTTTGACGCAAGAGCGCAGAGGGTGTTTTTTGTATTCCAAAATATCTTATTAGAGAATTTGACCAGTCGGTCATTTTTTGATTTAATAAGTTGTATAATATTTGTACTATATTTGTATAATGTTTTTGCGTTTACCCGCTTGAACTGTTCATGGGCGGTTTAATAATAGGTTAAAGACTATAGTCTTAGAGATAGTTCTTAACATAGGAAAGGTGAGTGGCATGATACCGAATCAGCAACGTAAACGTGCAGCTGTCATTGGTGCAGGTCCGGGTGGACTTGCAGCAGCGATGTTATTGTCCGGCCAGGGGTACGAAGTAGATGTATATGAGAAACAGCCAGTCATCGGGGGACGTTCTGCCAGACTGGAGCTGGGTGAATATCGATTCGACCGTGGTGCCACATTTTTGATGATGCCGCAGTTGATTGAAGAGATGTTCGACGTTGTAGGACGCAAGCTATCAGACTATGTGGAGATGAAAGAGCTGACTCCGCTGTATGCCCTAAATTTCGGTGATAAGGTGTTTACGCCTTCTCGTAATCGTGAAGATACAGCTGCACAGATCAAGGAGCTTTTCCCCGGCAACGAGGACAATTACCTTCGGTTCATGCAGGAAGAGGAAGTGAAGTTTGGCAAAGTCATGCCTTTGCTGCGCAGGCCTTTTGGCAAGCTGGCAGATTATTTGCGAAAAGATGCCATGACAGCTCTGCCGAAACTCGATATTAACAATACAGTTTACGGCATTCTGTCCCGCTATTTCACAGATGAGCGCTTGCGCTGGGCATTCACGTTCCAATCCAAATACCTCGGCATGTCCGCTTGGGATTGCCCGGGTACGTTTACGATTCTGTCATTCATTGAGCACCACTATGGATTATTTCACCCCATTGGAGGCGTCAATCGCGTATTTCAAGCCATGGCTGATGTAGTTGAAGAATATGGAGGAAGAATACATACATCCTGTCCAGTTAAACAGGTCATTGTTCGCAATGGTCGTGCAGAAGGCGTTTTGCTTGAGAATGGCGAACGCATTGAAGCGGACCATGTCGTTGTTAATGCAGACTTTGCACATGCCGTGAACCATCTGTTTGAACCAGGCGTACTCAAGAAATATACACCGGAGAAAATGAAGCGTAAAAAGTACTCTTGCTCCACAGCCATGTTGTATCTGGGCGTGGACGGTGAAGTGGATTTACCGCATCATTCGATCTATTTTCCCGAGGACTATCGACTGAACGTCGACGAGATTACGAAGCACAAAGTGTTGTCTGCGGATCCATCCCTCTATATTCATAACCCTTCCAGACTCGATTCGACGCTCGCACCGGAAGGAAAATCTGCTTTATATGTTCTCATGCCTACGCCGAACCTTACCGGAGACATCGATTGGGAGGTAGAACGGGAGAATGTGCGGGAGGCGATGATGAAGCGGATGGAATCGATTCCTGAGTTGTCAGACATCCGCAATCGTATTGAAGAATCCATGATGTTTACACCGCTGGATTGGCAAAATGAACTCGACGTGTACCGTGGAGCAACATTTAATATGGCTCACAATCTTGGGCAGATGATGTATCTGCGGCCGCATAACCAGTTCGAAGAGTTAAAAAGGGTATGGTTGGTGGGCGGCGGAACGCATCCGGGCAGTGGATTGCCGACCATTTTTGAATCAGCTCGAATCAGCGTGAAGCTGATCCAGGAAGAGGACGCTCGCAAGTGCTCCAAACCATCCTCGTATGTGAAAACGGCGGAAGCGGGAGGCCATTCATGAAACGGGCAGCCATCGTAGGTGCAGGCATTGGCGGTCTTACTTCAGCATTACTACTGAATAAACAGGGTTGGGACGTAACGGTATACGAACGGGGTTCCAGAGTTGGAGGTCGTATCGGCTACGAGCAGGAAGGGGAATATCGGATCGATCAAGGCCCTACGATCGTACTTCTGCCCGAGATGCTGCTTGGCATTTTGGAGGAAGCAGGTGTGGATCGTTCGAAGATTGAGCTGCTGCGTTGTGATCCATTGTACAGGGTTCATTACAGCAGCGGTCGTGTGATGACCAAGATGACGGCACGTGAACAGCAGGCCGAAGAGATTGAACGTCTCTTCCCTGGAGAAAGCCAGGGATTCTCGAAATTTATGAAAGATATGGACACACTGTTTCCGGCGGGACGGGCTGCGTTTCTGGAACGGGCTTTTCCGCGAAAACGGGATTTCTTCACTCCGTCTCTGATGTCCCTGATGGGCCGATTACGTGCTCACAAAAGTGTACGGAAGGCTGTAGGCGATTATTTTCAGCATGAGGAACTGCTGGATGCTTATTCGCTGCAAAGTCTCTATATTGGGGGATCTCCCTTCGGCACGCCGGGTATTTACTCCCTGCTTCCTTATGCAGAGCATGAATATGGCATCTGGATGGTGAAGGGTGGCTATGCTGCATTACCTGCCATACTGGAACAGGAACTGATATCACGTGGTGGTCGCGTGGTGCTGAACACGGAAGTGACGGGACTGAATATTAAAAATGGTGTGTGCGAAGGTATAGAAACTGCCGCAGGCGCAGAAAATGTGGATGCAGTTATCTACAATGGCGATTTCCCCCACCTGTCGGGTCTGCTGGGTCAGACGCCTGAAGTTTCACGTAAACGAAAGCCATATCGTCCCTCATCGGGATGTGTGTTGATCTATGCGGGCGTAGACAAAACCTGGGAGGATGCAACGACGCATCAGTTTTTCCTGCCTCCTAGTCTGGACGGCAGTCTGCGGGAAGTGTTCGACCAGCGCCGCATTCCGGCGAAGTCCTCTTTTTATGTATTCAATCCGGCTGCATTGGACGAGACAGCAGCTCCGCCAGGTCAGAGTGTGTTGTACTTCCTCATTCCAGTGCCGGATGCCGATGGTGTCGACTGGTCTCGGGAGAGCGAAGCGCTGGCAGAACGAGTGTTGGAAGAAGCGGAACAACGCGGATTTCCGGGACTTCGTGAAGCAATCAAGTGGAAAAAAATACGTACTCCCGCTGACGCTGAGCGTGACGGGCTGTATGGCGGCGGCAGCTTTGGCATCGCACCCGTACTGTTTCAATCCGGTGTATATCGTCCGCAACCGAAGCCATTCCCGGCAATCCGGGGACTGTATGCGGCAGGAGCTTCTGTACATCCGGGAGGCGGGGTTCCTATTGTGATGCAAAGTGCACGGATGGCAGTGAATTTACTGACGAAGGAGATGGAAACATGAATGAAGCGATTTTGAACAAGTGTGAGGAATTAATGCAAAAGGGCTCGTCATCTTTTTATCAAGCCTTCAGAGGTCTGCCCAGCCCACGCCGCGAGGCCGTGTACGTGATCTATGCCTTTTGTCGCATGATCGATGACAGTGTAGATGAGCCGGAGCAGTCGCCCTATACGATTCATGAAATCCGCAATCTGTTCAATCAACTGGAAGAAGCGGAAGGACATTTTATTTGGCCGGCATTACGATGGCTGTTTACGAGTTTCCCTCATTTGGACAAGGGGCCTTTCTTCCGTCAAATGGACGGACAATTAACTGATCTTAAAGTCACACATTATACAACGATGGAGGAACTGGAACAGTATTGTTATCTGGTTGCCGGAACCGTCGGCGAGATGTTGCTGCCTGTATTGCGAGATGACAACGGTACAGACGTGGCTATGAACGGGATTGCGCTGGGCAAAGGTATGCAGATCGTCAATATTATCCGTGATGTGGGCGAAGACCGGGCAAGGGCCCGTCGCTACGTTCCGCTGGAGATGATGGAGAAGCATGGATATTCCGAACAGGATTGGGCTAACGGTGTTGTTGACGAAAGGTTTAAAGCCATCATTCATGAATTAAAAGCAGCTGCGCTGGGCTGGTTCCGAATCGGTATGGACCGTCTGGATACGTATCCCACCGAAAGTGCATTTGCCATTGAGCTGGCGGCAGCCTTTTATTCGACCATTCTGCATGCGGTTGAGCGCAACGACTATGACGTGTATACGAAGCGTGCCTTTGTTAGTGATGAACTGAAACTGGAGATGCTGGGTGCCATTGTGAAACGTTATCCAATGCTGGCTTACCAAGCCTCCCGCACGGCGGTATCCTGATGGTTCAGGGCCTCTACTGGGCGTGGTACTTCATCGGAGCGGTACTGATGCTGACGATTGGTGTTCCGGATGTACTGTCCTTCTCCAACGGTTTGTTTCTAATCTTCTATGCACTGTATGTGCTGGATCTGATATATCAAGGACGGAAACGGTCGGGGTTGTCCGACCAGTCAGTCATTTGGATGAAACCTGGACTCTGGCTGGTTTCCTTTATTATATGGCTGGGCGGCATGGGGGTAGAATGGGTCGGCGTGCATACACACTGGCCCTTTGGCGAATATTCGTATTCGAACTTCTTCGGAATCCACCTGTTCAGTGTACCCGTTACATTAGGCTTCGCCTGGATTGCCGTGGTGGGTAACTCGGCTCTGCTCAGTGGCGGTGGATCGACCTGGACTGGCAAGCTGATTCGGGCGGTTAAGACCGGATTTTGGGCTATCGTGCTGGACTTGGTGCTGGACCCGGTTGCGCATGCCAGAGGATTCTGGCAATGGCAAGCTCCAGGTGGATTCTACGGAGTGCCCTGGACCAATTACATAAGCTGGTTTGTAATGGGAGCGTTTCTCTCTTTGTTTCTTCCCGCAATGCCTTCAGATCGAAGCTCATTGCTGCGTGCGAAGTGGTTGTATCAGCTGTTTATTCTTTTGTTTGGGTTGTTAGCTCTCAAAGAAGGAATTACGGGCAGCTTCATCATTGCTATTGTAGGTGTGCTTCTTGCTGAGGGGAGCTGGCTATATGATTCGCGCCGTAAAATCAAAACCGTTTAACCGGATTTTTTTCTTATACAATCATTATTATTTGCTGCGGAGACGTTTTCGCTCGTTTACGTTATCAGGTTCATTGGACCCGCTTTTACCGAATACTGGTTCACCCATAGATCCGGATCAACCGGTCATCTATTTCATGAACCACAGCTCCTGGTGGGATGGTCTGCTGCTCTATCATGCATCGCAGCAGACTTCCCGAGGCGATCATTATGTCATGATGGAAGAAGAGCAGCTGCGACAATATGCCTTTTTCCGCAAACTTGGCGCGTATTCAATCAACAAGGAGAATGCATCCAGCATTCGAACCTCCTTGCAATATACCACCGAGCTGCTTCACTCCGGCAAAAGGGTCTGGATCTTTCCCCAAGGGGAAATTCTGCATCAGGATGCCAGGCCAATCGAGTTTCGTCCAGGCATTAGTTTGCTGTTACGCCGCTCTCCACGCGCCGTAGCTGTACCTGTGACTTTGTGTCATGGCATGGTTCAACATGATTTACCGGAAGTATCGATGCAGGTGGGTACGCCTGTAATAGAAGATTGGAAGACATGGAAGAGTGACGAGATTGCCACCAGATTGAGCAGGGTGCTGGAGCAGCAGTTGAATGACCATAAATCAGAGCTGGTACGCATCGGGCAGGGGAGTTTACCGGGCGCTTTTCCACTGATTCGTCATGTACGTTCTACGAGTGAAAAATACGATGCGGCACGAAAGCGGGTGAACCGTTAGCGATGAGTGCATCTGAAATAGGATGGATTATACTGACTTGTGTATTGGGCGTTCAGTTGATGTTTGCAATATGGAACATTTCCTGTCTGCCTAAAGTGCGTTCATTCAACGCAGACGGATTGAAGGACAGGGATATGCTGGTCTCTGTGCTGATTCCTGCCCGCAACGAGAAACTGCACATTCAAGGATGTCTGGAAAGTGTGCTTGCCAGCGATACATCTGGATTTCGGATGGAAGTACTGGTGCTTGATGATCGCTCGGAAGATGAGACCGCAGCTATAGTTCAGTCGATTGCCGATCATGATCCACGTGTGCGCCTGCTGCATGGCGTGGAACTTCCCGTAGGCTGGATGGGAAAATCTCATGCTTGTCACCGACTGGTACAGGAGGCCAAGGGTGAATGGTTTATGTTCGTGGATGCCGATGTGCGCTTAGAACCGGCAGCCATCCGGCAGACTATTGCTGCGGGGTGTGAGCAAGGCGGCGGCCTCGTAACGGGATTCCCTTATCAGGTGACGAAGACCTGGATGGAAAAGCTCGTTGTGCCTATGATGGTGTTCACCATCATCAGTCATCTTCCTATTTTCATGATACGCAGATCATCCAATCCGATGTTTGTAGCCGCTACTGGGGCGTTTTTGCTCATTCATCGTTCCAGTTATAAGGCCTCCGGTGGACATGCTGCAATCCAGGCTGATCTGGTCGATGACATGAGTCTGGCGAAGGCGGTTAAGCGTGCGGGACATCCAGTCATGCTGGCCGATGTTCATGATGTAACGAAAACACGAATGTACCAGAATGGTGCTGAAGTGTGGAACGGGTATAAGAAAAACATGTACGAAGGTATGGGGCGCAAAGATGTGCTGCTTTTAGGCACGATGCTGATGTATACACTGATGTATATTGTGCCTCCCCTCGGTCTGATTATCGGTTTGTTGTCGGGCAATGCTATATCCATCATCTATGGTCTTGTGGGAACCGTGCTCGGGATGGCAGTCAAAAGGGTATCGGATCACGCTGGAGGACAACCCTGGTGGCTTGCTTTCCTGCAACCGATAAGTATGGCCTGTGTCATTGCGATCGGCATCGCTTCCTGGCAGGCAGGCCGTTCCGGCAAGGGGTATGTATGGAAGGGTAGGCGGTACAGTTGAAGGGTAACGTCATTATTATCGGAGCAGGATTTGGAGGTCTATCGTGTGCCATTCGTCTAGCTTCGCAAGGAGTGAGGGTCACCATTCTGGAACGGCAGGAGCGGGTCGGTGGAAAGCTGCAACAGATTGAGCAGGATGGATATCATTTTGACCGGGGGCCAAGTACGATCACGATGCCCGCAAGCTTCCGTTCCGTCTTCGATCACGCTGGTGTGGTGATGGAAGATTATGTGCAGCTATATGAGTTGGAACCTCGTACACGTAATATATTTGCAGATGGAACCGTGGTTGATTTGTCGGGCAATCGAGAGAGGATGAAAGAGCAGATTGCTGCCTACAGCCCGGAGGATGCAGCCCGTTATGATGCATTTATGGACGAGTCTGCAGCGCTGTATTTGGAAGCCAATCGTCATTTTCTTGGAAAGCTGCTGTTGTCGCCTAAGGATAAATATAATCTTCGAATGTTGCGCAGTCTGCTACGTGTACGGCCTACAGTGAAGCTGGATAAATTGCTGCGTTCTTATTTCCAACATCCCCATACCCTTGCGATGTTCGGTCGGTACGCAACCTATGTGGGGTCATCGCCATATCAGGCGCCTTCGATCTTTGCCATGATGGGTCATGTGGAAGCAGAAGAGGGCATCTATGGGGTCAAGGGTGGAACCTATCAACTAATAGAAGCAATGACACGGCTTGCACAGGAAGAAGGGGTGCAGATCGTTACTGGCATCGAAGTCCATCAAATTGTTGTCAGGCATGGTAAAGTGGCAGGCGTGGATACGGATCAGGGCTTCCGGAAAGCCGATCAGGTCGTTGCCAATGGAGATGTGCTTAGCGTCAATCGGCTGCTGCTTGCGCCAGAATATCGCAAACAGATGAGCGATGAGCGAATTCGCAAGTATGAGCCGTCGATTTCGGGGTTCGTGACACTGGCTGGTGTGCGGAGACAGTATGAATCCCTGCTGCACCATACCGTCTTTTTCCCGGAACGGTATGAAGCGGAGTTTGACCATATTTTCCGTGACCGAAAAATGCCTGCCGATCCGACGATCTACATTTGTTATTCCGGTTATTCGGAAGCGGGTATGGCTCCAGCGGGAGCCAGCAATCTTTTCATTCTGGTGAACGCTCCGTATTTGTCGGACTCCTGGCACTGGGATGAGCAGATGGACCGATACGGTGAGTTGGTGTTGGAGAAGCTGGCCGAGCGGGGAATTATGGGATTGAAGCAGTCGGATGTACTGATCCGGTACACGCCACAGCATATAGAACGGGATACCCTCGCCCATCAAGGGTCGATTTACGGCATCTCGTCCAACTCCGTGAAGCAGACCTTCATGCGCCCCGGCAACAAAAGCAAGGATGTACAAGGATTGTGGTACGTGGGTGGAACGACGCATCCGGGCGGCGGAACACCAATTGTGACATTGTCCGGGCAACTTGTTGGAGCGCAGCTTGCATCGGAAATCGTAACGTAAGTTATAGAAGAGATTCATTTAACAGAATGACTTACCCAACCTCCAAATATCTGAGTAGCAAATATGAATTGGACCTCGAAATTCAAGTTATTGTTGGGTTTCGGGGCACCCTTTCCATTGCCGGGCCGGAACGTTATACTGGTAGAGTTGACGCGTTGAGTGGGAATATCATTTATAATATAGATCCAAATCATACCGTTTGTACGTTACATAATAAGAATTAATATTTCTGAGAATCTCTCTGCTGTATCGGGCAAATCCTGAACGGAACCTAGCCCACGCTGGCAATGATCCTGTCCATCAGCACTATTCTCACATAAGGAGGTCTCATCATGAATGAACAAGAGCGAGCCGGCAAACGGCTGCTTCCCGAGGTGGCTACGGGGGAACGGAAGCTGGAGCATGTGCGCCTCTGTCTTGAAGAGAATGTGGCAGGAGAAGGGGTAACCAGCGGAATGGAGCGGTATGCTTTTCGTCATAACCCGTTACCTGAATTGAATTTTGAAGAGGTAAGTCTGGAGACTTCGTTTATTGGTAAAAGGGTTCGTACACCCTTGCTCATCAGTTCGATGACGGGTGGCAGCAAAACAACGGGTGCCATTAATGAGCGGCTTGCCCGTGTGGCAAACGCCCGAGGCTGGGCACTCGGCGTAGGTTCGATTCGGGCTGCCGTGGAACAGCCCGAACTGGCAACCACCTTTGATGTGCGGCGCTGGGCACCGGATATTCCGGTCATCGCGAACCTTGGCGCGGTGCAGCTGAATTACGGCTTCAACACTGCTGATTTCCAGCGGGCCGTTGAGATTGCTGGCGCAGATATGCTGGTGCTGCATTTGAACAGCTTGCAGGAGATTTTCCAGCCCGAAGGCAATAAGGATTTTAGCGGACTACTTCATCGGATCGAGGAGCTGTGCCGTCAATTGGACGTGCCTGTTGGCGTGAAAGAAGTGGGTTTTGGCATCGATGGAGTAACGGCACAGCGATTGTACGAAGCAGGTGTGGCTTTTATCGATGTGGCTGGAGCAGGTGGCACCAGCTGGGTGCAGGTCGAAAAGTTCCGAAATTCGAATCCGGTACGTCGTGCGGCAGCAGAAGCTTTTGCCGACTGGGGCATTCCGACAGCGGAGTGTATTCAGGAAGTGAGAGCGGTAAGCCCGGAAGGTGTTCTGATTGGCAGCGGTGGACTGCACTCAGGCGTTGATGCGGCCAAAGCGCTGGCGCTTGGTGCAGATCTGGCCGGATTCGGCCGATCTCTGCTGGAGTCTGCCGTCGCTTCCGATGATGCGCTGAATGAGCGGTTGGAGCAGGTTGAATTCGAGCTGCGTACCGTCATGTTTGGCATTGGTGCAGGGCGGATCAAGGATTTGAAGCAGACGTCGCGTCTGGTGGAACGGCGTTGAATTCGATTTGGTTTTATGTGAGCTGAGCTAACGAACCTTAGAAAATTAAAAGGGGAACCCCGTCAGATCATGACGAATTGGGGAGCCTCTTTTTGTTGTTTAACGTGGGAGAGAAGGGCTACATACAATCTTCTCTCACGGTTATCGTTTCGTTGGTTACAGTCACATAGGAGTTGCCAGATAAGTATTCGGTATAGCCGCATACCGTTTTGTTATAGGTTTCACCACGGCTGTTCGTAAACTCCAGATAGACGGATCCTTCACCGGAAAGTTGCAGCTGTGGAGCGAACTTCACTTGTTCCCCGCTGGGGACTGCTTTATTTAAGTTGTATATAGTACCCTCATTGTTTGTATTGAACGAGTCAACGCCGCTGCTCACGCGTGCTGTAATATTTGAAAGATCATAGTCGGACTGATTATGAATCGTGATCCTTAAATGTCTGAAGGGGTCCAGCGCCTGGTAAACTATAGAAATAACTAATCCAATGAAGAGAATCACTGTAGATAGGATGATTATTTTCCTTTTTGAAAAGGGACGACGCGTATTCATAAGTAATCTGCTCCTTTCTTTCATATAGATATAAACAGAGTGAGGTAACTAAAAGTTGTATAGGATTTGGCTTGAATTGCATCATGCAGACCATGGTATAACAAGATACAATACTATAGAGTGCAAAAAGATCATACATAGAACACTCAAACTAGGAGGGAAACCAATGGAACTGATCCCCATGAATCAAGAAGAATATGAAAATTTCCGTGTTCGCTCAATTAAAGATTTTGCAGAAGAGAAAGTGGAGGCGGGTACTTGGGCTGCAGAAGAGGCGCAGGGACTTGCGGAGGCATCCTACGACAAATATTTACCTGAAGGGCTGAATACACCTGGTGCGTACCTCTATAATTTGGTGCATGCCGTGGACGGGAATGTGGGTTATATCTGGTTTAACGTTACGGATAACCGCCGTGGCAAAGACGCTTTTTTGCTGGATATTGTGGTCGAAGAAGCCTATCGGGGTAAGGGTTACGGTACAGAGACGATGGAGGCGCTTGAAAAGGAAGCCTTGAGCCTTGGCGTGGATCGCATTGGTCTGCATGTCTTTGGACATAATGTGCGGGCAAGCAGCCTGTATCGCAAGATGGGGTATGAGGTAACGGATCTGACGATGTACAAGGAAATCAAAGGGTAAAACTAAAATCGGATAATTTAAGTCAAACGTATGATCTACGCAAAACGAATCATCCGCAGTAACCAGGGATTTGGGGAAGCGGATGGCGCTCTGGTCGAATTGGCGAAGTTCCTTGATGCCTTGGGGTTTGTCATATATAATGTATAGGATTATCCATACCGAACAAGTAATCAATGAGGAGTTGTCATATACATGGCTTTGAAAGCTGGAATCGTGGGCCTGCCAAACGTTGGTAAATCCACACTGTTTAACGCAATTACACAAGCTGGTGCTGAATCGGCAAACTATCCGTTCTGTACGATTGACCCTAACGTGGGGATCGTTGAAGTACCGGACGAGCGTTTGGACAAATTGACAGAACTCGTTGTACCGAAAAAAACGGTACCAACGGCGTTTGAATTTGTAGATATCGCAGGTCTTGTTCGCGGTGCGAGCAAAGGCGAAGGTCTTGGTAACAAGTTCCTTGCACACATTCGTGAAGTAGACGCAATTGTACACGTGGTACGCTGCTTTGTAGACGAGAATATCACACATGTTGATGGCAAAATTGATCCGGTAAGCGACATCCAAACGATCAATCTGGAGCTGATCCTGGCCGATATCGAGAGTGTTGAGAAAAAAATCGATCGCTCCAAGAAAAACATGAAGGGCGGCAACAAGTCAGCTGCTCAGGAAGTGGAAGTACTGGAGAAAGTGAAGGCTGTTCTGTACGAAGACAAGCCAGCACGCAGCATGGAGCTTACGGACGAAGAGCGACTGATCGTGCGCGATCTGCATTTGCTTACCCTGAAGCCTGTTCTGTACGCAGCCAATGTAGCTGAGGACGAAATCGGTGATGTGGCGAACAATGCTTATGTGCAAAAAGTAAGAGAATTCGCAGCTGCTGAAAATGCAGAAGTGGTGCCGATTAGTGCGAAAGTGGAAGAAGAGATCTCGGAGCTGGAAGGCGAAGATAAACAAATGTTCCTGGAAGAACTCGGTATCGAGGATTCCGGTCTGAACCTGTTGATCAAAGCTGCTTACAAATTGCTGGGTCTGTACACGTACTTCACAGCAGGCGTACAGGAAGTTCGTGCTTGGACGATCCGTAAGGGTACAAAAGCACCTGGCGCAGCGGGTGTCATTCACACCGACTTCGAGCGCGGATTCATCCGTGCAGAGGTTGTTTCCTACGACGATCTGGTTGCTGCCGGTTCCATGAACGGTGCGAAAGAACGCGGACAACTTCGTCTCGAAGGTAAAGAGTATGTTGTAAGCGACGGCGATGTTATGCATTTCCGCTTCAACGTCTAATCTGGATAATCTAGATAAGAAAACATACTTGAATATACGAGTATAACAGCTCTGTCGTCTTCTAATGAAGATGGCAGGGCTTTTTACATATTGCAAAAAAATTCTCAATGAGCTTAAGGCATTCGACAATAAATTTGTCTGTATATCCTGTACATTTACTGGATTGTTTACTCGCTCTGGATATAATAAAAGGAAGAAGGCTCATGGGAGATGAGCTCTTATACTCTTATAGCGGTTGCAAATCAATCTGGTTGCTTAAAATAAAGTAAATCAAAATTTGGATGCAGCTGCTGCAAACAGTTGCTATTCAGGAGCATAAGAATATGCTATAATTAAGAGTCGTATACCTATGTTAAATTTCTCGCTCAGCTTAATGAGTTGAAGCGGGTTTGACACCGGGTACGCGATTTCTTTTATATAACTTAAAAGTAAAGGATTTGATGACGTTGTAGCGATGTTATACGTCGATCATAAAATGAATGTTACGGTCAGGGATTTCTGAGAACTCCGTGCCTTGTGAAATATAAATGGTCTGATAACGCATGAATGAATTGAATGCCTATCGGAATCGAATGAATCGAATGAACGTTGAAATGCTGGAACGAAAATAATGCGTGAGGTGACTATACATGTTTGATAAATTACAGGCGTTAGCCGACCGTTACGAGAAACTCAGCGAGCTGCTGTGTGACCCGGATGTAGCAAGTGACAACAAGAAGCTGCGGGAATATTCCAAAGAGCAATCGGATCTGCAGCCTACCTATGAAGCATACAATGAGTACAAACAAGTGAGCCAGGATCTCGAAGCTGCGAAAGAAATGCAGGGCGAGAAGCTGGACGACGAGATGCGTGAAATGGTCAAAATGGAAATTGATGAACTGAGTACTCGCCAGAAAGAACTGGACGATCTGATTCGTGTTCTCATGCTGCCCAAAGACCCGAATGATGATAAAAACGTCATCGTAGAAATTCGTGGTGCAGCTGGTGGGGATGAAGCGGCGCTGTTTGCAGCGGATCTCTATCGGATGTACACACGTTATGCCGATACGCAAGGCTGGCGCGTGGAACTGATGGACGTTAACACAAATGATTTGGGCGGATTCAAAGAGGTCGTATTCCTCATTAATGGACGCGGCGCGTACAGCAAAATGAAATACGAAAGTGGCGCACACCGTGTGCAACGTATTCCTACAACGGAATCCGGCGGTCGGATTCATACGTCTACTTCGACAGTAGCCGTTATGCCTGAAGCCGAAGATTTCGATATTGAAATCCATGATAAAGATATCCGTGTAGATACGTTCTGTTCCAGTGGTGCCGGTGGACAATCGGTTAATACCACGAAATCGGCTGTACGGGTAACTCACGTTCCAACGGGAATTGTGGCTACGTGTCAGGATGGTAAATCCCAGAACTCGAATAAGGAAAAAGCATTGCAGGTTCTGCGTACGCGTATCTTCGATATGATGCGTCAGGAAGAAGAAGCGAAAATTTCGAGTGAACGGAAGAGCAAAGTGGGTACAGGTGACCGCAGTGAGCGGATTCGTACCTATAATTTCCCACAAAGCCGTGTTACGGATCACCGTATCGGATTGACGATGCACAAGCTGGATCAAATCATGAATGGTGAGATTGCTGATATCGTGTCTGCACTTACGATTGCCGAGCAGACGGATATGATGGATAGAGGAGAATAATGCTGTGACCCGCGCGCAGTTTGTCATGACGCCGGAACAGAGTTGTCGGGAAGCCTTCGTGGAGGCTTCCTCTTTTTTGGAGAAGTGCGGCGTGTACGAGCCGCACAACAATGCCCGGCTGCTGCTGGAACATGTACTCGGCCGCGAAGGGGCCGCGTACTATATGATGCAGCTGGAGCCCTTTCCCAGCGAGCTTCGCAACCGCTGGGAAGACGCCGTCACGCGCAAGGCTGCGGGTGAGCCGGCGCAGTACATTATCGGCAGCCAGGAATTCTACGGGCTGCCGTTCGAGGTCACGCCGGCCGTGCTGATCCCGCGGCCGGAGACCGAGTTGCTGGTCGAGGCTGTGCTGCGCGAAGCCGACCGCGTGTTTCCCGGCGGCTCTCCGCTCGCCGTCGACATTGGCACGGGCAGCGGGGCCATCGCAGTGACGATGGCTTCGCAGCGCCCGCACTGGCAGGTAGGCGCCGGAGATATCTCGGCGGCTGCCCTGCAAGTGGCCGCGCGGAACGCGGCCGCGAACGGGGTACAGATCGACTTCCGTGAAGGCGATCTGCTGGCCCCGTTCGCCGGGGCACGGGTGGACATCCTGGTGTCCAACCCGCCTTACATCCCGGCGGCAGATATCGCCGGGTTGCAGCCCGAGGTGCGCGATCATGAGCCGCGCACGGCACTGGACGGCGGCCCCGATGGGCTGGGGCCGTACCGCATCATGCTGGAGCAGCTGGTGCTGCTGCCTGCACCGCCGCAGATCATCGGTTTTGAGCTGGGCCAGGGTCAGGCTGGGGACATCGCAGCTCTGCTTGAATCGGCCGGATATTGGCCGGAGATTATCGTCGTGCCGGACCTTGCAGGCATAGAACGGCATGTACTGGGTGTTCGTACTTCGGAACAGGTGACGAAAATGTAAGGTTCCACGGGTTTTCTTTTTGCCGTGAAATCCTCTACAATGAGATATACCGAAGATTGCTGAATGCTTGGAGGAACATAACTACATGCTGCATAAATTCAAAAAAATAGACTATTCGATTGTTTTTATATTGCTCATACTGATGGCTATTAGTATTTTGTCGATTTATAGTACCACCTTCGGCAGACCAAAGCTGGAGGGACTCACGAAAAGTGCAGTGATGTATTATATTTTGGGCTTCGTGGTCTTTTTTGGGATGTCGATGATCAACTACAAATTCATTATCAAAAATTATTTGTATATCTATGGCGTGGGTATGCTGCTGCTCATTTTCGTTATGTTCTTTGGTAAAGAATATTATGGCGCCAAAGGTTGGCTATCCATATTCGGAGTCAGTTTGCAGCCTGCTGAATTGTTCAAGTTATGCCTGATTGTTTTTTTATCGGCCTTTTTAGCCAGAAAAAAGAATCGTCCGCTTTATTTTGGACGTGATGTCATTCCGATCTCACTCTGTGTACTGCCGCCATTACTACTCGTATTACTTCAAAATGACTTGGGGAATGCGTTAAGTTATGTGGTCATTCTTGTGGGGCTATTATGGATTGGTAATATTAAATTTACTCATGCCCTTATTGGTTTTATTATCGCTGTGGCTGCTTTTATCGGTGGTATACAGGCTTATATTCATTATCACGATGAGATTGTCAAATTTCTGAAGGATGTTGGACGTTCGCACTGGGCAGATCGTTTCGATCCATGGCTTGTGCCGGATTTGACCTCAAGAGATGTTCTCTGGCAGACGTATAACGCGAAGCTTGCAATTGGTTCTGGCGGCATTACGGGAAAAGGGTATTTGGAAGGAACAACGATTCAGTCGAATCGGGTGCCACTGGCATATGCCGATTCGATCTTTGTACAGATTGGGGAGGAATTCGGTTTTATAGGTGCATCCGTGTTGCTGCTACTGTACTTTATTCTTATTCACAGGCTTGTGCTGATTGCGTTGGAATGTAAGGACAGGGCAGGGCCATATCTGATTGTCGGTATTATAGCGATGCTGCTCTACCAGATTTTTGTTAATATCGGTCCGTTCATTGGTCTGATGCCGCTGACTGGGATTACCTTGCCGTTTATTAGTTCGGGTGGTACCTCAATTATGATCAACATGATCAGTATGGGGATTGTGATGAGTATCAAGGTTCACACGGAAGAGAACGAGGATATCCTTGGTTCCGCAGAACAACCAGGCATTACAGAACTGGTCATGAAGCTAGTTAGACGCAAATCAACGCAACAGGAGCAATAGTCTTTATCCTTGGACAGACTCTTTGCAAATGAATACGATATAAGTTAACCCTGAAATCAACAGATCGGAGCAAGACAGATCTGTGGGTTTCAGGGTTTTTCGTTGTTTTGTTTGACGGATTTCCATTTTCTCTTCCAATTCTATACAATGGTAATATTAAAGACTAATGGAAATAATTAATGGGTATTGAGCCTCAGGGGGATACGTGGGAACATGCTGAGAATGCTGAAGAAGATGGACGGGGTTATTCTGTTTGTGTTGCTGCTGCTTATGGTCATGAGTGTATTTACGGTGTACAGTGCGATTCAGTCCGATCCGAAATTGGGCAATCATCATATCAAAACCTTGCAGTTTTACGGAATTGGATTCGTAGCCCTCATTGGTATTGGATTGGTCAATTATAAACTGTATATCCAATATGCGTTTTATATTTACGGGTTTGGGATTGTCCTGTTGATTCTTGTTAATTTCATAGGGGGCACGATCAATAATGCGAATGGCTGGATAAAGATTAATGATTATCTTTCTTTTCAACCTGCAGAGTTGTTTAAAATGATCTTGATTCTGTTTCTGGCTCATGTATTGGTAAAAAGAAAAAATTCTACGCTTCGTTTCTGGAAAGACATCGTTCCTATTGGTTTATGGACGTTCGTTCCCTTTGCACTCGTAATGATTCAGAATGATCTGGGCAACGCCCTTGGATACATCGTGATTCTGGCCGCTGTGTTATGGATAGGGAATATCAAGTTGTCGCATGCACTAATTGCTCTTGCCATTGTGGGGATAACCTTTTTTGGATTCGTCAAAGCATATACGTCATATCACGATGAGATTTTTACCTTTCTGGAAAAGGCGAACCGGGAGCACTGGGCCGAGCGAATTGATCCTTGGCTTGTACCGGATAAAGCAACGTCGAAAGCTTCCTGGCATACGAAAAATGCGGGTCTCGCCATAGGCTCGGGAGGCATAACAGGCAAAGGCTACATGCAAGGCACATCTGTTCAATCGGGGCGTGTACCGTATACATATTCGGATTCCATTTTTGTGGTCATTGCCGAGGAGTTTGGTTTTGTAGGTGGATCTGTTCTGCTCTTAATGTATTTTATCCTCATTCATCGTATGGTGTTAATCGCTTTACACTGTAGAGACCGGGCGGGACCTGTCGTGATTGTGGGGATTATCGGCATGTTGTTATATCAGGTGTTTGAAAATATTGGTGCTTTCCTTGGGCTGATGCCGCTTACGGGCATTACGCTGCCATTTATCAGCTATGGAGGCACCTCGTTGCTCATTAATATGGCATGTATCGGGCTGGTGATGAGCATTAAATTGTATGGCCAGGAAGAAGAGGACGAGCTTCTTATAGGTGAACAACGACCTACCTTACTGGAACGTTTATGGAGTATGGTCAAAAAGGAAAAGACAACAGCGTAATCTTGAAGTTTGGTATGATTCATCTCTGCTATGGACATCCAGCTTCTCATTAAGAGGGGGGGAGTATGTTATAGAGCAGTAAGTGATTTGTTTGTTATTCCGATCTTTGCCTGCGGCAGTCAGGTGAAGGTCTTTTTTTTTGTTAAAAAAGCATGGCGATCTTTGGAACTTTGAATGAATGCCAAATTTAAATTTTATTGACAAATATTTCAATTCTGTATTATCCTAATTTTAACTAGATTATATACGTATTTTACCCGCCTTACTTACACTCTAGACGTCAGACAGTAATCAATACTTTTGAAAGTGGGTTATCAACCTACTCCTCATCCATGCAACCAGTCATGCCAATGATGAATGTAATTGTAATTTCGTTGGTGTACTTCTTCCCTAGATTATCAAAATTGTTCAGCGACAAATTTCCTTTGATATCCCATTGCCCTTCAGCTCAACGTACTATGATCCTTTTTGAGTTAGCCTATTTTTTCTGCGAATCTATGTATTCCATCCACGAATGTTCAGCGGCTCAGATTCCTTTTTCTTTAAATGAAATCGATTACATTTGATTGTAAACGCTTCCTTTATTTCGAGTCTGATTGGAACAGAAAGGGTGGAAAAGCGATGTGGATCAACAAACATAGCCTTTCAGCGGCATTAACGAGAGAAGCAGCAGGGAGTACAGGGCGTGATCCTCCTGCTAACCAAAACGTAAGGCTACTGCTGAATTCCTAAAATTAAAACCCAAAGGAGAGTTAAGTGATGAACCTAAATCGAGTTGGTACGATCCCTTCATTTGTAAAAGTGTTCATGCTCTTGTTTTTATCTTTTGCACTAACCGTTTCAACATTTGCTATCGGACCGGCGAAACAAGCTGAGGCAGCTCCTCTTCCAAAGAAAATTATTGCTTATGTGGCTGGTTGGGCCAATTGGACCGCGAATGATATCAAGGCAGAACAGCTCTCTCATATCAATTACTCCTTTGCACTCATCTCTAACGGCAAAGCAACCATTACAAACTCGGATCGTACCAAACTGCAACTTATGGTTGGACTGAAATCCAGAAACCCTGATCTGAAGGTGATATTGTCTGTTGGTGGCTGGGGAGCTAACGGTTTTTCAGACGCAGCGCTAACAGACGCCTCACGTACAACCTTTGCCGATAGCATTGTGCAGTTGGTAACCTCCAATAATATGGATGGTGTCGATCTGGATTGGGAATATCCGACCAACCCTGCTGCCGGTACAACTGCACGGCCGCAAGATAAACAAAATTTCACACAACTGCTCTCGAAGGTGCGTGAGAAGCTGAATGCTCAAGGACAAGTGAATGGCAAACAATATCTGCTGACCATTGCCGCCGGAGCGAGCAGCAGTTATCTGAACGGTGTGGAAATCAATAATATCACGCCTCTACTCGATTGGATCAATCTGATGACTTACGATTTTCATGGAACCTGGGACGCAACCACAGGTCATCATACGAATCTGTCCGGAAGAGATATTAGTGTAACGTCTGCGGTCAATCTGTTCAGAAATAGCGGTGTTCCCGCGAATAAACTGGTTATTGGCGGAGCCTTTTACGGCCGGGCTTGGACTGGTGTCCAGAATTCGAACAATGGTCTGGACAGGCCAGCTTCGGGTGGTTTTGAACCCGACTACAACACTATTGTCAGCCAATATTTGAATAAAAACGGGTATACACGGTACTGGGACAGCAGTGCCCAAGCTCCTTATCTGTTTAATGGGAATACCTTTATCTCCTATGACGACCCGCAATCGCTCAGCCTGAAGGTGCAATATGTGAAAAACAGCAATCTGGGTGGCATCATGTTCTGGGAGTACAGCAATGACCGCTCAGGTGCGCTGCTTCAAGCCGTATATTCGGAGGTTACGGGTGGGGGCACGGTGCAGCCTCCGAATCCAAGTGGATACAACTATCTGGTTGCTCAAGCCAATCAGCAAATCATCTCTGCCGAGAATCAAGGCAATGACCAGCTTGTCGCCAATCGGACGACGGCAGGAGACTGGGAGCTTTTTGAATGGATCACGAACTCCGATGGAACGGTGTCCCTCAAGTCCAAAATCAATAATAAATATGTCACAGCGGATGTTAATATGGGTGGTGCCCTGATCGCCAAAGCCACAACCATTCAGCAATGGGAGAAGTTCAATCGTGTGGATTTGGGTGATGGAACAATCGCGTTGCAGGCACTCGCCAATAACCTGTATGTGACCTGTGATCTGAATAATGGCGGTAAGCTTGTAGCGAGCCGCAATTCGGTTGGCGGGGCTTGGGAAGCTTTTCGGGTGAATAAGTAACCGAGAAGCCGAGAAGCAAGGGCATCCATACAGCATGCTAATTGGAATATCAAGGGTAGGTTAGAGTTTTAGATTTATCAAAGAAGTGCCAGCCGACAAGCGTTCCATAGGCAGGCGCTTCTTTGATTTTCGTCATACATAAAGCGAACTAACAGTCCTTTCGTTTTAAGTATTACCCGCCTATTAAAATTTTAGTAGATTTGTAATCTAGCAGGTTTACTTCCGTCTCTTCCGGGCATACTGATAGACATGAGAGAGTTACAGGGATCATGATCACGGGAGCCGAGGGGGAGAACGGAATGAGCAGAAGAATCGTGAAACAAATTGGACTTATAATTGTATGTCTTATGATGATTATTATGATGTGGGAAGGTCAGAAAACCGATGCAGCTGTGGCGGCCACAGCGATTCCGGAACAATCCATTCGCTTGCGCATTCTGGCAAACTCGGATGCAGCGGGAGATCAGTTGGTCAAACGCGAGATTCGGGACGCCGTCGTTGCCCAAATGAATGGGTGGGTAACCGAACTGGAGAATCCGCAAAGTCTGGAAGAAGCGCGTGGGGTCATCCGTCAGCATTTATCTGAAATAGAGGATCGTGTAGGAGAAGAGCTTGCCAATCGTGGCTTAACCTATTCATATCAGGTGGAACTTGGGGTTGTTCCGTTTCCAACCAAATTATATGGGGGTACCGTATATCCGGCTGGAGATTACGAAGCAGTGCGGATAACACTGGGAAAAGGTGAGGGACAAAACTGGTGGTGTGTGTTGTTTCCACCATTATGCTTCATAGATGCAGGAACAGGTGATGCGCTGGCGAAGCCTGCAACAGCATCTGCAGCTGCCGTAGAGCCTGGGGACGCACAAGCATCTGTGCAGGCAGCTACACCAGAAGCGCGTTTCTTCCTGTGGGATATGGCGGTCAAATTGTGGGATTGGGTGACGGGATTGTTTGCATAACTGTATAACATGCTGCTGGATATAAGCTTTATCAGGGGACTTCGATTCATGGAAGTGCGCTTTTGTTTTATCATAGGCTTGAGTCAAAGATCGCATGATGTTAATCGCTGGGAAGATTCAGACCGCATCCTTGGGCAGAGCAGATATGTTATAATTATAGGAATCAGAAAACATAAGCGAAGAAGGCATCTCGGAAGCGGAATGTCTTGCATTAACTACCCTACTGAAGTTTAGGAATGATGGATATATGACGAGAGAGAACGAGCAATTGCATCAGTCTTCCATGAAAGGCATGGAGAACGATGAAAGTACAGAGAAAATGGTTACAAGTATGTGGGATGTCAATGTACTGGTAACCAATGAGAACAAGAATGACGTGGAAAAAGGGAGCGCGTATAAACAGGCTCTTGCTGACTTACAGGATGCCGCAGCCTGTCTTCGTCAAGGACAGACCGTGGCATTCCCAACCGAGACGGTATACGGTCTGGGCGCAGACGCTCGCAGTACAGCTGCGGTGGAAGCTGTATTTGCAGCCAAGGGGAGGCCTTCAGATAATCCGCTGATTGTGCATATTGCACAGCGTGACCAGTTGGATTCACTGGTCACGGAAGTGAATGGCACAGCGGAGGCGCTGATGACGGCCTTCTGGCCGGGGCCGCTAACGCTTGTGCTGCCGGTTAGGCCAGGGGCGGTATCCCCGCGGGTTACCGCCGGCTTGGACACGGTGGCCGTGCGGATGCCGGACCATCCGGTGGCCTTGCAGTTGATCGCGGCGGCGGAATGCCCGGTCGCCGCGCCGAGCGCCAACCGCTCCGGGCGACCAAGCCCGACCCTCGCAGCACATGTGCGCGAGGATCTGGCAGGCCGCATCGGCGGCATCGTGGACGGCGGCCCCACCGGGGTGGGCGTCGAGTCCACGGTGGTGCAGGTCGGTGACGACGGTACCGTCACCATCCTGCGCCCTGGCGGCATTACGGCGGAACAGCTGTCCGCCGTTGCCGCCCGTGTCGCCACGGACCCCGCGCTGCTCGCCGAGGGGCCCGGTGGCGATGACAGCCCGGCGCCGCGCTCGCCGGGCATGAAGTACACGCACTACGCGCCCACAGGTGCGCTGTGCGTGGTGGAGGGGCCGCCCGCAGCGGTGGCGGCCTGGATCAGCGCCGCCCTCGCAGAGGCGGCGCAGCGCGGGGAGCGCACCGCGGTGCTGGCGTTCGCCGAGCACGTGGAGCAGTACCGCGCCGATGCCGTGTTCTCGCTGGGCGAAGCCAGCGAGCTGGAGGAAGCAGCGCGCCGGCTGTACGCCGCGCTGCGCAGCTGCGATGAGCAGGGGGCCACATATATTGTGGCTGAAGCCTGCTCACGCGAAGGACTGGGAGCAGCCGTCATGAACCGGCTGCTCAAGGCGGCAGGTCACCGACTCATTCAGGTCGGTAACCGATAGCTCCCTTTTTCCATAATATCGCTAGAATATTTCCCTCTGGCACCCGTCCTCTAGTTACGACTAGCAAATCCATTTTTTTGAGCTGGGATTGCAAAATGTCTTCTCAGGTTATGTTTATGTCCTTGTCCGCATAAGGTGTACAAGAACCTTTACGTGACTTGGGGGTATGGGGATGTGGGATGTGTCTGCCCATGTAGGGCAGTTGGTAACCATTTTGATTATGGCCGTCGCTCTCGGACTCGACGCGTTCTCACTCGGCATCGGGATTGGCATGAAGGGCATTCGTATGAGAGACGTATTGCGAATCAGTACCGTAACGGCCCTGTTTCACATCATCATGCCGCTCATCGGCATGTATACGGGCAAATATGTCAGTTCCTTACTTGGTGACATTACGACGTATGCAGCTGGCGGTCTGCTGGTCCTGCTCGGCGCCCATATGATCTTGAACGCTTTCCGGGAGGGAGATACCAAACTGGTGGATCATCGATCTTTGCTCGGTGTGATACTGTTCTCACTGAGTGTCAGTGTGGATTCGTTTTCCGTTGGAGTCTCGCTCGGCATGTTCAGCAGTGACTTGGTGTTAACAGTACTGGCTTTTGGTGTTTGTGGTGGAGCGATGTCCGTCATGGGTCTGATGTTGGGACGGCGTGTGAGCCAGAACATGGGGGATTACGGAGAAGCGGTCGGCGGAGCGATCTTGCTCGCTTTTGGACTTTTGTTTATATTTTAAAAAACGACGTTAACCATAATTACAGCCTAGTGCAGTCTTCAATATATAATTAAGAGTTTCATTGGTTCAGATGGAGTTTCAAACATGATTCGACAACATTTGCAAAATGGGGAGGCTAACCACAATGAAACATATTTTGTTTGTATGTACAGGGAATACATGTCGCAGCCCCATGGCGGAGGGACTTTTACGTAAACTGGCGTCTGAGCGGGGCATTCAGGTGGACGTTCGTTCCGCGGGTGTAGCCGCAACTACGGGCATGCCGATTTCCCGTCATGCGGAGGCCGTATTAAGGGATCACAACGTTGAGGGACCCCCTCATTCGACGCTCTTGAGCTCTAACCTGGTCGGTTGGGCTGATCTGATCCTTACGTTGACACGCAGTCATAAACAGCATGTTATGCAGGTTTTTCCTGACTCTATACACAAGACGTATACTTTGAAAGAGTATGTGGAAAATGACGAACAAGTCCTGAATGACCTTCAGGAATTGGACAGCCTGTTTGCGACATTGGAAATGAAACGTGCGCTAGGTCAGGAGATTTTGGCATCTGAACGTGAGCGGGCGATCGAGATCAGACAACGCATACCGAGCTTTGATATTTCGGACCCGTTTGGCGGCAGTCGCGACGATTACAACATCGCTGCGGCAGAGATTCGGACTGCGCTCGACAGACTTTTGGACAAGCTGGAGTAATTGGATTTGTTTAATCATTCCCAGCTACCGATGGATTTCCATATAAAAACGTACACGGGATGTAAATTACCCGTTGATTTTAAACGCAGGTTGTTTTATGATGAATGGGAAAACAGGGATCCGGTGTAACTGGCGACGAAGTGGGCATAACCACGATGGAGCACCGGAACAAACGGCCGGTCGCCTGGGCAAAAGAGCAATTCTGCGTTACCCGCAGACTGCTCTTTTTTTCGTCTTTCATCTGATTATTCGCTATAATAGTACCTGAAATGCCATGCAAGAATATTAAGGGCAGCCAAGAGGAAGCCGGGCATGATTTTATCGGGAGGCGATAGGATGACTATTGAGTTAGATTCGGAACAACCCGGATTGCATGAACAGACTGCATCCATTCTGCGTGAACTGGCGCTTGCCGGACAGCTTGGACCTGGACAGATCGTGGTGATCGGTACAAGTACAAGTGAAGTTGCAGGCAAACGGATTGGTACAAGCGGTGCGGTTGAAGTGGCGCAGCAGCTTCTTGCGGGTATACGCGAGGTGCAGCAGGAGTTCGGTTTTGATGTTGTATTCCAATGCTGTGAGCATCTGAACCGGGCACTGGTTATGGAGCGTTCATTGCTTACACGTCTTGGATTGACTGAGGTTGGTGCAGTACCCGTGCCCAAAGCAGGCGGTTCCATGGCATCCGCAGCGTATCGTTCGCTGACCGATCCTTGCCTGGCTGAACATGTGCAGGCCCATGCGGGACTGGATATTGGGGAGACGATGATTGGCATGCACTTGCGGCATGTGGCAGTACCCTTCCGAACAGCACTCCGCTACATCGGTGATGCCCGAGTAACTACAGCACTGACCCGTCCGAAGTTGATTGGCGGCGAGCGTGCAGTGTATCGTATGGAAGAGCAACCAGATTCGACATTTTGTGACTGATATCTTCAACCTATTTAAAGCCAAATTAGACTTTACACGAAAACGGAGAGTGCAACACCAATCTGAAGAAGCAAAGCGTTCGCCTTTATCCCCGGATTTCCCCCTTATTATAAGGGAGTTCAGAAAAATCTGGGGATAACAGCGATCGGAAGATGGTGATGCAATCGAAGTCAGGAGTGTAACCACTGTAGTTTCGCTTTATAACTTCACTTATAACTGGGAGGAATTTAATCATGGAACAATTGCGCAAGAATGACCCGGCAGTACTGGAAGCGATGAATCTTGAACTGAAACGTCAACAAAACAACATTGAGCTGATCGCGTCCGAGAACATCGTAAGCGAAGCGGTTATTGAGGCAATGGGATCTGTACTTACTAACAAGTACGCTGAAGGATATCCAGGCAAACGTTACTACGGTGGTTGTGAGCATGTGGATATCGTAGAAGATATCGCGCGTGATCGTGCCAAAGAATTGTTTGGAGCAGAACATGTGAATGTTCAACCTCACTCCGGTGCACAAGCGAACATGGCAGTATACCTTGCGGCTCTGAAACCAGGTGATACTGTGCTTGGTATGAACCTTGCGCATGGCGGACACCTCACACATGGTAGCCCGGTTAATGCTTCCGGTTTGCTGTACAATTTCGTAGCTTACGGTGTACAAGAAGATACATTCCTGATTGATTATGATGAAGTGCGCAAAGCGGCTTTTAAACATCGCCCTCGTATGATCGTTGCAGGTGCAAGTGCATATCCGCGTATCATTGATTTTGAAAAGCTTGCTTCCATCGCTAATGATGTAGGTGCTTTGTTCATGGTGGATATGGCTCACATTGCAGGACTGGTAGCTGCAGGCTTGCATCCAAGCCCGGTTCCACATGCGCATTTCGTAACGACAACAACTCACAAAACGCTGCGTGGACCTCGTGGTGGTATGATTTTGTGCCGCAAAGCTTGGGCAGCAGCGATTGATAAAGCGGTATTCCCTGGTTCCCAAGGTGGACCTCTGATGCACGTGATTGCTTCCAAAGCGGTAGCATTCGGTGAAGCACTGCAACCTTCGTTCAAAACGTATGCACAAAACGTGGTAAAAAATGCACAAGTATTGGCTGAAACGCTGATTGCTGAAGGATTGAACATCGTATCCGGCGGTACAGACAACCACTTGATGCTGATCGACACACGCAGCGTGAATATCACAGGTAAAGAAGCCGAGCATGTACTTGATTCCATCGGTATTACCGTGAACAAAAATGCAATTCCGTTTGACCCAACTAGCCCGTTTGTAACGAGCGGTATCCGTATCGGTACACCTGCAGCTACTTCCCGTGGTATGAACGAAGAAGCGATGGTAGCTATTGGTAAGATCATTGCGAAAACATTGAAAAACCCTAAAGATACAGCTAAATTGGACGAAGCCCGTGCTGAAGTAACGGCACTTACGGACCAATTCCCGCTCTACACTGACCTTAAATACTAAAAACTTGCTCATGGTGTTTGTATTTGAGATGTTCTTATGTAAACACTCAGACGGAGCAAACCGAAAGAACCTGAAGAAGCGTAGCGCTCGCCTTTATCACCGGAATTCCACCATTTATTTATGGATCAAAATAATTCTGGGGATAACAGCGATCAGAAGGTCATTCGGTTTGCGGAGCTTCATAGTGTTTACACATTTTTAACATTCAACTGACATAACAGCGAGAGCAAAAAGGACCGGAAGACTCATTTTTCCGGTCCTATTTTTATAGGATTCGGTTTTCTGTAATGATTAAGTGCCCTTTGATGGTGTAATTCGGTGTAGGTGATGATATAATATACAGGATTTATCGGGCCTATGAATGATGATTAGGCATATTTGGTAATGCTGAACATGAAGAACATACCGGAGGGACAAATTAGATGGGAAAATTAGTAATATGTGATCACCCTTTGATTCAACACAAACTGACGTTTATACGCGACATGCGTACGAATACGAAAGATTTTCGTGAATTGGTGGATGAAGTGGCTACACTGATGGCTTATGAGATTACAAGAGATGTTGAGCTGGAAACTATTGATGTACAGACACCAGTAGCTGAAACACAAGGAAAAGTCATTTCCGGACGTATGCTTGGGCTGGTGCCGATTTTGCGTGCGGGCCTTGGGATGCTGGATGGTGTTGTCAAATTGCTGCCGGCGGCAAAAGTTGGACATGTAGGTTTGTTCCGTGACCCGGAAACACTGCAACCTGTTGAATACTACACCAAGCTGCCTACGGACGTGACAGAGCGTCAGTTGATTGTCATCGACCCGATGCTGGCAACTGGCGGTTCTGCCATTGCTGCTATTGACGTGCTCAAAAAACGCGGCTGCACGCAAATCAAAATGATGAACCTGGTTGCAGCTCCTGAAGGAGTAAAAGCTGTTCAGGATGCGCATCCGGATGTAGACATTTACGTTGCTGCACTGGACGATCGTCTGGATGATCACGGCTATATCGTTCCCGGACTGGGAGATGCAGGAGACCGTCTATACGGCACTAAATAAGCATATCGCATGCTTTGTAAGAGGTTGTTCAAAAAGTCCAATTTTGATTACGAAGGATGCCCAAGGGCATCATCGACATCGAATATGAAATTCAGTCGAAATGTCCGTTGCTCACGTAGTTTTCCCTACGCTCCGCTACTCCATTTCTACCTTCATTCCATATTCTTGGTACTGAAAACCGGACTTTTTGAACATGAACTTATAGAAAAGGGGCTTTGCTTCAATGTCCAAGAAAATTAAAGTCATGACGATATTCGGGGTGCGCCCGGAAGCCATCAAGATGGCTCCGCTTATTTTGGAACTGCAGAAACATCCCGAATCTATTGAATCGATCGTTTGCGTTACTGCACAGCATCGTCAGATGCTGGATCAGGTTCTTGAAGTATTCGATATTCATCCAGACTACGATCTGGATGTGATGAAAGATCGCCAGACGTTGAATGAAATTACGATTCGTGTGCTGGGAGGCCTGGAGCCGGTTTTGCGTGAAGCAAAGCCGGATATCGTGTTGGTTCACGGTGATACGCTGACAACGTTTGTAGCCAGCTATGCTGCGTTCCTGCAGCAGATTCAGGTGGGGCATGTGGAAGCAGGTCTTCGCACGTGGAACAAGCTCTCTCCATACCCGGAAGAAATGAACCGTCAGTTAACCGGTGTGCTTGCTGACTTGCATTTTGCACCGACGGACTGGTCTTCTTCTAACCTTGCCAAAGAAAATAAATCGGAGTCTAGTACGTATGTCACAGGCAACACGGTAACAGATGTGTTTCAATATACAGTACGGCAGGATTACACACATCCGGTACTAGATTGGGCACAGGGCAAGCGTCTTGTGCTGATGACAGCTCACCGCCGTGAATCCCAAGGCGAGCCTCACCGTAACATTTTCCAGGCCGTCAAACGGATTGCCGACGAGTTTGAGGATATTGCCATCGTGTATCCGGTACATCTAAGTCCTGCTGTGAAGGAGCCGGCTCACGCGATTTTGGGGAATCACCCCCGTATTCAACTTATTGATCCACTAGACGTGGTGGATTTGCATAACTTTTACCCGCATACTCACTTGATTTTGACAGATTCAGGAGGTTTGCAGGAAGAAGCGCCTTCGTTTGGTGTGCCTGTTCTCGTCCTTCGGGATACAACGGAGCGTCCGGAAGGAATTGAGGCTGGAACACTGGAGCTGGTGGGTACCGAAGAGGAACGTGTATATGAGCGCACCAAAGCTCTGCTTACAGACGAAACACTGTATGCAAGCATGAGTCAGGCTGCCAATCCTTATGGTGATGGACATGCTTCAGAAAGAATTGTCAATGCGATTTTGCATCATTTTGGTGTGAATAGTGAACGTCCGGAATCATTTCACAGAAAATTCAAAAAATAATTCATTTTTTCTAACGGATTATTAAAGGGTACAGCATACAGTTAAACTGTACGGTTTACGCGGGTTTATGGGCTCTGAGGGCCTGTATTCCCGTCGTTTTCCCCTTTAAAACGCTAAAATCATTCAATTGACAAAGGCTCTCATCATTCAGTAAAATTAACTGGGATTGCAAGGGTGGCGTGGAAAATGGCCGATTCGAACAAACCAAATTCATCCCGTAACCATGACGATAATGTATGGAAAGCGATGGGGCTCGTGACAGCTTTTGGAATCGAGATTGCCATTCTCGCTGTTGCCGGATATTACGTTGGCTCCTGGGTGGACAAGACCATCGGGGGTAGCGGAATATGGATCGCCGTAAGCGTTCTCTTTTTTTTGGCAGCAGGCGGCGTAAGCATCTACTTTATCGCGAAAAAATTCATGGGGGAAAGTGATGAGTGAACTAACCAGATACCGCAGATGGATGACTGTTTTCATCATGTACTTTCTTATGATTTGTTTTCTAGCAGCGGCCTTTCTGCCCCGTGTGGAAACAATAGCTTTGGGACTGGCCCTAGGAACGGTGATCAGTTGGATCAACGCGTCTTATCTGGGTCGCAAAGTCAGGAGAATGTTGGATGGTGCAGCGGAAGGAAACCTTAAGCGTGTGAACCTGGGATTTTTGACTAGAGCAGCTCTCGCAGTACTCGCTGTTTTCGTGGCGATGCAGTATCCGCAATACTTCAATTTATATGCGGTTGTAGTTGGCTTGGTCATAGCGCAATTTTCCTTACTATTTATAGGGATATTGTTGTCCCGCAAAGCAGACTCATAGAGGTGCTGCAAGCTTTCGAATGAGAAAGGGGTGAGAAAAATATGCATGAATCTCCGATAATTAACCTGGGTGGGTTCCATCTGGATTTGTCTGTTCTGCTGATGCTGATCGTAACATCCGCCATTGTATTTATTGTTGCAAAACTGGCTACGCGGAACTTGTCAGTGGAAAATCCGGGCAAAATGCAAAACTTCCTAGAGTGGGCGATTGAGTTTGTACGTAACCTGATCTCGAGCACGATGGACATGAAGAAGGGGCAGCATTTCCTTACCTTGGCAACCACAATGATTATGTTTATCTTTGTGGGAAACATGTTGGGTCTCCCTTTGGGCTTTGTAACTGGGGCTACGGATGCAAGCCAAGCTGAAATCTTTGGCAAGCCAATTGTCTCGGTCCAAGAAGCGTTCCATGAAGCTCATGAGAAGAATCCTGAAGCTCATCCACATATCGAAGTTGCCTGGTGGAAATCACCTACGGCTGACCTTTCGGTAACCATGGGTCTAGCGTTGATCGCATTTGCTATCGCGCATGGATTGGGACTTTTCCGTAACACCAAAGCGTATCTCAAGCATTATTTCCAACCACACTGGCTGTTCTTCCCAATCAACATTGTGGAGACAGCATCCAAGTTGTTGACACACGGTATGCGTTTGTTCGCTAACATCTTTGCAGGTGAGGTTCTGATCTCCACGATTATGAAACTTACAGCATTCAAATGGATTGGCGCAATTGCAGCAATTCCGCTGTTGACGGCATGGCAGGGATTCAGTATTTTCATCGGAGCCATACAGGCATTCGTATTTACGGTTTTGATGATGGTATACATATCACAAACCGTCGAATCGCATGAGGAACATTAAGATTCAGGTCCAATACGGTTAAACCTGTAGGGCTGAACTATAAAATTTGAACGAACATTCTAAGGAGGATATACAAATGGGAGCAATGGCATTAGTGGCAGCAGGAATTGTTGCAGGATTGGGCGCACTTGGCGCAGGTATCGGTAACGGTTTGGTAATTAGCAAAACGGTGGAAGGTATTGCACGTCAACCGGAAGCAAAATCCACTCTTCAAACAACAATGTTTATCGGTGTAGGTTTGATCGAGGTATTGCCAATCATCGGTGTAGTACTCGCGTTCATGTTCTACGGAGCGGCTTAATAAAATCAGTGCAGGTTTGGCGGGGAAGGCCACAGCCATCCGCGCCTTCTTTTTAGGTAGCGTCCGTAAACCGGAGTTGCGGCCTGAGGATACCTTCAGGAAGGAGTGAACAGATTGAATTTCGTATGGGAAAATACAGTTCTGGCGATTATAGCATTTGGTATTTTATATTGGCTGCTTAGCCGTTATGCATTTGGTCCACTTTTCTCCATTATGGAAAAACGTCGTGAGCTCGTATTGGCGCAAATGAATGAGGCTGCCCAAACGCGGGATCAGGCTATTGCCTATGTTGAGGAACAGAAGCAGGCTCTTGAAAAAGCGCGTAAAGATGCTTATGACATCATTGAACAATCCAAACAAACAGGCGGCAAACAGGCTGAAACGATTCTGGCGGATGCAAAAGCAGAAGCGAATCGCCTGAAAGACGATGCTGTGCGTGAGATTGAGAGCGAGAAGAACAAAGCGGTTGCAGCCCTTCGCAGCGAACTGGGTACAGCTTCCGTTCAAATCGCTTCCAAGCTGATCAAAAAAGAAGTTGAGAACGGTCCTGCACAAGAGGAGCTTGTGAACCAATACCTCAATGAGGTAGGAGGCCGACAATGAGCCGCGATACGATTGTTGCTAAGCGTTATGCGAAAGCATTGTTTGAAGTTGCTCTCGGACAGCAGAAGGTGCTTGAAGTCGAACTAGAGCTACGTACTGTTGTAATTGCCATCACTGGTGATGCGGAAATCGGTAAATTTATCGAGTCACCCAACATCTCTGAAGAGGCAAAACAGAATGTACTTCGCACAAGTCTTGACGGCAAGGTGTCTGAACCTGTTCTGAAAACCGTCTTGCTTTTGATTGAGCGTGGACGCGTTGAACTGCTGGAAGCTCTGCTGAATGATTATGTGAAGATCGAGGGCGAATCGCTCGGCATAGCCGATGCACGCGTGTACTCGACTTATGCCTTGAATGATGAAGAACAAGGAGCGGTAGCCCGTGAATTCGGTGGCCGTGTGAATAAAAAGATCCGTATCGAGAACATTGTCGATCCGACTTTGCTGGGCGGATTGAAAGTTGCCATTGGCGATACGATCTATGACGGTAGCTTGGCTGGCAAGCTTGAACGTCTTGAGCAGTCTTTTAACAGACGAGTACAGTAGATTGGGGTGAGGACACTTGAGTATCAAACCAGAAGAAATCAGTACATTAATTAAGAGCCAGATCGAACAATACAAGAACGATATCGATGTAGTCGAAGTCGGGACGGTTATTGAGGTTGGTGATGGTATCGCTCGTGTCTACGGACTTGAGAATGTCATGTCCAACGAGTTGGTTGAATTCCCAAGCGGTGTTATGGGTCTCGCCATGAACGTGGAAGAGAGCAACGTCGGTATCGTTATCCTGGGACCTTACTATGATATTCGTGAAGGCGACCAAGTAAAACGTACCGGTCAAATCATGCAAGTGCCTGTTGGCGAAGCATTGATTGGACGCGTTGTTAACCCGCTCGGTATTCCAGTGGATGGCAAAGGGCCAATCGCTACAACGGAATTCCGTCCGGTTGAAGGTAAGGCACCAGGCGTAATGGATCGTAAATCGGTTCATGAGCCGATGCAAACAGGGATTAAAGCCATTGACGCAATGGTTCCAATTGGTCGCGGACAACGTGAGTTGATCATCGGTGACCGTCAAACAGGTAAAACATCAATCGCGATTGATGCCATCCTGAACCAAAAAGGCAGCGGCATGAAATGTATCTATGTTGCTATCGGTCAAAAACAATCTACAGTTGCACAAGTCGTAGAAACTCTTCGTCGTAAAGGCGCAATGGAGTACACGATTGTTGTAACTGCAGCAGCATCTGACCCATCACCATTGTTGTACATCGCACCGTATTCCGGTTGTTCGATGGGTGAGTACTTTATGTACAAAGGTGAGCACGTTTTGGTTATCTACGATGATTTGACCAAACAAGCTTCCGCATATCGTGAGCTTTCCTTGCTGCTTCGCCGTCCACCGGGCCGTGAGGCTTATCCGGGTGACGTCTTCTACCTGCACTCCCGTTTGCTGGAGCGTGCAGCGAAGCTGAATGATGAGCTTGGTGGTGGTTCTTTAACCGCACTGCCGTTCATTGAAACACAAGCTTCCGACGTATCTGCTTACATTCCGACGAACGTAATCTCCATTACGGACGGACAAATCTTCTTGGAAGCTGACTTGTTCAATGCTGGACAACGCCCGGCGATCAACGTAGGTATCTCCGTATCCCGTGTTGGTGGTTCTGCTCAGATCAAAGCGATGAAAAAAGTTGCAGGTTCCCTGCGTCTCGACCTCGCTCAATATCGTGAGCTTCAAGCGTTCTCCCAGTTCGGTTCCGATCTGGATAAAGCGACTCAGGCCCGCCTGAATCGTGGTGCTCGTATGATGGAAATCCTGAAGCAAGGTGTAAACCAGCCTCTGCCTGTAGAACAACAGGTAGTCAGCTTGTACACAGCGGTTAAAGGGTTCCTGGATGAGATTCCTACAGGTGATGTTACTCGTTTCGAGGGTGAGTTCCTCGCGTTCATGGAGAGCAGCCATCCGGAAATTCTTGGGTCCATCCGTGATACAAAAGAATTGACTGCAGACAATGAATCCGCTCTGAAAGATGCTATTGAGAAGTTCAGAAAGAGCTTTGCTGTCTCTGTCTAAATAGATGATATGCAGTTGCGGAGTTGTTTAACCGATTCCGCATGTCTGCATGTAAAACTTTGATCTATCAAAGTTTCAATATGCTTACGAAGTAGTTTTGACTATGTCAAAACTAGTGAATGCTTACGAAGTAACTTTGGCTCGCCAAAGTTTAAGTTTGGGCTTACGAAGTAGTTTTGACTACGTCAAAACTTGAAGGTGGTGAAATCATGGCAAAAGGCATGCGCGAAATAAAGCGGCAAATTAAAAGCGTACAAAGCACCAAGCAGATCACCAAAGCAATGGAAATGGTAGCTGCCGCAAAACTGCGTAAAGCGCAGGAAAAAGCGGAAGCAGCTCGTCCTTATTCGGAGAAGCTGAAAGAAGTTGTGGCAAGTATTGCAAAAAGCACGCAAGGGGTTCAGCATCCGATGCTGGAAAGTCGTCCGGTCAAAAAGACAGCTTATCTGGTTATTACATCGGACCGCGGTCTTGCGGGTGGTTACAATGCGAATATTTTGCGTCAGGTCAACCTGACACTCAAAGAAAAGCACAACTCTCAGAATGACTACGAATTGTTCGTCATTGGACGTAAGGGACGCGATTATTTCAAACGACGTGAAATGGCGATGACATCCACTACAACGGATCTTTCCGATTCGCCATCATTTGCAGATATCAAATCCATCGCACACGAAGCTGTTAAAGGGTTTGAATTGGGTAAATTTGATGAATTGTACATTTGTTATAACCGCTTTGTAAATGCGTTGACCCAGATTCCTACGGTAGAACGTCTTCTTCCGATGGAAACACCTGAGGTAACTGCTGCAGAAGGACCGACTGCAAGCTACGAGTATGAGCCGTCTCCTGAAGCAGTACTGGAGGTTTTGCTTCCGCGTTATGCGGAAACGCTGATCTATGGTGCTCTTCTGAACGGTAAAGCGAGTGAGCTGGGTGCGAAAATGACAGCCATGGGTAATGCAACCAAAAATGCATCTAAACTCATTAATGACTTGTCATTGACCTATAACCGTGCCCGTCAAGCGGCGATTACGCAGGAGATTACGGAAATTGTGGCAGGTGCCAACGCAGCACAAGGCTAACCGTTTTTTATTAATGAAGGCTTGCAGAGCAAAGATAAATGAACGGTACATTATTTTTGCAAAAGTAGCAGGCTTGTAGGAGGGGAACGTTAAGATGAACAAAGGACGCGTTGTGAGCATCATGGGTCCGGTTGTTGACGTCGAGTTTGATCGCGGCGGTTTGCCGGAAATCCTCAATGCCATTACGATCACTACAGTAAGCGAAGCTGGCGTAAGTGTTAATCTGACACTCGAAGCTTCGAAACATCTGGGTGACAACCGGGTACGTTGTATCGCGATGTCCTCCACGGACGGACTCGTTCGTGGTATGGAAGCCGTAGATACAGGAGCTCCAATCTCTGTACCTGTTGGGGAAGCGACACTGGGTCGTGTATTTAACGTACTCGGCGAAGCCATTGATACTGGCGGCACTGTAGCTGCTGCACATAAAAATCCGATTCACCGCTCGGCTCCTGCATTTGATGAACTGACTACCCAGGCTGAAATGCTGGAGACAGGAATCAAAGTTATCGACTTGTTGGCTCCTTACGCCAAAGGTGGTAAAATCGGTCTCTTCGGTGGTGCCGGTGTAGGTAAAACCGTAACGATTCAGGAATTGATCAACAACATCGCACAAGAACACGGCGGTATCTCCGTATTCGCGGGTGTTGGTGAGCGTACACGTGAAGGTAATGACTTGTATCACGAGATGAGTGATTCGGGCGTTATCAACAAAACAGCAATGGTCTTCGGACAAATGAACGAGCCTCCAGGCGCACGTCTTCGTGTAGCCCTCACTGGTCTGACTATGGCGGAATACTTCCGTGATGAAGAAGGCCGTGACGTGTTGCTCTTTATCGATAACATCTTCCGTTTCACCCAAGCAGGTTCAGAAGTATCTGCCTTGCTCGGACGTATGCCTTCCGCGGTAGGTTACCAACCAACGCTGGCAACGGAAATGGGTCAATTGCAAGAACGTATCACTTCGACTAAAAAAGGTTCCGTAACATCCATCCAGGCCATCTACGTGCCTGCGGATGACTATACTGACCCGGCTCCAGCAACGACGTTTGCCCACTTGGACGCAACGACGAACCTGGAACGTAAAATTTCCGAGATGGGTATCTACCCTGCGGTAGATCCGCTGGCATCCAGCTCCCGGATCTTGTCCCCTGAAGTTGTAGGCGAAGAGCATTACAACGTAGCTCAAGGCGTTAAACGTATCTTGGCACGTTATAATGAATTGCAGGATATTATTGCGATTCTGGGTATGGACGAGCTGAGTGAAGAAGACAGAGCGCTCGTTTACCGTGCTCGTAAAATTCAACGTTTCTTGTCCCAGCCATTCCACGTTGCTGAAGCATTTAACGGTATTCCGGGTAAATACGTTCCGGTTAAAGAAACGGTGCGCAGCTTTAAAGAAATTCTCGAAGGCAAGCATGACGATCTTCCGGAAGCAGCTTTCCTCTTCGTGGGTACAATTGAAGAGGCAGTGGAGAAAGCCAAAACACTGGTATAATCTGAATCCAGGATTGTCCTTATGAAGCGAGCTATCGGATAGTTTCAGGAGGGATGGAATTGAGCACCTTTTTGTTGGAAATTGTAACGCCTGAGCGTTTGGTATTTACAGAGCAAGTGGATAGTATCATCGTTCGTGGTGTTGAAGGGGAACTGGGTATTATGCCAGGTCACATCCCTATGGTTACACCATTGCAGATCGCACCAATCATTATCAAAAACGGAAAACAGAACAAGCAGGTCGCTATTGGCGGCGGTTTTATCGAAGTCCGTAAAGATAAGGTTGTTGTCCTCGCAGAAAGTGCCGAATTCCCGGAAAGTATCGATGTGGACCGTGCGCGTGCGGCGAAAGAGCGGGCAGAACGCCGTCTCAGCAGCCAAAGCAATCAGGATCATTTTGATCACCGTCGGGCAGAGATTGCTCTGCAAAAAGCGGTTAACCGGATCAACGTATACGGCAAATAAACTGTTCATTGGAGCCTGGCGGCTTAGTCTGCCGGGCTTTTTTGAGTTTTTGGAACGTTGCCTTTTCCAGTTACAGTAAAATATATGGTCATTTTCTTCGGTTGAAGCTCTTGATTTAACGGCAAATAAAGTTAATTGTATTCACCGTTTATGGGCAGTTGAATAGAATGTAGGACTAAAGTCGTGGCGATAATGATCACTGTTGGAACCATTTTTAACGACGGAAATCCAAATTATTTCCGAGGAAATGACAGGATCGATATCGAAATAACGCTCTTTTATGTCGTTTTAGTCACAAAATCCCGGCATTTTGAATTTAAAATATTATCAAAGTGGAAATCAATGTAATTGACAATGTATGATGAAAGAGCCTATATTCCATAGAGTCAGCAGATGCAGGAAGCTGCGTTGATGAATTCCATAGTCATTCACAGCCAGATTGTTGCTGCTCCGTGATTGGGCATCCAGATTTCCTGCATAGCAGGAGTAAGTCTGACAGTAGGCTCAGTACGTTGTGTTCAAGTCATTCCATTGTTCTAACAAGTTATGGATGCCAGGCATAATTATGCTGATCGCTGCAACAAATGTGGAGGTAATGAATATATGGATACTGACCTGACGAATCAGTTGAACCAGACATTAAGTACGAATGGCTTAGTTTCGATTATCGTCTCTCTTTTATGTATAGCGTTGTCGTGGTGGGCTTTGCAGAATCTCAAGCTGGATTTAATCATCAGGCAGCCACGAGGAGCACAGGGAAGACTGTTACATTTACTGTTGGCCATTATACTTGGGCATGCTGTTTCAGGCTTTGTCATTGACTATTTGTCATGGACACAAATGTTGCGCCATTTGTTTTAATGTTGAGATGGTTGGTTAATCATCTGTTAGGTTCTTCAAGCAGTGTAATGTCGAATAACATCGATTAATTGTGTTAACAATTAGAGTATGAGTTGTCGGCAAAGAAATTAAGAAAAAAGTGTGACGTGGAATTGGATGAATTTGAGATGTTTTATGTAAAAATGCTTGTATCGTACAATTCAACAATGTTATGATGGAAGTTAGGGAATTCACAATTGTTCACTTATTTTGTGGTTATAAACGGGATATCCGGATGAATCCGGCTACTAATCATCCCAATCTGTCTGTTCAGATGTTTGCTGGCCTGTAAGGCATTACATTTACAAGTCGGAGGGCATCATGCAACGCACGTGGTATCATCGATATGGATCATAAACCAATTCTTTTCTGAATAGACATCAAGGGCATTATTTGCCAGGCTATGTCGAAATTCCACACACAGCAACAGTCTTTTCTATTACAGAAGGGCTTACGTATTCCGGAATGAAGAAAAGGGAATAAAAGCGCGGAGGGAACCATGATGAGCAAATTTATCGTCCGCGGTGGCAAAAGGTTGACCGGAAGTGTCAAAGTTAGCGGCGCTAAAAATTCTGTTCTTCCGATCATCGCTGCCTCTCTCTTAGGGGAAGAAGGACAAAGCGTTATTATTGACGCTCCTCCTCTAGACGATGTGATGACGATTAACAAGGTGTTGGAATCGCTGGGAGCGGGTGTTACATACCGGGACGAAGTGATTACCGTAAATGCGGAGAAACTTACTTCCTGTGAGGCACCGTATGAATGGGTAAGTAAAATGCGGGCGTCATTTCTGGTCATGGGGCCATTGTTGACGCGTATGGGTCATACAAGAATTTCGCTTCCTGGTGGATGTGCCATCGGTACACGGCCTATTGATCAGCATTTGAAAGGTTTTGAAGCCATGGGTGCTGAGATTAGCTTGGGCCAAGGCTATATAGAAGCTCGTAGCCAAGGACGGTTGCGTGGCGCGAAAATTTATCTAGATGTGGCTTCCGTAGGTGCCACTCAAAATATTATGATGGCTGCAACATTGGCTGAAGGGGTAACTGTTCTTGAGAACGCGGCAAAAGAACCAGAGATCGTGGATCTTGCCAACTTCCTGAATGGAATGGGTGCCAAAGTACGAGGTGCTGGAACAGGAGTCATCCGCATCGAAGGTGTGGAGAAACTGTCTGGCGTGAAACATACCGTCATTCCTGACCGGGTTGAAGCAGGTACCTATATGGCTGCTGCTGCAATCTCCGGTGGTGATGTGTATATCGAAGGTGCGATTTCAGACCACTTGGGTTCTGTTATTGCGAAGCTGGAAGAAATGGGTGTAACCATTCATCCTGATGAGAATGGCGTTCGTGTCATTGCAGATCGTCCGCTCAAGGCTGTGGATGTGAAAACATTACCATACCCAGGTTTCCCTACCGATATGCAATCCCAAATGATGGCGCTTTTGCTTGCCTCTGAGGGAACCAGTGTTGTAACAGAGACTGTTTTTGAAAATCGCTTCATGCATGTGGATGAATTCCAATTGATGAATGCGGAGATCAAAGTTGAAGGACGTTCGTCCATCATCACGGGCAATGCCAAGCTGAAGGGTGCCAAAGTAACTGCTACCGATTTGCGTGCGGGTGCCGCACTTATTATCGCGGGTCTTGTTGCTGAAGGTACAACGGAAGTGGGCGGTGTTCATCACATCGACCGTGGTTACGTACATCTCGCTGAGAAGCTTAACGGACTTGGAGCCGATATTTATCGTATTTCGGTTGAAGAGCCTAAGCTGGATGCAGTTAAAGCATCGAATGAAAAAGTCGGGGAAGAAGTACCGCTGTTCAAAGTACAACCGACCTGGGCATAACATCGAATTGGACAATAGGCGTTGCTCTCTAATATGAATCACACATCATTGTATATTGCGGATACGAGAGCATGCGTGCTGTCATTTAAATTCAGATCAAAAGCTAAGCCATCTGGCTTGGCTTTTTTTTGTGTTCAACGATCCATTGAATCAGTACCTGATTCTATTAATAGCTGGTCCTAACTTATATAGCATAACATCATATTCTGTACCAATTCTGAACAAATGAAAGAGCATGCTTTTGGAGGAACGGGTGGTACCTTATGGAGACGGATTCCGCGACAGATCAATGTTTTTTAATAATACATAGCATAATTAAGTTAGAAATCGCCACATATGGAATGCCTTCGTTTCTCTTAAATCAGGTTCTATCAGATCCAGCCAGCTCATACCCTAAACTATGGATTTGAACAAAAGGACCGGCGCTTGACCGGCCATGGACAACGGAGGGTTATATCAAAATGAAAGAAGCCCGTGTGCAGGTTAAGGTACCTCTTGTCCCTCGTCCACTAGTGAAGGAGCCAGAAGAGATTGCTGGTTTCGGTGTGGAAAAAGACAAGCTTGCTTCAACGAACATCAGAACTGTTCCAGATGAGCCCGTAACAACATGTACTAGACGGCCTAGCTCCCAACAGGAGTCAGCTCAACACACTGCGGCACGTATACACATGCCTGTCATTGAATTAGACCAGTTTCGTCGTGTGAAGCGCCGCCGAATGCGTACGTTTGGCCGAGGCCGCAGATGGGGAAAGAACAATACTCGCTGGCAGCCAGCGGCGGCTGTATCGGCAGTGCTTGCACTTGCGCTGTTGATCCCCGCCATTCTGGTCTGGCCGCGGACGAATGATCCGGTTAAACCGATCCCGGTCCCACCAGGTACAGGCAGTGTAACGACTCCAGCACCTTCTCCAGCTGTACCTGTTACCTACCCTGAACCTCAAGTAAGGGTGTACCTGTCTGCAACCGGTACGACGATGAATCTTCCACTTGAAGATTATGTTACCGGAGTTGTCGCTGCCGAGATGCCAGCTGAGTTCAGATTGGAAGCTCTGAAGGCACAGGCCATCGCTGCAAGGACATTTATCGTGAGAAGGCTGGCAGCCAACGATACAAGCGGTGTACCTTCAGGAGAAGCCGATGTAACAGATACCGTGAGTCATCAGGTGTTCATACCACCAGAACAAGTAAAAGCGGACTGGACGCGTCTGGGGAAAGCGAAGGAATGGGAGAAGCTGCAGCAGGCTGTCCGCGAAAGCAAAGATTCCGTCATGACATATCAAGGCAAGGCAATTACTGCATCCTTTTTCTCCACAAGTAATGGGTATACGGAGAATGCTGAGGATGTCTGGGGGAACCCTGTTCCTTATTTACAAAGTGTAGCGAGTCCGTGGGATAAAAATCTGGCTCCCGGTTTTGAAGAAACCATCACCATGAAGCGCAGTGAGATTCTCCAAAAGTTGAATCTGGGTGCAAATGCTATCCCTGTGAGTGCGCAGCAAAGCGGTGGCTGGATGGAAGTATTGTCTACAACGCAAGGCCATCGGATCAAGGAGATACAGATTGCAGGTAAAACGTTTAGCGGACCGGAGGCTCGAAAGCTACTTGGGCTTAGATCCAGCCAGTTCAGCTGGAAGACCGATGGAGATGAGGTTCAGATTACAACGTATGGATACGGTCATGGAGTCGGCATGAGCCAGTGGGGAGCCAACGGCATGGCACAGGAGGGTCACACCGCGACCCAGATTCTCAAACACTACTACACAGGCATCTCCTTCGGACAGGCATCCAAGATGCTAGCCTCAAAGTAAGCCAACATGGAAGTCGGTATCGTCCGGACCATTTGAATTGACCAAACGTTAGTCTATTAGCAGTAATGGGCCACTGAATAATATAAAGCGAGGCATCGCAGGCAATCTATGAAGTTGCTAAGCTTAGAATCAAAACCCACCGTTTGCTCTACTAATGAACTTAAAACTATAACGCCATGTTCAATCTCACAAACTCAATTTATAAGGATTGGCTGCTAAATTCAATCCATGCATTTCTGTCTATCACCCCTTCCGGGCTTTCAAGACTTGGCTATATATGCGGAGTGTGCGAGCGTATGGAGAGCGCAGGGGACAAAAAAGGCCTGTAGAAACGAAGTGTCCGCCTTTACTCCCGGATTTCACCTTTAAAGAAGGTGATAGAAGAAATCTGGGAGTAACAGCCGGTCGAAAGGTTTTCTGGCCCCGAAGCGGTGCACGTACTAACACTCATCTCAGCATATATAGCACTCTTTGAAAGCTCCGTGAAAATAATTAGAGTCGCGCGTGTATAAAAGAGTTGCACCCGGTAACACTTGTTACTGAGGTGATTAAGATGAATGAACAAAACAAAAAAACAGGCCAAGAAGAAACTCCTAAAACAACTCAAGGAGTACCGGCTAGCCAGCCCTCTTCATGGAAAAGAGCAATGTCCAAACGTTGGGTCTTCCCGGCAGCCTACATCGCAGCAGCAGGCATTATACTAACCTTAGTGTGGGTCTATCAGGGCACAGGCGACAAAACGCTGAACTCGGACCCTACAAGTGGGGTAGTAGAAACGGGCGCATCGGGTACAGAAGGAACAGCGGTTAACGGAGAACAGGAAAGTGTGGAAGTTGTTGCAAAGTCGGAGAATTTTGTATGGCCGGTAGCGGTTCCGTCCGAAATTTCGGTAGTAAAACCTTTCTATGACAACGAAGCTTCAACTGAGGAACATGAAGCAGCGATGGTGCAGTACAATGACACATTTATTCCGAACACGGGTGTAGATCTGGCACGTGGGGATAACAAAACGTTCGAAGTCAAAGCAGCACTCGGCGGAAAAGTTACCCGGGTTGAACAAAACCCGCTGACAGGTCAAGTTGTGGAAATCACACACAGTGATAACCTCAAAACCGTATACCAAAGCCTGGCTGACGTCAAAGTGAAACAGGATGATGAAGTGAAGCAAGGAGATGCAATTGCATCGGCTGGCGTTAATGAACTGGAAAAAACGCTGGGCAACCACCTTCACTTTGAAGTTTACGAAGACGGACAACCGGTTAACCCGCAAGGATATCTTCCGGAAAAATAAAATGATTTTTACCGCAGCAACATGACGGGCAGAGGGAATTCTCCTCTGCTCTTTTTGTGCTTTTCAGAAAATAATGGGACCTTCGAAGCTTGTCACACCTTTAAACCGCGAATATATAGGCATGCTCCTCATATAATGTACCAAACTATCCACACAGTAGGGAGGCGGGAGCGTGCACGATTACATCAAGGAACGGACCATAAAAATTGGTCGCTGCATTGTTGAGACGAGGAATACGGTCCGTACCATAGCCAAGGAATTCGGCGTGTCAAAGAGTACTGTGCATAAGGATCTGACGGAGCGTCTGCCGGAAATTAACCCTGATCTTGCTGACCAGGTGAAACACATTCTGGAGTATCACAAGTCAATCCGTCATTTGCGGGGCGGTGAAGCGACCAAAATTAAATACAAAAAAACAAGCGGTAAAAAACGCGAGGTGCTGGCTTCCGCTAAATCGTAGAGACCTGCGGAAAGACGTAGGCCAAAAAGCTCACACATGCATTGAATCCCTCCCCTGAAGTATGATATGTTAAAAGCTGGTACAGGATCGAATTATGACATCTTATCAGCCCGATTTTTACATATATATGTTGCACTTTGTCGAACGAGCGGTGACGTGATAAGGGACTCTTTTTCACAGGATACGCTGACCAAATAATATCACTTTGGGGGCTCTTTTATGTTTAGCAAGGATATCGGTATTGATCTTGGCACGGCAAACGTGCTTATTCACGTGAAAGGAAGTGGGGTTGTCCTCGATGAACCTTCCGTCGTGACCATTGAAAGCGATACGAAGCGGGTCCTTGCTGTTGGGGAAGAAGCGCGTCGTATGGTGGGGCGTACTCCAGGTAACATTGTTGCCATTAGACCGCTGCGTGACGGTGTTATTGCGGACTTCGAGATTACGGAAGCTATGCTTAGACATTTCATTAATCGTGTGGGGGCAAGAAGCTGGTACAGCCACCCGCGTATTCTGATCTGTGCACCAACCAACATTACTTCCGTGGAGCAGAAGGCTATCCGTGAAGCTGCTGAGCGCAGCGGTGCCAAAGAAGTATTTCTGGAAGAAGAGCCGAAAGCGGCAGCGATCGGTGCGGGGATGGATATTTTTCAGCCGAGCGGCAATATGGTCGTGGATATCGGCGGCGGAACGACTGACGTTGCAGTCCTGTCTATGGGCGACGTAGTCACCGCCTCTTCTATTAAAGTCGCAGGGGACAAGTTCGACGAAGCGATTACCAAGTTTATCAAAGCCAAATACAAACTCATGATCGGTGAACGTACAGCCGAAGATCTCAAGATTGCGATTGGTTCCGTGCATCCGGGTGGTCGTCAAACAGAGATGGACATTCGCGGTCGTGATATGGTATCCGGTTTGCCTGTTACCGTAACGGTGTCGGGAAATGAAGTGCAAGAGGCGCTATGGGATTCCGTGCAATCTATTATCGTGGCAGCCAAGTCGGTATTGGAGCGGACGCCACCAGAATTAGCGGCAGACATTATTGACCGAGGTGTCGTGTTGACAGGTGGAGGCGCTTTGCTGAACGGACTGGACGAACTGTTGTCCAATGAATTGCATGTACCGGTATGGGTTGCAGAGGATCCGATGCATTGTGTCGTGAAGGGGACTGGCATTATGTTGAATAATTTGGATCAGGTGGTTAAGAAAAAGTTCTAATCTGCCGATATAAAAAGCAAAGGTTCGCCCAAGCTCGGGAAGCAGAACGGACAAGCAGCCATCCTGTAATGCAGGACAAGCGCTTGAGGAGAGGGGTTAATACATGTTAAGAGGTCTGTACACCGCTACCGCGGGAATGATTACGCAACAACGCCGCCATGACACCGCAACGCAGAACATCGTAAATATGAACACAACGGGATATAAACAAGTGAACAGCGTAAGCCGTTCTTTTCCGGAAATGCTCATTACTTTGGTAGGCGGAGATGCTAATCTTCCGACAAAGCGGCTGGGCAAGCTGAACACAGGTGTGTTCGCGGAAGAAAGTTTGTCCATGAATTTGCAGGGAGCCATTATGGAAAGTGGGCAAAAGAGTGATTTTGCCATTTCGTCCAATCTGGCCGTGAATGATCCACAGACAGGACAACCTGTCCCGTTTGACGGTTCAGGCAAATTTGTACGAGCTGATGGCACGGTAACTTACCAACCTCAGGCGTATTTTACAGTACAGGATGCAGAAGGCAACACAAGATATACACGTGATGGTCACTTCGAGGTTACCGGAACTGGACAGCTGCTCAGCTCAACAGGTTCACAAGTCCTGGATAATAATGGACAACCTGTTGTGTTGACAGGATCGGTAGACCAATTTAAAGTGGATGAGCAAGGTCGTCTTGTCAATGCAGAGACGGGTGCACCTACAGGAGTTACATTGGGAATCAGCGTCATCGATCAACCCAACCAATTGGTACGTCAAGGCGATGGTAATTTCAGCCTGAATGATCAGAATGGAGCAACCGCTCGGATGATGGCTGCCGGTGATAATGTGCAGATCCGTCAGGGCTACCTGGAAGGTTCGAATGTAGATGCATCACAGGCAACTGTAGATATGAACGCAGCATTCCGTGCTTATGAAGCGAACCAGAAGGTCGTACAATTCTACGACCGCAGTCTGGATAAAGCCGTCAATGAAGTTGGGCGTGTATAACGCCAACGTATAATATAGCCGCGTAGCGGAGAGCCAAACCCCCTTTACGAAGCAAGCAGAGAGGCTCACGCGAAGCGCAAGCCTAAACGCAACCGAGCCTATGCGAGGATTGCGCAGTATTATCCTAAGCGCAGCGATGGTCTCGACAGTCCTTTGCGGAGCAAAGCAAGGAGAGACCACGCGGAGCGCAAAGCATAAACGCAGCCGAGCTTATGCGAGGATTGCGCAGCATTAAGCTGAGCGCAGCGACGGTCTCGACAGTCCTTTGCGAAGCAAAGCAGGGAGAGACCACGCGGAGCTACACGCCGCATAAAGAGCGTGCCGGGCTATGATTCAGCCATGTGAAACTATGGCGGGAATCATAGCCCGGCAGTCGCGGCGCACACACACGACCGTCACTTAGCAAGATCGTACCCCACGCACCCACTCCGCCTGTTTTCGGGAGTCCAGAGGGCAGCGCCATCTGGGGCCCTCCCTACCAGGGAGGGTTTGGGAGGGTAGAACCAGGGAGGGTAACCACCGAATGAATAATTCCATGATTAGTGCAATGGTCTCCATGACCGGAATACAGCAGCGTCTGGATGTCATTTCCAATAATATTGCCAACGTGAATACGGCAGGCTATAAGAGTAAGCAAGCAGCCTTCGAAGATGTACTGACACGTGTGCAGCAGCAACCGGACAAGTACAAGCTGGATGGACGCTCGACCCCGATGGGATACAACCTTGGGTTTGGTGTACGTTTGGCTGATGTGACAAAGGATATGAGTCAGGGTACGCTCAATGAGACAGGTAGTCCTACCGATCTGGCGATTGAAGGCAATGCGATGTTCGCCGTTGAAGCGAATGGTGAGAAAATGTGGACGCGTCAGGGTGCATTCCATTTTGTCCCTGATACTAGACCCAAAACGAATCCCAATGCGCCAGACATGATGGTATTGGTCAATGGCGAAGGCCACTTTGCATTGGATCGTCAAGGTAATCGCATTACGGCACCGAATAACAGCAAGGTTGCATTTGATGAAAAAGGCAATCTGTTGATCCGTCGTGGCAATGAAGCCAATGCAACGATTGGAGCCCAATTGCAACTCGTAGATATCGAGCGCCCGGAAGGGCTTGTGCAGTATGCGGATAATCTGTTTGGTCTGGATGCGGGTCTGACCGAGGATGATGTATTTGGAGCTAATGCAGCTACACGTGAAGCAACAGCTATGATTCGTGCAGGCTACATTGAACAATCCAACGTGGATTTGACACAAGAGATGGCTTTGTTGATGCAAGGACAGCGGACTTACCAACTGGCGGCACGTGCGCTCACATCCAGTGATTCCATGGCGGGTCTTGCCAACAATATGAGAGCATAAAAGGTGAATGTGATGACAGATACACAGCAGCAGAACAGTAAGCCGGATAAGACGAAAGTCAAGAAGAAGAAGAGTGGATGGCGCATCGCAAGATGGTTTTTGGTTCCGGTCCTGCTTGTTCTTGCCCTCGCTGGCGGATTGGTGGCTGGCTACGTGGTACTGGGCAAACAGGATATCGGTTCCGTATTGCAGTGGAGTACATGGGAACATGTATATGATTTGGTCTTCGCTCCGTAGATGAACGATATATGCAAAACTCCTGCGCAGGCAGGAGTTTTCTTTTTGGTGTTGAAAACAGTATAATGATGGATGACGTTTGACGTCAAAAGAGGCCTCCCCTGCGAAAGACATTCGTCATCGCGAAGAGAGACCCCTTATCTCAACCTTCACTACTGCAGTCATGAAGGATATAACTAGTGTTAACCGAAAATATGCTTTTCATACAAATTAAATGAAAATCACATTTATATGAGCATCGACTTGATCATGTTGGGGTTGACGGCTTCCGCACTAAAGTAAGTGGAGGGAACGGAATCGTTCAGAAGAAGCGAAGCGCTCGCCTTTGTCACCGAATTTTAGACAACTCTAAAATGTATCAGAAAATTCGGGGACAACAGCGATCGAAAGAATGATCCGTAACCGTAACGACCTCTATTGCGCTTAACTTCAATCATGATGGAGAATCTCATATAAACATCCCGAGAGGAGATTATACTGTGCTCGATATCAAACAGATTCAAGAGATTATCCCACACCGTCCCCCATTTCTACTGGTGGACAAGATTTTAGAGATAGAGGATGGCAAACGTGCCGTTGGTTTGAAAAATGTAACCATTAATGAACCTTTCTTCATTGGTCATTTTCCAGAGTATCCGGTAATGCCGGGTGTGTTGATTACAGAAGCTCTGGCACAGGTCGGTGCAGTAGCCATTCTTAATTTGGAAGGCAACAAAGGCAAAATCGGCTTTTTGGCGGGACTGGACAATTTCCGATTCCGTGGACAAGTTGTGCCTGGAGATACGTTGATGCTGGAAGTGGAAATTACGCGTCTCAAAGGTTCAATTGGTAAAGGCAAGGCTACAGCCAAAGTAGGCGACAAAGTGGTAGCTGAAGGCGAGATCATGTTCGCACTGTCTGACCCAAGCTAATGATTGTATCGTTCAGCAGTTCATTGAATTTTATATAGAAGGAAGGGGTTTGCAGGAATGGAACAGTTAAGCACAACAGCAGCACAAACATTGCAGCAGTGGTTGGAGGATGCTTCGATTGATGAAGCGACGAAACAGGAGCTTCGTGATTTGCAGGATCAGCCGAAAGAGCTGGAGGATCGTTTTTACAGAAATCTAGAGTTTGGTACAGGTGGATTGCGTGGTGTGATCGGAGCGGGAAGCAACCGGATGAACCGTTATACCGTGGGTCGTGCAACGCAAGGGTTTGCCCGTTATTTGCTGGAGCAGCATGGTGACAAAGAAGGTAAACCTTCTGTTGTGATCGCGCATGATTCCCGTCATTTCTCACCTGAGTTCACACTGGATGCTGCCTTGGTTCTGGCTGGAAATGGCATTGTGGCTAAGTTGTTTACATCCCTGCGTCCTACGCCTCAGCTTTCCTTCAGTGTACGTCATCTGCAAGCAACCGGCGGTATTGTGGTGACAGCAAGTCATAATCCTCCTGAATACAATGGCTACAAAGTATACAACCACGAGGGTGGCCAACTGGTACCACACGAAGCGGAGAAAGTCATTCAATACATTCAGGAAGTTCCTTCCCTCGCGGATGTGAAAAAGCTGACGCAGGAAGAAGCCGAGGCTCAAGGATTGCTCGTATGGCTTGGGGAAGAGGAAGATCAGGCATTTGTTGATACCGTTGCCAGCCTGAGCCTCAGTCGGGACCTGATTCAATCCGGCGTCGGCCGTGATTTCAAAATCGTCTTCACTCCACTGCACGGAACAGGTAATGTGCCTGTACGTCGTGTGTTGGAACAGATCGGTTTTGAGCAGGTTCACATTGTCGCAGAACAAGAACAGCCTGATGCTGAATTTTCCACAGTGAAATCCCCTAACCCTGAAGAGCGCGAAGCATTTACGCTTGCAATGAAGCTGGGTGAATCTGTGGGTGCGGACATTCTGATCGGTACAGATCCGGATGCAGACCGCATGGGTGCAGTAGTGAAAGACAAGGATGGCAAGTATTTCGTACTGTCGGGTAACCAATCCGGAGCGATCATGGTGCATTATGTGTTGAGTCGTTTGCAAGAGACAGGTAAGCTGCCGAAGAACAGTGCAGTTGTCAAAACGATTGTAACAAGCGAGATGGGAGCGGTCATTGCTGAGCATTACGGTGCAGAAGTGATGAACACCCTGACAGGCTTTAAATATATCGGTGAAAAAATGAACCAGTTCGAAGCAACCGGCAGTCATACGTTCTTGTTCGGTTATGAGGAGAGCTACGGTTACCTGGCAGGCAGCTACGCACGTGACAAGGATGCAGTCCTGGCTGCCATGCTGATTGCTGAAGCAGCTGCTTATTATAAAAACCAAGGCAAAACGCTCTATGATGTCCTGCAAGAGCTGTACAGCCAATTCGGATATTTCCTGGAGAAGCTGGAGTCCCGTACGCTGAAAGGCAAGGATGGCGTAGCTCAAATTCAGGCGAAAATGACCGACTGGCGTTCTAATCCGCCACAAGAAGTAGCCGGCATCGCTGTACAAGATGTGCTGGATTACTCCCTTGGCTTGGATGGCTTGCCTAAAGAGAACGTTCTAAAATTTATTTTGGCAGACGGATCATGGTTCTGCCTGCGTCCTTCGGGAACAGAACCGAAGATCAAAGTATACTTCGCCGTGCGCGGAGAGGACCTGGAAGACGCCGAAAGCCGTATTGAGCGTTTGGCTACTACGGTGATGACGCGTGTAGACGCACAATAAATACGAATGCAGTACTGAGCAAGAACATGAGAAAGCCTCTCCGCACCGTAAGGTTGGTTGGCGGAGGGGCTTTTCTTTTAGGTAAAAAGGGTAAATGTCTACGTCTATTTTGGATGAATTGCGGATAGATGCACGTTTGTTGACACAAGCTGTTTGTATCCGGTATTTATTCACTATTATGCAATGAAAATCATGAGCTGAACGTGCATTTGGTTCCAACACTTGAGGAGGTACATGTAGTGCGTCAAAAATGGCTTTATTGGAATACCGCTTCACGGAAGTGGCTGTGGATTGTTGTCATTATCGGTTTGATTGCTTCCATCCCTGTCATCAGTGATCGGGTACAAACGGAATCTTCCGCCAAAAAGGTGGAGCTTGTCTTCAATTATCGGGGGCTATTGGATATCTCGGCTTATCAGGCCCATCCGCAAGACTTCATGAATGAACAACTGACTCGGTTGAAAGACGCCGGAGTGACAACCATGGCGGTGTTCGAAAGTACACTGGATGAGTTGAAGAAGTCCCGCCGTCTGATGGTATATAACGGGCAGGATCTTGCGAACATGACCAAAAATGTCATTCCTGCTAACGATAATTACACGTATGTTCTATTCACAAATGAGGAAAATGCACAAACGTATACCCCTATCATTGAACAAACGTTCGCCGATCGGGAGATTCCTGTGCTTCCATGGGAATATGAAGGTCGTAGCGGCTTAATATTGCAGACTCCACCGGAGAATGCCAACATGCAGCCTTTGCAACCAGATCCGGTTGCCGTGAAGATGCTGCGTGATAAGGGATTTTACATTTTGCCACGGATTTCAGACAGTGTGCCTTATAATCAGGAATCCATGGAACGCCTGCTTACCTTCTTCGAAGAAAATGGGGTAAAGCGCATCTTGTTTGATGGTGATGCTGTGAAAGGGTACAATGATAATGCAGAGATGAAGAGTATCGATATGTTTGCCCAGTTGCTGAACAAGCACCATATTGGACTGGCGGCTATTGAGAATTTGAAGAAACCACAATCCGGTTTTGAGACTCTCTCCTATAAAATTGACTACAATGTAACTCGTCTGTACTCCTTAAGTGACGGGGATGCCAATCTGGATGTAGACACCATTGCTGACCGTTTTGTTTTGGCTACTAAAGACCGCAACATTCGTATGATCTATATGAATGCTTCGCCAAGTCGGAATACGGCCAAAGCCATGATCACCAATCCAATTGATAATCTGATCAATAGTTTGGGTGAGCCAGGTCATGCGATTGAACGTATGGGTAAACACGGCTTCGAACTCGGACAAGCTGAAGCGTTCACGGTTAAGGATTCTTCCATTCAGCGTTATGCTAAGCTGGTTGCCTTGATTGGTGCAATCGCAATGATTACGCTTATGGTTTCATATTTTGTACCACTGCTGACATTGCTGGTATTTGCACTGGCTCTGGTGGGTAGTGCCGGGTTATTCTTGCTCAAACCGACGTTGCTGGAGCAAGGAATTGCATTACTGGTAGCCATTAGTGCGCCAACCATTGCGATGGTGCTGGCGGTTCGTACAGTGAACTATCAGCAACAGCGTCAGCCAGACGCGCCTGCGGGTCGTCGACTGGCACAAACGTTATTCTTATATGTAAGAACATCGATTCTGTCGTTCCTGGCGGTGCCTTTTGTCATCGCATTGCTGAACAGCATTACGTACAGTCTGGTTATCAACCAGTTCCGAGGCGTTAGCCTGTTGCACTTTGCACCTATGGCGCTGGTAGCGATATATATTGTGTTTTACCGTGGTTCGGGTACGTTCTCCATTAAACAAATTAAGGATATTCTTCGTACACCGATTAACGTATTGATGGTTGTATTGGCACTGGTTGCTGCTGTGGTTGGATACTATTATTTGAGCCGTACAGGCAACTCGGGTTCGGTTACACCGTTCGAGATGTTCCTACGTACAACGCTGGAAGATACATTCGGCGTGCGGCCAAGATTCAAAGAATTTATGCTGGGACACCCGCTGTTTATCGTTGGCGTGTTCGCCGCTTTAAAATATCGTAAAGTCATCTTTGTGCTCATTATTGCAGCAATTGGACAATTGTCCATGGTGGATACGTTCGCGCATATCCATACGCCAGCTGTATTGTCACTCATTCGTGGAGTGATGGGATTGGGACTTGGCTTAATCTTCGGTATCGTTGCTGTGGGTGTGTGGCAAGTAGCGGAAGGATGTTGGAAAAAATGGTCACCACTTCTCAAAAGTTAGTCATCTCGGGGTATTACGGATTCCGCAACAGCGGAGACGAAGCGGTACTAAAGTCAATTTTGACGGCGCTGGAAGAGGAGAGTCACAGATCGAATGTCACGATTGAGCCGATTGTGCTCTCCGGTGACCCGGAGTCGACCACTTTAATGTACGGTGTACGTTCAGTACATCGGATGAAGTTGAAGGAGGTTCGCGAAGCGATCAAGGAAAGTGATGGTTTAATTAGTGGGGGAGGAAGTCTGCTGCAGGATGCAACCGGACTGAAATCCATCCCTTACTACCTGGGGGTCATCAAACTGGCCCAGTGGTTGAAAAAACCAACATTTATCTATGCGCAGGGCATTGGACCTGTGAAACGCAAAATATTCAATCCGATGATTCGTTCGGTCTTCAAAGCCTGTAATTATGTATCTGTGCGTGATGAACAATCTGCTGAATATTTGCGCGGGCTCGGATTGCAGTGGAATCAGATTCATGTGGTTCCTGACCCGGTGATGGGTCTGCCGTTGCCTGAAGCCAAAGCGGAAGAAGTAAGTTCAATCGCGGTTAATGCTCAAGGAGCAAGCGTTCATACCAAACTCCCGGTGATCGGCGTATCCGTACGTTTCTGGGAGTCGGATCGTAAAGAGCTTACAGCCATTGCTGCTGGACTTAAGAAGCTTTGCTCCAAAAAGGCCGTTCACTTGCGCTTTATGCCGTTTCACTTACCGATTGATGAACAGGCTTCAAGGTTTGTCATGGAAATGCTCGGTGATTTGGGGAACAAAGGTAGCGAGGTCAGCATTACCAAGGATCTCACTGATCCCCAACTGATGCTTCAGGAAGTCAGCAATTGTGATGTCGTTATCGGCATGCGTCTGCACAGTCTGATCTATGCAGCTTCACAGTATGTTCCTCCTGTTGGTATCTCGTATGATCCGAAGATTGATCAGTTCATGCTGCGTCTGGATAGTGAAACCGTGGGCAGTACGGATGCGCTGGATGGGGATAAACTGGCGAAGACAGTGGCTAACCTGTTGGATCAGCGTTCACAGTGGCTGAAGGAACATGAAGAAGGCATTACCGAATTGAAGCAGGAAGCCAAAGTGCCTGCTCAGCAAATTATTAAATATTTAGGCCGCAAAGGGTGAAATAAGATGAATCAGACCGGACCAATACCTACCGTTTCAATCTATGGTATTCCTTTTTCCAAACTAACGATGAAAGAAACGGTGGACGTTCTTCGCGAAGCTGTGCTCACGAAGCAGCCGCACCAAGTCATCACAGCCAATCCCATCATGGTCATGGCCGCGCTGGAGAATCCAGCGATGATGAAGGTTATGCAATCTGCAGAAATGATTGTTCCCGATGGAACAGGTGTTGTATGGGCTGCCAATTATTGTGGGGAGCCTGTGGCAGAGCGGGTGCCTGGATTTGATCTTTTACATGAATTGCTGCGTGTTGGAGAAAACTATCGGTGGGGCGTGTATCTGCTCGGTTCCACACCTGAGGTGATTCAAGAAACGGCAGTTCGGTTACAAGAGCAATATCCGGCGATTCGAATTGTAGGTTATCGCGACGGTTATTTTGGTCCGGCTGAGGACGAGCAGGTTGTCGCTTCCATCCGTGAAGCCGCACCTGATCTGCTGTTTGTTGCACGTGGGGCAGACACGCAGGAACCGTGGATTCACAAGTACAAAGATGCGCTTCAGGTTCCCGTTACCATGGGGGTTGGAGGCAGCTTTGATGTGATTTCGGGCAAATCCAAACGTGCACCTAAAGTGTTCCAAAAGTTAAGACTGGAATGGTTTTATCGTCTGCTTCGCGAACCTAGTCGGGCTGGCCGAATGCTTGCGCTTCCGAAATTCGCTGTCAAAGTGATGCGGGACAAAGAAAACGTGACTAAAGTCCGTTAAAATTAGGCTATTACGCGTAAAATGAACGTTTTTGCTAAAAATTGAGGTTGGCATTTCGCCTGTGATCAGCGTATAATTCATTCCGGATTACATGTGTGCCACTCAAATAAAAACTTTTAGTTGCACATGGCCACTCCGATGTCAGAATAACCTTTTGATCGCTGTTATCCCTGGATTTCTTTTATCAACCTTTCTAAGGTTGAAATCTCGTGATAAAGGCGAACGCTTCGCTTCTACAGGTTATTTCTGCCCTCTCCGTTCTGGTGCAAATGGTATTTTTATTAAAAGTGACGAACAATAATTTATATATAAAAAGAGATCAGGGGATTTATAATTTCTTACAGGTATTATAATTGGGGGTCGAATGTTCAAATGGTAGCGATCTTTATCATTGGATTTATCGTGTCAATGGGACTGGCTCTTGCCCTGACACCACTTGTCAAAAAGTTCGCAGTCAGAATCGGAGCAATGGATACACCGAATGCACGTAAAGTGCACACTCGGATTATGCCACGTCTTGGTGGTCTAGGGATTTTCCTGGCCTTTATCATTACGGTTGCTGCCCTGCTTCCTTTTGTGTCAGCATGGTTTACGACAAGAGATATGAGCTTTGTCAGTGCTTTTCTGATTGGTGGATCGATCATCGTACTGATTGGTGCATTGGATGACCGTTTTGAACTGTCAGCCAAAGTGAAACTGCTCGGACAAATTGTTGCTGCTGCTGTAGTCGTATTCGGATTCAATATCCGTGTAGACTTCGTCAATATTCCTTTTCAGGATGCTTACTCTTCACTGGAAGCTTGGGTGTCCATTCCGCTGACGATTCTCTGGATTGTTGGTGTAACGAACGCGATTAACCTGATTGATGGTCTAGATGGTTTGGCTGCCGGTGTATCCGGTATTGCCATTGGTACCATTGCCGTGATGTCCTTCCTGATGGGTAACATGATGATTGCCTTGATGTGTCTTGTACTGCTTGGTAGTATTGTTGGATTCTTGTTCTTCAATTTCCACCCAGCCAAGATCTTCATGGGGGATACGGGATCTCTATTCCTTGGTTTCTCTCTGGCAATGCTGTCCATGCTTGGATTCAAACAAATTGCTGTCGTATCCTTCATTACACCGTTGATCATTATCGGTGTGCCGCTCTCGGATACCTTCTTCGCGATCATTCGTCGTGCGGTACAACGGAAACCGATTTTCTCACCGGATAAAGGTCACTTGCATCACTGCCTGCGTGAGCTTGGATTCAGTCACCGTCAGACAGTGCTGATCATCTACGGAATTGCCGCATTCTTCGGTGTACTGGCGATTATCCAATCTTCTGCTGCGATGTTCGAAGCCAACTGGGTAACGTTCGTCGTGATCTGTATCATGATGTTCTTCCTCCAGGTTGGAGCAGAAGTCATCGGACTTGTAAGTAAAACCAGAAGGCCGGTCATTAACTTCCTGATGCGCATGCGCGTCAAGTTGAACCCGGAGACCCGCTCGAAATCCTAAATAGAAACGCTCGTTTACTGATCTTATTGAATATTCTTTCAACCCAAACCTTGTCCCTCGTGGACAAGGTTTTTTGTTTATTTTGCTGTTTTTACTAAATAATTGGAACCTTTCGGCCGATATATAACGGTAACTGACTTAAAAAGAGGAGAGATGATACGTAATGCAACAAAAGAAACGGCCGTTGGCATGGATCATGTTGGTCGCTATGGTGTTCTCATTGTTCCCACAAGGTCTGTTCGGTGGGGCCGTTGCTTCGGCTGCGGACGGTGACGGTACAGGATCTAACGCATATTCAACTTACTTTACGCCAGATATTAAGGTATTAAGGGAAACATCCATTTTGTCTTTGGTTTCAGGACAGACAGGCAAAGAATTCCTTTCCAGAAGTAACGCATATACCACATCAACATCAACCATTAGTATCTCGGGTTCATATGCATTTGTTTCCAAGGATACGATGAAAGTAAAAGTAGAACAGCTGAATTCCACGACTGAAGGCAGTGTGAATAAGTGGGTTCCAGATGAAACGAAATCCATTACAACTGCAGTCACTGCAGATAGCAGTGGGAACAACAAGTTTAACGCAAACAACCTTACATTGTTTCCCGGATTCAACAAGATTACCTTCCTAGGAGTACAGGGTTCTGTTGAACGTTCGGATACATTTTATGTTTTGTATGATCAAGCTCCATATATAGAGAACTTCAAAATCTCCACGGTTGTTTCTGGAGGTACAGGGAATGCAACCTACGACCTTAACGCAGGTTCTGAGACAGTCGTTAATACGGAACGTGTATCTATCCAAGGTAAGGTGCAAAACGCTACGCAGGTTACCGTTACAGTAAATGGTAGCGATTCTTTTGATTCGGCTATGTTACAAGATGGATCATTTTTCTTGCCGCAGCTTAAGCTTAAAGCAGGAATAAATACGTTGAAATTTAAAATATCAAGTGCATCAAACTCCATTGAAACGGAGCGTTCGGTGTATTATTTTGATAAAAACCAACCATTCACCAAGCTCGACTTAACGGTAGGGACAGAGACGCAATCCATATTAAACGATGCAAATCCGAATTTTACAATAGTGGGACAAACAGAAGGCAAATTGTCTGGACAAGCATTATTGCCTTATTCAGCAAGTAGTTCAGATTTTAGTCCAACGAACGGAACGATTACATTATCTAATAGCAATATAGCTCAACCTACAACATTCACTTTTCACGTAACCAAAACAACTGCGATTGCAGGAGCAGACGGAATTAGTTTGGAATATCGACTCGTGGATTTTGTAGTGGACACACCTTTCAAAATGGAGTTAGAAGAAGGCGGGACTGATGTCAAGAAGAATCAGGAAGTCAAAGTCAGCCTTACTTATGGTAACTTCAGCACAGGATTTACTGGAGGATACGTGTATTCGCCAGGTTCCCAGGATATCTTGAATATGTACTACCTCCCGGATTACAAAAGTGGCCCGATAGAGTCCAAGACCAAACTGGATGGATCAAGAGTGAAAAGCGATACATTCTTCATTTTGGTTGAATCCAGCAAAGATATTAATGCAGCAACTCTTTTTGGTGAATATTTACCTACAGGTGTAAATAAATTGAAAATTGATGCTGTCCCAACTGTTCCCGCAATGGGATTGACTACAAAACAACAGATCTATCAAATTACGGGATTTGTAAGTGGTGAACAGCAAATTCGTTTTTATTTCGGTAAACCGACTGACTTGCCCAAAGTAGTCAAGATTTCTTATTCATCTGTTAGTTCGATCTATGTAGAAAATTTGCAAGATGGACAGACGTATAGTTTCGACTCGAAGAGTACGGAACAGACCATGTCTGTTAAAGGTAAGTTTATTGGCTTTAAGACGCTGGGGATTGATTTTAAGCCTGAGCTTGTAGTTAATGGTAAGGTGCTTAAAGACACTGAATATACAAAGGTTTCAACTGGCTTCCCGGACAGCAATGGTGATTTTTCCATTAAATTAAAAGTGTTGAAAGAAGGGCCGATTGTATATGGTGAGAACACGATTGTGATTCGTGCAATTGATGAGGATGCCAACAAACAGCCTACAACTATAACAACAACGCTTAGAATCAATGTTATTGATACGAACCAATCAACAGTTACCACCTTTATGCCTACTCTGGTTCCTAAGGATTCCAGACAACCCTTTGTTGATAAGGCTCTAACCAGTTATACACAGGACGAACTGAAGAAAATCTTCGCGGTTACGCCTGAATTTGCATTCAAAGAAGATAAATATGTAACAAGTGAAGAAAATTATGATCTTGTGATTAATGGCGGTGGAGCACAAATTGCTAACGTTTATTTTGGCTCCAAACTAGTGTTCACCCATACACAAGCTACTGATCGTGTACTACAAACGAATAAATTAGGCGAAAACGGAATGCCTACATTCGATTTTGTGGGTAATGAAAATCAGTTCTTCGTAAGAATTCAAAACCTGAAATTTGATGCGCCTGGAACGCACGTATATACACTTGAACTTATTAATAGAACAGGTGCCAGAACAACTCAGCGCTTAGAGATTGTACGTGAACCATCCTCTTATCGCATTCTTGCTCCTCAGCCAACCGTAGGAGATAAGATTGTTGTTAATAAAAACTTTGTGAGATTCGATATTGAGGCAGAAGGGGCTACTCAAGTACTGATTGATAAGCAGCCTGCTGTTAAACGTACGGATTCTAACAATCGTTTTGTACTGGACTACGTAGGTTTGAAACCTGATAAAAATAACGCAATCAAAATTCAAATTACCCGTCCGGGTGGAACCATTAATGACACTGTCAATGTATTCTATACATCTACAATTACAACAGATACGCAATACATGGCTCCGAAAGTGGCCAATAAATATACTGTATTTAACAAAGAGCTGCAGCTTTCACTTCCGAAAGGTACGGTTCTGCAATCCACAACAGTAAGAAATATGACCAAGTTCTATCCAGATAACAAGATTTTGTTCGGAATTGCTGATCCGGATAAAGGGATTGTAGAGAGAAAAAATGACTACGGTAACTGGATCGGATCTCCGGATGAAGGTAGTGAAAATGCACAAAGTTTCATTACTGTATCGCCTGAACTTACGGGTTTATTCAGTTCAACACTTAATACAAGCAACTTTACGCCAATCTCAGATATTTACTGGATTCATGGTGGCGTTGGTGAACTTGGAGATAAAGGTGAGAGTGGTTATAGCGCAGGAACCAATGGTTTGGCTCCTTATAGTCTGGAAGGGAACTTCACGCAATATGCTGCTGAGAGAGTCCTAACTCCATCCCAAAGAGGTAGCCTGACGATCGCTTATGATCCATCGATTGTAGACGATGTAGGTTCTACCATTACTGTTTTCAGATACTCAGATAAAACCAATGTAGGCAAGTGGATTCCTATCGGGGGAGTCGTTGATACAAAAGGTCACACGATTACGGTACCATTTGATGAATTCGGATACTACAAAGTAATGAAATTGAGCAGAAGTTATCCTGATATTACAAACCACCCATGGGCTCGTAATTTGCTTAATGCTTTGTATTCCAAAGGAATTATGAATCCATTGAGAGCAAGTTCTTTTGGTGCAGATGATCAGACAACTCGTGGAGAATTTGCAACGTTACTCGTTAGAGGTCTGGATATTCCGTTAAATTATGCGAACCAACAAACGTTCCAAGACGTATCGATCAGTACCAAGTCCGATCGTTGGACCTATGAAGCTATTGAGACAGCTGCTCGGGCAGGTATCGTAACGGGGTTGAGTGATGGATATTTCCAACCGGAAATGCCAATTACACGTGAACAGGCAGCCGTTATGATTGCTCGTGCAATGAACTCCAAATTGGCAACGAACGACAGTAAACTAGCTGCAACGCTTGGAAAGTCATTCCTGGACTCAGGTTCTATTGAATTCTATGCTCGTCCTGCTGTGCTCGCGATAACCAAAGCGAAAATCATGGAAGGAAGCCCGGTCACGGTGCCTGGTGCAACCAAAGCTCAGTATCAGTTCAATCCAAAGGGTAATATGACTCGTGCAGAAGCTGCCAAAATTGCAGTTGAATTACTTAAGAAGAGCACGAAGCTGTTCCCTAAAAACTTGAGCTAATCCGCCTAGAAAAATATTCAATTCTGAAAGACCTGTCCCTTGGACTAAAAGGACAGGTCTTTTTATGACTGTAAATCAACTGGTAAAGAACACTTTTATAATAGAAGAAATCTGTTTTTTACCAATATCTATTTTTGTAATTTGCTAGAGATTAAGATACAATAGCGGTAAATACACAATGATCTAGAGGGTGAAGTTAGCTAATGAAACCGATTTATTCGAAAGCCCAGCTGGGCTACATGAAGGCAAAGACACAGTTCGAGAAACAAGCAGTCATTCTGGAGAAGAAAATAGAAGATACACGTAAAACGCAGGAAGTTTCCCAAGAAGTGATGGAAGGGCTTGTCAAGGCGACTGGCTTCCATGATGCGTATAACAATTTGGTTCTGGCTGAGAATGACTTAATTGAATGGTCTCACACCACGATGAAACATGAGAAGACATACCGGGAAAATAGACAACCCATTGATGACATGTATCTGAGATTGAACAGTGATCCGAATATGCGTGCTCAAATTATTGATCTTGCGATGAAAATTCGCTAAGTTATAGAACCAGAGCATTACGAAAGGCATTCCATATGGAATGTCTTTTATTTATTTTGTATTTAGAAGAATTTGTCGCTTCATGCAGCGAGTTATCGGGTATAAATAAACGTCCCCATCAATCCAGACACAACATAATCTCATGCAGACTGCTCCATCATTGATGGTCTAAAGGTTTTGAACCTCGCATTTACCCGCACTGCATCAATACATAAATAAGTTCAAAACTTTTTTTGCTGAATCCGCAACTTTTTGAAATCTGCTGCGTTTAAGATGTAGAGTCGAAAACATTGGGCCTCTTACCAAGAATGACCTCGTGAAGAATCTTGTCTATTTATTAGAAAAAATTGCTTTACGGCACGGAAGACCCATTGTATAATACGTAAGGTAGGATTAGGAAACTACTCTATTTTCGTATGGATCTATCATTATTCTCGTTTACAAGTTTCTGTGATATGCTCACAGACATCATTTATATTAACTTGCTCACAACTCTGGAAAGGGGGTGCAACAATATATGAGGAATACGAGCGACCCTATTAAAGAAAATTCAAATGTTATGAACGCCCAAGGAGGAGAAAAAAAGGTTATGAAGAAAATTTTATCCGTAGCTCTGTCTACAGCAATGGCATTCTCAATGTTTGCATCTGTAGCATTCGGTGATACAGCGGTTTCGCCACAACAACAGTTTGATGCATTGAAAGCAAAAGGTGTTTTCACTGGTTACCCAGATGGAACAGCTGGTTTGGACAAAGAGATGACTCGCGCTGAGTTCGCAAAAGTTATCACTAAATTGCTTGGCCTGAAAGAAATCACTGGTGTATATTCTTACAACGATAAAAACTACAATGCTAAAAACTGGGCTGCTCCTTACATCGAAGCAGTAACAGCTGCAGGCATCATGGAAGGTAAAAACGTTGAGAAGAAAATCTTCGACTTCAACGGTAAAGTAACTATCGAAGAAATGGCGAAAGTTCTGACAATCGCTTTGGACCTCGAAGTTCCAACTGAAACTAACAACACAGCAACAGCTTGGGCTAAAGGTTATGTTCAAGCAGCAATCAACGCTGGTCTGCTTGACACTAGCTTGAACTTCCAATCTAACGCTTCCCGTCAATTGCTTGTAGGCGCTGCTTACGCAATTGATCAAGCTCAAAGCATTAAAGTTGAGTCTTACAAAGTATCCGAAGCTGGTAAAGTAGTTGAATTTAAAATCAGTGATGGTGAAACTGTAAAAGTTACTTTGGATAAAGCTCTTGAAGCTAACAAAGAAACTGAAGTGAAATTTACTTACAAAGATAAAACTTTCACTGAAAAAGTTACTTATGTTGTAACTGCAGCTCAAAAAGTTGTTAGTGCAACTGCTAACAACCTGAAGCAAGTTGTTGTAACATTTGATGGTGATGTTGATGCTGATAGCGCTGAGCTTGAGTCCAACTACACTATTGATGGTTTCAAATTCAAATCTGCTACATTGTCTTCCGACAAGAAAACAGTAACTTTGTTGCTGCCAGCAGAGCAAACTTTGACTTCCCAAAAAGCTTACAAACTGAATGTAAGCAATGTTAAAAACTCTGACAAGTCCAAAGTGTTCAAAGAGACAGTACAAGTGACTCCAGTTGACACTACTTTGCCAGAAGTTTCAGAAGTTAAAGGTCTCGGAACTAAAGCGTTCAAAGTAGTATTCTCTGAGCCAGTTAAAGCATCTTCTGTAAACACAACTTCTAACTTCCGCATCGACGGTAAAGCAATCTCTGGATATGTTAACTTCACTTATCCAAGTGTTGCAGTTATCACAACTGACCTGAGCGTTGGTAAACACACATTGACAGTAAATGGTGTTGAAGACTATGCAGGTTACAAACTTCTGCAAAAAGAAGTTGAGTTCGAAGTAGTTGAAGACACTACAGCTCCAGAAGTTGTTAGTGCAAAAGCTACAAACCTGAACAAAGTAGAAATCGAATTTAACGAGTCTGTTAAATCCGTAAGCAAAGCTTACCACACGTCTTCTGGTAAAACAGGAACTGTTACTGTTGAAGATAACAAAGTAACTGTAAACTTCGAAAACGACAACAAGCTGAGCTTGGGTGAAAACACAATCACTTTGGAAGGTGTAACAGACTACAGCAACAACTCTGCTACACGTACTACTAAAGTGACTCCAGTTATCGATACTACTCGTCCAGAAGTAGCTTCTGTAACTGCTGAAGTTTACAACAACAACCATGTAATCACTGTTGAATTCAGCAAAGCTGTTGAATCTACTGATGTATTGAAAACAGCTAACGCTAACTTCACTTTGAAAAACGAAAAAGGCGAATTGGTTACTACTAGAGGCTTCACAGCAGCTGGTCACCCAGTTAACGCTCCTAAATTTGTAGATGGTACTGGTAACAAACGTGTACAAATCACTACAATTGGTGAATTGGCACAAGGTAAATACACTTTGGAAATCTCCGGTATCCGTGATATCGCAGCAATTGCAAACACAATGTTGCCATACTCCACTACTGTAGATGTAAGTGATATTGCTAAACCAAAAGTTAACGATGCTTGGTTCGTTCAAGAGAGCACTGGTAACGGATCTTTGAAAGATCTTGATATCTACGTTACATTCAGCAAAGAAATGGCTGTAAGTGGTAACGGTAGTGCAATCGATCCAAACAAATATAACTACCAAATCAATGCTAATGGTCCATTGTTGCCGCTTCCTAACAACACTGAGGTAACTCAAGTAAATGCTCAACAAGTTCGCATTTCCTTGCCTGCCAAAGAAAATGGATACCTGGGTGCAAATGATACTTTGAATCTGCGTATTGCTAATGTTGCAGATACAAAAGATAACTACATCGCTGGTAACGTAGTTTCTACACCTGTTGTAGCTAAAGATTCCAGAAAAATCGGTGTTGAATCAGCTAAAGCTGTTTCCGACAAAAAAATCGATGTTCAATTCGATGGATACCTTTCTTCCGTAAGTGCAAGTGACTTCGGTATCAGTGCTACTGATGCAACTTATAATTTGAAATTGAACAGCGTTGAGACTAAAGATGGTAACACTTTGGCTCACTTCGAAATCACTACTGGTCAATCTTTGAATGCTACAGCTTCTACAGCTAACTTCGTTACAGTTGTTGCAGTAGAAAATATCCAATCTGTAAGCCCTAATGGCATCAGAGTTGGTAATGTAAGCAAAGGTTTGACTGATGGTATTGCGCCTAAATTGGTAGAAAACAACAACAACTTCAGCGTAGTTGAAGGTGCTGTTGTAAATGGTAAAAAACAATACGTTGCTACATTGACATTCAACGAAGAACTGAATGTTGCTAACAACACTACTGGCTTCTTGGCTCGTATTGGCGGATCCGAAGCAACAGTTACTAAGGTTGAAGCTGGTAACACTAATCAAGTGGTAGTTACATTTGAAGCTGCTTCTACTACACAATTGACTGGTTCTTATGTAGAATTGTACCTCAACTCTACAAATGCAACTAACAAATTTGTAACTGATAAATCCGGTAACGCTGCAGATCCTTCCAACGTTTCCGTACAAAAACAGTACTAATTTATAAGTTTTTAGAGAAGACCCTTAGAGAAATCTAAGGGTCTTTTTTATTGTTGTTGTATATTTGATAATTCACAACAACATCGTAACTTTCTCGCCTTCCCAAACGTTTATACTATATAGCAAGAAGCAACATATGGGAGGTTTGGAAGTGAATCAAAAGAAAATGGTTGTGAGCGTGCTCGCAAGTGCGATGTTGATCAGTTCAACCGCTGGCATTGCAATGGCAGCGAGCACAACAAATAAAACGTCTGTCACCAGTTCTAATAGCAGTGAATCGAAGAAAACAAAAACATCAACGAACAAAGTCGTACATACACTGAGTAACTTGTCTCCTGTCAAAGTAACCGCACATAGCTCCGTGAGATTAACGGATGTGAACATCTTATCTCAGGATGATGGGAAAGTTGTTACGTATACTATTTCATATAAGAACAATGACAGTACCCCAATGATGATGCTCGATTATTGGAGCAAGGTAAAAACCAAAGGCGGAACGCTGTTCTCACCTAAACTGATTGCGAAGGATCAGGAGAAGAAGACAGTCGCACCTGGATCAACTGTAGATTTGACTTATGTCATGAAGGTTGGTCGGGAAGTGAAGCTAAGTGATCTGAACTTCCTCATTGTGAAGTGGGATTTCAGTCAATCTAACTATGAACGTACGCTGGGTAAGTTTAATGTAACCGCATCCTATAGTATAACTACACCCGTAGGCAAACCGAAGACGGTTCGTCTAAGTGATTCTGCCGTGAAGGTGAAAGTGTCAGGTATTAAAGTGTTCCCAGGTGAAGATAAGAATCAGTATGTCAAAATTGGTGTGAATTTAAACAATATTAGTTACAAATTACTCGAAAATCCGAATATCAAATGGATTTTGCGTACACCAAGTGGTACGAACTATCCGTTGACGCCTGACAAAGATAGTACAAGCGTCAGTATACAGGCGCAGGCCAATAAGCCTCTCAGTCTGATGGCATCTCTTCCTACGTCAGTGAAGCTGCAAAAGTCTGAGCTGTTGCTGGTAGAGGAGCAGGGTGAAGAGAAGACGGTCTTACCTGTTGCTGCGTTGCAGCTGCCTGAGGCAAGCAAAGCAACGAACGTAGAGGTGACTGCGAATCAACCGAATATCATATCTGTTGAGGGACAACGATTATCTACATTGCTGGAATCAGCAAAGATACGTATCGATGAAGGTGAATATGATATGAATATGCAATTTGTACTTAAGAACGAAGGTAAGAAAGCCATTAAAGTACCAATATATACATTTGAGGTACGAACTGCTGACGGAACAGTTTATCCGATTGAAACCAAAGCATTGGACGCATTAAAGCTAAACCCGGGAGATATTAAAACAATTAAACTCAACGCGACCTTACAAGGTGATGGGGACACAAGCAAAATTAAGCTGTACGCGATGAGTCCTGTTGATAAGACTGAAAGCACGGATACATCGACTCCAACGAGTACAAGTAGCTTTGTTTTCTCCTATCCTGTGGGCGTATATGCGATTCCGCAATCAGTATCTACTGGAGACGGTTTGACAACAGAGACGGTCATTAAGAATAGTAAAGGAACGTTTGGTGTTTCGTTGGGATCGTTACAGCGTTTACCTTGGGCAGATAGTGACATTGTGGCTGCAAAAGTAACGATCCGTAATGCCGGCAGCAAAACGGTACAGCTCCCAGAGCTAGAAGCAATGTTCACCATTGATTCGGCTCAAATTGATGGAGATAAGAAGTTAATCTATACGCAAAGCGGAAAACTGCTTGGAGCGGGCATGACGACCGAGGCTTATCTGTTGACCAAAATTCCTTCTGAGCTTCGTATGGGACGTTTGGAAGTAAGTTTGATCGAAAAAGTTAGTGAAGAAGAAACAAATGAGTGGATCACGTTAAATACGTCGGGATTGATTCAACCTGTATCCTACGTAGGAACAGGCAAGACATATACAATGGGTGCTGCGGATAAAGAGACTGAAATGGGTGTGCGTAGAACGATCCGTTACCCGGGAACATCTTCGGATATCGTATATACCGAATTTGAAATGACAAACAAATCGTTGCGTCAAAGTGGGCTTGGCAAACTGGTGGGTTACTTCAAAACATCGGACGGTCAATATTACAGAGCAACTGCAAAACAATCCGAGCGTTCACCCGGGCCAGGCCAGAAATCAATTGTTACATTCTGGGCTAAGGTTCCGAAGTCAGTCACATTCTCGGATATGCGGTTGGTTGTGGGTGAAGGCATAGCAGATAGCAAGTTTGTCATCGGCGAAGGGGAAGCCACAGCCTATGTGAATGCTCTAGCATTCGAAGTGCCACCAACTTCCATCAGTGTTCAAGGGACGCTGAACAATATTGATCTCTATCCATATACGCTCTCTGCTAGTAGTGTACGTGCATATCTGGCGGGAAGCTCATCTGTGCAGGTAGAGATGAATTATAGCCTATCCCGCAATGAAGAGATCGAGATGGGCGAGAATGAACATAAATTGATTCTGGCTCTTACCGATCAAGCAGGTAAAACATATGAGAAAGAGTTAGTCTTGGGAACCGATCTGAAAGCGGGAACGAATCAAACACTCACTTGGAGTGTAGAAGACAGCTTCTTCGAGAAACTGCGTGGAGGCTCGTATCGTTTGGCGGTATATGACCAGTTCCAGGGACAACGTATTCGTCTTGCGGAACAAGGCTATGGATACGATCTGACCAAGCTTCCAAAGGAAGAACCTGTAGATTCAAGATAAACGAAGTCTTTCTACAATTAGTGATTTATCCACAAAACCTCGTTTCCAGAGAAATGGAAGCGAGGTTTTGCTTGTCGCATCTCTACTTTTTCTCTATAGTTAAAGTTAATAGATTACCAGAGGAGGAAAATAAATCACATGAAACCTTATATGAAAGTATCCCTGGCTGCACTAGCGATTGGTGTTGGTGTGTGGGTAGGGTCTGTATACAGCAATACGGCAATAGGTGCAGGCACAAGCCAACCGGGAACAGCAGATGATCCGGTAGTGACGAAAAGTTATGTTGATCAGCAAATTCAGAAAGCTTTGGGTGGAGGCACGAACACAGGGTCTGGAAATACATCAGGTAGCAACAGCGGCTCTACAGGAACTGGCAACTCAGGCAGCACGGGTGGAGACACAACGCTTCCTCCATTGGTTTCTGGAGCATCTGTTGCCGTTGAAATTGTGACCGTGAAGCCAGGTCAACAACTGATCGGTGCATCTGGCGCGGAGTTCATTGTGCGCAGCGGTAAAGCTGTGATCGTCAGTGAAGGTACGAATGGTGTAGCTGATCTGACGGACGGGGTTGATTTGACGAATGGTCAGACAGCACCGACCAATCACTTGCTCTCTTTTCCAAGAGATGGACGGGGTATAACGGTATTGGATGGTAACAAGTACAGCCTGACTGTCATGGTACGTGGTGGATATTCTCTGAAATAGGATGAGCACTTGTCAGACTTTTTATTCATTTCATTTGTTCAGATTACCCAGTTCTAACAAACATTAATACGGCTAGCCAGCCTTGTTCCTGCTCACTCTATAACTGTACACAACCAATAACCGGAGGTGCAGGAATCATGGCTAGAAGCAACCGCAAAGTGGTACCTGAAAGTCGTCAGATGTTGGATCAAATGAAGTATGAAATTGCCGCTGAGTTTGGTCTGAATGTGGGATATGGCGGTAGAGGTCTTGCTGGTGCAGATACCGAATTTGGTTCTGAACTGGGTGAGGTAAGTGATCACTCCTATGGCCAGTACAAAGGCTGGGGCCATCTGACTTCCCGTGAGAATGGATCGGTCGGTGGAGAGATTACAAAAAGGCTGATTCGCCAGGCACAGCAGCACTTATAAGGTGTTTTCCTTATCCCAATCCGTTTGACACGTCTTGACAAATACGTTAAGATGGCAGTTGAGGTACGCAACCTTTTCCGCTAGGGAAAGGTTGATTTTTTGTTGAGGCCATTACCTGAAAAATCCTTATCTTCGTAACTGCGGACCCTGCGTCCTTATTCCGCCCGGAAAGCTTTCGAGGGTACAGTGAACGAATCAACGTAAATGTTTTGTTCGGGCAATCGCCATACTACTCGTTATGGGAGGTTGAAACTTCAATGTCTATTAAAGGCCGACATCTATTCACATCGGAGTCTGTAACTGAAGGACATCCGGATAAAATTTGCGACCAGATCTCGGACGCCGTATTGGATGCGTTCCTGACGAATGATCCAAATGCTCGTGTAGCGTGCGAAGTTTCCGTAGCTACAGGCCTTGTGCTTGTCATTGGTGAGATCAGCTCAGCGTCTGAATATGTGGACATTCCGTCCATCGTTCGTAATACGATTAAGGAAATCGGGTACACTCGTGCCAAGTTCGGTTTCGACTATAATACTTGTGCAGTCCTGACTTCTCTGAACGAGCAGTCTGCTGACATCGCACAAGGTGTTAATGCAGCTCTGGAGAATCGTGACCCGGAACAAATGGCTCGCGAAACAGAGAACATTGGTGCTGGTGACCAAGGTCTGATGTTTGGTTTTGCAACCAACGAAACACCTGAACTCATGCCTTTGCCAATCGCCTTATCTCACCGTATAGCTCGCCGTTTGGCTGAAGTGCGTAAAAACGGCACATTGGAATATCTTCGTCCGGATGGTAAAACTCAGGTAACGATTGAATACGACGGTGACAAACCGGTACGTGTTGATACAATCGTCGTGTCTACTCAACATGCTGAAGAGACTCTACTTGCGCAGATCCAAAAAGACATCAAAGAACATGTAATTCTGCCTGTCGTTCCAGCTGAATTGCTGGATGAGCAGACTAAATATTTCATCAACCCAACAGGACGTTTCGTTATTGGCGGACCTCAAGGAGATGCAGGCCTGACTGGACGTAAAATCATCGTAGATACCTACGGCGGTTATGCACGTCACGGCGGTGGAGCGTTCTCCGGTAAGGATCCAACAAAAGTAGACCGTTCCGCAGCATATGCAGCTCGTTATGTTGCGAAAAACCTCATTGCAGCAGGTCTTGCCGACAAAGTGGAAATCCAGCTCGCTTACGCGATTGGTGTAGCCAACCCGGTATCGATCAACGTGGATACATACGGAACAGGCAAAGTCAGCGAAGAGACATTGGTTGAACTTGTGCGTAACAACTTCGATCTTCGTCCGGCTGGTATTATCCGTATGCTGGATCTGCGTCGCCCAATTTACAGACAAACGGCTGCTTACGGTCACTTCGGTCGTACAGACCTCGATGTACCTTGGGAACAAGTGGACAAAGCAAACGTTTTGAAAGAGCAAGCAGGTCTGTAAGTTAACGATAAAGTCATCAATAGAAGCCCTTGGTTCCGATATGGAATCAGGGGCTTTTTGTATGCAAACATTAAGAACTGTGGAAGTGCAAAATAATTCCTTTTATTTCCTTTTAACTAAAGAAAATTGGTAATGTAACCGACATACATAATGAGGTCTGTACATCAGACAGTTGAAACAGGATGAGGAGGAAGGAACGGTGAGTTTAAAAAGAACGGCTCGCAGGGGGATCATCGGACTGTTAATCGTGCTAATGTCTATTCAAGGTTGGCAAGGTATTCCGTTTATGGACACAAATACGGTGTATGCCGCCGACGAATTTACGGACACATTGATTGAAGCTACAATCCCTGCTGAGGGAACAACGGAGGTTGATGGTGCAGCACCGCTCGTTATTCGGTTCAAGGAAGCGGTTAAGAAGTCTGAAAACGCTGTGGGAAATGTAGTAATCAGACGTTTTCAGGATAATTCACCAGTGGCTACTATTAGAATGGATAGCCCGGATGTAAAGATTAAGGGAACTCTAGCAGATCCGGATGCACCTGAGAGTGTTGAAGGGGTAGGAAAAGAAGTAAGTATTGCTCATCCACTGTTACGTGGAGGAACATACTATGTACAATTCGATTCAGGTTCCCTGCTAACTGCTGATGGAGGAACTGCGGTCAAAGGTCTGACATCGCAACAATGGAAATTTAGCACAAAGGGAATCGGAACGGCTAAGGTAACCTCCTATTTCCCCAATCTAGGAGCAGTTTCTGTTCCAACTACGTCCAACATACAACTGACTTACAATGATAGTATTTCAGCGGGTGCAGGCAAGATTCAGCTTCTACAAGGAAGTACGGTTGTTGAAGAACTGGATATAGGTGCAGGTGCACCGCGAATTGTGATAAATGATAGAACGCTCACCATTGATCCAACGAACAACTTTTCGAATAACACTACATACTCCGTTGTGATACCTGAAGGGGTATTAAGGGACAGCGTTGGTAATGATGTAAAAGGGATTAGTCGAGGAGAATGGAATTTCAATGCGTTTTCTTCTGATCCATCAGCATTAACCGTATCCTCGTTATCTCCAACCAATGGAGCAAGCAATGTTTCTTTAACGAATGAACTTACAGTGACATTCAGCAGAGAGTTGAGCTCAGCTTACATCACTGGAGCGGTTACATTAAAAAATGCAAATGGTGCTGCAATACCCGCAACAGTATTGCTCAACAGCACTAACAATCGGCAATTACGGATTATTCCGTTAAATGGTCTAACAAGCAATACCACATACACAGTAGATATATCAGGAGGCTTTCTGCGGGATAACGCGGGGAATCTGTTTACAGGACTGAACGGGGCAAACTCATGGACATTCAGGACATTGAGTTCGGATACCAACGCTCCAGTTTTAAAGACAGCGAAAATGTACAGCAATAGCATCATTCGTTTGACATATGACGAGTTGCTCTCAAGTCTTGATCCGTTTGCTTCTAGCTTCACGGTCACGGTTAACGGAGAGAACCGGAATGTGAGTACTTCCTATGTCTCAGGAGATAGTGTCTATGTTGTACTGGACACGGGTGTAGCGGTAGGCCAGGTTGTTAGAATTGCGTACGCCCCGGGAACAGGAACTCGTAAAATTCAAGATCTGTCTTTTAACGCAGCAGCAGCATTCTCTGCCAGAGATGTGGAGAATAATCTGGATTCCATCATGTCCAAACCACGTGAAGGTACAGCTTATAATAGTACGATTAGCTTGTATTACCCAGAGACGGTCTATATCAATTCAAGTGATGCTGTAAGACAGTTTAGTGTTACGGCTGACGGCACAACGGTGGGGATTAACAGCATTTCTACCAACAACAGTTCTCTGGTGACACTCAGCCTCAGCCGTTCCATACAAAATGGGGAAGTGGTTAGAGTATCGTATGAACCAGACTCATGGCCTGTAAAAGACACTCGTGGACAAGCGCTTGCGGGCTTTAGTGGATTCTACGTTCGAAATAGTATTGATACGAAAGCTCCCGAATTTAAAAACGCAGAAGTAAGCGGATCTACATTATGGATTCGTTACAATGAACCGCTGAGCAGGACGAACAAGCCCCTAAAAAGTCAATACTCCGTATTGGTAGATGGGAAGGCAGTGTTTGTAAATGATACAGAGATTGAGGATGACTTGGTTACCTTAACATTGGCAAGTGCCATTTCCAGTACGCAAAACGTTAGTTTATCCTACGTGCCTGGAACATTGAGATTAACCGACTTGAATGGCAACCCGGCTGGTTACATTAATTTGGCGCCAGTGACCTACACCTATGGAAACGGAAAAATTCTTTCGGCTGTCCTTCAAGGAGATACCGTGTCCATTAACTTTAAGGAACCACTTCAAGCTCAGACGGCTCTTACCGCGTCGCAGTTCAATGTACAGCTCGGTGGCTCTTCGATTAGTGTACTTTCAGCTGCAAGTTCAGGTTCCATAGTAACTCTGAAGCTCTCAAGTTCAGCTACCTCAGGACAGACGGGAACGGTTAGTTATGTACCGGGAGCCGTTCCACTAAGAGATGCATTAAATAACACAATTGTAGCTTTCGGGCCACTTAACTTACAGGTTAATGGCAGTTCCACAGGCAGTCAGACAAATGGCCGTCCTTCCTGGTTGACAGAGTTAGATGCATCGAGTTATGGTCAGGCTGTTCTTGTCATGAGTAACGATACGGCTACCAATGTGTCAGCAATGACTCGCAACAATCTCTCAACTCGTCAATTTAACGTAGATGCTGCCAAATTGCTACAGGCCTTTGAGTATGCAAGGACGGTTGGAAAAACGGCACAGCCTGTTGTATTTGAGATGAATGCTGATGAATCTTCGGCATATGTCGGCTTCCCACTAAGAGCATTGGCTCAGTTGGCATCGAGCAATCGCACGGGTTCAATTGGAATCAAATATGGTGATCGCCTATGGACACTTCCCCTGTCTGGTTTGGATGTGTCCTCCATGATTCAAGACGTGGGGGGATCAACGAGTGTAGGTTCTTCCTATCTTTACGTGCAGATCGAGACAGTACCGGTATCCGGATCAGGTACATTGGATGGCTTGTTATTAGCTGCAGGCGCACAGAAGTTAGGCAATAATACGAATATATACTTGTCTGCATTTAACGGAAATAACAACCTACGTGTGGAGCAGAACATTAAAAGCCTGCTCGCTATACAATTGCCACTGAAAACACCGACGACAACTTCAGGGTTAACCTATATGGATCCAGGTACATTTATCCTATCTAACGTGCCTAGTTCGTTTAAAACCACTATCAATGGTGTGGTTGTCCAAGGACAGTTGAATGGCAATCAAACGGTTGTTCCTGTTACACATATCGTAAACTACCAGGATACATCATCCCATTGGGCTAGTGCAGTCATTAGAGAGCTTTCTGCCAAATGGATTATCGGTACGCCGAACGGTTCTTTCTATGGACCAAATCAGAATATTACACGCGCAGAATTTGCTGAATTAGTAGCTAGAGGATTAGGGCTGCCGGGGAACCAAACAGCAGCAGGTCGTTTCCGTGATGTTTTGGGCGGTGGCACAACGAGTGCTTATATCGGTGCAGCTGCTGAAGCCGGAATCATTACAGGGAATACGGATGGTACCTTCAAGCCAGACCGTCCAATTACCCGTGAACAGATGTCCATTATGATGGTTCGGGCCATGAATTATGGTGGAAAAACGGTCTCACTCCAATCTTCAGCTTCCTCAACATTATCGAAGTTCAAGGATAGCAACAAAATCCAATCCAAGGATTCTGTCGCCAAAGCAGTGCAAGAAGGAATCATCCAAGGTATGACGTCAAAAACGTTTGTCCCTCAAGGTAATGCTACTCGTTCACAAGCAGCGGTGATGTTGAAGCGTGTGTTGGATAAGTTAGGATACTTGTAGAACGAAATGATATTTCAATAATGTTATTAGGAATAGTCATGATAACGATACGTAACATACTGGACCGTTTCAAGGAAGTTCATTTCTTGAAATGGTCTTTTTTTATATTTAAAACTAGATAGTCCTGGTCCTGCTCCAGAACAACGAACACCTGAAGAAGCGTTGCAATGGCAGAGCCAGCAGAAGATGGATCGAGGCATAACCGTGTACGAGAATGATGGAACAACAATTATTGGTGAATTTCTCATTTCAAAACCGTCACCGTAATTATTAGCTTCAACGTTCCTAGATGTAGAAACTAACGTTGATTTGGTTACATCAATTGTTTCAACAGCCAGATTTACTCCAAATAGACTTCGGTTGTGCTAACTCAAGCATAACTGAAGTCTATTTTTTGACTGTAAAAACGTATAACAGAACAATAGGATATCGCATAACCCAATAAATACCTGAATTCAGGCTCGGGGCGTAACTTTTTCCACAAAAAGTAGTCTATTAATAGAAGAGTATACTAGAAATCTCGCTATCTGCTGCCACGTGGGAGAGATCGTGATATCTAAGATTGATATACAAGATGGGAGAGACGTTTCAAACATGCTGGGGAAACAAGGGAAACGGCTGAACGACGTTAAGGGTAGCAAGGCGAAGAAATGGGCGATTGTGACACTGGCAGGCGTGATCTGGATTGCACCGGTTCTGGGAGCGGGACAACAGGTGTGGTCGGGAAGTTCATGGCAGTCAGTGGCTGCAGCGGCTTCTACAACAACAAGCAAATTAAGCGAAGAAATTCTGACTTCGGGTGCGAAGTTGATGAAATACAATTATACAACGACACGTTCCGGCTCAAAGGTGAACGTACTGGCAGATGTCATTCAAGTGGATTTGCAAAATCCCTATGTGAAGCTGGATGTCATGACAGGCAAGGGTGGCAATCTGAATAGTAAACAAAGCACGGGTGGCATGGCTAAGGAAAATGGTGCAGTAGCCGCCGTGAACGGCGATTATTTCAATGTATCCGGGGAACTTGCCCCAATCGGTGGACAGGTCTCGGATGGGGTGCTCGTATCTACTCCATCAGAGCTGACAGGGATGTATGCCCTCACCGTAACCAAGGACGGTAAGCCGATGATTGATGAATATTCATTCGATGGCACCGTGAAGGCAGATGATGGTTCAACGTTTGCTTTGCGTGGGATAAATAAAGAGGACTACACGGTCGAATCGAGCTCGGTGAAGTACAGTCATGCCAATTCAATGTATATTTATACACCGGCTTGGACGTCAACGAAGCGGCCAAATGATCCTTCCACAACACCAACTGAGGTACTTGTGCAGAACGGCGTAATAACCCAAATTTCGGATAAAAAAGCGTTAAACATGACGGTACCGGCAGATGGGTACATTTTGCGTGCGCATGGAACGGCAGCGACATGGATTATGACTCACCTGGCGGTAGGACAGTCGCTGAATGCGGATTACAAGTTAAAAGCCAAAACGACGGGGGAGACCGTTGATCCAAGCAACCTGCAGATGATGATCGGTGGACATACCATTCTGGTGAATGGTGGCAAGGCGGCTACTTTTTCCCGTGATATTGCTGCTTCCGGTATCGGTGGCATTCGTGCGAGAACAGCAGTCGGTTACTCCCAAGATGGTCGGTATGTCTACATTATTGCAGCGGAGAAAAACAGTAACAGCAGCGGTTTGTCGCTGACTGAACTGCAATCCTTCATGACCAGCATTGGTGTATGGAAAGGCATGAATCTGGACGGAGGCGGCTCCACAACGATGGTAACTCGTCCGCTTGGTGAGGAGACAGCAGGGCTTACGTTCAACACGGAGTACGGTACAGAGCAGCGTCAGGTCGTAAACACGCTGGGCGTGTTCTCTACGGCTCCAGAAGGTAAGCTGAAAGGCTTTGCCGTGAGTGGCAGCCAAACGTTGCTGGTAGGGCAAGAGGGCAAGTATACAGCCAAAGGATATGACACCTACTATAACCCGATTGCGACAGGCGATATCAAGATGACATGGAAATCGAGCAACAACGGCATCGTGAGTGTAAGCAATGGAACGATCAAAGGTGTGAAACCAGGTACAGCGACGCTGACTGCAACAAGTAACGGTGCTTCATCTTCCATTAAAGTTACCGTGCTGGGCGGCAGTGAACTGGCTTCACTGACAGCCGGATCTGGCTTGGGATCGCTTCAAGCGGGCACAACAATTTCCATTCCGGTAACGGCGAAGACCAAAGACGGACAAAGTGTAACGGTTCCAGCGGACTCGCTAACTTGGGAATTTATTGGTTTCAAAGGTAAAGTGGTTGCAGACCAATTAACCGTATCCTCCGTGAACTCTGGCGCTCAAGTTGGCTATGCGATCGGTCGTTATGACGGCTACAGCACGGTGGTTGTGCTCTCCGCTGCGGCAAGTGAAACAATATGGGAGAACTTCGAGAATGTAAGCTACCCGATCAACTTCACGACCAATGCATCAGGTGTAACTGGATCGGCTTCTGTGACAGCGGGAACAGGTGAAAAAGCTGGCTCCAAGGTGCTGCAGCTGAGCTATGACATGACCGCAGGAATAGGGAAAATGTATGCTTATGCCCAATTGAATGGTTCCACTGGCAAAGAGGTATCTGCAACAGCAACATCCATGTCGATGGATGTTATGGGAGATAAGAGCCTCAACTGGTTGCGCGCCGAATTTACGGATGCCAGTGGCAAAACGGTATATGCCGATCTCGCAAAGGCAATTGATTGGGATGGGTGGAAAAAGCTCAATGTGGATCTGAATGGGCTGAACATTGCTTATCCGGCGAAGCTGAAACGGGTTTATGTGGTGAATGTGGAAGAAGGTCAGGATGAGCGTGCGAAGACGGGCACGGTTGCTTTTGACAATATTGCTTTCACCATGCCATCCAAATCCAGTGAAGTGGGCTTGCCTACAGGAACTGCTTCATTAGTGCTTGGACAGAAATCCATGACCGTAAACGGAACGAAAAAGGCAATTGATGCTGCGCCAGTACTGAAAAATGGTACAACATATGTCCCAATCAAGCATGTATTGGATGCTTTTGGTGGGCAGGCGAGCTGGGATAGCAAAAATCAACGGATTACCGTTGTACGTGGTGGCAAGCTAATTGATCTGGTTGTAGGCCAGAAAGAATTCATTATCAATGGCAAAAGACAAAGTGCAACAGTAGCACCTTACGTATCTGGTGGTAGGACTTTAGTCCCTCTTAGACTCGTTTCGGAGCAGCTTGGACTGACTGTAAAATGGGAACAGAACACGAAGACCGTTACCATCTCATCGTGATATGGTATGATATATACCGGAAACGATAGAAATGGAGTCGAACAAACGTGGATTTACAAGCCGATGCCATAGACCGCGTCATAAAAAACGCCATACAAGTCATGGAAAACAGTAAATATCAAATGTTTGAGATTATGGACTCGACTCGGAATGAGCTAAAAACGCTGAACGAGGAATTGAAGTCGGTTTTGAAAGAGACGGCGGAAACGATCGAGAAAGTAGATCAATTGGAGCTGAACTACCGCCGCTCCCGGATCCGGCTAACTGAGGTTAGCCGCGACTTCGTCCGTTATTCCGAGCATGATATCAAGCAGGCGTATGAGAAAGCGACGCAGTTACAGCTGGATCTGATGATTTACCGTGAGAAGGAAATGTATCTGAAAGCCCGTCGGGATGATCTGCAGAAGCGTGCCAAAAATGTGGAAGCTTCCGTGGAGCGCGCCGAGACGATCGGTTCCCAGATGGGGGTTGTACTGGAGTATCTGTCGGGTGAGCTGGGTCAAGTGACCCGCATCATTGAATCCGCCAAAAATCGACAAATGATTGGTTTGAAAATAATTTTGGCCCAGGAAGAAGAGCGGAAACGTATTGCCCGTGAGATCCATGACGGACCTGCGCAGATGCTCGCAAATCTAGTACTTAGGACGGAAATTGTAGAAAGAATGCTCATAAAGCAGGATTTTAAGATGGTCCAGGCCGAAATAGTAGATTTGAAAGGCCAGGTTCGTTCGAGTCTTGGAGAAATGAGAAAAGTTATTTTCAATTTGCGTCCTATGGCACTGGATGACCTGGGATTGATTCCAACGCTTCGGAAGTACGTGCAGGATTTTGAAGAAAAAACAAAAATCCGCTCGCTTTTTGAAACGAGAGGCAAGGAACACCGTTTGTCTTCGGCAATGGAGGCTGCGATTTACCGCCTCGTGCAGGAAGGTCTGTCCAATGCTGCAAAGCATGCTTATCCCACTTATGTTGTAGTGGAAATTACATACCAGGCTCAGCTCGTTAAGATTGTCGTGCAGGACAATGGGCTTGGGTTCAAACCGGAGCTTCTTGCGAAGAAGAGCAAGGATCATACCCACTTCGGTCTGATTGGGATGAGAGAGCGGGTTGAACTGTTAGAAGGAAGAATAGAGATCGAGTCCGCGGAAAATCAAGGAACCAAAATAGTGATTCATATCCCGACAAACGTGGATAAGGGAAAGGAGTAGCAGGATGGAAAACCGTGATACTGGAAAGACATCAATTAAAGTTCTTTTGGCTGATGATCATCAGCTGTTCCGTGAAGGTCTGAAACGCATTTTAAATATGGAGGACGACATTGAGGTCATCGGCGAATGCGGCGATGGGATTCAGGTGCTCGAATTCTGTAATCAGGATAAACCGGACATCGTATTGATGGACATCAACATGCCGGTGGAAAATGGGGTTGAAGCGACGGAGAAATTGCGTGAGCTGTTCCCAGATGTCAAAGTCATTATCTTGTCTATTCATGATGATGAGAGTTATGTGTTCGAAACTCTTCGTAAAGGTGCTAATGGCTACCTGCTGAAAGATATGGAGGCCGAGTCCCTGATCAATGCGATTCGTTCCGTTCATGAAGGGCACGCATTCATCCACCCTAAAGTAACTGGCAAACTGATCATGCAGTTGCGTCGGATGACGTATCTCAATGAGACAGGGGCAATGAGCGAAGGAGCTTCGAAGGAAGCAGGCGTTAAATTTGTCGCTGGCGACAATAATCCGCTTACTCGTCGTGAGGCTGAAGTTTTACGTCTGATGGCTGAAGGTAAGAGCAATAAAATGATTGGTGAGTTCCTGTTCATCAGTGAGAAAACAGTAAAAAACCATGTCAGCAGTATTCTGCAGAAGATGGAAGTGGATGATCGTACACAAGCGGTTATCAACTCGATCAAATATGGTTGGGTTACCCTGTAATATACGATTGTATTTAGAAGCAGTTTGATTATAGCAATTATAGGATTCTGTTTACTCGCGCCCATTCCAGAATATTGGACTGGTTAGCGGGTTAATGGACTTTATTACTGCAAATGAGCAAAGTGTGAAGTTAGAAGAACTTATGTTCAAGCTTCGGCATGAATGATTGAACGACCTGGCCTGTCTTCTTCGTCCGGTGTCGATCAGAATGGAATATGCGCTTTAGGATTTGCAAGTGTAACCCTTCGGGGAATGCAGCATATACTGCTGTATACAGGGATGTTCGCCATGGGTGAGCATGACCTTCCGAGGAGGTGCAGTTGCCATGGTTGCTCATCTGACTATGATTCTGCTCATATACTTCCTGGCGGCAATGGCCGTTCATGCCATGCACCAGCGCCATCTTTCCCGTCCGGACCCCGAAGGCTACGAGCAGATTATGCTCATTCCTTCCAATCAGGAGCAGCGGATTGAAGGCATTGTAAGAGCGCTTTGCCGGGAATTATTTTACCGTGGAAAGAGCTTCACATTGACGGTTGTCGCTGATCGTACGGAAGCCGAAACGGTTCGTATTATTGAGAAGCTTATGCTTAGGCAAGGAATGGAGTTATCCTACTTGTCTGCTGTCCCTTCGGATATGGAACAGTGGAATCAGACCGGGAGTCATTCTATTCGCCTTATCGATTTGCGTGAGCCAAAGCAGTAGATGCTTTTTTTGCAACAGTTGGGCTCATTCATCGTGCAAGCTGCTGAGACAGACTGGCTAAACGTGTCATCAGTCAGAATGCACTTTCAATGAAGTCATGCCAGCTTGCCAAAATAAGCGTGAATTTCATCATGTTTGAGGTTAAAGATTACAGCTTATGCTGTAGTCTTTTTTTGTCATTGTAGCCAAGCTTGCTGTTAAATTAAATATGGGTTTTTATGCAATCTATGGTTATTGTCCCTGTTGGAGCCTTGTGGGGATCGCTGCACGAACCTTTTTGAAATCAGAACTCTTAAGTTAAAAGTATAGACGAAGCAGATTGGAAAAAGTTTCGCATGATCAAAGAAAGATTAACGATGCTAATTGAATTGGTAAAATGATCGTTACGATTGCTTTTGGAAACTAAACGACTTGTGGAAAGACTCCACAATTGATATAGTGATAATACAAATGGATATTGAACTGAATAAGATATGGACATGAAGCACATGCTCCGACGAATAGTCGGTTGGCATGTGCTTTTTTTGTGTTTCGGGATATGGAGGACGAGGGAGGAGAGCAGATGAAGGTTGGGTTGTATGTGTGCCGAGTGAGAGAAGAGTGGAAGATGGCGTTGTCACTGGATATCCGAGTGGATGTGGCGTGGTGGCTTGAGGGATTGAGCGGACATGGGGTGTTGCGATGGTTGCTGCTAGGCAGGGAGTTACCTTTAAGTCAGGCCTCGTGGATGGTAGAGAATTTTGAGGTGGAGCGAGGTATGGATCAGTGGGGAGAGGAGCATTGGCAGACGTATATGCAGCGCAAACTGGAAGAGTACGAGAGGGCCTCCGGGGAACTTGCGGCTAGGGGAGAGATGGGAGGCAATGTAGGGATTGGCGCTGAAAGAGGTGCGGAGGTAGGCGGGATGCCAGAGTCGTATCCCGCCGTGGAGTGGGCTCAGCTTGAGCGGGGCGCGGCCCTGCTAGCTGAGCGGCTTCGCGGCCGCCAATTGCTGGAGGCCGAGGCAGAGGCGCTGCTGGCGGATACCTCGCCGCAGCTTGCCTCGGTTTGGCGCGCGGCTGCGCAGGTCGCGCACCTGCGTGGGCGGCTGAGCATAGCAGCCGCCCTGGAAGGGCCTGCCACGCGGCGGCAACGCCTCGCGTGGCTTGGTCGAGCGCATAGCGCGCCCCGCTGCCGCCGATGCGGCAGCTTTGCCGGGCAGCGCGTGCCCTGCGCTGCCTGCGGCCTGGCGGCGTGCGCCTACTGCGAGGCTTGCCTCGCGCTGGGGCGCAGCCGTGCCTGTGCGCTGCTGCTGCGTAGCGCAGCGCATACGGCCGTGCCACGCGGGGCATCGCAGCGTGGCACGGCCGTTATCCCCACCGAGGGCGGACTTGCCCGGTGGGGACTTAGCCCTGCGCAGAGCGCGGCTGCTGCCGCGGCGCTGGCGTTTTTGGCCCAGCCATCCGCAGGGGATGGGCCGGGGCGGTTTTTGCTGTGGGCCGTGACCGGGGCCGGCAAGACGGAAATGATTTTCCCTTTGCTCCAATACATATTGGAGCGCGGTGGACGAGCGCTTGTGGCTACGCCGCGCCGGGATGTCGTGCTGGAACTTGCCCCTCGTTTGGCGAAAGCATTCCCTGGCATCTCGCTCGCTACGCTATACGGAGGCAGCACCGAACGCTGGAAAGACGCGCAGCTCACACTCGCCACCACACATCAACTGATGCGTTTTTACCAGGCATTCGATCTGGTCATTATCGATGAGCTCGACGCATTTCCTTATCATAATGATCCCATGCTCGCTCATGCGGCGGCGTCCTCGTGCAAGCCTGATGGCCATTTTGTGTACTTGTCCGCTACGCCACCAGCTAGGCTACAGCGGGAAGCAGCGCAAGGGAAACTCACTCACGCCAAAGTTCCAGTCCGCTTCCACCGCCACCCTTTACCCGTACCGCGAATACTGAAAATGCCTACCGTCGCCGAGTGTATTCGGAAGCGAGAGCTGCCCGCCACACTAAAAAAGAGTATTCAAACTTCCTTGCTGCGCGAAGCTCAGGTATTTGTATTTGTGACACGGATCGCTCAGATTGAGGCATTTGTAAATCTCATGCGTCGCATGTTTCCACAAATCCATATCGAAGGAACATCATCCCAAGATCCGGATCGCGCGAGCAAAGTAATTGCGTTTCGTGAACGGACCATACGTTTGCTCGTGACCACCACTATCTTGGAGCGGGGCGTCACCATTCCGCGCAGCGATGTATTTATTTTGGATGCAGATAATGGTCTCTTCGACGAAGCATCTCTGGTACAGATGGCGGGTAGAGCAGGTCGATCTATGGATGATCCGGCAGGAAGAGTCGTCTTCGCATCATCCCGCCGTACGCGTTCCCAGGTGAAAGCGGTGGCCCAGATCCAAAAAATGAACACCATCGCAAAACGCAAAGGCTACCTTCACCCGCCAACACACCAATAGATACTGAGGGAGGCAACAACCTAATGTCGAACTGGCTAAGCAGCATAACAGACCACGTGCACCAACTCACCCATCGCCTGCATGGATTACTCGCCCCACCCGGAGCGACTTGTCTAACCTGTGGTACAAGAGCGATATTGTCTCCGATCTACCCCGGCATCTGTCCCCGTTGTGTGCAGCAAATTCCATGGATTCGTTCCGTTCGCTGTCTGCGTTGTGGTCGAGGGATCGGCTGCCCGGACTGCGTCCGCCCACACATGCAAAACCGTTCTTTCATATGCAACCGCAGCGCCGTCCAGTATAACGCTCTAATGAAGGAATGGATTGGGATGTACAAATTCAGAGGCCACGAGCGCTACGCGCCACTGTTAACGGCACTTATTATTCAAGCATTCCAAGCAATGAGTGAAGAACTCAACCCTGTTATGGCAAAAGAAACCCTGGCCCCCGTAGCTCATCCCGCCACGCCTGCTCAATACCATGTGGATGCCAACTCACATCCACCCGGCTCGAGTGCGTCCACAAACGCACTCGTTCACCAACCTGACGGGCGCGTATCAGTACCCGCGCCCGTTCACGGAGCTGGCTTACGCGACTCAACCTGCGTTCGCCCTCATTCACCTAACGCGAGTGTGCCTCTTTACACGCGCGCGCAAAACCACAGTGCATACGCGTACTACACGCACGCTCATCCCGGAGCAGCGACGCGCAACCGTCAGTCGCTGCTCCAAAACAACAAGCCGCGATGGCGGCCAGACGCGGTGACCTATGTCCCCGTCAGCGAAGAACGCCTTGCCGAGCGCGGCTTCAACCAGGCCGAGCGGCTCGCAGCAGGACTTGCCGCAGCCGTCCGCCTGCCTGTAGTTGATCTGCTGCAGCGTCGGATCAACACTACCAAACAAAGCTTCAAAACACGCGGCGAGCGTATCCAGACGATGCAGGATGCATTTGCAATTCAGCCAGGTGGAATAGATATGTTGCTTGAACTCTATAAAGCAGCCAAAGCCGCTTCTCAATCCGTTCAAAAGAACATGTATTCACGAGCAGCTAATTCATACGCTAATGGAGAAGAAGGGTCTTCACATGTCACACCAACAACAGAAGGTAGGCCGTTAATTCCCTTACGCTTGCTAATGATCGATGATATCTACACAACCGGTAGCACCTTGGATGCTTGCGGACAGGTGATCTTAAACGCTGGATATTCTATTAACCTTCCAATAGAGATTTACACGCTGACTTTGGCCAGATCCTGACTGGAAAATGTATATGTACTTAATAAATGGCTATCATACTCAAATTATTTGATGATAATAACTAATAAATTTTATATAGAAAAGAGAAAGTACGTTCTTATATGTACAGCGTTGTGACTTTTTTGAATTATCATATATATGCATATGATTTGAAAAGTAGTTGTTTAACGAAATTATGAAAGGGGATTAGACAAGAATATTTTTACATGTAAAAAAGAGGAATTGATTCTGCCGTGTAGAATAGATAGTTCTGCCGTTCACCAGTAGGTGACAGCACAGGGAGTGGCATAACATATCTTTTGAAGGAGAGAACAACGGTGGGTGCAGGAAAAAGAAAAAATGGGTTTTACTTATGGACCGTCCGTTTACTGGTGCTAATGCTGGTATTCGGACAGTTTGGCGTGTACGGGGGGAACCGTGCTGATGCCGCAACGAGTAATGGTATTGTTTCATCAAGTAATGATTATCAATATGTAATGACGAATAACAACGGTAAATTACAGGTGAACCAGAGAGATGTTAATCTCAGTTGGGTTAGATCCTACAATATTTCAACAACAGGTTACTCTTTTACAAGAAGGCAGTCCATCTTGGGATTTACCAGTGATATTACGAATATAAGCTTCGGATCGTATACATCCAAGTATACTGGACAGATCGACAATGCATTTCTTATTGATCTAAGTAAGGTTCGTGATTACTTCACTGAGATGACGTATAGACAATCCGGCATGGAAGTGGGGCAATGGACTATCTCCAACTATAATGTTCTCGGTCAGCTTACACCGGTTGATGTATACAATTATGATGTTAGGCAGTTAAGTTTGGTCGTAAATGCGGATACGGGAGAGGTAGTGGACTTTTATTCTGAGCTGAACCCATATTATACACGCAAAGCGGAACCGGCCTCTTTTACCAAACAGCTGGTAGCCCCGGTGACGATTAACAACATACCTGCTATTCCGGCAGAAGTCACAGGAAAGCAAAGTGAAAGTACAGTTAACTTGAAATGGCAGCATGCGCAGCAGGCCGTACAATATGAAATTGAGGAGAATGGGGTCGTTAAAGGGCCTTACTATGGGACAACCTTTGGCAGCAATTCATTATTGCCTGATACGTTGTATTCCTACAGAGTACGTGCTCTAAATTCAATAGGTACAAGTGATTGGAGCCCTATGTATGAGATCAAAACTTTGCTCCAACAACCGGTGGTTTCGGCAAGCTCCCAGGAAGGTAAAAATATTATCCAATGGAATGCGGTTGATCAGGCTGATCATTATCAATTAAAGATTGATGATGAAACGCCTATCGAGCTTGGCAATGTGACATCGTATGAGCATGAGGATCTCGCAGCAAATTCAAGTCATACGTACACGTTAAAAGCTCTGTCTTCCAACAATGAGAGCGATTGGAGTAAAACAATAACGCAACTGGTAGTTCCAGACTCCGTCAGTGGTTTGAAAGTAACAGAAGCAACATTTAATAAAGTTGCACTATCCTGGACCGCTGTAAAAGGTGCAACGGGTTACGATTTGGAGATTGACGGTAATATCGTTGCTGTGACTGGTACCACATATAGCAAAACAGGACTCATTCCTAATACAGAACATACTTTCCGCTTAAGACCAAAAAATACAGGCGGGGCAGGCAGTTGGTCTGATCTTTTAACCGTGTCAACTCAATTGAGCACACCTGTATTAAAATCAAGTCCTTCACAGGAAGAAATTATTCTCGTTTGGCCTTCTATTGAGGGTGCTACTTCATATGAAGTGGAAGCCGATGGAGTAATTGCTGGTATTGTTGTAGATCCGACATTTACGCATATCGGACTCACACCAGGTACAGCTCATAAATACCGTGTGCGTGCTTTGACAGATACCAATACAAGTGCGTGGACAGCCATACTGAGTCAAAATACGCTACCAGGTTCTGTTGCAGGACTAACAGTGAACTCTGTAACCAATACGGCTATAGCGTTAAAATGGACAACTGTAACTGGAGCCACTGGATACGATCTTGAAATCGACGGTACGGTTGTCGCTGTCACCGGCGTTGCCTACACGAAGAGTGGTCTTGCAGCCAACACAGATCACACCTTCCGTATCCGGTCGAAGAATGCTGCCGGTGTAGGAGCATGGAGTGATTTGATTAGCGGAACCACATTATTAAATACACCTGTTTTGAAAGCCGCATCGGAAGAGACGACCATTAACCTGACATGGGCAGAAATCGCTGACGCTACGAAATATGAAGTAGAAGCCGATGGCGTGGTAGTGGGGACAGTGAGCGAACCTTCATACACGCACAGCAGTCTGCTCGCAGGGACAGCACATAAATATCGCGTACGGGCTTTGACCGACACCAACACAAGTGCATGGACAGCCATTTTGATGCAAAGCACATTGCCGACCTCTGTTACTGGGCTGACTATTAACACCGTAACGAATGCAGCAATAGCATTGAAATGGAATGCAGTAACCGGAGCAACGGGGTATGACCTGGAGATTGATGGCGCCGTAGTATCCACTACCGCCACTGCCTACAACAAGAGTGGTCTTACAGCAAATACAGACCACACCTTCCGCATCCGTTCCAAGAATGCCGCAGGCGTAGGAACATGGAGTGATTTGATTAGCGGAACCACGCAATTGAACACTCCTGTATTGAAAGCGACGTCCGAAGAAACGGCTATCAACCTGACGTGGGCAGAAATCGCCGACGCTATGAAATATGAAGTGGAAGCTGATGGCGTGGTAGTGGCGACAGTGAACCAACCTTCGTACACACATAGCGGCTTGCTCGCAGGAACAGCACATAAATATCGTGTACGTGCTTTGACCGATACCAATGTGAGTGCATGGACAGGCATTTTGACGCAAAGTACAATCCCAGCTTCCGTCAGTGGACTGACTATTAGCTCGGTAACGAATGCAGCAATAGCTTTGAAATGGAATACAGTAACTGGAGCGACAGGTTACGATTTGGAGATCGACGGAACAGTTGTCGCTGTTACTGGTGTTGCCTACACGAAGAGTGGTCTTGCAGCCAACACAGATCACAGCTTCCGCATCCGTTCCAAGAATGCTGCTGGCGTAGGAACATGGAGTGATTTAATTAGCGGAACCACGCAATTGAACACACCAGTATTGAAAGTTGCATCGGAAGAAACGGCTATTAACCTGACATGGGCAGAAATCACTGACGCTATGAAATATGAGGTGGAAGCTGATGGCGTTGTAGTAGCAACAGTGAACAACTCTTCATACACGCACAGCAGCTTGCTGGCAGGAACAGCACATAAATATCGCGTACGTGCTCTGACCGATACCAATACAAGTGCGTGGACAGCCATTTTGACGCAAAGCACAATCCCGGCATCCGTGAGCGGATTGATTATTACCTCGGTAACAAATACAGCAATAGCTTTAAAATGGAATGCAGTAACTGGAGCAACGGGTTATGATCTGGAAATTGATGGTGTATTAGTATCCACTACAGCTGCTGGCTACACGAAGAGTGGTCTCGCAGCCAATACAGATCACACCTTCCGTATCCGCTCCAAGAATGCCGCAGGAGTAGGAACATGGAGTGATGTGATCAGCGGAACGACGCAATTGAACATCCCAGTGTTGAAAGCGACATCGGAAGAAACAGCTATTAACCTGACGTGGGCAGAAATCGCCGACGCTACGAAATATGAGGTAGAGGCCGATGGCGTGGTCGTGGGGATCGTGAACGAACCATCGTATACGCACAGCAGCTTGCTCGCAGGAACAGCGCATAAATATCGCGTACGTGCTCTGACCGATACCAACACAAGTGCGTGGACAGCCATTTTGACACAAAGTACAATTCCAGCATCCGTGAGCGGATTGACTATTAGCTCGGTAACGAATGCAGCAATAGCTTTGAAATGGAACGCAGTAACCGGAGCAACTGGTTACGATCTGGAGATCGACGGAACAGTTGTTGCTGTCACCGGAGTTGCCTACACGAAAAGTGGTCTTGCAGCCAATACAGATCACACTTTCCGCATACGCTCGAAGAATGCCGCAGGTGTAGGAACATGGAGTGATTTGATTAGCGGAACGACGCAATTGAACACTCCTGTATTGAAAGCGACGTCGGAAGAAACGGCTATTAACCTGATGTGGGCAGAAATCACCGACGCTACGAAATATGAAGTAGAGGCTGATGGCGTAGTAGTAGCAACGGTGAGCGAACCTTTGTACACACACAGCAGCTTGCTCGCAGGAACAGCACATAAATATCGTGTACGTGCGCTGACCGACACCAATACAAGTGCGTGGACAGCCATTTTGACGCAAAGCACATTGCCTGCTTCCGTTACTGGATTCACTATAAACTCCGTCACGAATGTGGCAATAGCTTTGAAATGGAACGCGGTAACCGGAGCTACTGGATACGATCTGGAGATTGATGGCACCGTAGTATCCACCACTGCTGCTGCATACACGAAGAGTGGTCTTACAGCCAACACAGATCACACCTTCCGCATCCGTTCCAAGAATGCCGCGGGAGTAGGAGCATGGGGTGATTTAATCACCGGAACCACGCAATTGAATACCCCAGTGTTGAAAGCGACATCGGAAGAAACGGCTATTAATCTGACATGGGCAGAAATCGCCGACGCTACCAAATATGAAGTAGAAGCTGATGGCGTGGTCGTGGGGGCAGTGAACAACCCTTCATATACGCATAGCAGTCTGTTCGCAGGAACAGCACATAAATATCGTGTACGTGCGCTGACCGACACCAATACAAGTGCGTGGACAGCCATTTTGACGCAAAGCACATTGCCTGCTTCCGTTACTGGATTCACTATAAACTCCGTCACGAATGTGGCAATAGCTTTGAAATGGAACGCAGTAACTGGAGCAACTGGTTACGATCTTGAGATTGATGGCGGCGTAGTGTCGACAACTGCTGCTGCATACACGAAGAGTGGTCTTACAGCCAACACAGATCACACCTTCCGCATCCGGTCGAAGAATGCCGCTGGCGTAGGAACATGGAGTGATTTGATTAAAGGAACAACACAATTGAGCACCCCAGTATTGAAAGGGGCCCCAGACAGTACGGGTATTGTATTAACATGGGATGCAGTCATTGGTGCCTCTTCGTATGAAATTGAAGCAGATGGTCAAATCGTAGCGACAATAAATGATATAACCTTTATTCATTCTGATTTGCTTCCATCAAGCCTTCATAAATATCGCATTCGTGCACTGAATGATCAAAATATGAGTGCATGGACTTCTGTACTAAGCATCAAAACATTGAATTAAGGATCTAGATCAGGGGTATAGGTTGCGCATACATGCACCCTATACCCCTTTTTTATTCGCAAAGAGGCTATGGACTTGAAGTGAGAAAATAAGGTAATGTATAGTTATTATCCATTTCGGAATAGGAAGTTTGAGAGGGGCGTTTTAGCGATGAATCTGGGTAATTGTCCGCGTTGTGGCAAATTATATGCGTTGAATTTTCGGGATGTATGCTCGAACTGTATCAAGGAAATTGAACTGGAATACCAGACTTGTGTGGATTATCTACGCGAAAACAAGGGCACTAACATACAGGAACTGTCTGATGCAACAGACGTTTCAATTAAAAATATTACCAAGTTCATTCGTGAGGGACGGATTTCCATCGAAAACGCCCCCAATATGATGTATCCTTGTGAAGTGTGCGGAACCCTGATCCGTGATGGCCATATGTGCGACTCTTGCCGGAATCGTTTGACGAAAGATTTGGCTGGAGCGGCTCGAGAAGTAGGTCAGAAGGATAACGGCAGCATAGGCGGACGAACCTATAATGCTGTCGACAAACTACGGGATCTATAGGAACGAGGGCTTAAATACAAGTTTTGCTATAACAAATGTTTTGGAACGTACCGATAAACTTATTAAAGATTATCGGTTTTTTTTATTATCCTAATCGTTCGACAATATAAAGATAATGTGAAAAATCTTAAGGTGGAAGGAAGTGCAATTCGTATGAAAATCAATGAACCGAGTAGAATTGGTGCAATCAATTCATATCAGAGGAACGTTGAATCCAATCAGCAGGCTGATGCCAAAAAGAGCCGCCGTAAGGACGAGGTATCCATTTCTCCGGAGGCGATGAAGATGCTTGAGGAACAAGGTCGTACACAGGATGCAGGACGATTACAACGGATACAGGAACTGAAAGAACAGGTAAGTTCGGGAACTTACCAGGTAGACAGCAGTAAACTTGCTGACAAGTTACTGCCGTACTTTAAGTCTACCGGGGAACAATAGGAGGCAACCATGGCGTTAGCTCAACTTTTTAATGTTCTAGATCAACTTGATGCTGCTCATCAGACCATGTTGCATTGGGGAAAATCCAAAAGAACTGCAATAATGAATAATCAAGTCAGTGAGCTGATTCAAATCAATAATCAGGAATCAAGGGTCCTTAAGGAGATACTTCGCCTAGAAGAAGAGCGAGTTAATTGCTGTCACTTGTTTTTACAAGAGAAAGGGATTAAATCCGCTCTGAACTTAAACCTTACAGAATTATCACGTTTGGTATTTGATCCGAAGGATAAGGAAATCTTGCTTGGGAAGCAACAGCAGTTGGCTAATTCATTATCAGAGCTTAAGGCATTAAATGATATGAACCAAACCCTTGTTGAGCAATCACTTCAATTTTTGGATTATTCTATGAATCTGTTTAGTGGAGTTCCTGATCAAGAAGTAACTTACCAACCTCCTGCTGGAAAACAAGTCGGAGGAAGTCGCATAGGAATGTTTGATACTCGCGCGTAGAGCGCATAAGGGGGAAGTATATTTCGATGGTATCTACATTTCACTCCATTGAAACGGCGAAGAGGAGTTTGTTTACTCATACAACTGCCTTAAGTACGACTGGACATAACATCGCAAACGCAAACACGCCGGGATACTCTAGACAACGTGTTAATATGAATGCTTCTATATCAATAGATGCACTGGGAATGAATCGTTCTATGGCCCCGGGACAACTCGGTACAGGGGTGGAGTTCAATTCAATCACTAGAATAAGAGAAGCGTTTTTAGATACTCAATATAGAGGAGAAGCAAATGCCTCTGGTAGTTGGAATATCCAATCTGATTCTCTTAGTAAACTTGAGGGCATATTTAATGAACCATCAGACACAGGCATTCGAACAGTAATGGATCAATTTTGGAAATCGTGGTCGGAGCTAAGCAAAGATCCTGAAAATGAGACAACACGTAAAATTGTGAAGGAAACGGCAGTAGCCATGACCGATGCTTTCAACTATATGAGTCGCCAATTAGATAGCCTCAGTCAGGATTTAACAACGAACGTTGGAGTAAAAGCGAACGAGGTTCAGAACTATCTCACATCTATTGCTGATTTAAATGATTCTATTAGAAAGCTGGAGTCCTTGGGTGATAACGCGAATGATTTGAGAGATCAAAGGGACCTGTTTACTGACAAATTGTCACAAATTGTGAATATTACTGTTCAAGAAACTGACCAAGGGTACACGATTTCCATGGGGGCCCAACAATTAGTCAATGGAACAGCAGTTACGCAGGTAGACAGTGCCTTCTTAGAGAATGCATACAATGCAGGCGGAATTACTGGCGGTGAAGTCTATGGTATGTTGTATTCACGCGATGTATATGTTGCGGATTATCAGCAACAACTTAACAATATGGCTAACACGCTTGCTAATGGTGATGTACAGGTTACCCTTCCTAAAGGTTCCGTTCTTCCCCCAGGAGTGACTGTAGCTGGAGTAACCGGTAGAAACGTTACCGAAGACACCGTTGTTACAGTTAAAGGACTTAATGGCCTACATCAATTGGGATATACTTTGGATGGGACTACAAAGGGTGGTTTGCCGTTTTTTGAAGCTCAAGGTGGAGGGGCAATCACAGCAGGTAATATTCGTTTAAATGCGCAAATTGAGGAGAATCCGAAATTGATTGCTTCTTCAATGCGTACAGTAGGTACAGAACCTAATGAACAGGTTGTGGCTGGTAGTAACTCACTTGCGCTTTTAATTTCAAATTTAAAAGATCTTAAATTCCAATCACCTGGGGGAACTCAAACAGGAACAATTGATTCTTTGTATAGTTCTCTGGTGGGTCAGTTAGGTGTGCAAGGTCAAGAGGCATCGCGTCAGACAGAGAACGCATCACTTTTGTTACAACAGGTAGACAGCAGACGCCAATCGGTAAGTGGTGTATCCCTGGATGAAGAAATGTCCGATATGATTAAATTCCAACATGCCTATAATGCATCTGCACGTTTTATGACCACATTTGATGAAATGCTCGACAAATTAATTAATTCAACTGGCGTAGTTGGCCGCTAATATATGAAGAAAGGGGTAGTGAGTCGTGCTTAGAGTAACCTCAAATATGATCAGTTCCCAACTCATGCATAACTTGAACCGTAATACGGTACGTATGAGTGAGACGCAAAATCAATTGGCTACAGGACGCAAACTGAACAAGCCCTCCGATGACCCTGTAGGTATTACGTATTCTCTCCGGTACCGTACTGAATTATCAGCTAATGATCAATACTCTCGAAATGTGAATGATACTTTATCCTGGTTGGATCACAGTGACCAGATGTTAGATCAGACAGGTAATATTATTCACAGACTCAAGGAGTTAAACGTACAAGCCGCCAGTTCTACTAATCCTCAATCTGCACTAGATAGTATAAAAACAGAAGTCATGCAATTAAAAGAGCAGTTAATCGATATCGGAAACAGCAAATTGAATGGCAAATATGTCTTCAATGGTCAATCTTATACGCAAAAACCTTACGACTTCGTTAAGGATGCTAATGGTAATTCGATAACGACAGATGTTCTACCTACAGATAATAACAACATTATTTATTCGGTTGGGGAAAGTGTACAAATGGGCATTAACGTTACGGGATCTGCTATTTTTGGCTCAACAGGTGATACATCCGAGGATGATCAATTGTTCACAACAATCGATCGTTTAACGGAAGCACTTACGAATGGGGACTTCGAAGCAATCGGCGCTCAATTGGACAAGTTCGACAGTCGATTGGAGAAAATCACAACGATTCGAGCTGAACTTGGTGCCAAAACCAACCGGGTAGAACTGATGCAAAGTCGTCTCCAAGACTTGGGTATCAATCTGACAGATCTGCAGGCCAAGACGGAAGATGCTGACTATGCAGAATTAATTATGAATTCTTCAATCCAAGAGAACATATATAATGCGACTCTGTCAGCCGGTGCTAAAATCATTACGCCTTCACTTGCCGATTTCTTAAGATAGGAGGTGCATCTTGAGTATACCTCAGATACAAATCCATCAGCAGCCATCTATTTTAAGTATTGTAGCTGAACTAGGAAGCTATTCGATTGAACAGCCGCGTGCGGAACAGACAATCCGTTCCACCCCTGCGCAGCTGAATATTCAGAAGCCTGTTTCGACGCTTGAAGTGAATCAAGAAAGCGCCTGGAAGGCATATAATGGTGGGGCTACACTTGAGATGAATCAGCGGATCTATTCTCAATTGTCATCGATCTTTCTGCAGGGAATCGCTAGACGAATGCAGGAAGGACATCAAATGGCATCCATTCATATTCCGGGAAACACCATTTCCAACATCAAAGGGAAGTCTTGGGATAAGGATGGTTTTGTAGAATTTCGGGGTCCGGCTTCTTTTGATAATGTAGATATTCGCTTTGATCTTCAGAAAGCAGAATATCAATATGTAGAGGGCTCGTTAGAGATAGACGTTCAGGTGAGGCGTCCTGAAGTTGAATATACCCGAGGCAGATTGGACATCGCAGTACAACAATACGCTAAGGTAGAGATTACACCACCGAGTTTTGAGCAGTGGATGGGTTAGGGTTGGAATATATTGAAGCTGTAGAGGTATAATGAATGCCATCTATAGCTTTTTTTCATTTAATAAGAGAGTGGGGGATGATGATGGTCGTAGAGACTACTTCATCGGTTACAGAGGATTTTTCGGAGAATCTGATTTTTCATTTTACTAAAGGCATTCCCGGGTTTGATCAAGTTAAGGATTTTGCATTTATTCCTTTTCCGGAAGGGCCATTTGCTTATTTACAGTCCGTTGAACACGAAGATATATCGTTGGTTATAGCAGACCCGTTCGTATTTTATCCGAATTATCAATTTGAGCTGGCAGATCATGTTGTGGAAGAGTTGTCTTTGCAATCCAATTTACTTGTGCGTTGTGTGGTAACGATGAACAAGGATGTGGGCAAGTCAACGTTAAACTTGTTAGCGCCTATCGTACTTAATCTGGAAATGCGATCAGGTAGGCAAGTTATACTTCAGCAATCCCCATATCAAACCCGACATCCGTTATGGAGAGAAGCAGAAGAACAGCGGAGTATGGCTGATAAGGATGGTGAATAGTATGCTAGTCCTGTCCCGAAAGAAAGGCGAATCCATAATCATTCAGGATGAGATTGAAATAACTGTCTTAAGTGTTGAAGGAGATAACATTCGAATTGGAATTAAAGCACCCAAGGATATCGAGATATTCCGTAAGGAAGTGTATCTGGCTATTGAAGAAGCGAATCGTGAATCGGCAGCCCAACAAGTGGATCAGATCGAAGCATTAATGAGACATTACAGAGAGCCAAAATAAATTTTCTGAAAAATCTATATTTGCTATAAAGTCAGAGTCATATTCGGTCGATATATGTATTAGACGCTAGTTCGGAGGGGCGGCCGACCTTAACGAATCAAGCTAACCACATGGATGTGGACATTTATTAATTTCAAGGAGGAAATTCTAATGATTATCAACCACAATATCGCGGCTTTGAACACGCACCGTCAACTGGGTGCAAACACAGGTGCTTCTTCTAAAAACTTGGAAAAATTGTCTTCCGGTCTTCGTATCAACCGTGCAGGTGATGACGCTGCTGGTCTGGCAATCTCCGAAAAAATGCGTGGTCAAATCCGTGGTTTGGATATGGCTCAAAAGAACGCTCAAGATGGTATCTCCCTGATCCAAACAGCTGAAGGTGCATTGACTGAAACTCACAGCATCCTGCAACGTATGCGTGAATTGTCTGTTCAAGCTTCTTCCGATACTAACGAAGGCGTTGACCGTCAAAAACTTCAATCCGAAGTTGACGAATTGTCTAAAGAAATCAAACGTATTTCTACAGACACTGAGTTCAATAACCAAAAAGTACTGGATGGTTCCTTTGCAGATAAAACTTTCCATATCGGTTCTAACTCTGGCCAAAACATTAAGTTGACTATTAATAACATGAGTAACACAGATCTTGGTGTATCTACAGTTAAAGGTGTTGAAAGAGATCTTACTGCAGTAGGTGCATCAGTTACTAACTATAGCAGTCAAGATCTTTCTATCGCAACTGCTACTGTAGGAACTGCAGATGTAGAAAAAACTTCAGTTGCGATCGCGGATGATGGGACGGTTACTATCACACTTGCTCAAAAAGCTGATGGAACAGTCACTGCAACTAAAGACGATGTTGTAGCTGCCCTTAAGAAAGCTTTTGATACAAAAGGTCTTGATGTCGAAGTAAAATCTGATGGCACAAGCGGGGCAGCTGGAGCACTTACTGCTGTGGCTGTTGATGCAGTCGATCCAGATGTAATTGATGATACAAAGGGTATTCGTATCTCAACTCAGGCATCTGCTGACAAAGCAATCACAACAATTAACAATGCTTTGAACAAAGTATCCGAAGAGCGTTCCAAATTGGGTGCAAACCAAAACCGTTTGGAGCACACAATCAACAACTTGGGTGCAACTTCCGAGAACTTGACAGCTGCTGAATCCCGTATTCGTGACGTGGATATGGCGAAAGAAATGATGTCGTTCACGAAGAACAACATCCTTACACAAGCTGCTCAAGCGATGTTGGCTCAAGCGAACCAACAACCACAAGGCGTTCTGCAATTGCTTCGTTAAGATTCATTTTAAGTTTTATGAGAGAACTGCTTTGGCCTATGGGCCAGGCAGTTCTTTTTTTATTAAAAGGGTAAAGCCATAGCTCCTACAAACCGATATATATAATATTGAAGTAAACAAGTGGGAGGGCTGAAGAATATGAATCCGGATGTGTCTTTCACAGGTAGTTCTGTGAATCAGAGAAGTAGCTCCACATATACATCGTCTTCATCAAGTAATTCGTCACTCACATCTCAGATAGTTAATCAGCAGCAGATGGACCAACTGGAGAAACAAGGGGGGAAAATCCCCGTAGGAGAAGCACAGTTGATTAAAGCCATTGATCGTGCACTAAAGGCTTTGGAAGGCCCGGAGACAGCCTTTGAAGTTGCAGTACATAAAGAAACGCACTCGATTATGGTTAAGGTACTGAATAAGGAAACTGGTGAAATAATTCGTGAAATTCCACCAGAGAAAACGTTGGATCTGGTAGCTAAGATGATGGAGTTTGCCGGGATTATTATAGATGAAAAAATATAAATCATAGAGGAGAGTTAATATTATGAGAGTTTCTGGATTGACGTCAGGTATGGATACCGACACTCTGGTCAAACAAATGATGACAGCTGCGAGGGCTCCCCTTGATAAGCTGTCACAACAAAAACAGACATTGGAATGGAAACGCGACAGCTATCGTACAATTAACAGTCAATTGGTAGATTTCCGTAACAATAAGTTGAATAAATACCGTATTTCAACCGAAGTGAATGCATACAAATCAGAAGTGACGGGTGATACAGCAGCTGTATCCGTAAAAGCATCCCCAACAGCCAGTCAGGTTCCCATGACTATAACGGTAGGTAGTTTGGCTACCCAGACATCCCTTGAGAGCAGTAAAAAACTAGGTGAAGGAATAACCAAAAATTCTAAGTTAAGCGATCTAGGAGCAGGTGGTACTTTTACACTGAGTGTAAAGAGTTCTACGACTGCTAGCCCTAAAGAAATTACTTTCTCCAACACGGAGTCTATTGATTCTGTGATCAAAAAAATAAATGCAGATACCAATATTAAAGCGACTGCTTCCTTTGATGAAGCCAGTGGGAAAATCACACTTAAATCCAAAGAGTATGGGAATTCTGATTTTTCATTTTCAGGGTCATTAACGGATGCGTTCCAAATGGCTGAGAGCGAACCAAAAGTCGGAAAAAAAGCTGAAGTAACAATTAACGACATACCGATGGAATTGAATTCTAATACGCTGCGAATGAATGGTGTAGACATTACGTTTCTTGCTAAAACAGAGACAGATAAACCGGCGATTGTGAACACCAAAGTTGACTCTTCTAAAATGGTTGAGACGATTAAGTCATTTATTAGTGATTATAACAGCGTATTAAATACTTTAAACTCTAAACTATCCGAAGAGCGCTACAGAGATTTTGCTCCGCTTACTGATGAGCAAAAGAAAGATATGAAAGAAGATGATGTCACTAGGTGGGAAGCAAAGGCAAAGAGTGGCCTGTTAAAAGGGGATGAAATTCTTAATCAAACCGTAACCAACTTAAGGAATTCTGTTGTTTTTGCTAAAAGTACTTCGGGTATAACTTTGAGCTCGATTGGAATCACTACAGGGCAGTGGTTTGAAGGCGGGGCTCTAAGTATCTCAGATGAAGCCAAATTAACCAAGGCCATAGAAGAAAATCCGGATGAGGTAATGGAGTTATTTACCGGATCTGCAGATGGTACTGCTACTAAAGGTCTGTTCAATGAGATGTATGATAAAGTGAATATTACACTAGGACAAATGGCTAGTCGTGCAGGAACTTCGAAGTATTCGACTGATGTCGGTGTATCTTTTAATGAAGACAGCAATATGGGTAAAGAATTAAGTGATTTGAAAAGCCGAATGTCTGCTATGACTAAGAAACTTACAGACCTGGAAACTCGATATTATAGCCAGTTTACAGCTATGGAGCAGGCCATTAACAAAATGAACTCTCAATCGTCAAGTCTGGCTAGTTTTGCAGGTCAATAAGATTAACAGGAGTGAATAGAAATGATATCATCCCCTTTTGAAAAGTATAGACAATCCGCCGTGCAGACCGCACCTTCTCAACTGTTGATTATGCTCTATGATGGTGCAATTCGTTTTGTAAAAGGTGGGATAGAAGGTATTACTGGACAAGAAGTGCAAAAATCCAATGAATTTTTCAAGAAAGCTCAGGATATTGTAAGTGAGTTGCGAGCCTCTCTGGACTATTCTTATGATGTATCTCATAATTTGTCATCCTTATACGAATATGTGAATTACTTGTTAATTGAAGCTAACATCAAAAAGAATGTTCAACCAGCTGAAGAAGCTTTGGGGTACTTAGTGGAATTACGAGAAACATGGTCCCAAGCGGCAAAATTAACTACAGGGAATGCAGACCATGTTACTGGATGAACAAATTGGTGAGTTGGAGTCAATGACTTTAAATGTAGTTAGACAAATTCCTCAGATTTCGTATCAAGAACTTGAGGAATTTGTCGAAGGACGACAGGGACTGGTCGACGGCATAGGAGATTTATTGAATGATAATTCTTTGTCTGATTCTCAGAAGAAACGCATAGACCATATACTGCAATACGATTCATTAATTCTAAATCAAATGTCTCTGCTCAAAAGTGAGTCGGAAGAATGGTTAATGCAAAGGGGTCAGGCCAAGGCTCAACGTCATGCATATGAATTGTCATACACCCCGGATAGTATATTGATGGATCAAAAAAAATAAGTGGGATATTATCAACTACTCCTTAAAACACAAGGACTACCTTAACTTGAGTTTCTAGTTTATTATTAGAACTTATCAAGATTAAAGGGGTCCTTTATGTTTTAACGATAGTATGTGCTCGCTCGGTTTAAATTCATAATTTAAATTCTAAGCTTCTGTACAAATATTTTGGATTAATCTCAAAAACTTGTTATAAGATCCCTCTTTTGATCGCAGCCCCACTATGAGTCCCCAAACCACCTCTCGATCCAAACGCCACCACCACTCCGCTAACGGCTTGGTAGGCTCACCAAAAAAACTAACACCCTCTTATATAATCATAGAACTCCTTAGAACGCCCAGTAGCAATAGTTCGTAATTCAACAATTTTGCACCGTTTTTTCTTGATCTAAACTTCCAGCGCAACTTCAACATCGATTCCGTAAAGTTTATTCATTTTTTAATTCAATGACGCACCTATTTTGTCTAATAGATTGTTATCAGATAAATCTGTTCATCTTCTTCTGGATAATGAAAGGATAGCGTACGCGAACCGTATTTGTAGATCATGTCATATCCGCCTTCTGCTTCATTTAAATATTCTTTCTGTGGTTTACCTAGCCACAACTTCACCGTTTCGGGATAGAGATTACGTTGCTCTGCGAACAGGTTGAAAACCATGATTCTAGATCTGTTGTCCAGTTCGTGCAGGTAAGAGTCAAAACCGATTGCGTATTGCGAATAAACGTAATATGCTCCCCATTCGCCGTTCTCCTTGAATTTAGCCTTTTTTAATGTATTGAGCATGGACTTGTGGGTCATGTCCAGCTTGATATTGGGCTGATTCGGCAGAATACCTTTTACAGCAGATGTCTTCAGACTTTCGAGATAGGCTCTATCTCCAATTCCTGAGTTAGGCCAGTTTGGCTGATCAACATTAACATATCGGGTGTCACTTAAACGCAACTCTAGTTTGCTAATGTTGAGTTTGAAGGTTTCTATTTCATATTTGAATATAGTGTTATTGTAGAACTTGAACTGCACCCGTGCGTCAGACAACATGCGTATGCCATTCCCTCTACCTGCAGGGTAGAAATCGTCTATTTTTTTGCCTTTGTTATCTACAAATTTCAACGGTTGTAATACACCTGATCGAATAATAAACGGTTTAGCCAAATTAAAGTTGGATGACCCCCACTCCGTGATGAACAGCATATCTGGTGTAAGTTTTTCCTTACTCTTAATGGTGTAATGCCATGTTTGGGGTAAAGTAACGGAATGAAGGCCAAGATCCGCCGACTGTACTGTACCGTAGGAGTCTCCTTTTTTCAGTAATGCTGCTCGATAAGTGCCTGTATATGTAGGGTCACCAGGATTGTTGTTAGTCCAAAAGTCTTCCTTTGTTAGGGTGGAGCTTTCTTCATCTTGAGCAAAAATAAAGATCGTATATTGCGTTTGGTAGGCATCACGAAGTGTGAAGGATAACCGACTGATTTCTTTCAATTCCTCTGCAGGTATCCGATTCCCTTGAGCATTTGTTTGCGATGGAGCCAATACCAATATCCCGGAAAAAAAGATAGTTAGTAGAATTATAGCAATCCATTTTTGGTTCCGAAGTGAGTGAATCATTTCTATAATCTCTCCTTGTTAAATGAAATATAATCATTGCGGTGGATATACTAAATTTTAACATGCCGATCTAACCTTTCACCATTATAGTATGTAAACTTTTCTCGTAACGGGTAGCTGAAGAGTCGGGTGATATAGCATCAATCTTATCTTGAAAATAGCCGAAATAAAACTTATCACTAGTTTAATAACCTGATATATTAACAATAACCCATCGTTCAACACAATCCCCAATTAATCTACAAAAAATTCCAAGAAAACATTTACTTTACCAATTGACAATGGATAACTTTGGATGGTATTATCTGAGTTGTGGGCAAGGGTCTTTGACACAACCTCACTTCATTTGATGACGAAGGGAATGTTAGTGCATGCAAGGTAAAGTAAAATGGTTCAACGCAGAAAAAGGTTACGGTTTCATTGAAACTGAAGACGGCGGCGACGTATTCGTACATTTCTCCGCAATTCAATCCGAAGGATTCAAAACTTTGGAAGAAGGTCAATCCGTAGAATTCGACATCGTCGAAGGCGCGCGTGGACCGCAAGCAGCTAACGTAATCAAATTATAATCATCCGGACAATCCGACCTACATATATGGTTAGATGGTTACCAATTGAATTATCGCTAGCATCAGACTCCGGTTTTTCCGGGGTCTTTTTTTGTTTGCGCCTAGCTAAGGTAGACTCAATTAGCTGGTGAAAGTCCGTTCGAGGTAAGAGCCAAGGTGCAAAAAGAAACATTTATTTAGGACAAGAGAGAGCACCCCTCGAAACGATGGGCAAAGGCTGTGTAACGTGTGAGCCCTTGGAAGTTTAGAGGATAAAGAGAAAGTTGAGTCTGGAACTAGAGAACTCTCCCTCGTGGGTTTCATGCGCTATACGACAGGGTTACCTAGGAAATGTTCTTTGGGGAGTATGGAAAGAGGTCAAGTCGAGTGGTGGTAGTCGTGGCATTTATGGAGTGACGCTAAGCTATTAGAAAATGACTAAATTATAAAAAGAATCCGTATTGACACAGGAAGAAGAACATCATAAAGCAGTTTGAAACCTCATGCGCAGTTTTATGAAGGGGAGCTAGAAAAATAGAAAAGTAAAACAGAGGGCTTATCCCTGCAATGAAATTCAGTCTCCTACTCTACTAATAACAAAAATCTCAAGAACTTATGATACATCAAGACTATTTGGATGAAATAATTTTCAACATGATTTTATAGTACCTCTTGTTTTTAATAGTTATATCATGCTACTTGAGGTACTTTATGAGCTCATTCTGGAATCAGACTTGGTATTATTTTTATCAGTGCACAAAACTGAAAGGTCTATGGGGTAAATATGCAAATTTGACGCTGAGTAGCTGGATAAGGCTTGTAAATAGTGAGGTTTTGTGGGAAAGAATACTAGTTTCCTTCCTGAACCATTATTAAAAGTTAAAATATAGTAGAATAATTCTATTAACATATGGTAGTATAGATCTAGTTTGATAGTTAATTAGACTCATATAACAGATTGTTAGATTTCTATTAATCAGCTAACAACCTGTTAAAACGATTTTGGATGGATAATACATAAGACTTTAGGAGGATAACATGAGTAAAAAGAAGAAACTACGTGGAGCAGTTGTTAGTGCTTTAAGTTTGAGTATGGCATTGTCTTCGCTTAGTCCTGTATCTGCACAATCTGTAAATGATGTACAAGGGCACTGGGCAGAGCAACAAATTCAAAGCTGGATTGAGAATGGTAGCTTGAAAGGTTATCAAGATGGTTCAGTAAAACCGAATAATTCTATTACGCGCGCCGAATTCATTACATTGGTTAATCGCATGTTTGGATTCACAGATCCAAGCGTAGCTAATTTTAAAGATTTGTCCCCGTCCAACTGGGCATATAACGATGTAGCAAAAGCAGTCAATGCTGGTTATGTGAAAGGGTACTCGGATAACACCTTCCACCCTGGTTCCAACGTAAGTCGTCAGGAAGCTGCGACAATGATTTCAAATATTCTTGGATTGAACACTAGCAACACCGAAGAGATCAAACAATTTACAGATGCAGGAAAGATTCCTACGTGGAGCCAGGGGAGCGTTGCGGCAGTAATTGAGAAAGGAATCATGAAAGGGTATCCAGATGGTACATTCCAAGCCCAGAAGCAGCTAACTCGTGCAGAAGCGGTTGTGCTTATTGAATCTGCCATGAGTAACCGGGAAGTTGCTGCAGAAACAGTAACTATTGATAAGGCTGGAATTTACGGTAATACGCAAGAGACAAAGATAGTCAACGGCGATGTGATTATTAATGTGCCTGGTGTAACTCTGGAAAACTACGAAATTAAAGGAAATCTGTTACTTGCAGCAGGTATTGGCAGTGGAGACGTAACAATTAAAAACGTAAAAGTTCACGGCACCACTAACGTCGAGGGTGGCGGTGAGAACTCTATTCATTTCGTGGATTCAGTGCTGGTCAACATTTTAGTTAATAAAAAGGACGGTACAGTTCGTCTAGTAGCTGAAGGTACCACTAAAGCCCAGAAGGTTATTGTTCAATCATCAGCTAAATTGGAAGAGAGCGATCTGAACGGCGAAGGTTTCACCGATGTTGAATTGGCCAAAGAACTGCCAGCCAACGCAACAGTACAATTGAACGGTAAATTTGACGACGTTGATATCTTTAGCGCATCCGTATCCGTGAAATTGCTCAGTGGTTCGATTCAGGATGTAACAGTTGATGCTGCAGCTGCTAACAATACAATCCAACTGAGCAGTGGTGCGCAAGTTGTAAACTTGGTATTGAACGCCATCTCTAAACTACTGGGTGCTTCCAATATTACAACAGTAACACTTAATTCTGGTTCTCAAAATTCTACTTTTGATGCAAGACCGAGCAATGTCCAGGGTGACCAGAAAGGTAGCATTATTGTAAACACACCATCTACTGCAACTTCATCATCAAGTGGCAGTTCTTCTTCAGGTGGATCTGGGGGTGGTTCCACAGATGGAGGCGGTGACCAAACGAAGGTGACATATACAGTGGCTTTCAACCTCAACGGAGCTAATGGTACAGCCCCAACTGCAGCAACAGTGGAAGCGGGTAAAACAGTGACTTTGCCAGCTGCACCTTCAAGAGAAGGGTATGCTTTTGCAGGCTGGAACACAGTAGCAGATGGAAGCGGAACATCTTTGGACGGTACAACAGTGATCAACGGGAACACTACGGCATTTGCACAGTGGTATTTAGCCGCGCCAGCTAATGGATTAAAAACGCTTAACGTTGCCAGAGTAACCGAAACTGGAGCGAAGTTCCTAGCAGCAGGTTTAGTTAATGAGAGTGGTGCCGAAGTGCCAAGCACCCTGGGAGAAATCAAAGAATATATCGAGAACAAGTATGAAGTATCATTCAATGCAGAAGCTATTTCGGTTGTAGATGGA